>NZ_JBIAGW010000008.1:0-331558 GCF_042869955.1 Streptomyces sp. NPDC006691
CGGAGCCCCGAACCGGGGGTGCAGGGGGCGCAGCCCCCGCCCGGGGTTCGAGGGGCGCAGCCCCTCAGGGGGTCTGGGGCGCAGCCCCAGGGGCCCGAACCCCTCAACCCGGCCGCACGGGCGGGAGGGCGGGCAGACCCCCCGGGGTCTGGGGCGGAGCCCCAGGGGCCGGAACCTGCCAACCCCGAGTAACGGGCGGGCGGGTGGGCAACTCCCCCCCCGGATCAGCCCGCTTCGCGGGGGACGCGGCGCTCCCACGTCCGGTGGAAGACGACCTCCCCGCCCTCCCGGCACACCACCTCGTCCCACGTCACGAAATCCGCCGCGTCACACGAGATCTCCGACCGTGTGTCGACCCGGACGTCCCACCCCAACTCCGGCCGGTGCAACCGGAGATGCCAGTCCGAGCGGGTCCGCGCGGACAGTGGATCGTCCGCTTCGATCGTGTACGTCTCCTTCGCGTCCTCCATGAATTCGAGCCCGTCCGGGTACACCCGGGTGCCCCCGTACCGCGGGTCGACCTCAAGGCGCCACTCGCCCTTCGCCACGTCCCGTACGACGAGCCGCTCCGGGCGCGGCTCGTCCAGCGGGGCCGGGTAGGAGACGCCGAGCGGTTCGGACTGCTCGGGGTCCGCGAAGGCGATCGTGTCGTCCGATGTCCGCTCCCTGAGCGGTAGTTGGAGCGAGGAACCGGCCGGGTCGAGGGTGAAGCCCACCGAGTCGGCCTGCGGCCAGATCCAGGGCCAGTACGCGGAGGACACCGCGAGCCGGATGCGGTGCCCCGGCGGGAAGGCGTGGCCGATGCCGTTCAGGTCGAAGGTCACGTCCTCCGTCGCGCCCAGCGGCCACGCGTCCGCGCGGTCCCGGCCGTGCCGGGCGGAGAGGTTCAGGACGCCCCGGGTGACCAGGGTCGAGGAACCGTCCGGGGCCACGTCGCAGAGGCGCGCGATCGCCTGGCCGAAGGGGACGTCCATGCGCAGCCGGAGCGTCACCCGCGGGCGGCCCAGGATCTCCAGGGGGCCGGAGCCGTCCGGTACCGGGAAGTCGAAGGCGGCCGAGTGGGCGTCCTCGGCGCGCTGGTCCGGGGGCAGGTCGGCGTCGTTGCCGAAGGGGAAGAAGCGGCCCGCGTCGATGCCGGTGTGCTGCGGCGAGCGCACCTGCACGGGTGCGCCCTGGAGCGCGTACGAGACGGGCGTGACGTGCGGCGAGGGCCAGGCCGGGTCGCCGACCCAGCGGCCCGGCAGCTCCGCGTAGACCGTGGCCGGCGGGTGCGACTCGCTGATCCAGGAGCGCAGCAGCGGCTCCTTCATCACGCCGGTCTCCTCGCCCTTGAGGTGGTGGTCCCACCAGCGCAGGGTCTCCTGGAGGAAACCGATCGCGGGCCCGGGCGGAAGGCCCCGGTCCGGGTATTGGTGCGACCAGGGCCCGATGAGACCGCGTACCCGGTCGGCGGGGAGGTGTTCCACCAGGCGCAGCACGGTGTCGCGGTACGGGTCGTGCCACCCGCCCACCGCGAGTACGGCCGCGCCGATCGCGCCGTAGTCCTCGCAGACGCTGCCGTGCTTCCAGTAGGCGTCCCGGGTCTGATGGGCGAGCCAGGTGTGGATGAACGGCTGCACCGCTTCGAGTCGCTCCAGCCACATTTCACGCCATTTTTCCCCGACGAAGAAGGGGTCCGGCGGGCGCGAGACGAAGGCGAGCATCGTCGCCGCCCAGGCGTGCATGTCGACGGCGAGCACCGAACCGCCCATGTAGTGGACGTCGTTGTCGTAGCGGTCGTCGGCCGAGCAGACCGTCACGATCGCCTTGAGCGGTTCGGGCGCGAGGGCGGCGATCTGGAGGCTGTTGAAGCCGCCCCAGGAGATGCCGAACATGCCGACCTTGCCCGTGCACCAGGGCTGCTGGGCAAGCCAATTGACCACCGCCACGCCGTCTGCCAGCTCCGTAGCGTCGTACTCGTCGCCCGGCAGCCCCTCGGAGCAGCCGTGCCCGCGGACATCGACACGCACCGAGGCGTAGCCGTGCCCGGCGTACCAGGGGTGCCGCTGCCAGTCGCGGGGAGCCGTCCAGTCGGTCAGCCGGTAGGGGAGGTATTCGAGCAGCGCGGGGACGGGCGCCTCGGTGACCGGGCGCCAGACGCGCGCGTACAGGAGCGTGCCGTCGGGCAGCGGGATCCGGACGTCCTCGCGCTGTGTCTCGTACGGGAATTCGGTGCGGATGTGCATGGCGGCGACCTCAGGGAACGGGGTTGCGTGCTCGGGGACTCTGGACGGCGACTCGGCGGACGGGGATTCGGCGGACGGCGACTCGGTGGACGGGGGCTCAGTGGACGGGGGCTCAGTGGACGGGGTGCATGGTGCGCTTGAGCCAGGGGGCGGCGACGATCACGGCAACGCCGACGAGCACCGCGATGGCGCCGTTCACGCCGAAGTACGCCGGGTTGGAGACCTTTCCGTACACCTTCACGGTCTGGGCCTGGATGCCGTTGGCCAGCGCCAGGGAGAGGAACCAGAGCGACATCGTCTGGCTGGCGAAGGCCCGTGGGGCGAGCTTGGTCGTGGCCGACATGCCGGAGGTCTCCAGCAGGATGTCGCCGAGCCCGAGCAGCAGGTACGAGCCGACGATCCACCAGGCGGCCATCTTGTAGGTGTCGCCGGAGTGCCCGGAGGTCGGCAGGACCATCAGGAGGAACGAGAGCCCGCCCAGGATGACGCCGAAGGCGATCTTGTTGGAGGCGTGCGGCTGGCGCGGGCCCATGCGGGCCCACACGGCGGCCACCACCGGCGCGAGCGCCACCTCGAACGCGCCGAGCGCGGAGGCGTACCAGCTCGCCGGGAAGTGGAAGCCGAGGATGCTCGTCTCGGCGTTGGTGGAGGCGAGCAGCATCATCGTCGAGTACGCCTGGAACAGGATGAAGTTGAACGCCACCGAGGCCAGGAACAGCACGACGTACGGCCGCAGCCGCCCGCGCTCCTCGGCGGTCACGCGGGGGCTGGCGAACATCACCGCGAAGTAGACGACCGGGGCGATCACGGAGATCAGCGTCAGGAGGTCGACGAAGCGGCCCAGCGTCAGCCAGCCGCCGAGCGAGAGCAGTACGGCGAGTGCCGCGACGACGACGACACCGAGCACGATGAGGCGGACCGCGCGGCGCATGCCCTCGGGTGGCAGCGCGAATTCGGCCGCGTGTTTGCGTCCGGCCAGGTGGCGCCGGCCGAGCACGTACTGGATCAGGCCGAACGTCATGCCGACCGCGGCCGCCGAGAAGCCCCAGTGCCAGCCCTTGTGGTCGCCGAGCCAGCCGGTGATCAGCGGGCCGAGGAAGGCGCCGATGTTGATGCCCATGTAGTACAGCGCGAACCCGGCGTCGCGCCGCTCGTCGTCGGTCCGGTAGAGCTTGCCGACCATGGAGGCGACGTTGGGCTTGAGCAGGCCGGTGCCCGCGCTGATCAGGCCGAGCCCGATCCAGGTCGCCGCGGCGGTGGGCACGGCCATGGCGTAGTGGCCGCAGGCGATGAGGATGCCGCCGTAGAGGACCGCGCGGTAGGAGCCGAGGATGCGGTCGGCGAGCCAGCCGCCGGCGACCGAGACCAGGTAGACGAGGGTGCCGTAGGCCGCCGACACGGAGGCCGCGTTGCCCGCGGACATGCCCATGCCGTCGTTCGCGACGGAGTCGGCGAAGTACAGGACGAGGATCGCCTGCATGCCGAGGAAGGAGAACCGCTCCCAGACCTCCAGGCCGGAGAGGGTGAGCAGGCCGCGGGGCTGGCCGAAAAAGGCGTGGTCGTCCTGCGGAGGCGGCTGCTCCGCGGCCGGATCGTCGGGGGCGTCGGTCATCGTTCCGGACAAAAGGTCCACTCCTGATCGTATGAGCTGATCCAGAACATACCGGGGTCCAAGGGACTGTGCGCGGGCGGTGACGGGAAGGCGCCCATGGTGATCGAACAGCGACCCGATACGCTGACTTGAGTGAAGGCAGCGACACATCGACAATCCGTGTGATCGTCAGCAGACAGGAGTACCCCTCGTGACCGTCGTCGGGCCGTTCGGGCTGAGCGTGCGGGACCAGGCACTTGAAGCCGATGTCCAGACCGGATTGGCGGCTGTCGAGGCGGGACTGCTCGATGCCACCAAGAGCGAGGTCCCGTTCATCACGGAGGCCGCGCAGCACCTCATCCGCGCAGGTGGCAAGCGATTCCGCCCGCTGATCGTGATGCTGGCGGCCCAGTTCGGAGATCCCTACGCGCCGGGCGTCGTGCCCTCGGCCGTGGTGGTCGAGCTGACCCATCTCGCGACGCTGTACCACGACGACGTGATGGACGAGGCCGATGTGCGGCGCGGCGTGGACAGCGCCAACACCCGCTGGGGCAACTCCATCGCGGTCCTCACGGGTGATTTCCTCTTCGCACGCGCCTCGCACATACTGGCGGATCTCGGCCCCGAGGCCGTACGGATTCAGGCCGAGGCGTTCGAACGGCTCGTCACCGGCCAGATCCTGGAGACCGCGGGCCCCCGTGAGGGGCGCGACCCGGTCGACCACTACCTCGACGTGCTGTCCGGCAAGACGGGCTCCCTCGTCGCGGTCTCGGGCCGGTTCGGCGCGATGATGTCCGGCGCCGACGAGTCGGTGGTCGACATCCTCACGCAGTACGGCGAGCGCCTGGGCACCGCCTTCCAGCTCGCCGACGACGTCCTGGACATCGCGAGCGACTCGCACGAGTCGGGCAAGACCCCGGGCACGGACCTGCGCGAGGGCATCCCCACGCTGCCGGTCCTGCACCTGCGGGCCCAGGCCGCGCAGCACGGCCGCCCGGAGGACCTGGAGCTGGTGGCGCTGCTCGACGGCGACCTCAGCGACGACGCCCGGCACGCGGAGGCGCTGCGCGGGCTGCGCGTCCACCCGGCCCTTGAGCAGGCGCGCAGGGACACCGTCCGGTACGCCGAGGAGGCGCGGGCCACCCTCGCGCCGCTGCCCTGCGGGTACGCCAAGTCCGCGCTCGAAGAGCTCTGCGACGCGGTCGTGCACCGAGCGGGCTGAGAGCCGAGTGCCGAGAGCCGGGGGGCCGGGCCGGAAGGCGGGCCCTTTCGGTTCTCACCCCTACGGGACGGGGTAGGCGACTCAGGGTTCCGTCATCCCAGAGAGGTACATGAGGTTGCTCCCGGGGGCTGACGCGCCGAGGCTCCGATTTTGGTCAGATGGGAGGCACCACTCCTGACCAATTCGGGTGAGAATGGCGGCGCGGGGTGGAACTGAGCACGACGGACGGACGCCGCCGACCACGGAGGTAGGGCACACATGGCACCGAACGACAGCGCACAGGCCACCGACGAGGCCAGGGACCTCGGCGCGGGCCGCCGCAAGGCGGCGCGCTACCTCGTCCCGGTCGCGGTGGCGGGGGTTGCGGCGGCGACCATCGGGCTCGTCCCGGCACTCGCCGCGGCCGGCGACCCCAGTCTGCCGAAGATCAGCGCACAGCAGCTCATCGAGAAGATGGCCGCATCCGACACACAGCAGCTCTCCGGCACCATGAAGATCAGCACGGACCTGGGCCTGCCCGGGCTCGGCAGCCTCGGCTCGTTCGCCCCCAAGGCCGGCGGCTCCGGCAAGTCCGCCGCTCCGGACGCGAAGCTCACCGAGCTGGCGTCGGGCACCCACACCCTGCGCGTCGCGGCCGACGGCCCCGACCGTCAGAAGGTGTCCATCCTGGAGGACGCGGCCGAGTACAGCCTGATCCACAACGGCAACGACATCTGGGCCTACGACAGCGGGTCGAACCAGGCGTACCACGCGCAGCGCTCCGCGGCCGACGCGGCGAAGGAGCACGGGAAGACGCCGGAGGCGGGCGTTCCGACCACCCCGAAGGCGCTGGCCGACCAGTTCCTGAAGAACGTCGACCCGACCACCGCGGTGTCCGTCGACGGTACGGCGCAGGTGGCCGGGCGCGATGCCTACCAGCTCCTGATCAAGCCGAAGCAGTCCGGCTCGACGGTCGGCTCGGTGCGGGTGGCGGTCGACGCCAAGACGGGCGTGCCGCTGAAGTTCACGCTCGCGTCGAGCGCCGGCGGCAAGGCCGTGGTCGACGCGGGCTTCACCAAGGTCGACTTCTCGAAGCCGTCCGCGGACACCTTCGCCTTCAGCCCGCCCAAGGGTGCGAAGGTCACCGAGGACGACGGCAAGCAGAAGCAGAAGCAGACGTTCAAGCCCGAGCAGAGCCTGCCCGGGGGCCTCGGCGGTCTGGGTGACGCCAAGAACACCAAGGTGATCGGTAAGGGCTGGACGTCCATCGCCGCCTTCGACACCGGCGGCAAGGGCATCCCGAAGGCCGACAACGGCAAGGGCGGCGGGGACGCGCAGAAGTTCCTCGACTCCCTGGGCGAGAAGGTCTCCGGCCCGTTCGGCTCCGGCACGGTCTTCAAGACGCGCCTGGTCAACGCCCTGATCACGGACAACGGCAAGGTGTACGTGGGCGCGGTGACGAAGGACGCGCTGGTCGCCGCCGCGAACTCGGCCAAGTAGTAACCCGGCTCGGCGGCAAGGGAGTCGAGGGGGTGACCCCTCGGCTCCCGGAGCCGGGCAGGGCGGCAGCGGGAAGGGGCGGAGTGGGGAACAGTCCAGCGGTCATCGAGACACACGGCCTCAGCAAGCGGTTCCGCGGTGGCCAGCTGGCCGTGAACGGGCTCGACCTCACGGTCCCCCGGGGCAGCGTCTTCGGCTTCCTCGGGCCCAACGGCTCCGGCAAGACCACCACCATCCGCATGCTGATGGGTCTCATCGAGCCGACCTCCGGCACCGCGAAGCTCCTCGGCAGCCCCATGCCGAAGGCCGCCCGCTCCGTGCTGCCCCGGGTGGGCGCCCTGATCGAGGGCCCCGCCCTGTACGGCTTCCTGTCCGGCCGGGACAACCTGCTGCGCTACGACGCCGCGGACCCCACCGCCGACCCCCGCACCCGTACCGCCCGAGTGACGGCCGCCCTGGACCGGGTGGGCCTGGCCGCGGCGGCGGGCAAGAAGGCGCGGGCGTACTCGCTGGGCATGAAGCAGCGCCTGGGTCTGGCCTCGGCCCTGCTCCAGCACCGTGAGCTGCTGGTCCTGGACGAGCCGACCAACGGGCTCGACCCCCAGGGGATGCGCGAAATCCGTTCCCTGATCAGGGAGTTGGCCGAGGACGGCACGACCGTCTTCCTCTCCTCCCACCTGCTCGACGAGATCGAGCAGGTCTGCTCGCACGCCGCGGTGATGAACCAGGGCCGGCTCGTCGTCCAGGGCGAGGTGGCGGAGCTGGCGGCGAACGCGCGCGGCCGGCTCGTGGTGACCACCCCGGACACCGGGGCCGCCGCCCGCCTCCTCAAGGAGCGCGGGATGGCCGAGGTGACGGTGGCCGGGGAAAACCGGGTGACCAGCGAACTGCCGCCCCAGGACGTGGAGTTGGCGGACCTCAATGCCGAGCTCGTACGGGCCGGGGTGCGGGTGCGCGGCTTCGCGGCCGAGCGGGCCTCGTTGGAGGACGCCTTCGTCGCGCTGACCGGGGAGGGCTTCGATGTCGCGGGCTGAGGTCGTGGAAGCGCCCCGGCGGGGTCCGGAGGCCGGGCCCGAGCGCCGGCCGAGCGTCCTGTGGTCGCTGGGCCTCTTCCGCTCCGAGCTGATCACGGTGCTGCGCCGCTGGCGCACGCTCGCGCTGCTCGCGGTCCTCGCGGCGGTGCCGATCCTGATCGGCATCGCGGTGAAGGTCGACACGGGCGGCCGCAGGGGCGGCGGCGGGGGCGGAGAGGGCGGCCCCGCGTTCCTTGCGCAGATCACCAACAACGGCCTCTTCCTGGTGTTCGCGGCCCTCGCCGCCACCTTGCCGGTGTTCCTGCCGATGGCGGTCGGCGTGGTCGCGGGCGACGCGGTGGCGGGCGAGGCCGGCTCGGGGACGCTGCGCTATCTGCTCGTCGCCCCGGCGGGCCGCACGCGGCTGCTGCTCGCCAAGTACGCCTCGGTGCTGGCCTTCTGCCTCATCGCCACGCTCGTGGTGGCGGCGTCGGCGCTCGCGGTCGGCGCCCTGCTCTTCCCGCTGGGCGAGGTCACGACGATCTCCGGTACGCAGATATCGTTCGCCGACGGGCTGCTGCGGGCCGTGGCGATCGCCGGCGTGGTGGCGGTCTCACTGTCCGGTATGGCCGCGCTCGGGCTCTTCATCTCGACCCTGACCAACAGCGGGATCGCGGCGATGGCCACGACCATCGGGCTGCTGATCACCGTCCAGATCCTCGGTCAGATACCGCAGCTGCACGCGATCGGCCCGTATCTCTTCCCGCACTACTGGCTGTCCTTCGCGGACGTCCTGCGCGAGCCCGTCTACTGGGACCAGCTGGTGAAGAACTTCGAGCTCCAGGCCCTGTATGTCGCGGTCTTCGGCTCGGCGGCCTGGGCCCGCTTCACGACGAAGGACATCACTGCGTGAGAGGCTGTCCGGCGGCCGAGCGGCCGGAACGGCCGACGGAACCGGCGGGCGCGACAGCGCGCGGAAGTGTCCGGAACGGACCGGTCGTGCGAGCCGACCCCCGTCCAGCTCGACACGACACGTTCCGTTTCCTGCGTCATTGTTGGAGTCGTGGGCTCGGCTGTCAATCCGGTTACGGACGCCCTCGTAGAGTGAGGGCATGATCACCTCGTCCGGATCCGCTCCGAGCCCCAGGCGCCGCAGCGAGAAATCACGCCGGGCGACGCTCGCGGCCGCGCTCGAACTGTGTGCGGAGAACGGATACGGCAAGGTCACCATCGAGGCGATCGCGGCCCGTGCGGGCGTCAGCAAGAAGACCATCTACCGCTGGTGGTCGACGAAGGGCGCGGTACTGCTCGACGCGGTGGTGGAACTGGTGGTGAGCCAATCGGAGTTCCCCGACACCGGGGACATCGATGTCGATCTGCGCACCCACATCGGCATGCTGGTCAACTTGTTCAACTCGCCGGTGATGGGCCCCGCCTACCGGGGGATCCTCTCCCAGGTGCTGCACGACGAGCAGCTGGCGAGGGCCGTCAACGACGAGCTGGTGATCCCGCGCGTGGCCCTGGTCTACGAGCGCATGCGCGGCGCCCAGGAGCAGGGCCAACTGCCCCCGGACGCCGATCTCCCGCTGGCCGTGGAGATGCTCTACGGCCCGCTGTACTACCGCCACGCGCTCGGCCGGCCGATGCCCGGACCGGAGCGGGTGGAGCTGCTGGTGGCCCATGTCATGCGGGCGTTGCGGACCCCGGAGCGGCCCTGAGGGGCGTGCCGCCGAAGAACGTCTTGGCGCGGGCGACGGCCTCGGTGTCCTGCGCGATCTCGCCGGGCTGGACGGCACTGCCGAGCAGGACCCCGCCCCAGTCGAGGCCCAGGTAGGCGGCCGAGTTGCGCAACGTGCCCACCAGGGGGTCGGCCGTGGAGAGGTCGCTGCCGGCGAGCACGGTCACGCCCCACAGGGTGCGCCCCGCCATCCGCTGCCGGAAGTCGAGTCCGGGGGTGCGGAGCCAGCCCGCCCAGTGGTCGAGGTAGTGCTTGACCGGGGTGGACACGCTGTACCAGTACAGCGGCGAGGCGATGACCAGATCGGTGGCGTCCAGGGTCGCGTCGAGCAGGGTCGCAGCGTTCCCGGTGGGGGCGGCCAGGTCGCGCTGATCGGTGTGGCTCAGGTCGCGGAACGCGGGGAGTTCGAAGTCGGTGAGGGTCAGCCAGCGGGCGGTGTCGCCCGCCGGAAGTTGCTCGGCCGCCTGCCGGGCCAGCGTCTCGGTGTTGCCCCCTGCGCGTGTACTGCCCAACAGGAAAAGGAAGTTGCGGGCCATGGTGCCCTCCGTGAGTCATCCAAAGGCGTATGCGCATGCAGTATATGCACGCGCATACGCCGGACGGGAGGGTCTGTCTCCCGGACCGGTCCCGGGGGATGGGGAAGCTCTGGGTCAGAAGGTGAGCTTCCAGCTGTCGAGGTAGCCGGTGTCCTGCGGGCCCTTGTCCTGGAGCTTCAGCTTCCAGGTGCCGTTGGCCGTCTCCGACGAGGCGTTCACGGTGTAGGTCGTGTCGATGTTGGGCGTCGCGTCGGACGACGAGTTGTGCAGCCGGTAGGAGCGGCCGCTCGGCCCGACCAGATCGATCACCAGGTCGCCGCTGTAGGTGTGGACGGCCTTCACGCCGACCTTCAGCGCCGAAGGGGCGTTCCCCGTACGGCCGTTGACGGTGATCGAGGACGTCACGGCAGGTCCCGGCGAATCGGGGACGGCGAGGTCCGTGGTGTTCTCGAAGGTGCTGCCCGGGTCGGGCGGCGTACTGCCTCCGGCGGCCAACTGCCACAGGGCGTAGGCGATGGCGTCGCTGTTGTGGTCGAGAGCCGTCGTGTCGATGTTGGAGCTGGTGTCGCAGGAGGCGTGGTAGCAGGCGTCGAACTCCTGGCCCACCGAGCCGCCCCACTTCTGCGCCTGGGCGGCGGTCTTGGTGTAGTCGGCGCCGGAGAACAGACCGCCGACGGGGATCCCCGCGCTCTTGAACGGGGCGTGGTCGGAACGGCCGTCACCCTCGGTCTCGATCTCGGTGGGGATGGAGAGGGTGGCGAAGTAGTCCTTGAACACCTTCTCCAGGGTGGGGTCGTCGTCGTAGACGAAGTAACCCGGGTTCGGCGAGCCGATCATGTCGAAGTTCAGATACCCGGAGATCTTCGAACGATCGCCGCTCGCAAGCGAGTTGACGTAGTAGCGCGAGCCGACCATGCCCAGCTCCTCGGCGCCCCACCAGGCGAACCTGAGGTGCTTGTCGGGCTTGAGCTGGGCCCGTGAGACGGCGAGCGCGGTCTCCAGGATGCCGGCCGAACCGGATCCGTTGTCGTTGATGCCGGGCCCTGCGGTGACCGAGTCGAGGTGTGCGCCGGCCATGACGGTCCGGGAGGCGTCGCCGCCGGGCCAGTCGGCGATCAGGTTGTAGCCGGTGGCGCCGGACGAGCTGAACTGCTGGACGGAGGTGGTGAATCCGGCAGCGTCCAGCTTGCCCTTCACGTAGTCGAGCGAGGCCTTGTAGCCGGACCGGCCGTGGGCGCGGTTGCCGCCGTTGGCGTTGGCTATCTGCTGGAGCTGGGCGAGGTGCGCCTTGACGTTGGCTACGGGTATGTCGGGCGCGGCGACCGCCACCGGGCTCACCTGGGCGGGGGCTTCGGGCGCGGGGGCCGCGTAGACGGCGGGTGCGAGCACGCCGACGGAGAGCGCGGCGGTGGCCAGCGCCACGCCTGCGGTCAGGGTGCGTGGGGAGTGCGGAGTGCGCATGGGGGGCTCCGTGTTCCGTTCGGGGATGGGACGGAAACGCGAGGCCGATGGTCAAGGAGAGGTAGAGGGGGCGTCAAGAACGTAAACCGGCCAGGGGTGTTCGGATTCCGGACGGTGTACGGGTGGTCAACTGGGGCCAAACGGTGGGTGATTGGGCCATCTCCGGCCGGTCCTGGCCGGGGGCGACTCGCGGTGTCGTAGGGGTGCGAGAGCACGGGCGTGCCGGGGTGCGGGTGTGCCGGGGCGCCGGTATGTGGGTGCGCGGGGATGCGGGGGTGCCGGGGTGCGGGTGTGCGGGGATGCGGGGGTGCCGGGCGGGACCGTAGGGCTGGACCGGGCACGGCCTAGTGCACGCAGAATTCGTTGCCCTCGGGGTCCGTCATCAAGGTGAACTCCGCTCCTGCTTCCCTCACTTGACGCTGCACCGTGGCCCCGAGCCCGGCGATGCGGTCGACCTCGGCGGCCCGCTCCCCGGGCGCCGAGTGGACGTCGATGTGCATCCGGTTCTTCACCGTCTTCTTCTCCGGCACCCGTTGGAACAGGATGCGCCGACCGAGGCCCGTGCCGCTGTCGGGGTCGTAGGAGTCGTCCGGATGCCGGACGGCGACCAGATCGCGAAAGGCGATCCGGCCGCCGTGTTCGAGGGTGAGATCCGGCCCGATGGCCCCGGCCGCGCTCAGCCGGTTGATCAGCAGGCTGTTGTCCTCGACCTCGTAGCCGAGGGCGGCAGCCCAGAAGTCGGCCTGGGCGTGCGGGTCGGAGGCGTCCACTACGAGCTTCCAGTGCAGGGTCATGGGTTCGTTATAACCCGCGCACCGGTGGCCCGTCCCGCGGCCCGTCCCGGTCAGCGCACCGGCGCTCCGGCGCGCAACTCCAGTCGATCGCCACTGAAGGAGGCCCGGAAGCGGCGGTCGTGCGAGACCACGACGACCGCGCCCGGATAGTCGGCCAGTGCCTGCTCCACCTCCTCCACCAGGGCGAGCGACACGTGGTTCGTCGGCTCGTCCAGTACGAGGAGGTCGGCGGGGCGGGTCACCAGAAGGGCGAGCTCCAGCCGTCGTGGCGGTGCCCCCGGCCCCCCCCCCCCCCGCCCCCCCCCGGGCGCCCCCCGGGCCCCGCCCCCGGCCCGGGGGTGCTCCGCGGACTACACCGGGGGCCCCGGGGGGTCCCCCGGCGGGGGGCCCCCCGGCGGGGGGGGCGGCCCCCCCCCCCCCCCCGCGACCGGCACCGCGAAGTCCTCCTCGCGGAACAGGCCGAGGGCCAGGAGTTCATCGGCGTACTCCTCGGGGAGCCCGGGGCGTCCCGAGGCGAAGGCGCCGAGGAGCGGAGTGCGGGTCGGCGAATGGCTCAACTCCTGTGCCAGATAGCCGATGTGACGTGTCGTCCGGTGCACGGTCCCGGCATCCGGGCTCAGCCGTCCGGCGAGGACGCGCAGGAGGGTCGTCTTGCCCGCGCCGTTGGGGCCGGACACGAGGAGGCGGCTGCCCGGTTTGACGCTCAGGGCGGGCACGTCCAGGCGGTCGCCCACCACGACCCCGGCCAGCTCGACGAGCGGGCCGTCGAAGCCGGCCGCCGCCGTGGTGAGGCGGGCGTGGAACCGCAGGGGCGGCGGCGGGGCCGCGACCGGCTGCCGCTCCAACTGGTCCAGCCGCGTCCTGGCCGCCCTGACCTGCCCGGACAGTTTGGCCTCGGAGGAACGGCGGTGCTTGCCGAAGCCCTGGCCCGGGTCCTTTCCGCTTGCCGCGAGCCGTTGCCCGGCGGCCTCGACGAGTCCTCGGGTACGGGCCAGCTCGGTGAGCCACTCCTGGTGTGCCAGCTCCCGGCGGTGCCGCGCGGCGGCCCGGGCCGTACGGTATCCGGCCCAGCCGTCGCCGTACCGGGCGACCGTGCGCAGGTCCCGGTCCACCTCCAGGATCGTGGTCGAGACGCGTTCGAGGAAGGCGCGGTCGTGGGTGACGACCACCACCGTGCCCCGGTGGGCGCGGAGTTGCTCCGCGAGCCAGTCGGTGGCCTGGTGGTCCAGGTGGTTCGTCGGCTCGTCGAGCAGGAGCAGCTCGGGGGCGGCGGCCAGGACGCAGGCGAGCGCGAGGCGGGACTGTTCGCCGCCGGAGAGCGTGCCGAGTTCGCGGTCGCGGGTGAGGTGGGCGAGGCCCAGGGCGTTGAGGGTGGCGGCGGTGCGGGGTTCCGCGCGGTAGCCGTCGCGGTTCTCGTACGCGGTCAACAGGTCGCCGTACGCGGCGAGTTGGGCCTCGGTGGCGCGCTCGCCCGCCTTCGCGAGTGCCGCTTCGGCGGTGTGGATGGCGGCTTCCAGGGCGCGTAGCTCGGCCAGGGCGTGGTCGATGGCGTCCTGGACCGTGCGGTCCGGGGCGAGGTCCAGGGTCTGGGCGAGGTGGCCGGTGCCGCCGGGGAAGACGGAGGTGACCTCTCCGGAGTCCGGCTGCTCGGCGCCGGCGAGCAGCCGCAGCAGGGTGGACTTGCCGGAGCCGTTCTCGCCGATGACGGCGGTCCTGTCGCCGGGGCGGACGGTGAGGCTCACCTGGTCCAGTACCCGGCGGTCGCCGTACGCCTTGCAGACGGCGGTGAGGGTCAGCTGGGAGGGGGTGTGGTCGTGCGAGGGCATGGGTGTCCCTTGGTGTACTCGGTACGGGGTTCCTTCCGGGGTGGGGTTGGGTGCGGCTGCTGCCGCGGGGGGCTCAGCGGAAGAAGTAGTACGAGTACGTGACCATGTGCCCAGGCTAGCCGGGGTGCGGTCGGGGTGTCCCCCCATTTACAGGGGCCCCTGGGGGGTTTGCCCACCCGCCCGCCCGTTGCCCGGGATCGGTTGGTTTCGGCCCCTGGGGGCTCCGCCCCCAGACCCCCGCAGGGGGCGCAGCCCCCTGCACCCCCGGTTCGGGGCTCCGCCCCGGACCCCGTATCGCGCCTTAAGGGCGCTCGTCCTCAAACGCCGGACGGGCTGAAGTGCCCGATACCGGCCCGTATCGATCAGCCGGACGGGTTGGAGATGCCTCCACCGGTCCGTACCGGTCAGCCGGACGGGCTGAAGTGCCCGATGCGGGCCAGCACCGAGGCCTTTAGGGGCGCGGGAAACGGCGCGAGAGGCGACCACGGTCCGCACCCGGAAGGGGGGTTGGGGGCGCGGGGAACTGCGCGAGAGGCGACCACGGTCCGCACCCGGAAGGGGGTTGGGGGCCCAGGGAACTGGGCGACAAGCCGCGCACGGTTCGCAGGTGACGGGCCCCCGGAGGGTTGTGGGAAGGGGCGGGGTGGGGAGGGAAAAAAGGCCCTACGAACCCTGCGGCTGGGGCGGCGCGGAGGCCAGCGGCGGGGTGTGGGCCAGGGCTTCGGACAGGGCGCGGCGGGTGGCGCGGGCCGTGCGGAGGGCGTCCCAGGTCAGCGTGGTGAGGGCCAGCCACACCAGCGCGAAGCCCGCCCAGCGCTCCGGCGGCATCGCCTCGTGGAAGTAGGCGATGCCGAGCAGGAACTGGAAGACCGGCGCCAGGTACTGGAGCAGCCCCAGCGTCGAGAGCGGCACCCGGATCGCGGCCCCGCCGAAGCAGATCAGGGGGATGGCGGTCACGACGCCCGTCGCGGCCAGCAGCACCGCGTGCCCCGCGCCGCCGGTGGCGAACGTGGCCCGCCCCTGCCCGCCGAGCCACAGCAGATAGCCGAGCGCGGGCAGGAACTGCACGGCGGTCTCGGCGGCCAGGGACTCCAGACCGCCGAGGTTCACCTGCTTCTTGACCAGGCCGTACGTCGCGAACGAGAACGCCAGGGTCAGCGAGATCCACAGCGGCTGCCCGTAGCCCACGGTCAGGACGACGACCGCCGCCGCACCCACGCCCACCGCGACCCACTGGGCGCGCCGGAGCCGTTCCTTCAGGATCAGCACGCCCATCGCGATGGTCACGAGTGGGTTGATGAAGTAGCCGAGGGACGCCTCCACCACATGGCCGGAGTTCACCGACCAGATGTAGACGCCCCAGTTGACCGTGATCACCGTCGCGGCGACGGCTATCAGGCCGAGCTTGCGGGGCCGGCGCACCAGCTCGCCGATCCAGGCCCAGCGGCGCATCAGCAGGAGCACGACGGCGACCAGGCCGAGGGACCACACCATGCGATGGGCCAGGATCTCCATCGCGTCCGCCGGCTTGAGCAGTGGCCAGAACAGGGGGACGAGCCCCCACATGCCGTACGCGCCGATTCCGTACAGCAGTCCGGCCCGCTGTTGTCCCGCCGGCCCCACTGGTCCCCCTGGTCCCCCTGGCCCTGCCGGTCCCACCGGTCCCGCCGAATCCTTGGCCACTGGTCCTCCCGCGCGCTCGATTCCAGGCAGAAGGTAGCGCCGAAGAGACCGCGGTGTCATGCCCGTATCGCCATACGGTCCTGACGGCCTGCCCTACGCGGCGAGTGCGGCCCGGACCGTCGTCCCCAGCGGGGTGGTCGGGCGGCCGATCAGGCGGGCGAGGTCGCCCGGGGTGGCGGCCAGGCGGCCCCGCTCGATGGCGAGGTCGACGTCCACCAGGAGCTCCGCGAACGCGGCGGGCAGCCCCGCGCCGGTCAGGATGGCAAGGTGGGCCTCGGGGGTGACCGCGTTGTAGGCGACCGGTTCGCCGGTGGCGGCCGCGACCTCGGCCGCGTACTCGGCGAACGACCACGCCACATCGCCGCTCAGCTCGTACGCCCGGCCCAGGTGGCCCTCGCCGGTCAGCACCACGGCGGCGGCCGCCGCGTAGTCGGCGCGGGCCGCCGAGGCCACCCGGCCCTCGCCCGCGTTGGAGACGACGGCGCGGTGCGCGAGGACCGGCGCAAGGTTGGCCGTGTAGTTCTCGGTGTACCAGCCGTTGCGCAGGAACGTGTACGGCAGGCCCGATTCGAGGATCAGCCGCTCGGTCACCTTGTGCTCGTCGGCGAGCGCGAAGTCGGCGTCGGGGCCGCCGAGGATGCCGGTGTAGGCGAGCTGGGCGACGCCCGCGGCCTGCGCCGCCTCGATCACCGCGGTGTGCTGCGGAACGCGCCGGCCGACCTCGCTGCCGGAGATCAGCAGCACCCGGTCGCCGGCCCCGAAGGCTCCGGCCAGGGTGGCGGGCTCGCTGTAGTCGGCGACGCGGAGCTCCACGCCGCGGGCGGCGATGCCGGCCGCCTTCTCCTTGTCGCGTACGACGGCGACGATCTCGCTCGCCGGTACCCGCGTGAGCAGGTCCTCCATGACGAGACGGCCGAGGGATCCGGTGGCTCCGGTGACAACGATGCTCATGGTGTGGCTCCTCATGCGTAGGTGGGTTCCAGCCTACGGATAGCGCTAACCATCGGAAAGTACACACTTTGAAGTAAGGTACTGGTATGGGAGTAAGTGGACGGAGAGTCGTCGGAGGTGCTGCCGTGGATGCCGCCGGGGAGCGTGGGCGGCGGGAGGCGGCGCGCGAGGCCATGTGCCCGCACCGGCTGGTGCTGGAGCACGTCACCAGCCGCTGGGGCGTCCTGGTCCTGGACGCGCTGCTCGACCGCTCGTACCGGTTCAGCGAGCTGCGCCGGGAGATCGGCAAGCTCAGTACCGTCAGCGAGAAGATGCTGGCCCAGACGCTTCAGACGCTGGAGCGCGACGGCTTCGTGCACCGGGACGCCAAGCCCGTGATTCCGCCCCGCGTCGACTACTCGATCACCCCGCTCGGTCGCGAGGCCGCCGAGCAGGTGCGGGCGCTGGCGCGCTGGACCGGCGTCCGGATGGACGACGTGCAGCGGGCGCGGGCCGCCTACGACGCGGCCCGGGAGTCGGCCGGAGCCTAGGCGCGACGAAGCCGGGTGCCCGGCCGGGGTCCGTGGGGACTCGCGGCCGGGCACCCGGCTTCGTCATCGCTCCGGATCAGCCGACGACGGTCCAGGTGTCCTTGCCGGCGAGCAGGGAGCCGAGGTCGCCCTTGCCGTTCTGCTCGATGGCGGTGTCGAGCTGGTCGGACATGAGGGTGTCGTAGACCGGCCGGTCGACCGAGCGGAACACCCCGATCGGGGTGTGGTGCAGGGTGTCCGGGTCGGCGAGGCGCGACAGCGCGAACGCCGTGGTCGGCGAGGCCTGGTGGGCGTCGTGGACGAGGATGTCGGCCTCGTTCTCCGGCGTGACCGGGACGACCGCGAGGTCGCCGGTGGCCGGGTCACGGACGACGCCCTTGGCCCGGTCCGCGCCGAAGCGGATCTGCTGTCCGTGTTCGAGCCGGATGACGGCTTCCTCGGCCTGGTCCTTGTCCTTGAGGACCTCGAAGGCGCCGTC
This sequence comes from Streptomyces sp. NPDC006691, assembly GCF_042869955.1. NCBI lineage: Bacteria > Bacillati > Actinomycetota > Actinomycetes > Kitasatosporales > Streptomycetaceae > Streptomyces > Streptomyces sp. NPDC006691. The sequence goes on from NZ_JBIAGW010000008.1 coordinate 17,528, forward strand.
GTTGAAGATGTTGCAGTTCTGGTAGATCTCCACCAGCGCGGTGCCCGGGTGCTCGGCCGCCTGGCGCAGCACCTCGGTGAGGTGCTTGCGGTCGGAGTCGACGGTGCGGGCCACGAAGGAGGCCTCGGCGCCGATCGCGAGGGAGACCGGGTTGAACGGCGCGTCCAGGGACCCCATCGGCGTCGACTTGGTGATCTTTCCGACCTCGGAGGTCGGCGAGTACTGGCCCTTGGTCAGACCGTAGATCCGGTTGTTGAACAGCAGGATCTTCAAGTTGACGTTGCGGCGCAGCGCGTGGATCAGGTGGTTGCCGCCGATGGACAGGGCGTCGCCGTCACCGGTGACCACCCAGACGCTCAAGTCCCGCCGTGAGGAGGCGAGTCCGGTCGCGATGGCCGGGGCGCGGCCGTGGATGGAGTGCATCCCGTAGGTGTTCATGTAGTACGGGAAGCGGGAGGAGCAGCCGATGCCGGAGACGAAGACGATGTTCTCCTTGGCCAGGCCGAGCTCGGGCATGAAGCCCTGCACGGCGGCCAGGACCGCGTAGTCGCCGCAGCCCGGGCACCAGCGGACCTCCTGGTCCGACTTGAAGTCCTTCATCGACTGCTTCGCCTCGGCCTTGGGGACCAGTTGCAGCAGCTCGTTGGCGTGAGCGTCAGGCATGGATGGCCTCCTTGAGAGCGGTGGCGAGCTGCTCGGCCTTGAACGGCATGCCGTTGACCTGGTTGTAGGAGTGCGCGTCGACCAGGTACTTGGCGCGGATCAGGGTGGCGAGCTGGCCGAGGTTCATCTCCGGCACGACGACCTTGTCGTAGCGGGCCAGGAGGTCGCCGAGGTTCTTCGGGAACGGGTTGAGGTGGCGCAGGTGGGCCTGCGCGATCGGCTCGCCGGCCGCCCGCAGCCGGCGCACGGCCGCGGTGATGGGGCCGTACGTGGAGCCCCAGCCGAGCACCAGGGTGCGGGCGCCGTCGGGGTCGTCCACGGTCAGATCGGGGACCTCGACGCCGTCGATCTTGGCCTGGCGGGTGCGGACCATGAAGTCGTGGTTGGCCGGGTCGTAGGAGATGTTGCCCGTGCCGTCCTGCTTCTCGATGCCGCCGATCCGGTGCTCAAGGCCCGGCGTGCCCGGTACCGCCCACGGGCGGGCCAGGGTCTGGGGGTCGCGCTTGTAGGGCCAGAACACCTCGGTGCCGTCGGCCAGCGTGTGGTTCGGCCCGCTCGCGAACCGGACCCGCAGGTCCGGGAGTTCGTCGAGCTCCGGCACCCGCCACGGCTCGGAGCCGTTGGCGAGGTAGCCGTCGGAGAGCAGGAAGACCGGGGTGCGGTAGGTCAGGGCGATCCGCGCCGCGTCCAGGGCCGCATCGAAGCAGTCCGCCGGGGTCTTCGGCGCGACCACCGGCACCGGGGCCTCGCCGTTGCGCCCGTACATCGCCTGGAGCAGGTCGGCCTGTTCGGTCTTGGTCGGCAGACCCGTCGAGGGCCCGCCGCGCTGGATGTCCACGACGAGGAGCGGAAGTTCGAGCGAGACCGCGAGACCGATCGCCTCGGACTTCAGGGCCACGCCCGGACCCGACGTCGTCGTCACCGCGAGGGAGCCGCCGAAGGCCGCGCCGAGCGCCGCGCCGATTCCGGCGATCTCGTCCTCGGCCTGGAAGGTGCGCACGCCGAAGTTCTTGTGCCGGGACAGCTCGTGCAGGATGTCGGAGGCCGGAGTGATCGGGTACGAGCCCAAGTACAGCGGCAGATCGGCCTGTTGGGCCGCCGCGATCAGGCCGTAGGACAGGGCCAGGTTCCCCGAGATGTTGCGGTAGGTGCCGGCCGGGAAGGCCTGGGTCGCGGGGGCGACCTCGTAGGAGACGGCGAAGTCCTCGGTCGTCTCGCCGAAGTTCCAGCCCGCGCGGAACGCCGCCACGTTGGCCTCGGCGATCGCGGGCTTCTTCGCGAACTTCGAGCGCAGGAACTTCTCGGTGCCCTCGGTCGGCCGGTGGTACATCCACGACAGCAGACCGAGCGCGAACATGTTCTTCGACCGCTCGGCCTCCTTGCGGGAGAGCCCGAACTCCTTGAGCGCCTCGATCGTCAGCGTCGTCAACGGCACCGGGTGCACGTTGTACGCGGACAGCGAGCCGTCCTCAAGGGGCGAGGTGTCGTAGCCGACCTTCGCCATCGCCCGCTTCGCGAACTCGTCCGTGTTGACGATGATCTCGGCGCCCCGCGGCACGTCCGCCAGGTTGGCCTTCAACGCCGCCGGATTCATCGCGACCAGCACGTTCGGCGCGTCACCCGGGGTCAGGATGTCGTGATCGGCGAAATGCAGCTGGAAACTCGACACACCGGGAAGCGTTCCGGCAGGTGCCCGGATCTCGGCCGGGAAGTTCGGCAGCGTCGACAAGTCGTTTCCGAACGACGCCGTCTCCGAGGTGAACCGGTCACCGGTGAGCTGCATACCGTCACCCGAGTCACCCGCGAAGCGGATGATGACCCGGTCGAGTCGCCGGACTTCCTTCTCGCCGGCTGGCTTGCGCTGCTCCCCGACGACGGCCCCATCGGCTCCGTCTGCCTGCTCGGCTGGGCTACTGACCTGGCTGGTCACTGAACTGGACCTCCCTCGGGCGGGCTGCTCGGGCGCATCCGGCCGACCGGTAGCGCCAAGGCCCACCCTACGTCGGTAAGGGTCGCCTTCCCTGGACCGCTCATATGTTGGACGCTCTTTTGAGACGCCTTATTGCCCTGAATTGCCACGAATTATTCGCCCCCCGGCCCTTCTGCTGGAACGCCCGGTCATCCTTCTTTGGTTGTAGGTCCCGCCGTGGCGGAAGCCCGCGGGCGGCGTGTCAGCTTGGCCCGGCGACCGGATTCCGGCGCCGGCGGCCCGCCCGATCCCCGACAGGGTGACACCCGGTCATGAATTGATATAGGTCAGGACCGCGAGAACGCGGCGGTGATCCCCGTCACTCGGCGAGAGGCCCAGCTTCAGGAAGATGTTGCTGACGTGCTTCTCGACCGCGCCGTCGCTGACCACCAGTTGCTTGGCGATCGCCGAGTTCGTCCGGCCCTCGGCCATGAGTCCTAGGACCTCCCGCTCGCGCGGCGTCAGATGGGCCAGGACGTCCTGCTTGCGGCTGCGCCCCAGGAGCTGCGCCACGACCTCGGGGTCCAGGGCGGTACCGCCCCGGGCGACCCGCACCACGGCCTCGACGAACTCCCTGACCTCGGCCACCCGGTCCTTCAGGAGATAGCCGACGCCCCGGCTCGACCCGGCGAGCAGCTCGGTCGCGTACTGCTCCTCGACGTACTGGCTCAGCACCAGGACGCCGATGTCCGGGTACAGCGCGCGCAGCTGGACCGCCGCGCGCACGCCCTCGTCGGTGTGGGTCGGCGGCATCCGTACGTCCGCCACCACGACATCGGGCAGCGCGCCCTGGTCGGCGAGCTCTCCCACGGTCTTGACCAGCGCCACCCCGTCGCCCACGCCCGCGACGACGTCGTGCCCCCGGTCGGTCAGCAGGCGGGTCAGGCCCTCCCGAAGCAGTACCGAGTCCTCGGCGATGACCACCCGCACCCTGTCCTCCACGACTCCACAGCCCCCGTGCTCTGTCGGCTCCCCAGGCCCGCGCCCGTCGGGCGCGCGCCCCACAGCTCTGCGCAAGCCGTGGCGTTGTGCCGTCCAGCATCTCAGCATCCGGCCGCGAAACCGCGCCCGCCAGGCAAAAACCCCCCGACCCGAGGTTTACGGGCCGGGGGGTGGTACGGGGTGTCACCGTGCCGTTCGAGGCGCGGGGTACGCCCGGTGCGGGGCCGGCGGCGCGCCCGGACCGCGGCTCAACTCCTAGGAGCGCCAAGGCAGTTCGGCGGTGATGGTCGTCGGGCCGCCGGGCGGGGAGTCCACGGCGAGGATGCCGTCCACCGCGTCGAGCCGATCGGCGAGGCCCGCCAGGCCGGAACCCGCCGAGGCGTCCGCGCCCCCGCGTCCGTTGTCGACGACCTGGAGCATCAGACGCTCGCCGGCCTGCCAGACGTCCACCGTGGCCCGGCTCGCGCCGCTGTGCTTGCTGACGTTCTGGAGGAGTTCGCAGACGGTGAAGTACGCGATGCCCTCAATGGCCGGAACCGGTCGGCCCGGCAGATCCACCTCGACCCGGACCGGAACCGTGCAGCGGGACGCGACGGCGGAGAGGGCGGCGTCCAGGCCCCGGTCGGTGAGGACCGCGGGGTGGATGCCGCGGGCCAGGTCGCGCAGCTCCTGGAGGGCGACCTTCACCTCGCCGTGCGCCTCGTCGACCATGCGGGCCGCCGTCTGCGGGTCCTCGGCCAGCTTCTCCTTGGCGAGGCCGAGGTCCATGGCGAGGGCGACCAGGCGGGCCTGCGCCCCGTCGTGCAGATCGCGCTCGATCCGGCGCAGATCGGCGGCCGAGGTGTCCACGACCACGCCGCGGTCCGACTCCAGCTCGGTGACCCGCTCCTCCAGACGCGAGGGGCCGAGCAGCCCGACGGCCATCACCCGGTCCACCGCCGTGAGACCGCGGATCAGCCACGGCACGGCCAGCGTGATCAACAGGCCCGCGGCCGCGGTCAGGGCGATCTCGAACGGCGTGTCCAAGTACACGTTGTGGTGGTCGTCGCCGTAGAGCTGGAGGCCGGCCTGGCCGGCGTACATGGGGAACACCCAGCGCCACAGCGGGTAGCTGAACAGCGCCCAGCCGGTCAGCCAGAGCGGCAGCGCCGTGCAGAAGGCGAAGACCGCCCAGGGGAAGTGGAGCACCGAGTAGATCAGGTGGCGCCAGGAAACCCCGCTCTTGAGGACGCCGCCGATCCACGACATGAGGCCGCCGCGCGAGCGCACCGGCCGCGGCTCGTCGATCTCGACCCCGAGCAGCGCCCGCGCCCGGGCCCGCTCCAGCACGCCGAGCCCCCGGCAGCCCATCAGGGCCACCGCCATCAGCGGAATGCCGATGAAGGTGACCAGGAGCCCGGCACTCGCCGACACCATGGGCACGGCCCAGCAGAACAGCACGATGCTGATCGGCAGGCTCAGCAGCAGATAACCGAACTCGCGGAAGGTGCGGCCCTCGAACGGCGCCCGCAGCACCGCCGGAAGGAGGTGTCGCCGCCGCTCGGGGGAGCGCGCCACGCCGTACCCGTACTCGGTGTCCATGGTCATCGGTCCGTCCGTCCATTCCGTGTGCCGCGTGGACGCCGACTGCGCGCCGCCCCCTGTGACCTCCAGCCTGTCCTGCGCGGGCGCCCCCGGCCATGGAGCCGGTCACCCTCTTCGACCGGGGGTTTTCCCTACCCCGGGGCACTCCCGAGGGCCCTCACGGGGCCCGATCGGTCCTGCGGGCCTCGGTTTGGTCCCGCTGCCCCGGGTCGGTCCGGCGGGTCCCGGTCGGTCCGGCGGGTCCCGGTCGGTCCCGCTGCCCCGGGTCGGTCCGGCGGGTCCCGGTCGGTCCCGTCGCCCCTGGTCGGTCCTGTCGGCCCCGGTCAGTCCTGCGGACCCCGGTCGCGCCACGGCAGCTCGGCCGTCACGACCGTCGGGCCGCCGGCCGGCGAATCGAGGACGAACAGGCCGTCCACCGCGCCGAGCCGCTCGGCCAGACCCGCCATGCCGGAGCCGCCGTCGAGCCGGGCACCGCCCACCCCGTCGTCCTCGACCTGGATGAGCAGCCGGTCCGCGCTGCGCCACACCTCGACCGACGCGGCCCGCGCCCGGCTGTGCTTGCTGACGTTCTGGAGGAGCTCGGAGACCGTGAAGTACGCGATGCCCTCGATGGCGGGCGCGGGCCGTCCGGGCAGGTCGACGGCGACCTTCACCGGTACCGTGCAGCGCGTCGCGATGGCGGAGAGAGCGGCGTCGAGCCCGCGGTCGGTGAGGACCGCGGGGTGGATGCCGCGGGCCAGGTCGCGCAGCTCCTGGAGGGCCAGCTTCACCTCGCCGTGTGCCTCGTCGACCATCGCGGCCGCCGTGTCCGGGTCTTCGAGGAGCTTCTCCTTGGCGAGGCCGAGGCCCATGGCGAGAGCCACCAGGCGGGCCTGCGCCCCGTCGTGCAGATCGCGCTCGATCCGGCGCAGGTCCGCCGCCGCCGTGTCGACGACCACGCCCCGGTCGGACTCCAGCTCCGCGATCCGCCGCTCCAGGCTGTCCGAAGGGGAGAGCAGGGCGCGCACCATCATCCGGTCCGCGTTGGTGAGCCCCCGCGCGATGAAGCCGAGCAGCGGCCACGCCACGAACAGCGAGACCAGCGTCACCACGAAGGTCAGGATCCCCCAGGGCAGCCGCACGAACTCGTACAGCACATTGCGCCAGGCCACCGGGTCGCGCAGGCTCGTCCACAGCCAGGGGAAGAAGCCGCCGTGCCTGCTCGGACGCGCCGGGATCGGGGTGGGCTCCTCGACGTGCACCCCCAACAGGGCCCGCGCCCGCGCCCGTTCGGCCTTGCCGAGCTGACGTGCGCCGAGCAGCCCCACCGCGAGCAGCGGAAGACCGATCACGGTGACGGAGAGCCCGAGCCCGAGCGCGACCATCACGACCACGTAGACGAAGCCGATCAGGGCCATCGGGAAGTCGGCGAGGAGATGCGCGACCTCCTTCCAGGTGTGCCGCTCGTAGGCGAACCGCACGGCGGGCGGAGCGGCCTTCTCGTCGTCGGCGGCCGCGCCCGGCTGTTCTGCTGCGTACCGCTGCTGCTCGCGGAGGGTCCTGGTCATGGTGCCAAGCCTGCCGGGCGGAGATCGGCGGCGCCATGGGGTGCCGCACCCTCCTTGTACGGGGGAAAACCCCACCCCGGCGGCCCAAGCCGTGAGACGCGCCTGCGAAGGGCCCCCTTAGCAGGGCCTAGACTCCCGTCCGTACACAGCGTCGAACAGGGCGCGACGAGATCATCGAGGCCAGGGAGCGAGGGGCGCGACGTGCCGGAACCGACCGTGCGCCAGATGCCGGTGTTGGCTGCCGACTACTTCCACAGCTATGCGGTCGTGGGCCTGCTGGCCGTGGTCGGCGTGCTGTTCGTCGCCGTGGCCTTCGGGGCCGGGCGGCTGCTGCGGCCCGTGGTGCCGACGCCGGAGAAGCTCCTCACCTACGAGTGCGGCGTCGACCCGGTGGGCGAGGGCTGGGCCCACACCCAGGTGCGCTACTACGTCTACGCCTTCCTGTACGTGATCTTCGCCGTGGACTCGATCTTCCTCTTCCCCTGGGCGACCGTCTTCGCGGCCCCCGGCTACGGCGCGACCACCCTCGTCGAGATGTTCATCTTCCTCGGCTTCCTGGCCGTGGGACTGCTCTACGCATGGAAGAAGGGCGTCCTGGAATGGACGTGACGACTCCCGGACCCGCGTCGCAGCCCGTGCTGCTGCCCGAACCGAAGAAGCTGGGCGTGCTCTCGCGCCTGGCCCCCGAGCCGATGAAGGTGGTCCTCAACTGGGGCCGCCGCTACAGCCTCTGGGTCTTCAACTTCGGCCTCGCCTGCTGCGCCATCGAGTTCATCGCGGCCTCCATGGCCCGCCACGACTTCATCCGGCTCGGCGTGATCCCCTTCGCGCCCGGACCGCGCCAGGCCGACCTCATGATCGTCTCCGGCACGGTGACGGACAAGATGGCGCCCGCGGTCAAGCGGCTCTACGAGCAGATGCCCGAGCCCAAGTACGTCATCTCCTTCGGCGCCTGCTCCAACTGCGGCGGCCCGTACTGGGATTCGTACTCGGTGACCAAGGGCGTGGACCAGATCATCCCGGTCGACGTGTACGTGCCCGGCTGCCCGCCCCGGCCCGAGGCGCTGCTCCAGGGCATCCTCAAGCTCCAGGAGAAGATCGCCCGCGAATCGCTCGGCGAGCGGTACGCGAACGCGGCCACCCCCGCCCAGCTGACCAGCGGGCTCGTCGCCGCCCCGCCGACCCCGGGGGAGGACCGGGCGTGACCGCGTACGACACCCTGCCCGACGGCGTCACCGAGATCTTCGGCGCGGAGGCCACGGCGGAGGAGGCCTACGGGCTGCTCACCGTCGACGTGCCGGCCGGCTCCTGGATCGCCGCGCTCGAAATCGCCCGCGACAAGCTGGGGTGCACCTACTTCGACTGGCTGAGCGCGGTCGACGAGCCCGGCTCCGGCTTCCGGATCTGCGCGCACGTCGTCTCGCTCGGCGAGGGCCGGGTGCGGCGCCTGCTCGTGCGCACGACCGTGCCGCACTCGGCGCCGGTGCTGGCCTCCGCCATCGACGTCTACGCGGGCGCGGCCTGGCACGAGCGCGAGACCCACGAGATGTTCGGCGTGGACTTCACGGACCACCCCCACCTGGTCCCGCTGCTCCTGCCCGAGAACTTCGAGGGCCACCCGCTGCGCAAGGACTTCGTCCTCGCGGCCCGCGTCGCCAAGGCGTGGCCCGGCGCGAAGGAGCCGGGGGAGCCCGCGGCGGGTGCGGCGCACGGCGGGCCCAAGCGCCGCCAGATGCTCCCGCCCGGCGTTCCCGACCCGAACGAATGGGGCCCCCTCAAGGGCCAGTTGCCCCCGGCCCCGGCCCGCCCGGCCCGCACCCCGCGTGCGGCGGGGGCGGCCGGAGCCGAGCGCCCCGCGCGCGCGGCCGGCGACCGCCCGGTGCGGCGCGCCCGAAGCGTGTCCGAGGGCTCGGCGTCGCAGGCGGCCACCCCGGCCGACGCGACCGGTACGGGGACCCCGGCGACCCCGGCGACCCCGGCGACCCCGGCGACCCCGGCGACCCCGGCGGGCTCGGAGGGCGCGGAGGCTCCGGCCGCGACGGAAGCCCCGGCGGTACGCCCCAGGCGCACCCGCACGGCGAGCGAGGGTTCGGCGTCGCAGGCGGCCCCGGAGGCGCCGGCTGCCCCGGAAGCCCCGGCGGCCCCGGCCACTCCGGGGACCCCGGCTGCCACGGAGGTCCCCGAGGAGCAGGGGAGGCCGGCCGGCCCCGGAGGCCCGGAGGCTCCGCCCGCCCCCGGGGCTCCGGAAGTTCCGGCCGTACGCCCCCGGCGGAGTCGGAGTGCGAGCCAAGGCTCCGCCTCGCAGCAGGGCGGGGACACGGCGGAGCGGCGCGCCGCTCCGCCCCGTACGCGCAGCTCGGACGCCCCCTGGCACAGCCCGAAACCCGCCTTCGACGAGGAGGAGCCGGACGCGAAGCCCGCCCCGGCCCCCGTTACCGAAGAGCCGGAACCCACCGACCCGGCCGAACCCACTGGCCCCGCCGAACCCACCGACCCCGCCGGAGGCGACCCGCGTGAATGACGCACTCGACGTCGCCGTCCGGCTTGTCGTCGTCTTCGTCGTGTTCCTGGTCCTCCCCCTCGTCGTCGGGCAGACCGAGCACAAGGTGATGGCGCACATGCAGGGGCGGCTCGGCCCCATGTACGCGGGCGGCTTCCACGGCTGGGCCCAACTCGTCGCGGACGGCGTGAAGTTCGCCCAGAAGGAGGACGTCGTCCCGGCGGCCGCCGACCGGCGCATCTTCCAACTTGCCCCCGCCGTCGCCCTGTTGCCCTATCTCCTCGTCCTCGTCGCCGTGCCGATCGGCCCGAGCGAGGGCGCGGTCGGCCAGGTCGTCGACGCGGGCATCTTCTTCGTGCTCGCCGTGATGGGCGTGGGCGTACTCGGCTCGCTGATGGCGGGCTGGGCATCGGCCAACAAGTTCTCCCTGCTCGGCGGACTCCGCACCGCGGCGCAGCTGCTCGCGTACGAACTGCCGATGCTGCTCGCCGCCGCCTCCGTGGCGATGGCGGCCGGCACGGTCTCGCTGCCCGGCATCCTCAACGCCTTCCACTGGTGGTGGCTGCCCTGGCAGATCGTCGGCGCCCTGGTCTTCTTCGTCGCGGGCCTGGCCGAACTCCAACGGCCGCCGTTCGACATGCCCGTCGCCGACTCCGAGATCATCTTCGGTGCGTACACCGAGTACACGGGCCTGCGCTTCGCGCTGTTCCTGCTCGCCGAGTACGCCGGCATCGTCGTCCTGTGCGGCCTGACCACCGTCCTGTTCCTGGGCGGCTGGCACGGCCCGTGGGGCGCGGACGGTCTCGGCTGGGTCTGGACCCTGCTCAAGACGGCCGTGCTCGCCTTCGTCGTGATCTGGCTCCGGGTCAGCTACCCCCGCCTCCGCGAGGACCAGCTGCAGAAGCTCGCCTGGACCACGCTCATCCCGCTCGCGCTCGCGCAGATCGCGCTCACCGGCATCGTGAAGGTGGCGATCAGCTGATGTCTCCGATCCCCGGTTCCGGCCTCGCCAAGGGCCTCGCCGTGACGCTCCGCACGATGACGAAGAAGACCGTCACCGCGCAGTACCCCGACGTCCAGCCCGAACTTCCGCCCCGCAGCCGGGGCGTGATCGGCCTGTTCGAGGAGAACTGCACGGTCTGCATGCTGTGTGCCCGCGAGTGCCCCGACTGGTGCATCTACATCGACTCCCACAAGGAGACGGTGCCCGCCGCCGTGGAGGGCGGCCGCGAACGCAGCCGCAATGTCCTCGACCGGTTCGCCATCGACTTCTCGCTCTGCATGTACTGCGGCATCTGCATCGAGGTGTGCCCCTTCGACGCGCTGTTCTGGTCGCCGGAGTTCGAGTACGCGGAGACCGACATCCACGAGCTCACCCACGAGCGCGACAAGCTGCGCGAGTGGATGTGGACGGTGCCGGCCCCGCCCGCGCTCGACCCCGGCGCCGAGGAGCCGAAGGAGGTCGCCGCCGCCCGCAAGGCCGCCGACAAGCTGGCCGCCGCGCAGGCAGCGGAGGCAGCGCAAGCGGCGGAGGCAGCCGCGACTGAGCAGGCCGCGCAGGCCGCCGCGTCCGCGGAGGCAGCCGGGTCCGCGGAGGCAGCCGGGTCCGCGGAGGCAGCCGGGTCCGCGGAGGCAGCCGGGTCCGCCGGGGCTGCGGGTCCCGCGTCCACGGACCACCCCGCGGACCGCACCGACCCCACCCCGAACACCGGCCCCGAGGGAGGCCAGGCATGAGCGCGACCCTCGCCCAGGCGGCCCTCACCGCGCCGCAGGGCTTCCTGTCGCCGAGCGGTGTGGAGATCGCCTTCCTCCTGGTCGGCATCGCCACCCTCGGCGCGGCCGTCATGACCGTCACGACCCGCCAGCTGGTGCACGCCGCCCTGTGGCTGGTCGTGGCGCTCGGCGGCCTGGCCGTCGAATACCTGCTGCTCACTGCGGAGTTCATCGCCTGGGTTCAGGTCCTCATCTACGTCGGTTCGATCGTGGTGCTCCTCCTGTTCGGTCTGATGCTCACCAAGGCCCCCATCGGCCGCTCCCCGGACGCCGATTCAGGCAACCGCTGGGTGGCCCTGACCGTGGCCGTCGCCGCCGCCGGGACCCTGGTCTGGGTCGTCGTGGACGCCTTCCGCACCAGCTGGATCGACCTGGACGGACCGGCCCAGGGCTCCACCAAGGTGTCCGGAGAGATCCTCTTCCGGCACTGGGTGCTGCCCTTCGAGGCGCTGTCCGTACTGCTCCTTGCCGCCCTCGTCGGCGCGATCGTGCTGTCCCGCAAGAGTGCCCCCGGTGACACCGCCGGTGAAGCCTCGGCCGCTGTCGCCCCCGGTGAGCCCTCCGCCGCCGCCGCACGTGAGACGGAGTCGCGCTGATGCACCTCGCCTATCCCGCCGTGCTCGCCGTCCTCCTGTTCTGCACCGGTCTCTACGGTGTGCTCGCGCGGCGCAACGCGATCCTGGTCCTGATGTCCGTAGAGCTGATGCTCAACGCGGTCAACCTCAACCTGGTCGCCTTCGACGTCTGGCTGCGCGACACCCTCCACGGCGGCCAGGCGCTCACGCTGTTCACCATCGCCATCGCCGCCGCCGAGATCGGCATCGGCCTCGCGATCGTGCTCGCCGTGTACCGCAACCGCGGCAGCTCCGACATCGACCGGCTCCGCGACACCGCCGAGGGCCACGGCCAGGACCCGGCCGACCCCGAAGGTCCCGAAGACCCCGCCGCCCCGGCACAGAAGGCTGAGGCCGCCGCGTGACCACCACGACCCTCGCCGTCCTCGTTCCGCTCCTCCCGTTCCTCGGCGCCGCGGCCGGCCTGCTGCTCGGCCGCCGCGCGCCCGGCTTCGTCCGGCCGCTCGCCGTGCTCCCGACATTCGCCGCGTTCGTCCTCGCCGTCGTCGTCGCCGTCGACCAGGGCGGCGGCAGGGCGATCGACGCGGCCACCCGGCTCACCCCGACCGGCTCGGTGCCGATCGAACTCGCCCTCCACCTGGACGGGTTCGCGGTCCTCGTCGCCGTCCTGGTCGGCCTGGTCGCCACCTGCGTCCAGCTCTACTCGACGGGCTATCTGCGCGACGACCCGCGCTACACCTCGTACGCCGCGCTCGTCTCCCTCTTCACCTCCGCGATGCTGCTGGTCGTCTACTCCGGCGACCTGATGGTGCTCCTGGTCGGCTGGGAGATCATGGGCATCTGCTCGTACTTCCTGGTCGGCCACTACTGGGAGACCCCCGAGGCGCGGGCCGCCTCGCTGAAGGCCTTCCTGGTCACCAAGCTCGGCGACGTCCCCTTCCTCATCGGTCTGTTCGCCCTCGCCACCGACGCCGGCACGTTCCGGATCACCGGCGTCGTCCAGGCCGCCCTCACCGGCGGCATCGGCCACCCCACCCTCGTCGCCCTGCTGCTGCTCGCGGGCGTGGCCGGCAAGTCCGCCCAGTTCCCGCTGCACACCTGGCTGCCGGACGCGATGGCCGGCCCGACCCCGGTCTCCGCGCTGATCCACGCCGCGACGATGGTCGCCGCCGGCATCTACTTCGTGGCCCGGCTGCTCCCCGTCTTCGCCGCGTCCGCCGCCGCCCTGACCGTGCTCGCCGTGATGGCCGCGATCACCATGGTCGGGTCCGGTCTGGCCGCGCTCGCCCAGGACGACATCAAGCGCGTTCTCGCCTACTCGACCATCGGCCAGCTCGGTTATCTCTCGGGCGCCCTGGCCGTCGGGGACCGCGGGGCCGCCGTCTTCCACCTCCTGTCGCACGGCGCCTTCAAGGCGCTGCTCTTCCTCGCGGCCGGCGTGGTCATCCACGCGGCCGGCACCAACTCCCTGACCGCCATGTCCCGCATGGGCGGCCTCGCCAAGCGCATCCCCGACGCGTACTGGACGATGACCGTCGCCCTGCTCGCGCTCGCCGCCATCCCGCCCTTCGCCGGCTTCTTCTCCAAGGAGGCCGTCCTGTCCGCCGCCGAGCACACCGCGCTCGGCGAGAGCCAGGTCGCCCCGTCCGGCGCCGGCTGGACCGTGCTGATCGCCGGGCTCCTCACCGCCCTCCTGACCGCCGCGTACGCGACCCGGCTGTGGCTGCTCGCCTTCCGCGGCAGGGGAGCGGAGGCCCCGGACCACGGCCGTCAGCCCTTCGTCATGAACGCCGTCCTGTGGGTGCTCGCCATCCCCTCCATCGGCTTCGGTCTCACCGCCGGCCACCTCGGCGACTGGTTCGACGGGCGCGCGCTCACCCCGGCCGTCACCACCGCCGTCCTGTCCACGGGCGTCGCCCTGGTCGGCGGCCTGGTCACCTACGCGGCCTGGCGCCACACCTCGGCCCTGGCCGCGCGCACCCCGATGGGCGCCGTCGCCGCCCACCCCGAGGGCGACGGCGGGCTGGTCGAGGAGGAGGCCATCGCCAGCCACGCCGAGGTCTACGGCTCCATCGCCTCCGCGCCCGACCCGGCCGACCCCGGCCGGCTCCTGCTGGGCCCGCTGCACCGCCACGCGGCCACCGGCTTCCACCTGGACGCCGTGTACTCCGCCCTGTTCGTCCGCCCCGTCCTGGCCGCGGCCGGCCTGGTCCGCTTCCTGGACCGGGAGGTCGTCGAGACGTACGTACGCGCTGCGAGCGCCGGGCCGCGGTGGCTCGGCCGGGCCGTGCGCCGGGCGCAGAACGGCAATGTGCAGAGCTACCTCAGCGCGCTGCTGGCCGGCTCACTCGTCCTGGCGGCCGCCGTGGTCGTCCTTGCCAACGTCACCGCGGGGTCCTGAGCCGTGATCGATATCAGCGAGTCCGTGATGCAGTTCCTTCTGGCGTTCATCGTCGTCGTCCCCCTCATCGGCGCCGTGGCCGCCCTGCTCCCCGCCCCGCCCGGGCTCAGGGGCAAGAGCCCCGACCAGGCCGTGCTCCGCCACGGCGTGACCGTGACCGGCGTGATCCTGCTCGCCGCGATCGTCCTCGCCCTCGGCTTCGACCACGGCCACCCGTCGAAGATGCAGGCCACGACGGACATCCAGTGGATCCCGGCGTTGAACGTCCACCTCCACCTCGGCGTCGACGGCATCTCGCTCCCCCTCCTCGTCCTGACCGCGCTGCTGACCTTCCTCTGCGCGCTGTACAGCTACTTCAAGATGCCTTCGGGCCCGGGCCCGAAGGCGTTCGTCGCGCTCCTGCTCGTCCTGGAGTCCGGCACCCTCGCCACCTTCGCCGTCCTCGATCTCGTGCTGTTCTTCCTCGCGTTCGAGATGGTCCTCATCCCGATGTACTTCCTCATCGCCCGCTGGGGCGGGGCCGAGCGGACCGCCGCCGCCTGGAAGTTCATCCTCTACACGCTGCTCGGCTCGGTCGTCATGCTGCTCGGCCTGCTCCTGATCGGGCTCAAGGCGGGCACCTTCGACATGGTGGCACTCGCCACTGACAACGGCCGGGGACTGACCACGTCCGTGCAGGTCATCGCCGTTCTGGCGATCGGGATCGGGCTCGCGGTCAAGACCCCGATGTTCCCCCTGCACAGCTGGCTCCCGGACGCCCACACCGCCGCCCCGACCGTCGGCTCGGTGCTGCTGGCCGGCGTCCTGCTGAAGATGGGCACGTACGGGTTCGTACGCATCGTGCTGCCGATCGCCCCGCACGGCATGCACACCTTCGCGCCCTACCTGGCCGCCTTCGCCGTCGCCGGGATCATCTACGGCTCGCTGGCCTGCCTCGCGCTCGCCAAGCAGGGCAACAAGGGCGACCTGAAGCGGCTCATCGCGTACTCCTCCGTCGGCCACATGGGCTTCGTGCTGCTCGGCATCGCCTCGATGACCCCCACCGGCGTGAACGGCGCGCTGTTCGCCAACATCGCCCACGGCCTCATCACGGGCCTGCTGTTCTTCCTGGTCGGCGCCCTCAAGGACCGCTACGGCACCGCTGACCTCGACACCCTGGCCGGCGCCACCGGAGCCGCCCTCTACGGCAGGGCGCCGCGCCTGGGCGGGCTCCTCGCCTTCGCGGCCGTCGCCTCCCTCGGGCTGCCCGGACTCGCCGGGTTCTGGGGCGAGATGCTCGCGATGTTCGGCGCGTTCGACCCGGCGGCCGGCCTCAGCCGCCCCGCGTTCCTCACCTTCGTGGCGATCGCCGCCCTCGGCACCCTGCTCACGGCCGCGTACCTGCTGGTCGTCGTGCGCCGGGTCTGCATGGGCGGCAAGCCCACCGAAGGCCCGCAGCTCGCGGACATCCAGGGCTACGAGTTCGCCGCCTGGAGCCCGCTCGTCGCGCTCACCGTCCTCGCCGGGCTCTGGCCCGCGGTCCTCCTCGGCCTGACCGACCCGGCCGTCCAGAAGCTCCTCGCAGGAGGCAAGTCGTGACCCCCGACGTCACCACCGCGGCGGCCGGCACCGCGAGCCTGGTCCAGTCCGTCGACTGGGTCGCGATCGCACCGCCCCTGATCGCCGCCGCGGTCGCCCTGGTCGTGCTGCTCGCCGACCTGTTCCTGCCGCCCGCGCGCAAGCCGCTGCTCGGCTGGATCACGATCGCGGGCCTCGTCGCGGCGCTGGCCGCCCTGGTTCCGCTGCGCACCGGCAGCCGCTCGACGTTCTGCCTGACCGCGAACCCGGACGCGTGCAGCTACACCGTCGACCAGTTCGCCTTCGTCATCCAGGCGCTGGTCCTCGGCGGCGCCCTGCTGACCGCGCTGCTCTCGGTCAAGGACACCGAGGAGAAGCTCCCGGCGGGCGAGTTCTGGTTCCTGCTGCTGTCCTCGGCGGCCGGCGCGGCCCTGCTGCCCGCCGCCCGCGACCTCGCCACCCTGATCGTCGCCCTGGAAGTCGCCTCGCTGCCCGCCTTCGCGCTGGTCGGCCTCAAGCGCGGCGACCGGCTGTCCTCCGAGGCGGCCCTGAAGTTCTTCCTGTCGTCGGTCACCGCCACCGCCGTGATGCTGCTCGGCGTCAGCTTCGTGTACGCGGCGACCGGCACCCTGCACCTCACGGAGCTCGCCACCAAGCTCGCGGACGTCCCGGGGCAGTTGGGCACGGTCGCCGAGACCGGGGTCGTGCTGACCCTGGTCGGCTTCGCCTTCAAGACGGCCGCCGCGCCCTTCCACTTCTGGGTGCCCGACACCTATGTGGGCGCGCCGCTGCCCGTCGCCGCCTACCTCTCCGTCGTCGGCAAGGCGGTCGGCTTCTCCGGGCTCATCCTGGTGACCGTCGTCGCCTTCCCGGCGTACGCGGACGTGTGGGGCCCGGCCCTCGCGGTGCTCGCCGCGCTGACCATGACCATCGGCAACGCGGCCGCCGTGCGCCAGTCCGCGACGCGCGCCCACAGCGCGGTGCGCCTGCTCGCCTGGTCCTCGGTCGGCCAGGCGGGCTACCTCCTGGTGCCGATCGCGGCCGCCGCGTACTCCGGCGACGACAAGGTCGGCGCCACCGTCGCGTACGCCCTGATGTACGCCGTCGTGAACCTGGGCGCCTTCGCGGTCGCCGCCCTGGTCGCCCGCGGCAAGCCGCTGAACCGCCTCACCGACTACCGGGGCCTGTACGCCGAGCGCCCCCTGGCCGCGCTGGCGCTCGCCTTCTTCCTGCTGTGCCTGGCCGGTCTTCCGCCGGGCATCATCGGCCTGTTCGCCAAGGTCACCGTGTTCTCGGCGGCCGTGGACGCGGGGCTCGGCTGGCTGGCGGTCGTCATGGCCGTCAACGTCGTCGTCGCCCTCTACTACTACCTGCGCTGGACCGCGATCCTGTTCCGCTCGCCGGAGACCGGCGACGAGCCGTCCAGAACGGCGGGGGCCCCCTCCGACCCCTCCGACCCCGCCGAGACTGCCGGGCCCGCCGCGCGGCCCGTACGCTCCCGCGTCCCGGCCCCCCTCGCGGTCGCGATCGCGCTCACCGCGACCGCAGGCGTCGTCCTGTCGGGCCTGCCCCAACTCGCCCTGCACTTCGCCTCGGTGACCCTCTTCTGAGGACGCCCGCCCGCCCATGGGCGCGCGCGGGGCGCGTCGGAGGACCCGTGCCCTCTTGCGCCCGCCGCCGCGTCTTGGCAAGCCTGGAGCGAGGGCGCGGTTTGGTGCGCACGCCCTGGAGAAGGCACTGTCGTACGCGCACATCCGGGCGCGTACGCGCGTACGACGGCGCGGAACCAGACGAGACACATCAGGGAGCAGAGCGGTGCTGAGCGGGTTCAAGGACTTCATCCTGCGCGGGAACATAGTCACGATGGCGGTCGGTCTGGCCGTCGGATCGGCCTTCACCGCGGTGGTCACGGGCTTCAGCACCGCGTTCATCACCCCGCTGATCGGCCTGGCGACCCGCTCGACCGGCGACTTCAGCACGGCGACCTTCACCGC
This sequence comes from Streptomyces sp. NPDC006691, assembly GCF_042869955.1. NCBI lineage: Bacteria > Bacillati > Actinomycetota > Actinomycetes > Kitasatosporales > Streptomycetaceae > Streptomyces > Streptomyces sp. NPDC006691. The sequence goes on from NZ_JBIAGW010000008.1 coordinate 35,033, forward strand.
CGAGGGCGTGACGTTCCCCTACGGAAAGTTCGTCGGCGCGGCGATCGCCTTCGTGATCACCGCCGCGGTGCTCTACTTCCTGGTCGTCGTGCCCATGATGAAGGTGCAGGCGCGCTTCGACCGGCGGGACAAGGACAAGCCGGTGGACATCAAGGCCGCGATGCGCGACTGCCCGCGCTGCTACTCGCAGATTCCCGGCATCGCCAGCCGCTGCTCGTACTGCACCAGCGAGATCGAGCCCGACGAGACGGCCCTGGAGATGGCCGGGCTGTCCGCGCAGCGCTGAGCCCGCCCCGTACGGCGTAACGCGCCCTCCAGCGCGCACAAGGGAACCCGCGTCCCCCGCCTGGCGTTGACCAGTACGGGAGGGTCCACTGGACAGTGGAAGGACCACCAGCGATGGCTCCCCACCGCACCACTTGGAGGGCGTACCGTGCACCGCCGGCACAACGGGCTGAGGACCGCCGTCCTCCTCGGAGGACTGTCCGCGATCATCATCGTCATCGGAGGCTTCTTCGGCCGTACCGGGCTGATCGTCGCGGTTCTGGTGGCGCTGGGCACCAACGCCTACGCGTACTGGAACAGCGACAAGCTGGCGCTGCGCGCCATGCGGGCGCGCCCGGTCAGCGAATTCGAGGCCCCGGCGCTCTACCGGATGGTCCGCGAGCTCTCGACGCAGGCCCGCCAGCCCATGCCCCGTCTGTACATCTCGCCGACGCAGGCCCCCAACGCCTTCGCGACGGGCCGCAACCCGCGCAACGCGGCCGTGTGCTGCACGGAGGGGATCATGCAGATCCTCGACGAGCGGGAGCTGCGGGGCGTGATCGGGCACGAGCTGAGCCACGTCTACAACCGGGACATCCTGATCTCGTCGGTCGCCGGCGCGCTCGCCTCGGTGATCATGTTCCTGGTCAACATCGCGTGGCTGATCCCCGTCGGCCGCTCCAGCGACGACGAGGGCCCCGGCATCTTCGGCATGCTCCTGGTCATGCTCCTGGGCCCGCTCGCGGCCTCGGTCATCCAGCTCGCGATCAGCCGCTCCCGCGAGTACGAGGCGGACGCGTCCGGCGCCCAGCTCACCGGCGATCCGCTGGCCCTGGCCAGCGCGCTGCGCAAGCTCGAAGCCGGCACCCAGCAGCTGCCGCTGCCGCCCGAGCCGCGCATCGAGACGGCCAGCCACATGATGATCGCCAACCCCTTCCGCCCCGGTCAGGGAGTGTCCAAACTGTTCTCGACCCACCCGCCGATGGCGGAACGCATCACCCGACTCGAACAGATGGCAGGTCGCCGCCCGTGAAGACAATCCTGAACATCATCTGGCTGATCCTGTGCGGCTTCTGGATGTTCCTCGGCTACCTGCTGGCGGGCGTGCTGCTGTGCGTCACCATCATCGGCATCCCGTTCGGCATAGCGGCGTTCCGCATCGGCATGTACGCCCTCTGGCCGTTCGGCTACACGGTCGTCGACCGGCAGGGCGCGGGCGCGCCCTCGTGCGTCGGCAACGTCCTGTGGCTGGTGCTCGCCGGCTGGTGGCTGGCGCTCGGCCACATCGTCACCGGTATCGCGCTGTGCGTCACGATCATCGGCATCCCGCTGGGCATCGCCAACTTCAAGCTGCTCCCGGTGTCGCTGCTGCCCCTGGGCAAGGAGATCGTCCGCACGGACGAGCCGTTCGCCGCGCGCTGAGGGGCGAGCGGGCCTGCGGCCGGCCGCAGGCCACCGGGGTGGCCGCTGTGGCCTGCGACGCACCCTGACGAGAGCCGCAACCTTGCGCGCCGCGACGGCGTCTTCCCCGACGACCGAATGGTTGCGGGGTTACGCAATACGGCAGATGCCCCGTGCAGCGCGTACGAAAGGCAGGTTCCCGGAATGGGCATCGTCAGCTGGATCGTTCTCGGACTGCTCGCCGGGGTGATCGCCAAGGTCCTGCTCCCCGGCCGCGACCCGGGCGGTCTGATCGGCACGACCCTCATCGGCATCGCGGGAGCGTTCGTCGGCGGCTGGATATCGGCCCGCTGGCTGGACCGCCCGATCACCAACCACTTCTACGACGGCGCCACTTGGGTGGCGGCGATCGGCGGCTCGCTGGTGCTGCTGATCATCTACCGCATCCTGTTCGGCAATTCACGCGGCCGCTGACCAACCGGCCACCGCGGCAAGGCGGTCAGCCGCCGAGCCCGGTGTCGCGCAGGGTGATGTTGAGCCGGCCACGAGCCATGCCCGTGGCCGGCTCGCCCGTTCCCGGCAGCACTTTGGGCACCCCGTGATAGGCGAACCGGGACGCACCGCCGAAGACGAACAGATCGCCGGACACGAGCTCCACATCGGTGTAGGGCCGCCCCCGGTGCTCGGTGTTGCCGAACCGGAAGACGCAGCTGTCCCCGATGCTGAGCGAGACGACAGGCGCGTCGGACTTCTCGTCCTTGTCCTGGTGCAGCCCCATCCTGGCGGTGTCGTCGTAGAAGTTGATGAGCGCGGTGTCGGGCGAGTAGCGCGCGCCCGCGCCCGCGTCCCCGTACGCGGCAGCCACCGCGGCCCGCCCCAACTCACCGAGCCAGTCCGGGAATTGGGCCACCGGGAGCCCGTTCACGTCATGGGCGACCCGGGTGTACCGGTAGGGCTGCCAGTGCCACCCGACACACACCGTCCGCACCGACATGACCCCGCCGCCCGGCAGCTCGGTGCGGCGGATCGGCACGGGCCCCCGGGCCCACTCCCGGCAGGCGGCGACCAGCTCCCGCTGCCGCTCGACCGAGAGCCAGCCCGGCACGTGGACCGCACCCGGCGCGACCTCGACCCGCTCGGGCCGAGGCAGCCGGAACAGCCCCTCGCTCATGACGCCGGGGCGCCTTCGAGCCCCAGCAACGTCTGCTTGCGCTCCAGGCCGCCGGCGTACCCCTTGAGGGAGCCGTCGGAGCCGATCACGCGGTGGCAGGGCCGCACCACGAGCAGCGGATTCCGCCCGATCGCGGTGCCCACCGCCCGCACCAGCACGGAGGAGGCGCCGAGCCGCCGGGCGATCTCACCGTACGAGACCGTCGTCCCGTACTCGATCGCGTCCAGCTCGGCCCAGACCTGGCGCTGGAAATCGGTACCGGAGGCGCCGGCGGCGTATTCGATGTCGAACCGGGTCAGCTCGCCGGCGAAGTACGCCCGCAGCTGCGCGGCGATCCCGTCGAAGGCTTCGGGAGCGTGCCGCCACCCGTCCCGCACGACGGCACCGCCCTTCTGCCCCGGCACGGAGAGCGAGACCAGCGCGGTCCCGCCCGGCGCGGTCGCGGACTCCTCCCCGACCAGCAGCAGCTCACCCAGAGGGCTTTCGAGGGTCGCGTAGACAGTCATCGCACCTTCCCTTCCTTGCGTACGACATCGAGTCTGCGACCCCCGGCCGCGTGGCGCTGGCGGAATTCGGACACCACGTCCGGCCGCCGGCGCATCGGGCGGACGACCTCAGCGGTAGTTCACGAACTTCCCCCATGATCCTCTGACCTGTACGGACTCGGCAAATGATGCCGTGACCTGCGAAAACTACTCTCGGTGGTTGTCGCGGTTTTCCGTGATCTTCTGGGGGCTTGTGCCCTGGGCGTGCCCTGGGGCACGGGGCGATGTCCGAACGGATGGCTCCCGGCCCGGTCCATCGGTTCGACTGACCGCCTAAACGTGACCCAAGGGGGCGTAGGTGAACGGAGTCATGGTTGTTCAGTCGGTTGGATGGTCGCGTCAAAGGGGTCTATGGCCGGATGACCTTGACGCGCCTTCCTTGACGCTATCCAATCCTGGGTATGGCTCTTCAAGTGCTCGCTGCTCTGCGTCGTAAGTGGGGCTGAAATGCTCGTATCGGAGCATCTCGTTTGGCCCCCTTGTGATCATCAGATTTCCTTCGTCAAACCGGTATCCTGCATCAAGTTCTTCGCGGATGTAGTCGCACATGAGGTTGGCGGCTGCCGTGAGGTGGAATACGAGCTCATGAATCAAGTCGCAGTTGAAGTCGTACTCACCCCCGTACTTCTCGTATAGCTTCTCGTCCCAGTCGATCTCCTTATGTTTTTCGCGTAGACAGAATCGCTCTCTCAGGTTTCTGTGATACGCGAACTCGCGGTCAATCACTTGTATCAGGTCGCTCCAGATTTTGGTGAAGATTGATACACCGCGGCGAACCCTCGGGAAATGAGAGGTGGGCCAACCCCGGGAGCGCAGCCAAAGCGCCGTGCTGGCGAACCGGTCAAATCGCTCTTTTTCGATTTCTGGCAAAGGTGAAAGGAGCGAGGATGTCCAGTCGTCCCAGTTTTCTAGCTCGACGCGGCGTTCCCACTCGCCCAAAAATCTAGCCGCGCGCTCGGTTGCCTCCTCTCTCTTCCCGGATTTTTCTCCCAGGCTTTGAGCGACGTGTTCCTCATGCTCCCTCTTCATCTCCATGAGGACCTCTACGGGAAAATAACGGCCATTGGAGCTATCGATTACCTTATGATGCTCTTCGCAGAGGAGAATCCTGTTCGCGTATGCGTCCCGCTCCGTCTGTGGCATGTTGGGAATAGCTCGTGGTCCATTATCGGACTCGGCGACAATGTGAGCTTCCTCGCCGAGTGTTACGCCTTCTATCGCCCCAGAGTCGTTGACATATTCCTGCACGTCGGCAGTTAGACGGCGGGGGCATTCGGGGAATGCGCACATATTGCCTGAGCGTCCCCAGAGGCGTTTGCGGTCCGAGCTCGACATCGCCACGTGACCCCCAACTGTGTATAGCCGACAGATGCATCTTGCCGAACCGGCAGGGGCGCTCGCAGGCGATTGAAGGTTCTCCCGGCGCAGGTAACGGGCTAAGCCTCCACAAGCCGAGAGCGCTGTGGGTACCGTTCTGGGGAGTGAGCCTGAACGGATGGAGCTGTGATGCCCTGCCGCACGCTTGAGCACAGCAGGCCTGCCACCGAGTGGGGGGTGTGCTGATGTTGGAGGAAGCCGAGGAGATTGGCCGGCGCGTTCGTCGCGCCCGACTCCGACTCGGGATGCCGCAGGCGGATCTCGCCACCGCGCTCGGCAAGACGCAGGGCTGGGTCTCGAAGATGGAGCGCGGGCTCATCGAGCTCGACCGCGTCGGCTTGCTCAACCTGGTCGCCGCCGAACTGCACGTTCACCCCAACGACCTGATCGGCCGTCCGTACGCCAGTAGCCCCGCCGAGAATCAGTGGCAGGTGTCCGCGAGCTCGATCATGCGCGAGTTGCGACGGTACGACCTGGTGCCGGTCTTCGACGGCACCCCTCGCGCGTCTGGCGAGCTGTGGCGCGAGATGACCAGGCTGCATCGGCTGCGGGATGCGGCGGCCAACGTCGCCATCCTGCGAGTCCTGCCCGATCTTCTGCGCGAGGCCCGCGCCCTGGCCGAGGTCTCCGCCGGGCATGAGCGCGAGGAGGCGTACGCGATCTATGCGGTTGCCTGCAAGTTCGCTCACACCGCCGCGCATTCCCTCGGGCACCCGGAGCTCATCGCCATGGCGGCCGAGCGCGCCGCATGGTCCGCCCGCCTGTCCGGCGACCCCGTAATGCCTGCCCTCGCCGACTGGATGCGGGTCTGGGACATGTGGGCAACCGCCGATTGGGACGACTCCCTCACGCTCTCCGACAAGGCCATCGCCGGTGTTCAGCGCGACTATGAACGTGGTGACCCGCTCGCTGTCCGCATGTGGGGGACCCTGCAACTGCGTGCCGCTGTGTCCGCCGCGAGAGGCGGACGGGCGGCTGAGACGGAGGAGCGCATCGGCCACGCCAAGTCCGCTGCCGACCGTCTGAGCAGCTACCAGGGCCCGCCGGTGTACGACCGGCACTCCGTGACGTTCTCGCCCGGCAACGTGCAGATCCACGCCATCAGCGTGGCGCTTGAGATGGGCGATCAGACCAAGGCGCTTGCCATAAACCGCCGGACCGGCCCCGAGGTGGTCGCCGCGCTGCCCCACTCCCGCCAGGGACACCATCACATGGACCTCGCTCGGGCGTGGCTGTGGGATGGTAGCCGCGACCGGGCCCTCGGCGAACTGGAGACCGCTGAGCGGATTGCTCCGCAGCTCGTACGCAACCACCCCGTGGCCCGCTCGACGCTGCGCAGCATCGTCTACGCCGAGCGGATCGCCACCCGCGAGAAGCTGCGCCGCATGTCAGACCGCTTTCACCTCGACGGATGAGGGCACTATTCCTCCGATTCATATTCGCCCCCTGGCACGCTCCTAACTTCGGAGCATGACAGGACGAGCAGCGCCTCATCTCCCCTCTCAGGGTGCCGAGTTAGGCACCGCGGCCCCTTTCTTCCCTCGACTCGGCGACCTTGCCCGTGACACCGCCCATGGCGGCGAGATCGGCGTCGTGATCGCCCTGCCGGGCGCGGACGCGGCGACGTACCACCTGCGTCCGCCCGGCGGCGGTGAAGAGTGGACAGCGCCGGCCGACGGCACCACCCTGCGCCCCGTTCCGGCGCAGGTCACGTACGTCGCTTCAGCAAGGCGCGACGTCGCGTACGACCACCGCGCGCAGCAGGGAGCGCTCCCTGTCCTCGTGTACTTCGAGGACGGCGGCAACACCGAGTCACTGCTCGTCCTCGATCCGGACCAACTTGAGCTCTTCTACTACCAAGTTGGGCGGGTCATCGAACTCCGCGAAAAGGCACGTGGCGGCGCCTTATGAGCGCCCGCCACGCTACCCGCCGCTATGCCGCACATGACCCGCTCGGCCGCTTCCTCGGGTGGCTGTGGGCACTCGGAACTGCCGTTGGGTTTATCGCTCTGGCGACTGCTGTCGACGGTGAGCTCGCCCACCGGGGCGCCCCCGGGCCGACCCTGACAACGCCCGAGCTCGTCGCTCCGGCCCTCTGAAACTCCCCACCGCCCGGCGGTGCCTGACACGACCCACTGGGCGGGCGGAGGCTCACCTCGGCCGGGACCTCAAGGCATGGCTCTGGCCGGGGTACCGCACCACGCACGTCCGACGCACCACCTCATCAAGGAGGCAAAGGACCGTGACCGTAGTACAGGAACGCCCCGCGACCGACGCACGAACCCTGGTCAACCCCGAGCTGCGGGCGACCCTCGCGGCCAACGTGCGCGCCAAGTTCGAGGACATGAGCGAGGAGCAGGCGCAGCGGGGCATCGGGCAGATGCTTGCCTTCCTCGCGGCCGGTGCACACAGCCCCGTCCCGCTGAGTCCGTCTCCGTTGGTGGACGATTTTTGGCACGCCTTCCTGTTGCACACCAAGGCGTATCAGGACTTCTGCGAGCAGACACTCGGGAAGTTCGTCCATCATCAGCCCGGCTTCCTCGACAAGGAGGAGCACGGCGGCGGCAAGGCGCTGCGCGCCCGCACGGTGGACGCCATCGCCTCTGCCGGGTTCGTGGTTGACGTGGACTTCTGGCCTGAGCTCGACATCGCCGATTGCTCGCAGTGTCATGCGAACTGCCACAACAGCCCGAAGCACAACAGCACTCGGCTTGCCTGACGGTTCACCGCGCCGGCCCCCTGCTTGTGCCACTCTGTGGCCGAGCAGGGGGCCGGCTTCCGTTCTGTACGAGGAGAGATGCGGGTGGACCGCACGTCATGGCACGAACTCCCGCCCGCAGTGCGGCACGCCGTCGAGCAGCACACAGGCCCAGTCGGCTGGGCGGAGAGCGCCGATAAAGGGGTGATGGCGCATCTCGCCTGCACGATCGGCGGCGCCTCGGGCCGGACGTTCATCAAGGGCACCCGCACCGATAGCGCCTCGGCATGGGTCTACCGCAGCGAGGCACAAGTGACGCGGCATGCGCCTCTCGCACCCCGGTTGCTGTGGCAGGTGGAGGCGGGCGGATGGCTGCTCGCAGGATACGAGTTCATCGAGGGACGGCACCCCGATCTCAGCCCCGGTTCCGCCGATCTCGCCCCGCTGGTCGACGCTCTCACCGTCATGTCGGCGGCCCCGTGGCCTCAGACAGTCCGTAAGAAGCCGCTGCCCATCCGATGGGGGCCTCTGATTGCCGAGGGCCGCGCGCCCGACCTCGACGGGCAGACGCTCACCCACACGGACATGTCGCCGCTCAACATGCTGGCCACCGCCGACGGAATCCGATTCGTCGACTGGGCCCTCGCCTGCCCGGCGCCAGCCTGGGCGGACACGGCGTTCACGGTGCCGCGACTCGTCCATGCCGGGCACACGCCCTATGAGGCCGAGACCATCGCCAGACGGGTGCCTGCCTTCCGAGCGGCACCGCCTGCCGCCATCAGTACCTTCGCGCATGCTCTGTACGCCGTCTGGGAGAGCCGGGAGAGGACCGACCCGCTTCCGCACCGGGCTGCGCTGATCGCTGCCGCTCGCGACTGGGCCGTGCACCGCGCACTCACTGCCGCATGAACATGAAGACGGCCCGCACGAAGGCGGGGCCGCGAGCGGGCGGAGGGCGAGGTGGTTCAAGTCACGATCCGAGAGGCGTCGTCGGCGAGGCGAGCGGCGGCAGGGGAGCGCAGCACGCTGGCGGGGTCATGCGGCTGGAGCGCGGCCAGTGAGCCGGTCGTACAGGGCACGATCCTCGGTGTGGACGCGTACGCGGTCGGTACAGCTGAGGGCGTCCAGTTCGGCAGCCGGCCGGGCACTCATAGACGCAGCGTCCGCTCGGTACCGAGCCCTGTTCCTGCTCGCGGCGTCATCCGGCTTGCGTCAAGGGGAGTTGTTCGGCCTCGAAGTCGACGGCGTCGACTTCCTGCGCCGAGAGGTGACCGTGCGGCAGCAACTCATCGACCCGGAGGAGGGCGAACCGTACCTCGGTGAGCCGAAGACGCATGAGAGCTATCGCACGGTGCCGCTCACGAAAGCGGCGGTGGACGCGCTCGCCGCGCACCTTGAGCGCTTCCCCGCGCCGGCGGTGAAGATCGAGGATCGGACTGCCCCTCGGAGACCGCGCCAGCGCACTGCGCGGCTGATCTTCCCTAACCAGTACAGCGTCCCGGTCCGGCGTGGTTCCTGGTCTCACGTATGGAAAAGGACGCGGCAGAGAGCGAACAAGGCGCTCACGGCAACGTACGAGCAGGCACGCGCGGCATGGGTCCGCAGGGGCAAGCCCGATGGCAGCGCCAAGCCGTCGATCACGCTCGACACCTACACGCACCTGTGGCCGGACGAGGAGGACACAACGAGGGCCGCCGTCGAGGCAGTCCTCGGCGATGTGCGCCCGTTGTGCCCTGCTCGCTCAGCCTGACAACGTCCGTGCAGGTCAGACCACTTGATCAGCGGTAGTTCACGAACTGGATCGCGAAGTCGAAGTCCTTGCCCTTGAGCAGGGCCTGGACGGCCTGGAGGTCGTCGCGGCTCTTCGAGGAGACGCGCAGCTCGTCGCCCTGCACCTGCGCCTTGACGCCCTTGGGGCCCTCGTCGCGGATGACCTTGGCGACCTTCTTGGCGTTCTCCTGGGAGATGCCCTCCTCGATGGAGGCGAAGATCTTGTACTCCTTGCCGGACAGCTGCGGCTCGCCCGCGTCCAGCGACTTCAGGGAGATGCCGCGCTTGATCAGCTTGGTCTCGAAGATGTCGAGGATCGCCTTGACCCGCTCCTCGCCGTTCGCCTGCATCAGGATCTTCTCGCCGGACCACGAGATCGAGGCGTCGGTGCCCTTGAAGTCGTAGCGCTGCGAGATCTCCTTCGCGGCCTGGTTGAGGGCGTTGTCGACCTCCTGCCGCTCGACCTTCGAGACGATGTCGAAACTGGAGTCGGCCATGTCCTGTGGCTCCTTGGTTCGGTTGTGTGTCGGGTGCGCACGAGCCCTGCGGCCGAACGCGCGGCGACCCGGCCCCACTGCCGAACCACCGCCCCAAAGCCTAGCCACCCCGTGCCGGGCAGAGCGTTGATCAATGGGGTGGCGGAGCACCCCTGGGCATCGGGTATCGTTTACGTCGTTGCCACGGAGCACCGCCGAAAAGCGGGAACCGGAGGCGACATCCCATGGCGGTGTGCCCGAGTGGCCAATGGGAACGGACTGTAAATCCGTCGGCTCTGCCTACCCAGGTTCGAATCCTGGCGCCGCCACACTGGGTGAAACCCCTGGTGACCTGAGAAGGTCACCAGGGGTTTCTTCGTTGTGCGGGGCAGCCCGGCGCGGATGCCCTGATGTCCCACGCGGCACCTCTCCGCCCCCGACGGCTCGAAGATCGAGAACACCCTCACCCTGCGTGACTTCGGAGCTCCGACGCACGTGGCGGCCCCGGACTAGTACCGGCCGGCGGGCCGTAACGGCGGGTCAGTTTCCCGCCACGCCCTTCACGGCCACCACCACCGGTGCCGAGCCGCTGATCAGTTCCAGGGTGAGGCCCGCCGTCGCGGGGGAGTCCACGAGTTCGGCCAGGACCGCGGCCACGTCGTCGCGGGGGATCGTGCCGCGGCCGGTCGAGGCGGCCAGGGTCACCAGGCCCTTGCCCGCGTCGTTGGTCAGCATGCCGGGGCGCAGGACCGTCCAGTCCAGGTGCGGGCGGGAGCGTACGGCGTCGTCGGCGGCGCCTTTGGCGCGCAGGTACTCGTCGAAGACCTCGTCGCCCTGGTGGGCCGAGTCCGCGCCCATCGACGACACGATGACATAGCGGCGTACGCCCGCCCGTTCCGCGGCGTCCGCCAGCAGGACCGCCGCCCCGCGGTCCACCGTCTCCTTGCGGGAGGCGTCGCTGCCCGGGCCCGCGCCCGCCGCGAACACCACCGCGTCCGCGCCCTGGAGCGCCTCGGCGACGGCGTCCACCGTCGCGGACTCCAGGTCGAGGACCACCGGCTCCGCGCCGACCTCCCGCAGGTCGTCCGCCTGCTCCGGCTTGCGGATGATTCCGGCCACCTCGTCGCCGCGCGCCGCCAGCAGGCGTTCGAGCCGCAACGCGATCTGACCATGACCTCCAGCGATGACAATGCGCATGCTCCCGACGGTACGCGGAGATGCCGCCGCTCGCCGGTGGAGGCGGTGGAGCGGGTGGAGCGGGTGGAGTGAGTGAGCGCTGCGGGTGGAGGTTCGCCCGGCGGACAGGCGTGCGCAGGCGGCACACGAGTCACCCGGCGGCACAGGTGACACAGGCGGTACAGGCAGCACCCGGCGGCCCACGGGTCACCCGGCGGCACAGGCAGCGCACGCGGCGCCGGCGAGCGCACGCGTCACCGGCTTCACCCCGCGTCGCCGCGCCCCGCCTCCGTGCGCCCCTGCCGGGGCAGGTCGAGGGCGACCGCCGCGGCCGAGTCGCAGTACTCGCGCACCGCGCTCGTACGGGCCACCACCCGGCCGCGGTGGACGACGATGCGGCTGTAGGCGAGCGAGAGGACGCCCGCGATGCGTTCGCCGCGCACCGCGAGCAGTTCGGCGGGGAAGCCCGCCTCGACCCGCACCTCGGGCAGCCCCATCGACTCGCGGGCCACCGTGCTGACCGCCGCGTACGCGTCCTCGGGCCGCATGCCCGCCTGGGAGGCGAGGAGGTAGGCGGCCTCCAGCGGATCGCCCCGCCCGACCGGGTTGGAGACGTCCCGCAACGCGCCGCTGCCCGCCGCGAGTCGGACCCCGGCGGCCCTCAACAGCCGTACTGGAGCCGCACCTTGACGGTCCGTCATACCGCAGCCGCCCTGGGGGAGACACGTCACCGCCACACCCGCGGAGGCGAGTTGGTCGGCGGCGCGGGCCGCGGTGTCGCGCGGAAGGCGGGACAGGCCTCCGCAGGGGCCGATCGTGACGCCGGGGCGCAGGCCGCCGGACATGGCCGCGAGCCGCGCGAGGCGCGCCGGATCGGCGCCGTCGGTGTGCAGGTCGACCGCGCAGCCGTGCTCCGCGGCGAGCTCCAGGACGGCCTGGGCGTACCCGGCCGGATCGGCGTCCAGATCCGGGCAGCCGCCCACCACGGAGGCGCCCATCTTGACCGCGTCCCGCAGCATGGCGAGCCCGTCCGCGCCGGCCACCCCGGTGAGCAGCCGCGGCACGGCGACCACCGCGAGCTCGGTGAGGCCGCGCAGGGAGCGCCGGGTCTGGAGCACCGCCTCCAGCGGATCGAGGCCGCTCACCTCGTCGATGCGTACGTGCGAGCGCAGTGCGGTGGCGCCGTGGCCGAGCTGGAGCAGGGCGGCCTCGGTGGCCCGGCGCTGGACCTCCTCGACCGCGTACGAGACCGGGCCCTCGGCGCTGGAGGCGGTCAGGGCGGTGTCGCTGTGGGCGTGCGGCTCGGCCGGGGCCGGGAGCAGCAGGAAGCCGTTCAGATCCACCCGCGAGGAGCCGTTCGCGGTGAGGCTGCCCGCGGTGCCCACCGCCTCGATCCGACCGCCGCCGAGCCGCACGTCCACCGTGCGCCCGTCGGCGAGCCGGGCGCCGCACAGCAGCAGCGAGGATCCCGCGGCGGGATCGGGGCCTTCGCCGGTGCCGGGGGAGTGGGCCGGCTGCTGGTGGCTGTCGGACATCGCGCTCCTGATCGGGCTCGGGTGATCGGGCTCGGGTGATCGGCTCGGCGGGCATGATCACGCAGCGTGAGCCGAGCCTAGGGGCGGCTACGGCGTGCATCGAGGAGGAGCGAAATAGTCGTACCGGTGTGGCCCTGAGTGGCCTACGGGACCGGTGGGGCAAGGCCTCGGGAGGGGCGCTCGGGGGCGGCACGAAACGGATTTGGGCGATCGGCGAGAGAGCGTGTAATGTCTTCCTCGCTCGCCCCAATAGCTCAGTCGGTAGAGCGTCTCCATGGTAAGGAGAAGGTCTACGGTTCGATTCCGTATTGGGGCTCTGGTGCGGAAGCCCTCACCTTCGGGTGAGGGAATCCGTGTCAAAGCGGTGTAGCTCAGTCGGTAGAGCAAGCGGCTCATAATCGCTGTGTCACCGGTTCAAGTCCGGTCACCGCTACACACAGTAGCCGATTGTGGGGTCGGTCCTTCGATCGGCTACTCTTTCATGCGTTCATCCGTCAACCCGTCCGTCAAGGAGCACTCACGTGGCTGCCACCGACGTCCGCCCGAAGATCACGCTGGCCTGCGTGGAGTGCAAGGAGCGGAACTACATCACCAAGAAGAACCGGCGTAACAACCCGGACCGACTTGAGATGAAGAAGCACTGCCCGCGCTGCAACTCGCACACCGCGCACCGCGAGACCCGCTAACCACGGCGTCTGGCACTCAGGCTCGTTCGAGAGGTCGTCCCCCATACCGGGGGGCGGCCTCTCGGCGTTTTCCAGGCGTACGACTAAATTCTCCGTAGACCCCACCACCCTGATCCGCAGGAGGTAGCCGCCCGATGGCGCTCGACCAGTCTTTCGTGGGGCGGACCTATCCGCCCACCGCCCCGTACGAGGTCGGCCGCGAGAAGATCCGCGAGTTCGCGGTGGCGGTCGGGGACGAGAACCCCGCCTACACCGACCCGGAGGCGGCCAAGGCGCTGGGTCACGCCGATGTCATCGCGCCGCCCACCTTTGTGTTCGCCATCACGTTCGGTGCGGCGGGCCAGGTCGTCCAGGACCCGCAGCTGGGCCTGGACTACAGCCGGGTGGTGCACGGCGACCAGAAGTTCGCGTACACCCGCCCGGTCCGCGCGGGCGACCGGCTGACGGTCACCTCCACCATCGACGCGATCAAGTCCCTCGCGGGCAACGACATCCTGGACATCCGGGGCGAGGTCCACGACGAGGCCGGCGAGCACGTCGTGACCGCCTGGACCAAGCTGGTGTCCCGAGCGGCCGAGGGGGCCTGACATGACCGCGAAGATCCGTTACGAGGACGTCGAGCCCGGCACCGAGCTGCCGTCCGCGTCCTTCCCCGTGACCCGCGCCACGCTCGTGCAGTACGCGGGCGCGTCCGGCGACTTCAACCCGATCCACTGGAACGAGAAGTTCGCGAAGGAGGTCGGGCTGCCCGACGTCATCGCGCACGGCATGTTCACGATGGCCGAGGCGATCCGCGTGGTCACGGACTGGGCCGGCGACCCGGCCGCCGTCGCGGAGTACGGCGTCCGCTTCACCAAGCCGGTGGTGGTCCCCAACGACGACACCGGCGCACTGATCGAGGTCACCGCCAAGGTCGCGGCGAAGCTCGACGACGAGGCCCGCACGGTCCGCGTGGACCTCACCGCGATGAGCGCCGGCCAGAAGGTCCTGGGCATGTCCCGGGCGGTCGTCCGCCTGGCCTGAGCCGCGAAGGTTCCGGGGGCCGCGGCCCCCGGAACCCGGCGGGGGCGACGGCCCCCACGGCACCGCACCCGTACGCTGGACCCCGTGCAGGAACTTCACGACGCTCCCCTCGCCCCCCTGACCACCCTCCGCCTCGGCGGCCCGGCGGACCGGCTCGTCACCGCCACCACCGACGCCGAGGTCGTCGCCGCCGTGCGCGAGGCCGACGACAGCGGGACCCCGCTCCTCGTCATCGGTGGCGGCAGCAATCTGCTCATCGGGGACAAGGGCTTCGCCGGTACCGCCCTGCGCATCGCCACCCGCGGCTTCGAGCTCGACGGCACCCGCCTCGAACTCGCCGCCGGCGAGGTGTGGACCGACGCGGTGGCCCGCAGCGTGGAGGCCGGGCTGGCCGGCATCGAGTGCCTGGCCGGCATCCCCGGTTCGGCCGGCGCGACCCCGATCCAGAACGTCGGGGCCTACGGCCAGGAAGTGTCCAGCACCATCACGCACGTCGTCGCCTACGACCGCCTCGACCGCGCCACCGTGACGCTCACCAACGCCGAGTGCGACTTCTCGTACCGCCACAGCCGCTTCAAGCAGCACCCCGACCGCTACGTCGTGCTCCGCGTCGTCTTCGAGCTGGAGGACGCCGGGGGGCTCTCGGCGCCGGTCAAGTACGCCGAGACCGCCCGCGCGCTGGGCGTCGAGCCCGGTGACCGGGTCCCGGCCGGCACCGCCCGCGAGACCGTCCTGAAGCTGCGGGCCGGCAAGGGCATGGTGCTCGACCCGGAGGACCACGACACCTGGTCGGCGGGCTCCTTCTTCACCAACCCGATCCTGCCCAACGAGGCGTACGCCGCGTTCCTCGCCCGCGCCCAGGAGCGGCTCGGCGCGGACGTGGCGCCGCCCGCGTGGCCCGTCGGCGCCGACCGGACGAAGACCTCGGCGGCCTGGCTGATCGACAAGGCGGGGTTCACGAAGGGGTACGGGACGGGGCCCGCCCGCATCTCCACGAAGCACACCCTCGCCCTCACCAACCGCGGCGGCGCCACCACCGAGGACCTCCTGAGCCTGGCCCGCGATGTGGTGGCCGGCGTGGAGCTGGCGTTCGGCGTGACGCTGGTGAACGAGCCGGTGGCGGTCGGGGTGGAGATCTAGCGCCCCGGGCCCTTCCGGCGGATCTTGTCGGGACGCGGCGACCAGCCGCCGGCCAGGCCCCGGCCCCTCGCGGGAGTCAGGCCTTCAGCCAGGAGTCCACTCCCGCAAGAAGTTCCTCCCGGATGTCCGCGGGGGCCGCCGACGCCCGGATCGACTGGCGGGCCAGCTCCGCCAACTCCGTGTCGTCGAAGGCGTGGTGGTGACGGGCGATGTCGTACTGGGCGGCCAGCCGGGAGCCGAAGAGCAGCGGGTCGTCCGCACCCAGGGCCATCGGGACACCGGCGTCGTACAGCACCCGCAGCGGCACGTCCTCGGGCTTCTCGTAGACGCCGAGGGCGACGTTGGACGCGGGGCAGACCTCGCAGGTGATGCCCTTCTCGGCGAGGCGGCGCAGCAGACGGGGGTCCTCCGCGGCCCGCACCCCGTGCCCGACCCGCCGCGCGTGCAGGTCGTCGAGGCAGTCGCGCACCGACGACGGCCCGGAGAGCTCGCCGCCGTGCGGGGCCGCGAGCAGCCCGCCCTCGCGGGCGATCGCGAAGGCGCGGTCGAAGTCCCTTGCCATGCCCCGGCGTTCGTCGTTGGACAGCCCGAAGCCGACCACCCCGCGATCGGCGTAGCGGACCGCGAGCCGGGCCAGGGTGCGCGCGTCGAGGGGATGCTTCATGCGGTTGGCCGCGACCACGACGCGCATGCCGAGCCCGGTCTCGCGCGAGGCCGAGTCGACCGCGTCCAGGATGATCTCCAGGGCCGGGATCAGACCGCCCAGCAGGGGCGCGTACGAGGTCGGGTCGACCTGGATCTCCAGCCAGCCGGAACCGTCCCGGACGTCCTCCTCGGCCGCCTCGCGCACCAGGCGCTGAATGTCCTCGGGGGCGCGCAGACACGAGCGCGCCGCATCGTAGAGGCGCTGGAAGCGGAACCAGCCGCGCTCGTCGGTGGCCCGCAGCTTCGGCGGCTCGGCGCCGGTCAGCGCATCGGGCAGCCGTACGCCGTACTTGTCGGCGAGCTCCAGCAGGGTCGAGGGCCGCATCGACCCGGTGAAGTGCAGATGCAGATGGGCCTTCGGCAGATCTCGTACGTCGCGAACGTGCTCCATCCAGGGATCTTGCCGCACCCGGCCGGAATCCGGCAGCCCCTTTCCCCGATCGGGGCCCGCCCCGAACGCAGAAGCGGGCCCCACCGGGGCCCGCTCCCACCACACGATCCGCCGGAACCTAGTCGCGGGCCTCGGCCAGCAGCTTCTGGATCCGCGAGACGCCCTCGACGAGGTCCTCGTCACCCAGGGCGTACGAGAGCCGCAGGTAGCCCGGCGTACCGAAGGCCTCGCCGGGGACGACCGCGACCTCGGCCTCGTCCAGGATCAGCGCGGCGAGCTCCGCCGAGGTCGCCGGGCGCTTGCCGCGGATCTCCTTGCCCAGCAGGCCCTTCACCGACGGGTAGGCGTAGAACGCGCCCTCGGGCGTGGGGCAGATCACCCCGTCGATCTCGCCCAGCATGCGCACCATGGTCGCGCGCCGCCGGTCGAAGGACTCCCGCATCCTCGCGACCGCGTCCAGGTTCCCGGAGACGGCGGCGAGCGCGGCGATCTGGGCCACGTTGGAGACGTTGGACGTGGCGTGCGACTGGAGGTTGGTCGCGGCCTTGACGACGTCCTTCGGGCCGATGATCCAGCCGACCCGCCAGCCCGTCATCGCGAAGGTCTTGGCGACGCCGTTGACGACGATGCACTTGTCGCGCAGCTCCGGGACGATCGCGGGCAGCGAGGTGAACGCGGCGCTGCCGTACACCAGGTGCTCGTAGATCTCGTCCGTCATCACCCACAGGCCGTGCTCGACGGCCCAGCGCCCGATGGCCTCCGCGTCGGCCTCGCTGTAGACGGCGCCGGTCGGGTTCGACGGCGAGACGAACAGGACGACCTTCGTCCGCTCGGTACGGGCCGCCTCCAGCTGCTCCACCGACACCCGGTACCCGGTCGTCTCGTCGGCCACGACGTCCACCGGGACGCCGCCCGCGAGCCGGATCGACTCGGGGTAGGTGGTCCAGTACGGGGCCGGGACGATGACCTCGTCGCCCGGGTCGAGGATCGCCGCGAAGGCCTCGTAGATCGCCTGCTTGCCGCCGTTGGTCACCAGCACCTGCGAGGCGTCGACCTCGTAACCGGAGTCGCGCAGCGTCTTCGCGGCGATCGCAGCCTTGAGCTCGGGCAGGCCCCCGGCCGGCGTGTAGCGGTGGTACTTCGGGTTGCGGCAGGCCTCGACCGCGGCCTCGACGATGTAGTCGGGCGTCGGGAAGTCGGGCTCGCCGGCGCCGAAGCCGATGACCGGACGCCCGGCGGCCTTGAGGGCCTTGGCCTTGGCGTCGACCGCGAGGGTCGCGGACTCGGAGATGGCGCCGATGCGCGCGGAGACCCGGCGCTCGGTGGGGGAGGAAGGCGGGGGAGTTGCAGCGCTCATGCGGGCCATGGTCCCAGAACGCCAACGGCCCGGGCACCCGCGTCCCACGGACCGGTCAGCATGTGGACAGGCGTCCGAGAGCCCCTCTCGCGGAGGCCGGGCCGAGGCCGCGGGAAGGCCGCGGGAAGGCCGCGGGAAGGCCGTGGGAAGGCCTGGGGCGGGCGCGGAGAAGGCCGGCAGAAGGACGGGACGGCGGCGGTCCGGAGGGGCTCGGGAGGAAGCTGTTCGACGCCGGGCCCCTGACCACGTACACTCACTGCCTGTTGGTCCTCACCAACCGCACCACCACATGCGGTAGGTTGGGGGAACCACAAAGGGTCGTAGCTCAATTGGTAGAGCACTGGTCTCCAAAACCAGCGGTTGGGGGTTCAAGTCCCTCCGGCCCTGCTACACACACCTTCGCCAGGATGTGTGCGCATGTACGTACTTCAATGCACCGCCGTGCGGCTCCACCGGGCGCGGCACGGCCATGACCCGGAATCAGGTGAGAAGCGTGACGGACGCCGTGGGCTCCATCGACATGCCTGATGCCCAGGACGAGGCAGCGGAGTCCAAGGATTCGAAGAAGAAGGCCCGCAAGGGCGGTAAGCGCGGCAAGAAGGGCCCTGTGGGCCGTCTCGCGCTCTTCTACCGGCAGGTTGTTGCCGAACTCCGTAAAGTTGTCTGGCCGACACGCAGCCAGCTGACGACGTACACCACGGTCGTGATCGTGTTCGTCGTCATCATGATCGGCATTGTGACGTTGATTGACTCCGGCTTCTCGCAGGTAGTCAAGTACGTCTTCGGCTGATCGCGAAGGGCGCCCCTCATTGGCGCCCCTTTCGCGCGTTCCACCCCATCTGTAGCCAGGAAGAAGCAGCCACCGTGTCTGACCCGAACCTGAACGACGCCTCCGAGTCGGTCGAGTCCGTCGAGGACGAGCTCAAGATCATCGAGGCGGCCGACGAGGACGAGGCCGAGGCTGCCGACGCCGCTGCGGGCGAAGCGGCCGAAGAGGCTGCCCTGCACGTCGACTCCGATGACGTCGAGGCCGAAGAGGCCGAGGCGTCCGACGTGACCGAGGACGCCGCCGACGAGGCCGAGGACGCCGACGAGGCCGAGGCTTCCGTCGAGGACGAGGACGCAGAGTCCGAGGAGTCCGCCGAGGACGAGGAGCCGGCGGAGCCCGCCGCCCCCGTCGACCCGGTCGAGGCCCTGCGCCAGGAGCTCCGCTTCCTGCCCGGCGAGTGGTACGTCATCCACACGTACGCCGGTTACGAGAAGCGCGTGAAGGCCAACCTCGAACAGCGTGCCGTCTCGCTGAACGTCGAGGAGTTCATCTACCAGGCCGAGGTCCCCGAAGAGGAGATCGTCCAGATCAAGAACGGCGAGCGCAAGAACGTCCGGCAGAACAAGCTGCCCGGTTACGTTCTCGTCCGCATGGATCTGACGAACGAGTCCTGGGGCGTCGTCCGCAACACCCCCGGTGTCACCGGCTTCGTGGGCAACGCGTACGACCCGTACCCGCTGACGCTCGACGAGATCGTCAAGATGCTCGCCCCCGAGGCCGAGGAGAAGGCCGCCCGTGAGGCCGCCGAGGCCGAGGGCAAGCCGGCTCCGCAGCGCAAGGTCGAGGTCCAGGTCCTGGACTTCGAGGTGGGTGACTCGGTCACCGTCACCGACGGCCCGTTCGCGACGCTCCAGGCGACCATCAACGAGATCAACGCCGACTCGAAGAAGGTCAAGGGCCTCGTCGAGATCTTCGGCCGCGAGACCCCGGTCGAGCTCAGCTTCGACCAGATCCAGAAGAACTGACGCCTTCCGGCAACCCGGAACGCTTTCTGGAACCAGCACTTCCGAGCAGGTCAGAGGAGCTCTCGCAGCCCCTCTGACCTGCTCGGTTTTTAGCCGCGCAGCTATACCCGTTATCGTTGTGCGGTATGCCTCCATCCGGTTGAACGGATGCAGGCAGTTCACTCTCACTAGGACCCGGAGAGAGCAATGCCTCCCAAGAAGAAGAAGGTCACGGGGCTTATCAAGCTCCAGATCAACGCCGGTGCGGCGAACCCGGCCCCGCCGGTCGGCCCCGCGCTCGGCCAGCACGGCGTCAACATCATGGAGTTCTGCAAGGCCTACAACGCCGCGACCGAGTCGCAGCGTGGCTGGGTGATCCCGGTGGAGATCACGGTCTACGAAGACCGCTCCTTCACCTTCATCACCAAGACGCCGCCGGCCGCGAAGATGATCCTCAAGGCCGCTGGTGTCGAGAAGGGCTCCGGCGAGCCCCACAAGACCAAGGTCGCGAAGATCACCGAGGCCCAGGTTCGCGAGATCGCCACGACGAAGCTCGCCGACCTGAACGCCAACGACCTCGACGCCGCGTCGAAGATCATCGCCGGCACCGCCCGTTCCATGGGCATCACGGTCGAGGGCTGATCTCAGCTCACCCCCGTTTGACCTCCAGTGGTAGGGCCAAGCGCTGGCCCGCACCACGACTCCATGCCCACCACGTGGCGTCAGCCGCATGGTGTTACTCCCTACAGGAGCTGAAGTGAAGCGCAGCAAGACTCTCCGCGCTGCGGACGCCAAGATCGACGCGGACAAGCTGTACGCGCCGCTTGAGGCGGTCCGTCTCGCCAAGGAGACCTCCACGACCAAGTTCGACGGCACCGTCGAGGTCGCCTTCCGCCTGGGTGTCGACCCGCGCAAGGCCGACCAGATGGTCCGTGGCACCGTGAACCTCCCGCACGGCACCGGTAAGACCGCCCGGGTCCTGGTCTTCGCGACCGGCGACCGTGCCGAGGCCGCGCTTGCCGCGGGCGCCGACATCGTCGGCTCCGACGAGCTCATCGACGAGGTTGCGAAGGGCCGTCTGGACTTCGACGCCGTCGTCGCCACCCCGGACCTCATGGGCAAGGTCGGCCGCCTCGGCCGCGTGCTCGGTCCCCGTGGTCTGATGCCGAACCCGAAGACCGGCACGGTCACCCCCGACGTCGCCAAGGCCGTCGAGGACATCAAGGGCGGCAAGATCGAGTTCCGCGTCGACAAGCACTCGAACCTGCACTTCATCATCGGCAAGGTGTCCTTCGACGACGCCAAGCTGGTGGAGAACTACGGTGCGGCTCTGGAGGAGATCCTCCGTCTGAAGCCGTCCGCCGCCAAGGGCCGGTACATCAAGAAGGCGACCATCACCACCACGATGGGCCCCGGTATCGCGCTCGACTCGAACCGCACCCGCAACCTCCTCGTCGAGGAGGACCCGGCCGCCGTCTGATCCCCAGGATCACCGGCAGTCGCGGGTTCGCGTACGGAGACGTACGCCGCGTACCGAGACCGGCCCCCGCACCTCTTCGGAGGGGCGGGGGCCGGTTTTTTCGTGTGCTTGTATCAGCGACAGCGGTTACGATCTATGAAGTTTGCCGAATCATTACGATATGCGGCATCAGTAGATCCTGGGGGGATCCACATGCGTCACATCCACCGCAACGCCGCTGCCGCCGTTCTGGCCGGTGTTCTGGTCACCGGCCTGGCGGCCTGTTCCGGCGACGGCAAGCCGGCCGCGAGCAAGTCCGCCGAGGGCGCCGAGGACCAGGCTGCCGGGAAGCCCGCCGAGGCGACGTTCGCGGCGGCGGTGAAGCGCGCGGCCGCCAAGAACAGCAAGCTGACGTCGCTCTCGTACACGATCAGCGGGAAGACGCCGGAGGCCGGCGTCATCGATGCGACCGCGTCGATGTCCATGAAGCCGCTGGCGATGCAGATGAAGGCCAAGGGGGGCGCCGGCGGCGAGACCGGCGAGTTCGAGATCCGCCTCGTCAACAACGCCATGTACATGAGCGGCGGTGAGGCGGTGGACGGCAAGTCCTGGATCAAGTTCGACCTGTCCGCCCTGGGCAACAAGGCCGGCGGCAACCCGCTGGGCGCCCTCGGCAACCAGGCGGACAAGAACCCGGCCGAGGAGTCCGGCAGCCTGACGGCCGCCAAGGACCTCAAGAAGATCGGCGAGGAGACCGTCGACGGCGTGAAGGCCACGCACTACGCGGGCACGATCACCCTCGACCAGCTGCGCGACAGCCTCCAGGGCAAGGACGCCGCCGCCAAGGAGCGCGGGGAGAAGTCTCTGAAGCAGTACGAGCAGTGGGGCATCAGCACGCTCCAGATGGACATGTGGATCGACGGGCAGGACCACACCAAGCAGTTCCGGACGCAGGGCGCGAGCGTCAAGGGCCCGCTGGACATGACCGTCAAGTTCCTGGACTACAACAAGCCGGTCACCGTGCAGGCGCCGCCGGCGGACCAGGTCGCCGACCTCGCCGAGATGATGAAGGGCGCCACCGCCGGAGCCACCGCGGGCGCCACCGCCGGGGCCGGCGCCGCCTGACAGCGGACGGCTCCGGGCGTCGGGCGCCGGGTCCGTACGGACGGATTTGCTTGACACGGACGACGTAACGTACGCTCTCCCAGAAGCCAAAGACCGCTGGTCGTTGCCGTGCCTTCATTCGAGGGGGCGGTGGCCGAAGGATCCGCTGAATGCGGACGACCCGCGCAGGTGACCGTGGAAAGTTCCCGGATGTTCCTCTTCTGAGTGCAGCTGGTTGAGCTACGCCCCGTGCGCCTGCGCCGGGGCGTTTCGTTTTGTTCAGCCCCTTCTGAGCGGTCCTCATCACCCGGAAGGAGGCCGACGCTCTATGGCAAGGCCCGACAAGGCTGCCGCGGTAGCCGAGCTCGCGGACCAGTTCCGCAGCTCGAACGCCGCCGTGCTGACCGAGTACCGGGGTCTCACCGTGGCGCAGCTCAAGACGCTGCGTCGTTCGCTCGGTGAGAACGCCCAGTACGCCGTGGTGAAGAACACGCTGACCAAGATTGCGGCCAACGAGGCCGGGATCACTTCGCTCGACGACCAGTTCAACGGTCCGACGGCGGTTGCCTTCATCACCGGTGACCCGGTGGAGTCGGCGAAGGGTCTTCGTGACTTCGCCAAGGAGAACCCGAACCTGATCATCAAGGGCGGTGTCCTTGATGGCAAGGCGCTGTCCGCCGATGAGATCAAGAAGCTTGCGGACCTTGAGTCCCGCGAGGTTCTGCTCAGCAAGCTGGCCGGCGCGTTCAAGGGCAAGCAGTCGCAGGCTGCCTCGCTCTTCCAGGCGCTGCCGTCGAAGTTCGTCCGCACTGCGGAAGCGCTTCGCGTCAAGCTCGCCGAGCAGGGCGGTGCCGAGTAACTCGGCTCGCGCAATGATCGCCGCCCGCTAGGGCGACGGTCGCAGCGGGCCGAACGTACGCCCGCCTACATGTACATCCGGCACCCGCCGAATTAGTGGAAGGATCGCCCATCATGGCGAAGCTCAGCCAGGAAGACCTGCTCGCTCAGTTCGAGGACATGACCCTCATCGAGCTCTCCGAGTTCGTGAAGGCCTTCGAGGAGAAGTTCGACGTCACCGCCGCCGCGGCCGTCGCCGTTGCCGGTCCGGCCCAGGGTGGCCCCGCCGCCGAGGTCGCCGAGGAGCAGGACGAGTTCGACGTCATCCTCACCGGTGCCGGCGACAAGAAGATCCAGGTCATCAAGGTCGTGCGCGAGCTGACCTCCCTGGGTCTGAAGGAGGCCAAGGACCTCGTCGACGGCGCTCCGAAGCCCGTCCTGGAGAAGGTCGCCAAGGAGGCCGCCGAGAAGGCTGCCGAGTCCCTCAAGGGCGCCGGCGCTTCCGTCGAGGTCAAGTAACACCTCGCGGGTCCCACGGGCCCGCACCGTCCGGCAGGCGCGCCCGCGCGCCGCTGGGCACCGTCAAGGGCGATCACCCATCCGGGTGGTCGCCCTTCGGCGTACCCGCGCCGTGCGCCTTGCACGGGGTCGCTCGGGGAGTATGGTGATCTTCGCCGTCTGCTCGGCGAGGACGCAGGCGTAGCCCCGTAACGGCTCCCGCGGCGATCTCCGGGGAGCGGAGGGGTCTTGACGAACCGCACGCAGCGCGCAATTCTCAGGACGCGTCGTCACAACGATCCGGATCCGAGGCATGGATCGACGGCGAAGAGGGCAGTACTAATCTGCGTCTGCGCGGCGCACGGCTGACCGAGGTACCGAGGTACTTGAGAAGAGCAATGCGGGTCTCTGAAAATCCGCCCTGGACATCAGTGTGCCGAGTGGCTACACTGTCCCTTTGCGCTGCCTGTTAGCTGTCCCCTGCCCGTCACCAGGGGCATGCCCTCGCTTGAGCACCTCGGATTGAACCGCCCTGAACTGGCCTTCCCGGCCGAATCGGAAACGTCTCTCTCTGTGCCCACGTGGGACCGGTACGCGCGTAGTGAGTCCGAGCCCTCGGAAGGACCCCCTCTTGGCCGCCTCGCGCAACGCCTCGACCGCCAATACGAACAACGGCGCCAGCACCGCCCCGCTGCGCATCTCTTTTGCAAAGATCAAGGAGCCGCTTGAGGTTCCGAACCTTCTTGCGCTGCAGACCGAGAGCTTTGACTGGCTGCTCGGCAATGCCGCTTGGAAGTCTCGGGTCGAGGCCGCTCTTGAGAGTGGGCAGGACGTCCCCACCAAGTCCGGTCTGGAGGAGATCTTCGAAGAGATCTCCCCGATCGAGGACTTCTCCGGGTCGATGTCCCTGACCTTCCGCGACCACCGCTTCGAGCCGCCGAAGAACTCGATCGACGAGTGCAAGGAGCGCGACTTCACGTTCGCGGCCCCGCTCTTCGTCACCGCCGAGTTCACCAACAACGAGACCGGCGAGATCAAGTCCCAGACGGTCTTCATGGGCGACTTCCCGCTCATGACCAACAAGGGCACCTTCGTCATCAACGGCACCGAGCGTGTCGTCGTGTCGCAGCTGGTCCGCTCGCCGGGTGTCTACTTCGACTCCAACATCGACAAGACGTCCGACAAGGACATCTTCACGGCCAAGATCATCCCGTCCCGGGGTGCCTGGCTGGAGATGGAGATCGACAAGCGCGACATGGTCGGTGTCCGCATCGACCGCAAGCGCAAGCAGTCCGTCACCGTCCTCCTCAAGGCTCTCGGTTGGACCACCGAGCAGATCCTGGAGGAGTTCGGCGAGTACGAGTCCATGCGTGCCACCCTGGAGAAGGACCACACCCAGGGCCAGGACGACGCGCTGCTCGACATCTACCGCAAGCTGCGTCCGGGCGAGCCGCCGACGCGCGAGGCCGCTCAGACGCTGCTTGAGAACCTCTACTTCAACCCGAAGCGTTACGACCTCGCCAAGGTCGGCCGCTACAAGGTGAACAAGAAGCTCGGCGCGGACGAGCCGCTGGACGCCGGCGTGCTCACCACCGACGACGTCATCGCGACCATCAAGTACCTGGTCAAGCTGCACGCCGGTGAGACCGAGACGGTCGGCGAGTCGGGTCGGAACATCGTCGTCGAGACCGACGACATCGACCACTTCGGCAACCGTCGTCTGCGCAACGTCGGCGAGCTCATCCAGAACCAGGTCCGTACGGGTCTGGCTCGTATGGAGCGCGTCGTGCGTGAGCGCATGACGACCCAGGACGTCGAGGCGATCACGCCGCAGACCCTGATCAACATCCGGCCGGTCGTCGCCTCCATCAAGGAGTTCTTCGGCACCAGCCAGCTGTCGCAGTTCATGGACCAGAACAACCCGCTGTCGGGTCTCACCCACAAGCGCCGTCTGTCGGCGCTTGGCCCGGGTGGTCTCTCCCGTGAGCGGGCCGGCTTCGAGGTCCGTGACGTGCACCCGTCCCACTACGGCCGCATGTGCCCGATCGAGACGCCCGAAGGCCCGAACATCGGCCTGATCGGTTCGCTCGCCTCGTACGGCCGCGTCAACGCGTTCGGCTTCATCGAGACGCCGTACCGCAAGGTCGTCGACGGCCAGGTCACCGACGAGGTCGACTACGTCACCGCCGACGAGGAGGACCGCTTCGTCATCGCGCAGGCCAACGCCGCGCTCAGCGACGAGATGCGGTTCACCGAGCCGCGCGTCCTCGTTCGCCGCCGTGGTGGCGAGGTCGACTACGTGCCCGGCACCGAGGTCGACTACATGGACGTCTCGCCGCGACAGATGGTGTCGGTCGCGACCGCCATGATCCCGTTCCTTGAGCACGACGACGCCAACCGTGCCCTCATGGGCGCGAACATGATGCGTCAGGCCGTGCCGCTGATCACGTCCGAGGCGCCGCTCGTCGGCACCGGCATGGAGTACCGCTGCGCGGTCGACGCCGGTGACGTCATCAAGGCGGAGAAGGCGGGTGTCGTCCAGGAGGTCTCCGCGGACTACATCACCGTCGCCAACGACGACGGCACGTACACCACGTACCGGATCGCCAAGTTCTCCCGCTCCAACCAGGGCACCTCGGTCAACCAGAAGGTTGTCGTGGACGAGGGCGCCCGCGTGATCGAGGGCCAGGTCTTGGCCGACGGTCCCGCCACCCAGCAGGGTGAGATGGCGCTGGGCAAGAACCTGCTCGTGGCGTTCATGCCGTGGGAGGGTCACAACTACGAGGACGCGATCATCCTGTCGCAGCGCCTCGTGCAGGACGACGTCCTCTCCTCGATCCACATCGAGGAGCACGAGGTCGACGCCCGTGACACCAAGCTCGGCCCGGAGGAGATCACCCGGGACATCCCGAACGTCTCCGAGGAGGTCCTCGCCGACCTCGACGAGCGCGGCATCATCCGTATCGGTGCCGAGGTCGTCGCCGGCGACATCCTCGTCGGCAAGGTCACGCCCAAGGGTGAGACCGAGCTGACGCCGGAGGAGCGCCTGCTGCGCGCGATCTTCGGTGAGAAGGCCCGCGAGGTGCGTGACACCTCGCTGAAGGTGCCGCACGGCGAGACCGGCAAGGTCATCGGCGTCCGCGTCTTCGACCGTGAAGAGGGCGACGAGCTGCCGCCGGGCGTGAACCAGCTGGTTCGGGTCTACGTGGCGCAGAAGCGCAAGATCACGGACGGCGACAAGCTGGCCGGCCGTCACGGCAACAAGGGCGTCATCTCGAAGATCCTTCCGATCGAGGACATGCCGTTCCTTGAGGACGGGACTCCGGTCGACATCATCCTCAACCCGCTCGGTGTGCCGTCCCGAATGAACCCGGGACAGGTGCTGGAGATCCACCTCGGCTGGCTCGCCAGCCGCGGCTGGGACGTCTCCGGTCTGGCCGACGACTGGGCCCAGCGTCTCCAGGTCATCGGCGCCGACCAGGTCGCCGCCGGTACCAACGTCGCCACCCCGGTCTTCGACGGTGCCCGCGAGGACGAGATCACCGGCCTCTTCCAGGCCACGATCCCGAACCGCGACGGGGACCGGCTCGTCCAGCCCTCGGGCAAGGCGAACCTGTTCGACGGCCGCTCCGGCGAGCCGTTCCCGGACCCGATCTCGGTCGGGTACATGTACATCCTGAAGCTGCACCACCTGGTCGACGACAAGCTGCACGCGCGCTCGACCGGTCCGTACTCGATGATCACCCAGCAGCCGCTGGGTGGTAAGGCCCAGTTCGGTGGCCAGCGCTTCGGTGAGATGGAGGTGTGGGCGCTGGAGGCTTATGGCGCCGCGTACGCACTCCAGGAGCTGCTGACCATCAAGTCCGACGACGTGACCGGCCGTGTGAAGGTCTACGAGGCCATCGTCAAGGGCGAGAACATTCCCGAGCCCGGCATTCCCGAGTCCTTCAAGGTGCTCATCAAGGAAATGCAGTCGCTCTGCCTCAACGTGGAGGTGCTGTCCTCGGACGGCATGTCCATCGAGATGCGCGACACGGACGAGGACGTCTTCCGCGCTGCGGAGGAGCTCGGTATCGACCTGTCCCGGCGCGAGCCGAGCAGCGTCGAAGAGGTCTGACGGGTCTGGTGGGGGCTCGCCAAGAGCCCCCGCCTCCCCCTGGGCCCTCAGGGCCTGGGAGGGACCCCCATCCGGACCCCCCTCAGACCATCTTGAAGAATCGACCCCGAAAGAGGGATTGACGACAAGTGCTCGACGTCAACTTCTTCGACGAGCTGCGGATCGGCCTCGCCACCGCTGACGACATTCGTCAGTGGTCCCACGGTGAGGTCAAGAAGCCGGAGACCATCAACTACCGCACCCTCAAGCCCGAGAAGGACGGACTCTTCTGCGAGAAGATCTTCGGTCCTACCCGGGACTGGGAGTGCTACTGCGGCAAGTACAAGCGTGTCCGCTTCAAGGGCATCATCTGTGAGCGCTGTGGCGTAGAGGTCACGCGTGCCAAGGTGCGCCGCGAGCGGATGGGCCACATCGAGCTTGCCGCTCCCGTGACCCACATCTGGTACTTCAAGGGCGTTCCGTCGCGCCTTGGCTACCTGCTCGACCTCGCGCCGAAGGACCTTGAGAAGGTCATCTACTTCGCCGCGTACATGATCACGTTCGTGGACGAGGAGCGCCGTACGCGCGACCTGCCGTCGCTGGAGGCGCACGTCTCCGTCGAGCGTCAGCAGATCGAGAACCGTCGCGACTCGGACCTCGAAGCCCGCGCCAAGAAGCTTGAGACGGACCTCGCCGAGCTTGAGGCCGAGGGTGCCAAGGCCGACGTGCGCCGCAAGGTGCGCGAGGGTGCCGAGCGCGAGATGAAGCAGCTGCGTGACCGTTCGCAGCGCGAGATCGACCGTCTCGACGAGGTGTGGAGCCGCTTCAAGAACCTCAAGGTCCAGGACCTTGAGGGCGACGAGCTGCTCTACCGCGAGCTGCGTGACCGTTTCGGCACGTACTTCGACGGCTCGATGGGTGCCGCTGCCCTGCAGAAGCGCCTGGAGACCTTCGACCTCGACGAGGAGGCCGAGCGCCTCCGCGAGATCATCCGCACCGGCAAGGGCCAGAAGAAGACCCGTGCGCTCAAGCGCCTCAAGGTCGTCTCCGCGTTCCTGCAGACCAGCAACAGC
Organism: Streptomyces sp. NPDC006691; assembly: GCF_042869955.1. Lineage (NCBI taxonomy): Bacteria > Bacillati > Actinomycetota > Actinomycetes > Kitasatosporales > Streptomycetaceae > Streptomyces > Streptomyces sp. NPDC006691. The sequence goes on from NZ_JBIAGW010000008.1 coordinate 63,588, forward strand.
CCCAAGGGCATGGTGCTCGACTGCGTGCCGGTCATCCCGCCGGACCTGCGTCCGATGGTGCAGCTGGACGGTGGCCGCTTCGCGACCTCCGACCTGAACGACCTGTACCGCCGCGTGATCAACCGCAACAACCGCCTCAAGCGACTCCTTGACCTCGGCGCCCCCGAGATCATCGTGAACAACGAGAAGCGCATGCTTCAGGAGGCCGTCGACGCGCTCTTCGACAACGGCCGTCGTGGTCGCCCGGTCACGGGCCCCGGCAACCGTCCGCTGAAGTCGCTGTCCGACATGCTCAAGGGCAAGCAGGGTCGATTCCGTCAGAACCTGCTCGGCAAGCGCGTGGACTACTCCGCGCGTTCCGTCATCGTCGTCGGTCCGCAGCTGAAGCTGCACCAGTGCGGTCTGCCCAAGGCCATGGCACTGGAGCTCTTCAAGCCGTTCGTGATGAAGCGCCTGGTCGACCTGAACCACGCGCAGAACATCAAGAGCGCCAAGCGGATGGTCGAGCGCGGCCGCACGGTCGTGTACGACGTCCTCGAAGAGGTCATCGCCGAGCACCCGGTTCTGCTGAACCGTGCGCCCACGCTGCACCGCCTCGGCATCCAGGCCTTCGAGCCCCAGCTGGTCGAGGGCAAGGCCATCCAGATCCACCCGCTCGTCTGCACCGCGTTCAACGCGGACTTCGACGGTGACCAGATGGCCGTCCACCTGCCGCTCTCCGCGGAGGCGCAGGCCGAGGCCCGCATCCTGATGCTGTCCTCGAACAACATCCTGAAGCCGGCCGACGGTCGTCCCGTCACCATGCCGACCCAGGACATGGTGCTCGGCCTCTTCTTCCTCACCACGGACGAAGAGGAGCGCGAGGTGAAGGGCGCGGGCCGCTCCTTCAACTCGACCGCCGAGGCGATCATGGCGTTCGACGCCCGGGAGCTCTCGCTCCAGGCGAAGGTCGACATCCGCTTCCCGATCGGCACCGTCCCGCCGCGCGGCTGGACCCCGCCGCTCGACGAGGACGGCGAGACGACCTGGCAGCAGGGCGACTCGTTCCGTCTGCGGACGTCCCTGGGCCGTGCGCTCTTCAACGAGCTGCTGCCCGAGGACTACCCGTTCGTCGACTACTCGGTGGGCAAGAAGCAGCTCTCCGAGATCGTCAACGACCTCGCCGAGCGCTACCCCAAGGTCATCGTGGCGGCGACGCTCGACAACCTGAAGGCGGCCGGCTTCTTCTGGGCGACCCGTTCCGGTGTCACCGTGGCCATCTCCGACGTCGTGGTCCCCGAGGCCAAGAAGGCGATCGTCGCGGGCTACGAGGCGCAGGACGAGAAGGTCCAGAAGCAGTACGAGCGCGGTCTGATCACCAAGGACGAGCGCACGCAGGAGCTCATCGCGATCTGGACCAAGGCGACCAACGAGGTTGCCGAGGCGATGAACGCGAACTTCCCCAAGACGAACCCCATCTTCATGATGGTTGACTCGGGTGCCCGAGGAAACATGATGCAGATGCGTCAGATCGCCGGTATGCGTGGTCTGGTGTCGAACGCGAAGAACGAGACCATCCCGCGTCCGATCAAGGCCTCGTTCCGCGAGGGCCTGACCGTGCTTGAGTACTTCATCTCGACCCACGGTGCCCGTAAGGGTCTCGCCGACACCGCCCTGCGTACCGCCGACTCGGGTTACCTGACCCGTCGTCTGGTGGACGTCTCGCAGGACGTCATCATCCGCGAGGAGGACTGCGGCACCGACCGCGGCCTCAAGCTCAAGATCGCGGAGCGGGGCGCCGACGGCGTGCTGCGCAAGACCGAGGACGTCGAGACCTCCGTCTACGCCCGCATGCTCGCCGAGGACGTCGTCGTCGACGGCAAGGTCATCGCGCCGGCCAACGTGGACCTCGGTGACGTGCTCATCGACGCCCTCGTGGGTGCGGGTGTCGAGGAGGTCAAGACCCGCTCGGTCCTGACCTGTGAGTCCGCGGTCGGCACCTGTGCCTTCTGCTACGGACGCTCGCTCGCCACCGGCAAGCTGGTCGACATCGGTGAGGCGGTCGGCATCATCGCCGCCCAGTCCATCGGTGAGCCCGGCACCCAGCTGACGATGCGTACCTTCCACACCGGTGGTGTGGCCGGTGACGACATCACGCAGGGTCTGCCGCGTGTCGTCGAGCTCTTCGAGGCCCGTACGCCCAAGGGTGTCGCGCCGATCTCGGAGGCCAAGGGCCGCGTCCGGATCGAGGAGACCGAGAAGACCAAGAAGATCGTCGTCACCCCGGACGACGGCAGCGAGGAGACGGCGTTCCCGATCTCCAAGCGTGCCCGTCTGCTGGTCGGCGAGGGCGACGCGGTCGAGGTGGGCCAGAAGCTCACCGTCGGTGCCACCAACCCGCACGACGTGCTGCGGATCCTCGGTCAGCGTGCGGTCCAGGTCCACCTGGTCGGCGAAGTCCAGAAGGTCTACAACTCGCAGGGCGTGTCGATCCACGACAAGCACATCGAGATCATCATCCGGCAGATGCTGCGCCGCGTGACGATCATCGAGTCCGGCGACGCGGAGCTGCTGCCGGGCGAGCTCGTCGAGCGCTCGAAGTTCGAGACCGAGAACCGTCGTGTGGTCACGGAAGGCGGCCACCCGGCCTCCGGCCGTCCGCAGCTGATGGGTATCACCAAGGCCTCGCTGGCGACGGAATCCTGGCTGTCGGCCGCCTCCTTCCAGGAGACGACCCGAGTCCTGACGGATGCGGCGATCAACGCCAAGTCCGACAGCCTCATCGGCCTCAAGGAGAACGTCATCATCGGTAAGCTCATCCCGGCCGGTACGGGTCTGTCCCGCTACCGCAACATCCGGGTCGAGCCCACCGAAGAGGCCAAGGCCGCGATGTACTCGGCCGTCGGCTACGACGACATCGACTACTCGCCGTTCGGCACCGGCTCCGGCCAGGCCGTTCCGCTGGAGGACTACGACTACGGTCCGTACAACCAGTAAGGCGTACGTCTGACGTACTGAAGGGCGCCCGTTCCGCTTCGGCGGGGTGGGCGCCCTTCGGGTTTTCCGGCCGCTCAGCGGGCGGCCAGCTGCCACAGCCCGAGCGCGGTGCCGGTCACCGCGGTGAGCGCGGCGATGCTCGCCACCGGCCAGCGGGTCCGCTCCAGGGCGTCCAGGCGGCTCTCGTGGTCGGCGAGCTGGCGGTCGGTCTGGTCGCTGCGCTGTACGAGCAGGGCCAGCGCCCCGTCGACCCGGGCGAACCCGGCCTCCAGGGTGCCGCGCAGCCGCTCCAGCTCCAGGGCGACCGGCACCGGGTCGCTCCGGTCAGGCTCGGTCATCGGCGGCACCCACGGGCTGGGTCCCGGTGCGCAGCCAGCCGGGCAGCAGGCGCTGGACGGCGGGCAGTGCCATGACCCGGGCGAGCCCGCCGGCCACGGCCAGGGCCCCGGCGACCCAGGGGAGGCTGGCAGGGACGCCGGAGGCGTCCACGACGGCGGGCAGCGCGAGGGCGAGGCCGACGGCCGTCTGGAGGACGGTGCGCAGGGCGCTCTTGGCGGCTTCGGACATGAGGGGCTTCTTTCTTCGGTACGGGGGATTTCTTCGGTACGGGGGAGCGGCCCCGGCAGCGGCGTACCGCTCCCGGGGCCGTGCGGCGGGAGGTCAGGCGGTGAACGGGACCTTCAGGGCGTCCCAGGAGGTGCGGCCCGGCACACCGTCGGCGTCGGTGCCGTCGAAGCCGAGCCGGCGCTGCCACTCGGCGTACGAGGCACGGTCGGTGTCGGTCCAGCGCGGCCCCGGGCCTTCCGCGTACGCCGAGCAGCCCTCGGCCACGAGCCGGCGGCCCATCGCGGTGACGACCGGCGAATCGCGGCCCACCGTGAAGAATCCGGCGCCGGGGAACGGCTGGTAGCGCTGCGGGACGGGACGTGCGGCCGGCTTTCCGGTGAGCCGGGCGGCGATGCGCGAGCGCAGCTCCGCCATGGCGAAGCCGCGCGGGTCGCTCTTCCAGTCCGACCACTCCAGGTGGCCGATCACGCTCTTCGCGGACCAGCCGTGGGCCCGGCACAGCGCCGCCGAGACCCGCTCGATCGCGTCGAGCTGGGCGTCGGGCCAGGGGTCGGCGCCGTCACCGAGGTTGACGCACTCGAAGCCGTAGAAACGGGCGTTCCCGTCGACCGCGCCGGAGCTGCCCTCGTGCTGGTGGGTGGCCGGCGGCCGGTCGCCGTAGTTCTCGGCGATCACGGCGTTCAGGACCGCCGGGTCGCCGCCGCCCGCGTGGTTGGCCCGGCCGTTGCCGACCAGGTGGACGGTGCCGTCCTTGGCGATGACGCCGTGGCACAGCGGGCCGGGCAGCTCGTCGTAGCCGTCGTAGCACAGGCGGACGGAGGCGTCGGTGCCACTGCTCACGGTGTGGTGGACGATCACACCGTTGACCGGGCCCCAGGCGCCCTTGTGGTTGCGGTTGTGGTCGCGCCAGCCGTCGGCCTCGACGACGGAGACGCCTTCGGCGCGCAGCGCGGCCACAAAGGCCGCCGCGGACAGGGGAGTTGACATGGGCTTCCCATCGATGGGGGTGGACGAAAGCCCCCCGGGCCGGGGGCGCGGGGGGCTTTCGGAGGGGGCGGGGCGGGGCGGGTCAGGCGACGGCGGCCCAGAGGGAGTTGGTGTCGTTGACGATGGTCTTGGGGGCGAAGCTGGTCGGCAGGGTGGCCTGGCCCGTCGCGGGCAGCCGGCCGTAGCGGGCGAAGGCGCCCGGCATCCGGGCGGAGCCGGCCGGGCGGTCGCCCGCTCCGGCGCCCATCGCGAACGCGGGGCCCTTGCCGGGCTCGGTGGGGCCGTTGATCAGGAGCGCCACCCAGTAGCTGCCGGCGGCGGCGTCGTAGGCCTTGGTGAGCGGGCAGATCGCGGTGGCGCCGTCCTTGATGACGTCCTTGAGCGAGCCGGTCACCCCGACCCGGTTCCCGTTCGCGTCGTAGAGGCCCGCGTACGTCGCCTCGCTGAGGGTGCCGCCCACATAGCCGGTGCAGTAGAAGGCGATGTTGCCGATGGTGGCCGGGGTGTTGAGGCGGATGCCCATCAGATAGACGGAGCCCGCGCCGCAGTACTGCGAGCGGGTGCCCGAGGTCCCCGCCGGGTCGAAGCCCCAGGCCTTGAAGCCGAGGTCGCCGGGGGCCCAGCTGCCGGGGGTGGCGACGGCGTCCACGTAGTCCCGGCGCGTCAGATGGGCCGCGGCGGTGGGGGCCGCGCCGGACGAGGGCGCCGAGGTGAAGGTCTTGGCGCCGTCGACGCTCTGCGCCCCGCTCAGCAGGACCGTCGAGCCGAGCGGCGCTGCGCCCACCGCGGCGGCGTCCAGGACGACCTTGCCGGTGCGGTCGTTGACGGACTGGACGGGGATGCCCTCGGGGCGCACGTACCGCAGATCGCCGGCCGCCTGGTCGAGCGCGTTGACGTCGGCCGCGCTCAGCACGACCACGCCCTTCTTTCCGTTGACGGACGACACCGGGTCGACCGTGCCCGGCGGCAGCTGTGCCACGGGCACGCGCCCGGCCGCGTCGAGGGAGGCCACCCCGCCGGCGACGCCGACGGCGGCGGAGGCCACCGCCTTGACGTCGGCGGCGGCGAGCACGACGTCCGCGGTGTTCTTGCCGTTCACGGACCGTACGACGCCCGGGGCGCCCGCCGGACCGGCCGGACCAGCCGCACCGGCCGGTCCGGGCGGGCCCGGGACCGCGACGTACTGCGGTGCCTGCGGGTCGGCGGGCGCCAGGTCGGCCAGGTCGATCAGCGGCTGGGAGGCCGGCAGGACGATGTTGTACGTGCGGTTGGCCGGCAGCCCGGAGAGCTGTTCGGTGACGGTGTACTGCCAGTTGACCGGGTTCATACCCGGGCTGTCGGTGGCCGGCAGGACCGTGCTGATCCGGCCGTCCGCGTCCAGCGGGGCGACGATGGGGCCGCCGAGGATGACATCGCTCGCGGTGTGGGTGAGCAGGGTGGGCGCGCTGAAGGTGACCGTGCCGCTCAGCGGGAGGCCGGCCGGGGTGAGGTAGTGCGCGGTGACGGTCACCGTGGGAATCGTGGAGGGCAACACGGAGGAACTCCTCGAACTGGGGCTCAGGGAAAGGGAGTTGGGGCTGGCGTTGGTCAGGACTTGACGCCGTACAGCGCGCGGGGCGAACAGCGGACCGTGGCGCCGGGCTCGACGGCCCTGGCCTGCACGAGGAAGGTCACCGGGCTGTCGTAGGGGGCGCCGATCGGCGCGGTGAACTCCAGCGTCCCGGCGGCGCTCGGCCCCACCTGGACGCCGTTGACGAGCAGCCGCACCTCGCCGCCCCGCGTCGCCGCGACCAGGCAGTACAGGCTCGGGTGCTGGGCGATCGCATTGCCGTTGTAGAGGGTGGTCCACTCGGTGGCCGAGGTGGACTCCCAGTGGCCGGTGTCCTCGGGGGTGGGCAGCGGATACGGGATGTAGGGGCGGGCCAGACCCTCGCCGCCCAGGTCGTCGGCGAAGAGCGCGTTGCCCTTGCGGTCGAAGACCTTCACCGACTGGTTGGGCTGGAGATCGGGGGCGTCGGCGTGCACGGTGAGCGCCTTGGAACCGTCGTCGCGCCGCACGAAGAAGCCCTGCTGCTCCTCGCCGCCGGGCCGGGCCGGTGAGACCTGCCCGATGTAGAGGAGTTCGGCGCCCTTCTGCTCGTCGCGGTTGCGCACCGCGAGCTGCCCGCCGTCGCTGATGACGACGTTGCCGCCGCTGATCCGGTCCATGGCGGGCCGGGTGTTGGCGCTGCCCATCAGCGCGCGGACCTGGCGTTCCAGGGCGCGGATGCGGTCCAGGAGATCGGTGGGGATGGCGGCCATCTAGGCGTCCTCCGGTTCCAGATAGAGCTTCGCGGTCTCGCCCTTGCCGCGCCCGGGCGGCGTCACGGTGAGGCCGACGACCCGGTAGCGCCGGTCGGTGCCGCCCTGGTGCCAGCCGTCGCGGATGCGCAGCAGCACCGAGGCGCCGATGAGGGCGGGGGTGATGCGGCCGTCCACGCGGATGGTGACCTCGGGGATGACCTGCGGCCGCCGGGCGCGCGCCAGTTCGGCCCTGGCCAGGCCGTCCAGAACGGCCTGGTCGGACACGCCGCTGTGGTCCGAGGAGCCTTCGAGGCGGGGCCAGCCCGCGTCCAGGTCCTCGGCGGCGACGGCCGGGCTCGACATCTGGGGCAGCGAGGCCGCGGCACTGTTGTTGTTCGCGGTCTCGCCGCGGGCCAGCCACACATTGGCCTGCACGGTCGAATCCGTCGGCAGGCTGTAGGTGATCACGGGACCGGGCCGGTCCAGCACGATCGGCACGGAACCGGTGCTGATCCGGGGGTGGCCCAGCTGGAGCTTCTTGACCCGGGCGCCCGTCCCGGAGTCGCGGTAGCACTGGACGCGCCACTCGAATCCGTACTGGAGGGCGGCGAGCGCGTCGATGATCTCCCGCACCCGCGCCAGGTCGGTACGGGCGTAGGCGTGGCTGCCGAGCACGCCCGAGAGCTCGTCGTCCAGGACGATCCCGATGTCGCCGCCGGGCTGCTCCTGGACGTGCCGTACGAGCGCGCGCACGATCTCGAACTGGTCGGTGCCGGGGGCCGGGAAGGACAGGTCGCCGGAGAGGACGCGGTGATCGAGGTAGGAGTCGAAGGTGCCCGCCTGGATCTGCACGTCGAGCCGGCCGCGCTCGTCGCCGGCCGGGGTGCAGGTCCACAGGATGCCGCCCCACCAGATGTCGGCACCGCGCTCCAGCCAGACCGCGGTGCGGCCGGGCCGGAGCGCCTCGCGGGCCCGGGCCGCGAGCGCCGCGTCGGGCAGCGGCACGGTGGCGCGCAGCTGGCCGGGCTTGCCGATGAAGTCGTCGAACTCCACCTCGGTGAGCGGCAGCGCGTCGATGACCCGGTCGGTGCGCAGATCGCAGAACAGGGCGCGGTAGGTGACCTCGCCCGTCGGCGTCACGCGGTTCACGGGGCGACCTCGTAGGTGCCCCACACCTCGTACCAGCTGCCGGGCACCGGGGTCATCGGGTCGTCGGCGTCGACCCAGACGCCGGTGGGCTTGCCGTTGGCCTGGATGGTGGACCAGTTCCGGGCCACGCCGTTGGGGTGGTACGCGGTGCTGGTCTCGGCGCCGCCGTAGAAGTAGCCGCCGGGGTCGCCGCCGGTGCGGGCGCGGAAGTTGACGGTCAGACCGCGCGGGCCGGCCGGGCGGACCGGCAGCGACAGGTACCAGTTGCCGTTCTTGTTGGGGCCGCCCCAGTTGCTGGTGGAGCCGATGGTGACCGCCGCCTGGAAGTGCACCACCGGGCCGTCCTTGAGGTAGCGGCCCCACAGCGAGCCGTTGCCGAGCTTCGGCACCGGGGCGCCGGCGGTCGCCTGGCCCCAGGCCGGCGTGTAGTCCTGCCAGGTCGCCCGCGGCTCGGGGTAGGGCCGCCACTCCGTGCCGTTCCAGCGCTCCAGGCTGCCGCCGTTGTCGCGGTACTGGCCGGGGTAGGAGCCGCGGTAGGCGCCGCCGCCGGCGGGGATGATGCCGCCGACCGAGGCGGTGGGCCGGCGCAGGTCCTTCACGGCGGTCGTCCAGTCGATGCCGCCGCTGCCGGCCGAGGCGCCGGCCGGCACCCTGACCTCGGCGAGCGCCAGGGCCGCCTCCGGCACCCGGGGTGCCACGGGGGAGGCGGCGTACTCGCCCTGGACGACTTCGAGGACGGCCGCGGTCGTGCCCGCGTCGTCGTACACCCGCACCACGACGAGGTCGACGCGGGGCAGGCCCGGGTCGCCGTCCAGGAAGGTGAGGCTCGTGTACTCGGAGATGTAGACGGGGTAGGCGCCCGCGCCGGGGCGGCCCTGGACGACGGCCCGGCCGGGGGCGACCAGCGCGCTCATGCCCGCCTTGTCGCCGAAGACGTACAGGCCGGCCATGAGGTACTGGCCCTCGGGGGAGCCGGGGATCACGCCGCCGCGGGAGGCGAGCGGCCCGTCCGGAGCCATCGTGCCGATCGGGGCGAGCCGGGTGTCGAGCCGGGTCTGGCCGCCGCTGCCGTCGGTGCTGTTGAGCAGCCAGGCACTGCCGATGTTCATGCGATCTCCTAGGTGGTGTAAGGGAGTTGACGGGTGGGGCCGACTACCAGTGCGCGTTGCGCCAGGTGACCGCCGCCGACGGCTGGGGCCCCTGGGGGGCCGGGGCGGCCGAGCCGGCCTCGCAGCGGAAGGCGAACGTGCTCTGGCCCGGCTCCAGTTGGAAGAGCTGCTCGGGCGTGGACCAGGCCGAGGCCGTGTGGATGCGCGAGGCGGTGCCGTTGAGCAGCACGGTGCCCGCGCCGGTGTCGACGGTGAGCACGTCGGAGGCGGCGAGCGCGATGTCGTACTCCAGCCGCAGGCCGTCGCTGAGCCGGGTCAGGGACGGCTTGCGGACCGGGCCGCGGAACTCGATCACCGGGTTGGCGGGTGCGTCGCCGCTGTTGTACGCGGTGACGAGACCGGTGGAGCGGGCCGTGCCCCAGCCGAGCGGCCAGGCGAGACCGGGGGCGGGGTCGGGTGTCCCCGGCCCCGCGACGGGCGCGAGGACCGGTGCCGTACCGCTGCCCGGCCGGGTCTCCTCGTCGGGCTTCGGCGGGGGCTGGTTGGGGTCGGGCACCTGGGCGGGCGGCCGCTCCCAGGTCAGACCCGTCTCGGGCAGCGGCAGCCCGGTGCGGGCGGACAGCACGTCGAGGGAGAAGCGCCGCGGGTCGGCGCAGACCCATTGCAGGGCGGCCTTGGCGGCGCCCTGGGTGACGTACATGCGGTCGTGCGGGATGGACCGCTGGCTGATCCGGGCCCGCACGGCCAACGTCTCGCCGTGCAGCCGCACCGTCAGCCACTGTTCGCCGGAGTGCACCGAGGTCGCCGCCCGGAACCGCTGTGCCACGGCGGCCGCCTGTTCGCGCTGGTCGGGCAGCAGCCAGACGGAGGCGGTGACGGTACGGGCCTGCGACCACTGGGCGCCGGGCCAGGCGCCGTGCTGGTCGGGGCGCAGCACGTCGCCGCTGTCGAGGCCGGGCAGATCGGCCCAGCCGGTGAGCCCGCTGTCGGCGATCTCGTAGTCCGTGCCGGGCCCGAAAAGAAGTCCGGCCCACTGGATCTGCCCGTCGCGGGTGATCAGTGAGCCGGGGGGTTCGGTCGTGGTGGTCAACTGTGTTGGGGGCATGGGTGGTTGGCCCTCACCTTCTGGGGTTACGTCGTGTGCGCCAGGAAGAGCAGTTCCTCGGCGATGCCGTACGAGCCGCGGCCCTCCGGCTCGTGGTAGTGCTCGATGCGGGGGGTGCGGTGGCCGGTCCTGGCGGCGCGGGCCGCCCCGGCGGTGCGGGCGAGCAGCGCTTCGAGCCTGGACAGCGGCAGGACGACCTCGGCCTCGCCCGCCTCGGCGAGGATCACCGGGACGCCGCCGGTGCGGGGCGCGACGATGCCGCCCGCCGCGAGCATCGGAATCCTGTTGAGATCGACACCGAAGTGCTTGCCGAAGAAGTTGAAGCTGAGGCTGTTGAGCCCGTCGATGACCCAGTTGGCGAAGGCGATCAGCCCGTTGATCGGCCCCTTGATGACGCCGACGGCCATCTGGAAGCCGCTCTCCAGGAAGCCGCCCATGCCGCGCAGCGCCCGCTCCATCGCGGCGTTGACGGTACGGAACGCCCCCGGAAGGGAGGTGGTGACCCACTTCAGGGCCGGCCTGAGGACGTTCGCGAGGCCCTTCCAGAACCCGAGGACGACGGTCAGATAGCCGGTGACGACCGGAGCCACATACGTCAGGGCGGTCTCGATGAGCCCGCCGACGGTGGCGAACACCGTCTCCATGAGCTGCTGCCCGAGCTCCGAGTTCAGGGCGAACTCGATGAGCTGCTCGGCGAACGGGGCGAGCAGGGTGGCGACCAGGACCCACGGGTTGGCCTTCATGACCAGGTTCACCGCCGTCATCACCGCGCCGGCGATCTTCAGATTGCCGCCGAAGAGCGTGGCGGCCTTGCCGAGCGCGGTCGACCCCTTGCCCGCGATGCCGATGGACTTGGCGGAAAGGTCGGAGTTCCGCTTGAGGTTCTTGAGTTCGCGGGTGGCGCCCTGGGCGCCGGTCTTCACCTTCAGGACGCCGGTGTGCGCGCCGGGTGCCGCCCGCCCGAGCGCCTGCGCGGCCCGGCCGGCCGCGTCGGCACCGGTCGCGAACTGCTTGATGTCCTTGCCGGCCTGGGCGGTGGAGGCCCTGATCCGGTCGACAGCACGGGCCGCGCCGGTGATGCCGGCCGTGGCGCTCCCGGCGGCCCGGGCGGCCTGTCCCGCCGATCCGCCGAGGTTACGGAAGGCGCCGGCGGAGTTGGCGAGCGGATTGGGCTGGGCCGCGGCCATGGCGGTCCTCCCTTCGGGGACGTGGGGCCGTGTCCCCGCTCATCCGCGTGCCTTGGCGAGGAAGAGCAGGGCGCGGGCGGTGTCCTGGGGGTCGGTGCTCTGGGTGGCGTAGTAGTTCTCGATGTGGAACCCGTCGCCGTATCCGTTGAGCCCGGCCGGGACGGAGGCGGCGCGGGTGGCGGTGCGGCTCAGCAGCCGGTCGAGCCGGGACAGCGGCAGCACCGCCTCCGACTCGCCCGCCTCGGCCACGATCGCCGGCACGCCTCCGCTGCGCGGTGCGACGATGCCGCCCTCCGCCAGCATGGGGATGCGCGGGATGTTCACGCCGAAGGTCTTGCCGCCGACGAGGGGGACCCAGCCGGGGATCGAGACATGGATGCCGTTGAGGGCGCCGATGGCGGAGTTGATGAGCCCGATGACCAGGTTGAGCGGGGACTTCACCGCCGACAGGATCCCGTCGAACACCCCGCCCGCGAAGCGGGAGAGCCCGCCCCAGGCGCCGGACAGGGCGTCCCTGACGGTGTCGAACGCGCCGGGGATGAAGCTGGCGATCCACAGGGCGATGGGCAGGATCGCGCCCTTGATCCCGTTCCAGACGGACGAGATGATCTTTCCGGTGCTCTTCATCAGCGGGCCGATCGCCTTCATGACGGTGTCGACGACCTTGCCGATGACGTCGAAGGCGACCTTCATGATCTTCTGCATCGCCTTCGACTTGGTCGCCATGGCGACGACCTTCTCGATGAGCGGCGCGAAGAGTTCGAGCAGCATCCCGATGACGTTGCCCTTCATGGACTTGGTGAGCCCCTTGAACCCCCCGTCGGCCTTCTTGAGCCCGCCCTGCAGCTTCCCCATGGAAACCCCGCCGGCCCCGGCGTCCTTGCCGACCTTCCCGACGGACTTCGCCGCCTGGTCGGCGGCGGTCTTCATCCCCTTGAGCTCCTTGGCGGACTGCTGAGCGGCCCCCTTGATCCGCCCGACATTGGTGTTGGCCGCCCCGGCCTGCTTACCGAGCGATCCGGCGGAGCGGCCGGCGCCGTCGATTCCTGTCTTGAACCCTTTTAGCGAGCCGGAGGCTCGGGTCAGGGATTGGACTAGGGACATGGTTCATTCCAATTTCTGAGAATGGCAGAAACTTCTCACACCGTCTACCCCAGGGCGGCCGCAAGACTATTGAGGCGCCCCTCCAGCTCCTTGATTTGCTGTGCTGCGCCCTTGATGTTCTTGGGATTTCCTGTGGCGACATTGGACCCCCCCGCCACAGCGTTGACCCTGCCGCGTTGGCTATGGGCGCTTCGTTCGAGTCTGTCGATGCGCCTATGGGCTCTACCTACATCTTTGCGCAGATTTTCTGTCGCTGCCTGAACCTCCTGCGCCGCCTCACGCTTCGCCTCTTCCTTTTTCGCCTGACCTCTGGCTTTTTCTTTTTTGCCCTGGAGCTTATCCTTCGCTTTCTTCCAAAAATCTGTATCAGCTCTGATCCACGGCCATTCTTTTCGGGTCACCCCGAGGATGCTGACTCCTTTCTCGTCGACTTTGACTCCGGTCCAATCTATTTTGACGGGAGTGACGCCGAGGGCAACTCCGGCAAGGGCGACCTTCGTGTAGTCGAGGCCAACGCTCAGGCCGTTTATCTTCTGCTTTACCGTATCGCCGTCCTTCTGGCTAAACCAGAGGCGCGACAATTCGGTGATGTTTTTCGCGAGGTTTGAATTGCCAAAAATGGGTTCATCGGACATCGATTGATCCCTTCCGTTCGCTTCTCTGGTCACTCACTTCTGGGGTCATGTACAATCACGCCAATGTGTGCAGGAGCAACTAGCGCGGAGTAGTGCCGTGATATTTTTCGTCATAATCGTGAGTGGGATGCTCATGATTCCACTCGCTCTTTTTGTCTTACTTGACGTGATTCCGCAATTGCGGAACAGGAAACTACTGCGGACTGGCGTCCGCGTAGATGGAATGTGTGAATACGTTTCCTGGAGCCCAGACGCGCAGACTCTGCGAATCTCCTATGCGACCCCAGACGGAGTTGAGCGCGAGCACCACACGGACCCGGTCCACATGCCACGCACCCAAAAGGGTGATGTGATCGAGCTCTACTATGATCCGGTTCGGCCTGCGCGGGCGGTGCTGGCGGAGAAGGTAGAAGATCACGCTAAGGGGAGGATCCTGTCCGGGGTGCTCTTCTATCTCGAACTACTATTTCTGTTGCCGCAGATTTGCTGGGTTTACCTGGTCACCCAGATCCAATGGTGAGCAAGCGCGAGTTCAGGCGAAGAACCGGGCCAGATCGGCGGGAGCGGGCAGCGAGTCGGCCGGGGGAGAGCCGATGGTGCCGGATTCGTCATTCATCGAGGTGTCAGCCTGTGATCCGTCCGGCCGCGGTACCGCCTCCGGATAGTCCAGCGGATCCGCGTCCTCGCCCGAATTGATCGTCGCCGTCATCCAGTTGGCCACCGCGAGGTGGTCCACCGCGGCGGCGAGGAGGTGGGTGGAGGAGTCCCACTCCACCGCCTCGCCGTGCAGGTCGCGGTTGACCGCGCTGTCCCGCGGCAGGTGCTTGACCAGGACGGCGAGGCGGCGGGACGTCAGCGTGCCCCGGTGCCAGTCGAGGAGGTCGACGGCGTAGTGGCGCAGCAGGTCGGCTTCGAGAGCCTCGGCGTGTTCTTCGACGAACGCGTCGAGGCTCAGTCTTCCCCCAGGCCGAGCCCGGTCTCCTTGCCGTACGCCTCCAGGATCGCGGCGATGTCCTGCATCGTGATGTCGTGCTCCAGGAACTTCTTGAACTGCGCCTCGCCGAGCAGCAGTCCGAGCAGCCCGTCGACATCGCTGTCGTCGAGTTCGCGCAGGGCGCGTGCCGTGCGGTGGCCGATCTCGGTGGGGAGTTCGAAGGTGTCGCCGTCCAGCTGGAAGGACCAGGCGGCCCCGTGGGCCTCCAGGCGCTGGGCGCGGGCCGCGTTGACGTCGAATCCGGACATGGGTGCTGCTCCTCAGGTAGGAAGAAGAAAAGGGGGGCGCCGCCCCGGGGAGGGGAGGGCGGGGCGGCGCCGATTCAGGTGGTGCGGGGAGCGGGGCGGGGCCGACACGGCCGAAGCGCGTCAACTCCCGCCCCGGGTCGGCTACTTCGTGCCGAAGGACTTGTCCTTCATCAGCCACGTCGCCAGCGGGGCATCCGCCTTCGCGGCCATCGCGGTGAAGGTGACGCCCAGCTTCACGGCGCCCTTGCGGTTGAGGTCGACGTCGTCGGAGACGGTCACCAGGCCGCGCGGGACCACGAAGCGGTAGCGGACCTCGGCGCCGTCGGAGAACTCGACGCCGAGCGCGCGCTCGTCCTCGCCCTGGTCGCTGTGGATCTCGTACTTGTAGAGGTCCGAGTTCGGGGCGACCTCCCGGACCTCGCCGCCGCCGAAGAAGAACGGCAGCGTGTCCTCGTTGAGCTGGAGCATGCCGAACTTCAGGGTGAGCTCGCGCTCGGTGTAGATCGTGCGGGCCGGGGTCAGGGACTGCCAGGTGTCGATGTTGGCGGTCTTGCCCTTACGACCGAACTTCACGCCGTCGGTGCTGGTGTAACCCAGGTCGTGCCAGGCGGCGCCCCAATCGGTGGTGGTGTCCGCGGGGGCGTCGGTGCCGACCTTGGCGAGGAAGATGCGGCCGGTGCCGGCCACGCGGATCTCGCTCGGGTTCATTCCGGACATGTGATTCTCCTTGTTGGTGCGGGACTTGGCCCGTTTTGGGCATGGCCCGTTCGGGACATGCGAAAGGCCCCGCCGATTTCGGCAGGGCCTCGGTGGGGAGGGACGGTCAGGACGGGCGGAGCGACAGGCGCACCGTGGTGAGGTAGCGGTTGCCGGCCGGCCGGTTGTAGTCCGGCAGCCAGCGCACGGCCTCGGTCTCGACGGCATCGGTCACGACCGCCGTGCCGTAGGTGGTGCCGCGGAGCTGGAGGAGCGCGGCGCGGACCGAGAGGGACACGGTGTGTGCCGCCGTCTTGGTCGGGCCGTACACCTCCAACTCGACGAGCGGGGTGTCGAGATGGAGATCGTCGACCCAGGCGCCGCCGGTCCGGGAGACCAGCACCACCTGCTGCGTACCGTCGAAGCCGGCCGGCGGACGGTTGTCGACCGTCACCCCGGCCAGCTCCGGCCGGTACTTGAGGTGGTCGACGATCAGGCGCTCCACATCGGGGAACGTAAGCAGGGCCTCGCTCAACAGGGCCTCCTTTCGAAGGCTTAAGGCTCGAAGGATCGAAGACTTGGTGAGCCGAAGGGGAGGGGGCGCGTCGAGCGGCCGGCGGGGGTGCGGGCCGTGCGGGGCAGTGCGGAGGGCGGGAGGGCGGGCTGCCGTTCGGCCCGTACGCCCCGTCGGAGCGCTCAACGCGAAGCGGCGGACGCCGACGCCCGGTTGAAGGCGCAGCTCCGCCGCTGCACTTATTGTGAACGAGATCGCGCGGGCGCGCAACTTGAAGTTTCTGGCGCGCAATTACGTGTAGGGGGTCGGGAGCGTGGTCGAGCAGTCGGCCCATGGGGGCGAGAGGCGCGGGCCTTAGGGAACACAGTGTCAGTTCCACGGGTTAGGTTTGTGGTTGTCGCGCGCTCCGGGGCATCTCATGGCAGATGGCCGGGAGCGGCACGGAAGGGCGTATGAGCCGACGAAGAGCACCTGGGGGTGGCATGAGCGAGCAGGTCGTGGGGTGCGGGGGAGTCGCCTGGTGAGCGTGTACAGCGAGCGCGTCTCGGACGTGGTGATCGCCACCGTGGAAGTGGCCGCCGACTCGGCCACCTCCGGATCCTTCACGCCCGAGGTCGCCCAGGCGCTCACCGCGGTCGTCGGCAAGGTGGCGGAGCGGGCCATCGGAGACGCGGAGCTCAACGGGTTCGTCACCGGGTGGCAGGAGGCGATGGCCACCCTGGGGGACGACAGCCCGGCCGGCGCGCAGGTCTACCAGGTGCCGGCGTGGGACGTCCGAGGCCCGGCCGGCCGCGGCGCCCCGCGCCCCCGGGTGCGGTAGCCGTCCGAACGCGTACGCAACAGTGCCCCGCGGCCACATCGGCCGCGGGGCACTGTTCGTACGGGGAGCGGAGGGGGCCCGGGGAGAGCCGTATGTAAAGGAATCCCGGGCAGGGACGCGCATATGGAGGCGCCCGGCAGGGCCGCCGTACCTATTGAGACCTATAGAGGCCGCCGTACCTATTGAGACCTATAGAGACTAGAGACCTGTAGAGACCTATAGAGGAACGTCAGGCGCGGAGCTCGTGCGCTCGCCGGGTCGCGCGCTCGGCGGCGAAGACGTCCGCCAGGTGGAAGAGGTGGGAGCGGCCGCTGCGGCCCGCCGGTGCGATGTGCCCGAGCTGGACCCACTTGCGGATGGTGCCCGGGGCGACCGCCGCCTCCTCGGCCGCCATCGCCGTGGTGATGAGGGCGGTGGTCGGCGGGTAGAGCGGTGTCGCACCGGCCGGCCGGACCGTACGCGTCGTACTCATCGGGCGCCCGCCCCCTTCGAGTCGAGCCCATCGAGCCCATCGAGCCCATCGAGCCCATCGAGCCCGTCGAGCCCGTCGAGCCCCTCGGGGCCCGGCCGCACCGCGTCCTGAGCGGACGTCAGCTCCGCCAGGTCGCCGGCCGCCGTCTCCGCCAGGTCCTGCCATTCGGTGCGGGCCCAGGCGTGCCGGTGTGCCGCGTCCGTGCGGCAGCCGCAGTCCGAAGTCGCGCAGCGGCAGCCCGGGTTGACGCACAGAACGGTCTCGCGGTGCGGGAAGACGCGCAGGGACACGGAGTCGCAGTGGGGGCAGCGGCCACCGACGCGGACCGGGCTCTCGGCATCGCCGAGCGCCAGCGAGCAGCGGCGGGCCATCCGGCGGGCCTCACCCCGTACGTGCTCGGCGAGGACCGGCCGCTCGGCGATCCGGTCGAGCAGGGCGACGAGCCGGCCCAGCCGGTCGGGCACCGTGCCGCGCGGCGGACGCGGCAGGCGGAGCTTCTCGCACACCGCCTCCTCCAGCTCGACCACGCCGTCCGTGATGTCGCGGATGGTGTCGGAGACGAAGAGGCGGATCGGCGCGGCCGGAGCGGCGGGCCGGCCCGGCTGCCCGCCGCCGATCGGACGGGCCCCGCGGCTGGGGGCGAGCTCCTCGTGCAGCTCGGGGAACTGGCGGAGCAGGATGCCCAGCCAGACGGCGGCGGGGGCGGGACGGTGACTCATGACTGCTCCTGAAGACGGCCGGTACGGGACCGGGCGGGGACGGTGGCGGCGACGGGGGCGGGGGCGGCGACGGGAACTTCCTGGCCGTTGCGCCACAGCCGCCCGCCGCTGACGCCGTCGAACCAGCTGGTGCGCGGCGCGACGGCCTCCAGACAGGCGCGACGGACGGGGCAGATGCCGCAGGCGCGCAGGGCGGGCCGGGCGGCCTCGGGCTCGCGGGCGAAGACCGCGCGGTCGGGCAGGCCGATGCAGGCGGCGTGGGTGCGCCAGTCCTGGGAGCGCCGGGCGGCGGGGTGGGCTCCCCGGGACAGGGGTGCGCGGACGAGCGCGGGTGCGGGCATGGGATGGGATCCCTCTCGGGAAGCGCGAGTGCGGGCAGTGCGGGCAGTGTGGGGGCCACGGGGACCACGAGGACCACGGGGAGCGCGAGGAGGCGAAGAGCGCGGGGAATGCGGCGGGTGGGGTGCGAACACCCTCTTGTTGCGGTTGCGCAATCAACGTTACCGATATTGCGTGCGAGTGCGCAACAAACCTTGCTCCTCGTCGCGCCGATCCGACCATCCGTGACTCCTATGCCATCCCTTCACCCCGCCCACACCGCGATTTTGCCTGTCGGGGTGGCTAGTTGCGGGCTCGCGCACCATGCTGGTTATTGCGCGCGCGAACGGACGGTAGGGTCGGGATGGTTGCGGAGGGAGCGTGCTATGGGCGAAAAAAGCTCGGATATGGAGCGGTTTGCGGGCTGGGTCGAGGACCTGATGCGCGAGCGCGGATATGACATCGACAGTCCGCGGGGCGGCGGCCGGTCCCGGCTCGCCGAGGACGCGGGCGTGCACCGGGCCGCGGTGACCCGGCTGTTGCAGCGGCAGAGCCTGCCCGACCTGGAGACCATGCGTGCTCTCGCGCGGGTCCTGGGGGTCGGCCTTCGGGACATGCTGATCGAGTCGGGCCGGGTCACGGCCGACGACCTGCCGGTGCCGGACGGGGCCGTCGGGGGCGCCGGGCGCGGCCGGGTCACACCGGCCGAGGCGGCCGAACTGCTCGGCATCCCGGACAGCCACCGCCGGCAGTTCGTCGAGATGGCGGAGATGATCATCGCGGTGAGCGGGGCCCGCCCCGAGGGCGTGCACCCCAGGCGGCGCGACGCCTCGGCCAGTAGCTGAATGAGGCGCCTCGTCGACCCCGGGAGACCTCGGGACGGACCCCGGGACCGGGCCCCGGTACCGGGGCCCGGGGCCGGCGAGGGGCTGACGCGGAGCCGACGCAGGGCCGACGAGGGGCTGACGCGGAGCCGACGCGGGGGCCGACCCCGGGTCGACCCCGTACTGCCCCACGGGCTGACCTCGGGGCCCACCCCGGGCCGGTGCGGGGCGGGCCCGGGATCCGGGCGGGCGGTCGCCGGGCCGTTCACCGGCGTGTCGGCGTGGACGGCATTTGTTTTGACCCAAGTCGATGAGGTAGGTACGCTCAGACCTTGTGCCTGGGGTGTGCCTGGGCTCCGCTGCGTGCCTACGTCCGCAGCGCGAGCTCCTAGACCGGCCGCCGCAATCTGCGCTTCTCCTGCCCTCGGGCGGGAGCATGCAGTATTCGACACACCCGACCGCGTGGGTCGGAGACGTGTTTCAGGTTAGTTTTACTACGGCACACAGAAACCGGAGAAGTAGTGCCTACGATCCAGCAGCTGGTCCGGAAGGGCCGGCAGGACAAGGTCGAGAAGAACAAGACGCCCGCGCTTGAGGGTTCGCCCCAGCGCCGTGGCGTCTGCACGCGTGTGTTCACGACCACCCCGAAGAAGCCGAACTCGGCGCTCCGTAAGGTCGCGCGTGTGCGTCTGACCTCCGGCATCGAGGTCACGGCCTACATCCCGGGTGAGGGGCACAACCTGCAGGAGCACTCGATCGTGCTCGTGCGCGGTGGCCGTGTGAAGGACCTGCCGGGTGTTCGTTACAAGATCATCCGCGGTTCGCTCGACACCCAGGGTGTCAAGAACCGCAAGCAGGCCCGCAGCCGCTACGGCGCCAAGAAGGAGAAGTAAGAATGCCTCGTAAGGGCCCCGCCCCGAAGCGCCCGGTCATCATCGACCCGGTCTACAGCTCTCCTCTTGTCACCTCGCTGATCAACAAGATCCTCCTGGACGGCAAGCGCTCCACCGCCGAGCGCATTGTCTACGGTGCCATGGAGGGTCTTCGCGAGAAGACCGGCAACGACCCGGTCATCACGCTGAAGCGCGCGCTGGAGAACGTCAAGCCGTCCCTTGAGGTCAAGTCCCGCCGTGTCGGTGGCGCGACCTACCAGGTCCCGGTTGAGGTCAAGCCCGGCCGCCAGTCGACCCTCGCGCTGCGCTGGCTCGTGGGTTACTCCCGCGCCCGCCGTGAGAAGACCATGACCGAACGCCTCATGAACGAGCTGCTCGACGCCTCCAACGGCCTCGGCGCTGCGGTCAAGAAGCGTGAGGACACCCACAAGATGGCCGAGTCCAACAAGGCCTTCGCGCACTACCGCTGGTAGTCGCTACCCACATCGAGACCGAGAGAAGACTGAGCCGATATGGCTACCACTTCACTTGACCTGGCCAAGGTCCGCAACATCGGGATCATGGCTCACATCGACGCGGGCAAGACGACCACCACCGAGCGGATCCTGTTCTACACCGGCGTCTCGTACAAGATCGGTGAGGTCCACGACGGCGCTGCCACGATGGACTGGATGGAGCAGGAGCAGGAGCGCGGCATCACGATTACGTCCGCCGCGACGACCTGCCACTGGCCGCTTGAGGACGTCGACCACACCATCAACATCATCGACACCCCGGGCCACGTGGACTTCACGGTCGAGGTGGAGCGTTCGCTCCGCGTCCTCGACGGTGCGGTCACCGTGTTCGACGGTGTCGCCGGTGTGGAGCCGCAGTCCGAGACGGTCTGGCGTCAGGCCGACCGTTACGGCGTTCCGCGTATCTGCTTCGTCAACAAGCTCGACCGCACCGGCGCTGAGTTCCACCGCTGCGTGGACATGATCGTGGACCGCCTCGGCGCGACCCCGATCGTGATGCAGCTGCCGATCGGTTCCGAGGCCAACTTCGAGGGCGTTGTGGACCTGGTCCGCATGAAGGCCCTCGTGTGGTCCGCGGAAGCGACCAAGGGCGAGATGTACGACGTCGTCGACATCCCGGCCACGCACACCGAGGCCGCTGAAGAGTGGCGCGGCAAGCTGGTCGAGACCGTCGCGGAGAACGACGACCAGATCATGGAGCTCTTCCTGGAGGGCGTCGAGCCCACCGAGGAGCAGCTGTACGCCGCGGTGCGTCGCATCACCATCGCGTCCGGCAAGGGCGGCGACACCACCGTCACCCCCGTGTTCTGTGGCACCGCGTTCAAGAACAAGGGCGTTCAGCCCCTGCTCGACGCCGTCGTCCGCTACCTGCCTTCCCCCCTGGACGTCGAGGCCATCGAGGGCCACGACGTCAAGGACCCGGAGGTCGTGGTCAAGCGCAAGCCGTCCGACGAGGAGCCCCTCTCGGCGCTGGCGTTCAAGATCGCGAGCGACCCGCACCTGGGCAAGCTCACCTTCATCCGGATCTACTCCGGACGCCTTGAGGCCGGCACCGCGGTGCTGAACCCCATCAAGGGCAAGAAGGAGCGCATCGGCAAGATCTACCGCATGCACGCGAACAAGCGTGAGGAGATCGAGTCGGTGGGCGCCGGTGACATCGTCGCCGTCATGGGCCTGAAGCAGACCACCACCGGTGAGACGCTGTGCGACGACAAGGCCCCGGTGATCCTGGAGTCCATGGACTTCCCGGCGCCGGTGATCCAGGTCGCCATCGAGCCCAAGTCCAAGGGTGACCAGGAGAAGCTGGGTGTCGCCATCCAGCGTCTCGCGGAGGAGGACCCCTCCTTCCAGGTGCACTCGGACGAGGAGACCGGCCAGACCATCATCGGTGGTATGGGCGAGCTTCACCTCGACGTTCTCGTCGACCGTATGCGTCGCGAGTTCAAGGTCGAGGCGAACGTCGGCAAGCCGCAGGTCGCGTACCGCGAGACGATCCGCAAGGTCGTCGAGCGCGTGGACTACACCCACAAGAAGCAGACCGGTGGTACCGGTCAGTTCGCCAAGGTGCAGATCGCGATCGAGCCCATCGAGGGCGGCGAGGCGTCGTACGAGTTCGTGAACAAGGTCACCGGTGGCCGCATCCCCCGGGAGTACATCCCGTCGGTGGACGCGGGTGCGCAGGAGGCCATGCAGTTCGGCATCCTGGCCGGCTACGAGATGACCGGCGTCCGCGTCATTCTTCTCGACGGTGGCTACCACGAGGTCGACTCCTCCGAGCTCGCGTTCAAGATCGCCGGTTCGCAGGCCTTCAAGGAGGCCGCGCGCAAGGCTTCGCCCGTGCTCCTTGAGCCGATGATGTCCGTCGAGGTCACCACGCCCGAGGACTACATGGGTGAAGTCATCGGTGACATCAACTCCCGCCGTGGCCAGATCCAGGCCATGGAGGAGCGCAGCGGCGCCCGCGTCGTGAAGGGCCTCGTGCCCCTCTCGGAGATGTTCGGCTACGTCGGCGACCTCCGCAGCAAGACCTCGGGTCGCGCAAGCTACTCGATGCAGTTCGACTCCTACGCCGAGGTTCCGCGGAACGTCGCCGAGGAGATCATCGCGAAGGCCAAGGGCGAGTAACTCTTCCGAGTTCACGCTTTAGGCTTGTCACCGGAGCCACTGGGGCATTCGGCGTAAACCATCAGGTTTACGGTGAATGCCCCGGGCCCCGGCATCCCAGCAAAGATCACCTGGCGCCGATGAGTAAGGCGTACCAGAACCACTCCGCAGGAGGACCCCAGTGGCGAAGGCAAAGTTCGAGCGGACTAAGCCGCACGTCAACATCGGCACCATCGGTCACATTGACCACGGTAAGACGACCCTCACGGCCGCCATTACCAAGGTGCTGCACGACGCGTACCCGGACCTGAACGAGGCCTCGGCCTTCGACCAGATCGACAAGGCTCCTGAGGAGCGCCAGCGCGGTATCACGATCTCGATCGCGCACGTCGAGTACCAGACCGAGTCGCGTCACTACGCCCACGTCGACTGCCCCGGTCACGCGGACTACATCAAGAACATGATCACGGGTGCCGCGCAGATGGACGGCGCGATCCTCGTGGTTGCCGCCACCGACGGCCCGATGCCGCAGACCAAGGAGCACGTGCTCCTGGCCCGCCAGGTCGGCGTTCCGTACATCGTCGTCGCGCTGAACAAGGCCGACATGGTGGACGACGAGGAGATCCTGGAGCTCGTCGAGCTTGAGGTCCGTGAGCTCCTCTCCGAGTACGAGTTCCCGGGTGACGACCTGCCGGTCGTCAAGGTCTCGGCGCTCAAGGCGCTTGAGGGCGACAAGGAGTGGGGCCAGTCGGTCCTGAACCTGATGGCCGCCGTCGACGAGGCGATCCCGCAGCCCGAGCGTGACGTCGACAAGCCGTTCCTGATGCCGATCGAGGACGTCTTCACGATCACCGGTCGTGGCACCGTCGTCACCGGTCGTATCGAGCGTGGTGTCCTGAAGGTCAACGAGACCGTCGACATCGTCGGTATCAAGACCGAGAAGACCACCACCACGGTCACCGGCATCGAGATGTTCCGCAAGCTGCTCGACGAGGGCCAGGCCGGTGAGAACGTCGGTCTGCTGCTTCGTGGCATCAAGCGCGAGGACGTCGAGCGCGGCCAGGTCATCATCAAGCCCGGTTCGGTCACGCCGCACACCGAGTTCGAGGCCCAGGCGTACATCCTGTCCAAGGACGAGGGTGGCCGTCACACGCCGTTCTTCAACAACTACCGCCCGCAGTTCTACTTCCGTACCACGGACGTGACCGGCGTCGTTACCCTCCCCGAGGGCACCGAGATGGTCATGCCGGGCGACAACACCGCCATGAACGTCGCGCTGATCCAGCCCGTCGCCATGGAGGAGGGCCTCAAGTTCGCCATCCGTGAGGGTGGCCGGACCGTGGGCGCCGGCCAGGTCGTCAAGATCGTCAAGTAAGTACTTGACCGTCTGACCTGGTAGCTCGCTGAGCTGTCAGAAGAGCCCCGCACCTTTCGAGGTGCGGGGCTCTTCGCCGTCTCCACGGGGCTCCGTCCGGCGTCAGGGCCGCCAGGACCAGGGGGTCGCGTCCACGCCGAGCCCCAGCGCCAGCGGGTGTCCTGCGCGGACGTACAGCGTGGGCGTGCCGACCGGGACCACGCCCCGGGGCCGCTTCAACACCCGCCCCGCGCCCGCGAGTTGGACCTGCCCCTGCTCGTCCGTGCCCAGCACATGGGCGCCCGCCGCGCAGACCGGCCCGTACCCGTCGAGGGCGACCGGCTTCGCCGCGCTGCCGTCCGCGTGCACGGAGGTGAGGCGCGGCGACGCGGCGGAGCCGGGGTCCTGGCGGGCCTTCCTGGGGTCGGCGGAGGAGCGGTAGAGCAGCTGTACGGTGTCGCCCTGCGCGACCGGGGCCACCGCGTCCACGGCGAGCGGCAGCCGGGTCGGCACGGGGGCGAGCGGGTGGCCGGGGGCGCTCTGGGTCCAGTGGTGCACGGTGTCGGCGCCGGCCGCGAAGACGTGGACGCGCCCGCGACCGTCGACGACGGCGCTCAGCCCCTCCTGTACGGACTCCCCGCCCAGATCGCGCCACGGCGCCCAGGTGCCGTCCGCCTCCCGGACGCGGCAGCTGACGCCGCGCCCGGCGTTGCGCACGAAGAGGTGGACACGGCCGTCCGGCGCGGCGACCGCGGTGGGCGGCCCGATCCGGCGCCCGCGGTCGTCCCCCCGCTCGGGGTTCCCGAGCCCCTTCCACGCCCCGAACCTCCCCCCGGGAGTGCCCTGTTCGAGGGTCACGATCTCGCGGGTGTTGGCGCCGGCCCGCCCCTGGAGCGAGGCGAAACGCAGCCCGAAGAGCACCTGCCGCCCGTCGGCCAGGGCGGCACCGCCGAGCACGGGGGCGAGCGGCGAGCCGCCCAGGTCCTCGGGCGCGCCCCAGCTGTCGTCGGGGTTCCGGCTCCACCGCACCGCCCGCAGCCCGAGCACGCCGTAGGCATGGGCGCCGTCGCCGGAGACGAGCAGCCGGGGGCCGGGGTGGCGGTAGTGGGTGGAGCGCACCCACCCCTTCCAGTTGGTGAGCGGCCGGTTCCCCCCGACGTTGTAGTCCCCGCACCCACCGGCGTTCCCGCAGTCCCACGTCTTGTCCCCGCCGTACGGCACGAGGTGCGCGGCCTTCTCCGCGAGCACTCGCGCCGGCAGGTTCTTCGGCCAGTGCCGGTTGTAGTACGCCCGGTAGGCGGTGGCGAGGAAGGCGCTGCCGCGTTCGGCGTGCCGGATCAGCGCGGCCCAGGCGAAGGAGGCGGCGGCGGTGTGGTCGGCGTGGTCGGAGTATCCCGGCTGCTCGGAGTCGTGCGAACGGTTCACCGGCGAGCTGTGCTGGATGTCCGGGTCGGGGTCGAGGGTCTGGACGAGGGTGGGCGCGTAGTCGTCGAGGATCCCGGCGAGCACATCGACCATGTCGTCGTACGTGTACGCCTTGGCCCGGGTGAGCGGGGACCCTTCGGCGATGACGACGGGCAGCTGGAGGTGATGGTCCTCCCAGAGGCTCGGCAGGCCCATCCTCCCCCCGAGCGGGGTGTGCATCGCGGTGTTGAGGAACACCAACTCCACGCTGCGGCGCCGGTGTTGGAGCCGGTTGACCTCGGCGCGGTGCCCGCCGCGCAGCTCGGCGACGGACTTCTCCCACGGGGCGTACTTGTCGAGCCCGAGCAGGGTGGCGTACGCCTGCCGCAGCCCCTGGTGCCGGGCGGAGGAGTAGGCGGCCTTGTCGTAGACGTGCGGCCCGGTGTCACTGACGACCCGGTTGTCGCCGTTGGCCTCACCGCCGGTGACGTAGACGCTGACCAGCGGGACCCCGGAGTCCAGGGTGTGCTGGGTGTCCGGGTTCATGAAGTACAGGTCGTCGTCCGGGTGGGCGAGGATCTGTAGCAGCAGGGGCCTGCCGGGCGCCCCGAGCGGATCGCCCGCGCCCGCCCCGCGCCCCCGGCCCGTGCGGGGCACGGAACACCCCGCGAGACCCACGGCGAGCCCCGCGGCGGCGGCGCCCCCCAGTACGGCCCTTCGCCCCGGCCCGGCCGATTCTGTTGTGTCGCCCACGTCCGCCCTGTCTCCATCGCTCGCCCGGTCTCCGCGATCCGGCGGGATCGCGCGCCCAGTGAGATGGGGGAGCGGGGGGCGGGGTTGCGTGCCAGAGGGGCCGGGGCATCCGATTGACCGTGCTTCTCTACCGTGCTTCCCTACCGTGCTTCCGCTGGAAGAAGGTCGAGTTCGGTCCAGACGGTCTTGCGGGGGACGGGTCCGATGTCGACGCCCCAGCGGTCGGCGAACGCCTCCACGAGGATCAGGCCGCGCCCCGACACGGCGTCCGGGGACGGGGGCTCGCACCGGGGGAGATCGTCACCGCGGGTGTCCGTCACCTCGATGCGGAGCACGTCGGCGGTGGCGCGGAGAACAAGCCGGAAGTCCCGCCCGGGGAGCCGGCCGTGCGTGACGGCGTTCGCGGCGAGCTCGGCGACGAGGTGTTCGGCGGTGTCGATGACGCCGGGTAGCAGGCCCCAGGTGCGCAGCCACTCCGCGGCGAGGAAGCGGGCCAGGTGGGCGCCACGCGGCGTAGAGGTCAGCAGGACGCTGAACTCCCGTGCAGGGGCGAGGGGTTGGGTGGAGTTTTCCAGGTTCACGTGACCGAGCGTGGTGGTGCGCGCCTACCGTGAACAGTGACTCGGCGGGTCCGTACGGTGACTGTCCGGAGTTTGTCCGGCGGTGTCGTGGCTGTCGGCACGGGCGGTACGGGTAAGGGCGATGCGGCGTGGACGGACGACGGAGGGGTGCGGGATGCGGCAGGTGGACGGCGACGCGGGCCGGCTCAGGAGCGAGGCGGACGAGCCGGGGTGGGAGGTGGACCCGGACGACGACTGGGGTGTGGCGGTCGTCGCGACGGTGGGGCGCCAGCTGAAGCTGCGACGCGAGGCGAAAGGGATGCGGGCCGCGGAGTTCGGGGAGGCGGTGGGGTACGGCGAGGACATGGTCTACAAGATCGAGGGAGGCAAGCGGATCCCTCAGCCCGAGTATCTGGACAAGGCGGACGAGGCCTTGGGTGCGGGTGGGCTCATCGCGGCGATGAAGGAGGACGTGGCGAAGGTCAGGTATCCGAAGAAGGTTCGGGATCTGGCGCGGATGGAGGCGCAGGCAGTCGAATTGACCGCGTACGGCACCCATAACCTGCACGGCCTGTTGCAGACACCGGACTACATGCGGGCACTCTTCGAGATGCGGCGACCGGCGCACTCGCAGGACCACGTGGAGCGGCTGATGGGTGCACGGACGGCCCGCAAGTCGATCTTCGAGCGCGATCCCGCCCCCGAACTCTGCTTCGTCCAGGAAGAGGCGACGCTCAGGCGTCCGATCGGGGGCAAGATGGTGTTGCGTCGCCAACTGGAGCATCTCCTGGAGCTCGGTCGAATGCGGAGCGTGGAGATCCAGGTGATGCCGATCGACCGCGCGGTCCATGCGGGCATGGGAGGGGAGATCCAGGTGCTGAAGTTCGCTGATGGCACGGCAGTTGGCCGAGCCGAGGGAGATTTCGGAAGCCGTCCCGTCTCCGAGTTGAAGCATCTCCGGATCATGGAACTGCGGTGTGGCATCATCCGAGCTCAGGCTCTCTCGCCGGAGGAGTCGCTGGCGTTCATCGAGCAAGTGCTGGGAGCGACATGATGCGCAAGAACTCTGCTGAGGACGGCTCGGCGCTGCGGTGGTTCAAGAGCAGCTACAGCGACAGCAGCAACAGCAATGAGTGCGTCGAGCTCGCGATCGCGCTCGACGCCGTGCACGTCCGTGACTCCAAGAACGCGGACGGTCCCCAGTTCGCTGTCGCCCGCGAGGCGTGGGCGGACTTCGTGTCGTACGCGGCGGGCGGCTGACGCGAGCGCGTGAGTCCACTGCCTTCATCACCTCGTGACGTAAACGTTGGCGAGCTGGACCCCCAACTGCGCTGATCCCATGGCCGGTTGATGCTGAGCGCGGGGGTGTGTTGGCGTAGGCGATCAGAAGACGGCGTCCGGCTGGGGGGGGGGAGAGGCCGTCGCTGAAGTGTTCCTCGACGTCCGGGTTCGCCCCGGTGGTGAAGCCGGCCGGCGGTGCCGTCGCCGTCGGCGGCCCTCGGCGCCCATGTCTAGGAGCAGCAGCGCGGTCGGACCGACCTGTTCGGCTGGTTCACTGCGACGTGGTTCACCGCGACCCGGCCCGTCGGGGCGCTGGGCTGTGGCGCTGTTGCGGTAGCACGCCGCAGCGTTGGGAAGCCGGGCCTGGGCCTTCGACGCGGTGCGCCCAAGTACCCGTGACGAATGAGTAGGGGTACTCACGTTGCGGCGCGAGAGGTTCCCTAGGCTTGCCGGGGCATGAACCGGCATGGGGGATTTGGGAGATGGCGTCCTCCGCGGCGGAGTGGGCGCAGTTGAAGGCGGCGGCAGCGGAGCGGTCCTCCATGCGGCTTGCGAGCGCCGGCGGCGGCAACGACGGTGCGGGGCTGCGGTCCGACTCGTCCGTATGGAATGCCGCCGGCAGCGCCGTGGCCGTGCTGGCAGCAGTACCCGCACGCGCTGGGCGACCGCTGTGACGGATTGCAGGACCTTCTGCGGAAGGCCGGCTCGGATCAGCGGAGGAAAGCCTTGAATCTGCGAGGAGCGCGCTGGGTCGTCGTGCTGGCGGCGGTCGCCCTCATCCTGACGGGATGCGGGACGGAGCGGAACGACGGAACGACACCGGGGCAGGTCAGCATGGACGATCAGCAGGCGATCGCGCGTGCGGAGGAGATCCTTCATCAAGCGGTGGACGGTATGACACCGCGGCCGATTCTGAAGGTCGTCAGGCCGGCGTCCGTGGGTCCGTGCCTGGCTCATGACGACCACACCGAGGACGATCGCGTCCAGGTCCGGCTCGGGTATCAGCTGACCGGTGTGCCGGGAACCGCGGCGAAAAGCCTCGTGAAGCAGGCCGACGAGGCCTGGCGGAAACGGGGATACGCATATCAGCCGTCGGCCGGTGCGCCCGACTGGTCCGACCCCTTTCCCGCGGTCTACCTGCGAACGAAGAACGACGACTTCTGGATGGACGCGACCGCAGGCGTTCTCGATCGGGCCAAGGGCGAAGGGTTGGCCGCCATCACGGTCACGTCACCGTGCTTCGCCGCCGCGGGGGGATCGGCCACGCCTGCCGCGCACGCCGCGTCTCTCCATGCCCCCTTGGCCGACTCCACTGCCCAGCGCCGGGTACTGGCTCACTCCAGTCGCATGCACGAGGCCCTCCGCGCCCCGCATGCTCAGATCCCGGGTGAGGGGCTGACGCCCGTGAATGACCATCGCGGACGGGCCTTTCTCCATCACACCTGGTCCGCCAAGGTGGCTGGCCACGACGCAGCCACTCGGACCGTAGCCCGGGGGCAGGCGTACTTCGAAGCGGTGGGATGGGTCGTGCGCAGGCAGGGCGCGGCGGCGCTGCGGGGGCTCAATCCCGAAGATCACAGCGTGGCGCAGATCGTGGCGGACGTCGGCGTCGGGCCCCGAATGAACCTGGACGGCAGGGAGTGGGACCCGTCTGCCGGCTGCCCGCACCGCACGACCGCGTGCCGAATGCGTGAGCGCATGTGACGTGGGGTACGCTTCCCGGCTGCGATTGGCCAGGCCCTGTCCCGGTGTGGCAGACTGTCGGGGTTGCTCGGTTGAGTGCCGATGCTGCGCGCCTCCCGCCGGGAGGACCGGAAGCGAGTCCCATCGTACTCGTCGTCCCTGATCAGGGGCGGACGTACGGGAATCTTCCGGGAAGTGTCAGCGGGGCTCCAGCCAGGCGTCCGGTGGGTGTTCTGCCCCCGTCCGCGAGGTCCTGTGGCCCGCATCCCCTTGGTTGGGAAATCCCGTATGGGATTTCTGCGTAGAGGGAGTGCGACACGCCCGACCGCGTGGGTCGGAGACAGAGTCGGTAGAGCCCCCGGGTTCCAGAGCGTTACGAGACAAAGGACTACTAGGTAGCCATGGCGGGACAGAAGATCCGCATCCGGCTCAAGGCCTACGACCACGAGGTCATCGACTCCTCGGCGAAGAAGATCGTCGAGACGGTGACCCGCACTGGTGCGTCGGTCGCAGGCCCGGTGCCGCTGCCCACTGAGAAGAACGTGTACTGCGTCATCAAGTCGCCGCACAAGTACAAGGACTCTCGCGAGCACTTCGAGATGCGCACGCACAAGCGCCTCATCGACATTCTCGACCCCACGCCGAAGACGGTTGACTCGCTGATGCGCCTCGACCTGCCGGCCGGTGTCGACATCGAGATCAAGCTCTGAAGGGACGGGCCGAGATGAGCAAGAACATCAAGGGCGTCCTGGGCGAGAAGCTCGGCATGACCCAGGTCTGGGACGAGAACAACCGGGTTGTCCCGGTCACCGTCATCAAGGCCGGGCCGTGTGTCGTGACGCAGGTCCGCACGAACGACGTCGACGGTTACGAGTCGGTCCAGATCGCCTTCGGCGAGATTGACCCGCGCAAGGTGAACAAGCCCCTCAAGGGTCACTTCGCCAAGGCCGACGTGACTCCCCGCCGCCACCTGGTGGAGCTCCGCACCCCTGACGCCAGCGAGTACACGCTGGGCCAGGAGATCACTGCCGAGGTGTTCGAGTCCGGCGTCAAGGTTGACGTCACGGGCAAGAGCAAGGGCAAGGGCTTCGCCGGTGTCATGAAGCGTCACAACTTCAAGGGCCTCGGCGCCGGACACGGCGTCCAGCGCAAGCACCGCTCGCCCGGTTCCATCGGTGGCTGCGCCACCCCTGGCCGCGTGTTCAAGGGCGTCCGCATGGCGGGCCGCATGGGCAACGAGCGTGTCACCACCCAGAACCTGACCATCCACGCGGTTGACGCGGAGAAGGGTCTGCTCCTCATCAAGGGCGCGGTCCCCGGTCCGAACGGCGGCCTCGTCCTGGTCCGTACCGCGGCCAAGGGGGCTTGAGGTAATGAGCACCATTGACATCCTTTCGCCGGCAGGCGACAAGGCCGGTACCGTCGAGCTCCCCGCGGAGATCTTCGACGCGAAGACCAGCGTTCCGCTGATCCACCAGGTCGTTGTCGCGCAGCTGGCTGCTGCCCGTCAGGGCACGCACAAGACCAAGACTCGCGGCGAAGTCCGTGGTGGTGGCCGCAAGCCGTACCGCCAGAAGGGCACCGGCCGCGCGCGCCAGGGTTCGACCCGTGCGCCGCAGTTCGCCGGCGGTGGCGTCGTCCACGGCCCGCAGCCGCGTGACTACTCGCAGCGCACCCCGAAGAAGATGAAGGCCGCCGCCCTGCGCGGTGCCCTCTCCGACCGGGCGCGCCACTCCCGCATCCACGTCGTCACCGGCGTGGTCGAGGGCACGGCTTCCACCAAGGCCGCCAAGACGCTGTTCGGCAAGATCTCGGAGCGCGCCAACCTGCTCCTGGTCGTCGAGCGCGCCGACGAGGCCGCGTGGCTGTCCGCCCGCAACCTGCCCCAGGTCCACATCCTGGAGCCGGGCCAGCTGAACACGTACGACGTGATCGTCTCCGACGACGTGGTCTTCACCCAGGCCGCTTTCGAGTCCTTCGTGTCTGGCCCCAAGGCCGATGACAACGAGGGGAGCGAGGCCTGATGGCCGAGATCACCAGCAAGACCTTCACGGACCCGCGCGACATTCTTGTCAAGCCGGTTGTGTCCGAGAAGAGCTACGCGCTGCTCGACGAGAACAAGTACACGTTCGTCGTCAAGCCGGGCTCCAACAAGACCCAGATCAAGCAGGCCGTGGAAGCGGTCTTCTCGGTCAAGGTCACCGGGGTCAACACGATCAACCGCCAGGGCAAGCGCAAGCGCACGAAGACCGGTTTCGGCAAGCGCGCCGACACCAAGCGCGCCATCGTGACCCTTGCTGAGGGCGACCGTATCGACATCTTCGGCCAGGCCTCCTAACGGAGCGCCCTGGTCCGAATATCGGACGAGGACTGAGAAATGGGTATCCGCAAGTACAAGCCGACGACTCCGGGCCGTCGTGGCTCCAGCGTCGCCGACTTCGTCGAGATCACGCGGTCCACGCCGGAGAAGTCGCTGGTCCGCCCCCTGCACAGCAAGGGCGGCCGTAACAACACCGGTCGTGTGACCGTCCGTCACCAGGGCGGTGGCCACAAGCGTGCCTACCGCGTGATCGACTTCCGTCGTCACGACAAGGACGGCGTGCCGGCCAAGGTCGCTCACATCGAGTACGACCCGAACCGCACCGCGCGCATCGCGCTTCTGCACTACGCGGACGGCGAGAAGCGCTACATCATTGCGCCCCGTGGCCTGAGCCAGGGTGACCGCATTGAGAACGGCCCCGGGGCCGACATCAAGCCGGGCAACAACCTGGCGCTGCGCAACATCCCGGTCGGTACGACCATCCACGCCATCGAGCTGCGTCCCGGCGGCGGTGCGAAGTTCGCCCGCTCCGCGGGTGCTTCGGTGCAGCTGCTGGCGAAGGAGGGCACGATGGCCCACCTTCGTATGCCGTCCGGCGAAATTCGCCTGGTCGACGCCCGCTGCCGCGCCACCGTCGGTGAGGTCGGCAACGCCGAGCAGTCGAACATCAACTGGGGCAAGGCCGGCCGTATGCGCTGGAAGGGCGTTCGCCCGTCCGTCCGCGGTGTCGCGATGAACCCGGTTGACCACCCGCACGGTGGTGGTGAGGGCAAGACCAGTGGTGGTCGCCACCCGGTCTCCCCGTGGGGTCAGAAGGAGGGTCGTACTCGCTCGCCGAAGAAGGCATCGAGCAAGTACATCGTCCGCCGCCGCAAGACGAACAAGAAGCGCTAGGAGCGGGTTTAGATGCCGCGCAGTCTCAAGAAGGGACCCTTCGTTGACGGCCACCTCGTAAAGAAGGTGGACGCTCAGAACGAAGCTGGAACCAAGAACGTCATCAAGACCTGGTCCCGTCGCTCGATGATCATCCCGGCCATGCTCGGCCACACGATCGCGGTGCACAACGGCAAGACCCACGTCCCGGTGTTTGTCTCCGAGTCGATGGTCGGCCACAAGCTCGGCGAGTTCTCGCCGACTCGCACCTTCCGCGGCCACGTCAAGGACGACCGGAAGTCGAAGCGCCGCTAACGCGGGGTGGGTAACGACTATGACTTACACCGAAGGGACAACCATGGAAGCCAGGGCCCAGGCGCGGTACATCCGCGTCACGCCCATGAAGGCCCGCCGCGTGGTGGACCTTATCCGTGGCATGGATGCCACGGAGGCTCAGGCGGTCCTGCGTTTCGCCCCGCAGGCCGCGAGCGTGCCGGTCGGCAAGGTGCTGGACAGCGCCATTGCCAACGCCGCGCACAACTACGACCACACCGACGCCTCTTCGCTGGTCATCAGCGAGGCGTACGTGGACGAGGGCCCGACCCTGAAGCGGTTCCGTCCGCGTGCTCAGGGCCGTGCCTACCGGATCCGTAAGCGGACCAGCCACATCACCGTGGTCGTCAGCAGCAAGGAAGGAACCCGGTAATGGGCCAGAAGGTAAACCCGCACGGGTTCCGACTCGGCATTACCACGGACTTCAAGTCCCGTTGGTACGCCGACAAGCTGTACAAGGACTACGTCAAGGAAGACGTCGCCATCCGTCGGATGATGACGTCCGGCATGGAGCGCGCCGGCATCTCGAAGGTTGAGATCGAGCGCACCCGTGACCGCGTGCGGGTGGACATCCACACCGCGCGTCCCGGCATCGTCATCGGCCGCCGTGGCGCCGAGGCCGACCGCATCCGCGGCGACCTCGAAAAGCTCACGGGCAAGCAGGTCCAGCTGAACATCCTTGAGGTCAAGAACCCCGAGATGGACGCTCAGCTGGTTGCTCAGGCCGTCGCCGAGCAGCTCTCCTCCCGCGTCTCCTTCCGTCGTGCCATGCGCAAGAGCATGCAGGGCACCATGAAGGCCGGCGCCAAGGGCATCAAGATCCAGTGTGGTGGCCGTCTCGGCGGCGCCGAGATGTCCCGCTCGGAGTTCTACCGCGAAGGCCGTGTGCCGCTGCACACCCTGCGCGCGAACATCGACTACGGCTTCTTCGAGGCCAAGACGACCTTCGGCCGCATCGGCGTGAAGGTCTGGATCTACAAGGGCGATGTCAAGAACATCGCCGAGGTTCGCGCCGAGAACGCAGCGGCCCGTGCGGGTAACCGCCCGGCCCGTGGTGGCGCCAACGACCGTCCGGCCGGTGGCCGTGGCGGACGTGGCGGCGAGCGTGGCGGTCGCGGCCGCAAGCCGCAGCAGGCTGCGCCGGCTGCCGAGGCCCCCCAGGCCGAGGCTCCCGCCGCTGCCGCTCCGGCTGAGAGCACCGGAACGGAGGCCTGACCGAAATGCTGATCCCCCGTAGGGTCAAGCACCGCAAGCAGCACCACCCCAAGCGCCGCGGTATGGCCAAGGGTGGTACGACGGTTGCGTTCGGCGAGTACGGCATTCAGGCCCTCACGCCGGCGTACGTGACCAACCGCCAGATCGAGGCGGCTCGTATCGCGATGACCCGCCACATCAAGCGTGGCGGCAAGGTCTGGATCAACATCTACCCGGACCGCCCCCTGACGAAGAAGCCTGCCGAGACCCGCATGGGTTCCGGTAAGGGTTCTCCGGAGTGGTGGGTCGCGAACGTTCACCCGGGCCGGGTGATGTTCGAGCTGTCCTACCCGAACGAGAAGATTGCTCGTGAGGCGCTCACCCGAGCCGCTCACAAGCTCCCGATGAAGTGCCGCATCGTCCGGCGCGAGGCAGGTGAGGCGTGATGTCGGCCGGAACCAAGGCGTCCGAACTGCGCGAGCTGGGTGACGAGGAGCTGCTCAACAAGCTCCGCGAAGCCAAGGAAGAGCTGTTCAACCTCCGCTTCCAGGCGGCGACGGGCCAGCTCGAAAACCACGGCCGGCTCAAGTCCGTCCGTAAGGACATCGCCCGGATCTACACCCTGATGCGCGAGCGCGAGCTGGGCATCGAGACGGTGGAGAGCGCCTGATGAGCGAGAAGAATGTGACTGAGACGACTGAAGCGCGCGGTTTCCGCAAGACCCGCGAGGGTCTGGTCGTCAGCGACAAGATGGACAAGACCGTCGTCGTCGCTGTCGAGGACCGTGTGAAGCACGCGCTGTACGGCAAGGTCATCCGCCGTACGAACAAGCTCAAGGCGCACGACGAGCAGAACGCTGCCGGTGTCGGCGACCGCGTCCTCATCATGGAGACGCGTCCGCTGTCGGCGAGCAAGCGCTGGCGCATCGTCGAGATCCTTGAGAAGGCCAAGTAGGTAATTCCCGCAAGGGAATTCCGATGGAAGACAGCCTGAGCTTCCCGCTCAGGTCAGTTCCGCCAGGCTCGGTCGGGGCTTGACTCATCAAGCCCCGGCCGGGAACCGGCAGACGATCAGGAGATAGACGTGATCCAGCAGGAGTCGCGACTGCGTGTCGCCGACAACACTGGTGCGAAGGAAATCCTTTGCATCCGTGTGCTCGGTGGCTCCGGTCGCCGCTACGCGGGTATCGGTGACGTCATCGTCGCCACCGTCAAGGACGCGATCCCCGGTGGCAACGTGAAGAAGGGCGACGTCGTCAAGGCTGTCGTCGTGCGCACCGTCAAGGAGCGTCGTCGTCAGGACGGCTCGTACATCCGCTTCGACGAGAACGCGGCCGTCATCCTCAAGAACGATGGCGACCCCCGCGGCACCCGCATCTTCGGCCCGGTGGGCCGGGAGCTGCGCGAGAAGAAGTTCATGAAGATCATCTCGCTCGCGCCGGAGGTGCTGTAAGCATGAAGATCAAGAAGGGCGACCTGGTTCAGGTCATCACCGGTAAGGACAAGGGCAAGCAGGGCAAGGTCATCGCGGCCTTCCCCCGCGAGGACCGCGTCCTGGTCGAGGGTGTCAACCGGGTCAAGAAGCACACCAAGGCCGGCCAGACCGCTCGCGGTTCGCAGACCGGTGGCATTGTGACGACCGAGGCCCCGATCCACGTGAGCAACGTTCAGCTCGTCGTGGAGAAGGACGGCAACAAGGTCGTTACCCGCGTCGGTTTCCGCTTCGACGACGAGGGCAACAAGATCCGCGTTGCCAAGCGGACGGGTGAGGACATCTGATGGCTACCACCACCACTCCGCGTCTCAAGACGAAGTACCGCGAGGAGATCGCGGGCAAGCTGCGTGAGGAGTTCTCGTACGAGAACGTCATGCAGGTTCCCGGCCTCGTGAAGATCGTGGTCAACATGGGTGTGGGCGACGCCGCCCGCGACTCCAAGCTGATGGACGGCGCGGTTCGCGACCTCACCACGATCACCGGCCAGAAGCCGGCCGTCACCAAGGCCCGCAAGTCGATCGCGCAGTTCAAGCTGCGCGAGGGGCAGCCGATCGGCTGCCACGTCACCCTCCGCGGTGACCGCATGTGGGAGTTCCTGGACCGTACGCTGTCGCTCGCGCTGCCGCGTATCCGTGACTTCCGTGGTCTGTCGCCGAAGCAGTTCGACGGCCGTGGCAACTACACCTTCGGTCTCACCGAGCAGGTCATGTTCCACGAGATCGACCAGGACAAGATCGACCGTACCCGGGGTATGGACATCACCGTGGTCACCACGGCGACCAACGACGACGAGGGCCGCGCGCTCCTCCGTCACCTCGGCTTCCCCTTCAAGGAGGCGTAAGCGAGATGGCGAAGAAGGCTCTTATCGCGAAGGCTGCCCGCAAGCCCAAGTTCGGTGTGCGCGGCTACACCCGCTGCCAGCGCTGCGGTCGCCCCCACTCCGTGTACCGCAAGTTCGGCCTGTGCCGTGTGTGCCTTCGTGAGATGGCTCACCGTGGCGAGCTGCCGGGCGTGACCAAGAGCTCCTGGTAATTCCCCTCTGTCCCTTGGGACTTGGGAATTACCGGACGCTCTCGGTAAGTATCTGGTCGGCGGGTGCCCTCCTCCACATGCCGTAGGCTTGTGGGGTTGGGCGTCCGCCGCCCATAACGACTTACTACGCCGTAGGTCCCCGCACCGCACCCGTCCCGCCACTGAGTGGGGAGAGGGATGGCGCATACAGGAAACCGCGGCGAGAGAGGCCGAAGGCCGATTCATGACCATGACTGACCCGATCGCAGACATGCTGACTCGTCTGCGCAACGCGAACTCGGCGTACCACGACTCCGTCGTGATGCCGCACAGCAAGATCAAGTCGCACATCGCGGAGATCCTCCAGCAGGAGGGCTTCATCACCGGCTGGAAGGTCGAGGACGCCGAAGTCGGCAAGAACCTCGTCCTTGAGCTGAAGTTCGGGCCGAACCGTGAGCGCTCCATCGCGGGCATCAAGCGGATCTCGAAGCCCGGTCTGCGCGTGTACGCGAAGTCCACCAACCTGCCGAAGGTGCTCGGCGGCCTGGGCGTGGCGATCATCTCCACGTCGCACGGTCTGCTCACCGGCCAGCAGGCAGGCAAGAAGGGCGTAGGTGGGGAAGTCCTCGCCTACGTCTGGTAGTCGGGAACGGAGGAAAAGCTAATGTCGCGAATCGGCAAGCTCCCCATCCAGGTTCCCGCCGGTGTGGACGTCACCATCGATGGCCGTACGGTCCACGTGAAGGGCCCCAAGGGTTCCCTCACGCACGCTGTTGCGGCACCCATCGAGATCGTGAAGGGTGAGGACGGCGTTCTGAACGTCACCCGCCCCAACGACGAGCGTCAGAACAAGGCCCTGCACGGCCTGTCCCGCACGCTGGTGGCCAACATGATCACCGGCGTGACCCAGGGTTACACCAAGGCGCTCGAAATCAGCGGTGTCGGTTACCGCGTCCAGGCGAAGGGCTCCAACCTGGAGTTCGCGCTCGGATACAGCCACCCGATCACCGTCGAGGCCCCCGAGGGCATCACCTTCAAGGTCGAGTCGCCCACGAAGCTCAGCGTCGAGGGCATCGACAAGCAGAAGGTCGGCGAGGTCGCCGCCAACATCCGCAAGCTGCGCAAGCCCGACCCGTACAAGGCCAAGGGTGTCAAGTACGCCGGCGAGGTCATCCGCCGCAAGGTCGGAAAGGCTGGTAAGTAAGCCATGGCATACGGTGTGAAGATCGCCAAGGGCGACGCTTACAAGCGTGCCGCCAAGGCACGTCGCCACGTCCGCATCCGCAAGCACGTGTCCGGTACGGCGGAGCGTCCGCGCCTCGTCGTGACGCGTTCCAACCGCGGTATCACCGCTCAGGTCATCGACGACCTCAAGGGTCACACCCTGGCGTCGGCGTCGACTCTGGACGCGTCGATCCGTGGTGGCGAGGGCGACAAGTCCGCGCAGGCCAAGTCGGTCGGCGCCCTGGTCGCCGAGCGCGCCAAGGCCGCCGGCGTCGAGACCGTCGTGTTCGACCGTGGTGGCAACAGGTACGCCGGGCGCATTGCCGCTCTGGCTGACGCCGCCCGCGAAGCCGGGCTGAAGTTCTAAGCCCCGGTTCCGGGACTAACGGACGTAACAGAGAGAGGTAAATCCAATGGCTGGACCCCAGCGCCGCGGAAGCGGTGCCGGTGGCGGCGAGCGGCGGGACCGGAAGGGTCGCGACGGTGGCGCTGCCGCCGAGAAGACCGCTTATGTTGAGCGCGTTGTCGCGATCAACCGCGTTGCCAAGGTTGTCAAGGGTGGTCGCCGCTTCAGCTTCACCGCGCTGGTCGTGGTGGGCGACGGTGACGGCACCGTAGGTGTCGGTTACGGCAAGGCCAAGGAAGTTCCCGCGGCCATCGCCAAGGGTGTCGAGGAAGCCAAGAAGAACTTCTTCAAGGTTCCGCGCATCCAGGGCACGATCCCTCACCCGATCACGGGCGAGCGTGCCGCCGGCGTCGTGCTCCTGAAGCCGGCTGCTCCCGGTACCGGTGTTATCGCCGGTGGCCCGGTGCGCGCCGTTCTGGAGTGCGCGGGCGTGCACGACATCCTGTCGAAGTCGCTCGGCTCCTCCAACGCGATCAACATCGTGCACGCGACCGTGGCGGCCCTCAAGGGCCTGCAGCGTCCCGAGGAGATCGCGGCCCGCCGCGGTCTGCCCCTTGAGGCCGTTGCCCCCGCGGCTCTGCTTCGTGCTCGTGCGGGAGCGGGTGCGTAATGGCCCGTCTCAAGATCACGCAGACGAAGTCGTACATCGGCAGCAAGCAGAACCACCGCGACACCCTGCGTTCGCTCGGCCTCAAGCGCCTGAACGACACGGTTGTCAAGGAGGACCGCCCCGAGTTCCGCGGCATGGTGCAGACCGTCCGCCACCTCGTGACGGTTGAGGAGGTTGACTGACATGGGTGAGAACAGCCCGCTGAAGGCCCATAACCTCCGTCCTGCCCCGGGCGCCAAGACCGCCAAGACCCGTGTGGGTCGTGGTGAGGCGTCCAAGGGTAAGACCGCAGGTCGTGGTACCAAGGGTACGAAGGCCCGCTACCAGGTTCCGCAGCGCTTCGAGGGTGGCCAGATGCCCCTCCACATGCGCCTGCCGAAGCTGAAGGGCTTCAAGAACCCGTTCCGCACCGAGTACCAGGTGGTCAACCTGGACAAGCTCGGCGCTCTCTACCCCGAGGGTGGAGAGGTCACGGTGGCCGACCTGGTCGCCAAGGGCGCGGTGCGCAAGAACAGCCTCGTCAAGGTCCTGGGCCAGGGCGAGATCTCCGTGGCGCTGCAGGTGACGGTTGACGCCGTCTCCGGCTCCGCCAAGGAGAAGATTGCCGCCGCCGGCGGCTCCGTCACCGAGCTTGTCTGAGACAGCTTGATGGCTTGAACATCCGACCGGGGATGCCTCTCAAATGGGGCATCCCCGGTTGGTCGTTCCTAGGGGGGCACGGTCGCCGGTAAGGTGGCGTGCACTGTCTAAGTTCCGTGCTGTGTGCCTGGACGGCTACAGTACGGATTTTTGGCAGATCTAGACTTCTATCCTTATTCGTCGATCCTCAAGACCGTCACCCTGACGCACTTGCGCGGGGGTCGCAGGAGGCACCGTGCTCACCGCGTTCGCCCAGGCGTTCAAGACGCCTGACCTGCGCAAGAAGCTGCTCTTCACACTCGGCATCATCGTGGTCTACCGGCTCGGTACGCACATTCCGATGCCCGGGGTGAGCTACAAGAACGTACAGACCTGTGTCGACCAGGCCCAGCAGAACAGCGGCCTGTTCAGTCTGGTGAACATGTTCAGCGGCGGCGCGCTGTTGCAGATCACGATCTTCGCGCTCGGCATCATGCCGTACATCACCGCGAGCATCATCCTGCAACTGCTGACCGTGGTGATCCCGCGCCTGGAAGCCCTCAAGAAGGAGGGCCAGGCGGGTACGACGAAGATCACGCAGTACACGCGTTACCTGACCGTCGCGCTGGCGATCCTCCAGGGCACCGGCCTGGTGGCCACCGCCCGCAACGGCGCCCTCTTCAACGGCTGCCAGGTCGCCACCGAGATCATCCCGAACCGGTCGATCTTCACGACCATCACGATGGTCATCACGATGACCGCCGGTACCGCCTGCGTCATGTGGCTCGGTGAGATCATCACCGACCGCGGCATCGGCAACGGCATGTCCATCCTGATGTTCATCTCGATCGCCGCCAGCTTCCCGAGCTCGCTGTGGGCCATCAAGAAGCAGGGCCACTTGGCCGGTGGCTGGATCGAGTTCGGCACGGTGGTGCTCGTCGGCCTGGTCATGGTCGGGCTCGTGGTCTTCGTCGAACAGGCCCAGCGACGCATCCCGGTGCAGTACGCGAAGCGCATGATCGGACGCCGGTCCTACGGCGGGACCTCGACCTACATCCCGCTCAAGGTCAACCAGGCGGGTGTGATCCCGGTCATCTTCGCCTCGTCGCTGCTCTACATCCCGGCGCTGATCGTCCAGTTCTCCAACTCGACGGCCGGCTGGGCGACCTGGATCAAGGACAACTTGACCAAGGGCGACCATCCTTACTACATCGTCAGCTACTTCCTCCTGATCGTGTTCTTCGCCTTCTTCTACGTGGCGATCTCGTTCAACCCCGAGGAAGTCGCCGACAACATGAAGAAGTATGGTGGCTTCATCCCGGGCATCCGGGCTGGCCGACCGACCGCTGAGTACCTGAGCTACGTACTCAACCGGATCACCTGGCCGGGGTCGCTGTATCTGGGGCTGATCGCGCTCGTACCGACAATGGCGTTGATCATCTTCGGCGGCGTCCAGAGCTTCCCGCTCGGCGGGACGAGCATCCTCATCATCGTGGGTGTGGGTCTGGAAACCGTTAAGCAGATCGAGAGCCAGCTTCAGCAGCGCAATTACGAAGGGTTCCTCCGCTGATGCGAATCGTCCTCGTTGGACCGCCCGGTGCGGGCAAGGGAACGCAGGCCGCGTTCCTTGCCAAGAACCTGGCGATCCCGCACATCTCCACGGGCGACCTCTTCCGTGCCAACATCAGCCAGGGCACGGACCTGGGCAAGGCAGCCAAGGCGTACATGGACGCCGGCAACCTGGTGCCGGACGAGGTCACCATCGGGATGGCCAAGGACCGCATGGAGCAGTCGGACGCCGTGAACGGCTTCCTGCTCGACGGCTTCCCGCGCAACGTGGTGCAGGCCGAGGCGCTGGACGAGGTGCTGAAGGCGGACGGCGTGAAGCTGGACGCCGTGCTCGACCTCGAAGTCCCCGAGGACGAGGTCGTCAAGCGGATCGCCGGCCGGCGGATCTGCCGCAACGACAGCGCGCACGTCTTCCACGTGGCGTACAACGCCCCGAAGGTGGACGGCGTCTGCGACCAGTGCGGCGGTGAGCTGTACCAGCGCGGTGACGACACCGAGGAAACGGTGCGCAAGCGCCTTGAGGTCTACCACAGCGAGACCGAGCCGATCATCGACTACTACCGTGCGCAGGGTCTGGTCATCACGATCAGCGCGCTCGGCAAGGTGGACGAGGTCACGCAGAAGGCGATGGACGCGTTGCGCCGCGAAGCGGCGTAGTCTGCGGCTTTCCTGAACGGCCGCGGTGCCCCCTGGTGGGGGCACCGCGGCCGTTCTGCGTGCGGCCACCCCGCACCCCCTCCCCGGGGCTCCGCCCCGCCCCCGCTCGCCCGTTCTCCCACCCGCCCGCCCATATGCACAGAACCGGAAGGCGCCCAGTTCCCCGGGGCTCCGCCTCGGACCCTGCTCGCGCCTTGAGGCCGCTCGTCCTCAATCGCCGGACGGGCTGAGGTTGCCCCCCGTACCCGGGGTTGTTGGGGGCGCGGGGAACTGCGCGATCAGCTGTGCACGGTTCGCACCCGAAGATCGGGGTTCACGGGGGCTCCGCCACGGATCCCGTTCGCGCCTTGAGGCCGCTCGTCCTCAATCGCCGGACGGGCTGGGGTTGCCCCCCGGCGCCCCGGGGCTGTTGTGAGCGCTGGGGCTGTGCGAGTGGCCGCGTTCGGGTTGTGGGCGGGGGCCGGGCACACGGGCATCCGGGGCCGGGTGCGGAAGCCTTATCGTTGGGGGTGACCCATACCCGTACCAGAAAGGCGTGAGCCGCACATGGTGGAGATCAAGACCCCCGAGCAGATCGCGAAGATGCGCGAGGCGGGGCTGGTCGTCGCCGCGATCCACGCCGCCACCCGCGAGGCCGCGGTGCCGGGGTCCACGACGAAGGACCTGGACGAGGTCGCCCGCAAGGTGATCGCCGAGCACGGCGCGAAGTCGAACTTCCTGGGGTACGGCGGGTTCCCCGCCACGATCTGCACCTCGGTCAACGAGGTCGTCGTACACGGCATCCCGGACGACAAGACCGTCCTGAAGGACGGCGACATCATCTCCATCGACGCCGGCGCGATCATCGACGGCTGGCACGGTGACGCCGCGTACACCGCCTTCGTCGGCAGCGGGCACGCGCCCGAGCTGGTCGAGCTCTCCCGGGTGACCGAGGAGTCGATGTGGGCCGGCATCGCCGCGGTGAAGAAGGGCAACAAGCTCATCGACGTCTCGCGCGCGATCGAGTCGTACATCCGCCGCCAGCCGCGCCCCTCGACCGGTAAGTACGGCATCGTCGAGGACTACGGGGGCCACGGCATCGGCTCCGAGATGCACATGGACCCGCACCTCCTGAACTACGTCGACAAGCGCCGCATGCTGGGCCGCCACAACCCGAAGCTGATCCCCGGCTTCTGCCTGGCGATCGAGCCGATGGTCTCCCTCGGCACCCCCCGCACGGAGGTCCTGGAGGACGACTGGACCGTCATCACGACGGACGGTTCCTGGTCCTCGCACTGGGAGCACTCGGTCGCCCTGACGGAGAACGGCCCGCTGGTCCTGACGATGCCGGACTGCGGCAAGGCGAAGCTGGCGGAGCTCGGGGTCACGACGGCTCCGGATCCGCTGGGCTGAGCAGGGGGCCAGGGGAGCCCCGCTCAGTCTTGAGGCGGGGCTGGGCCGGGATGCCGGGGGAATAGGTGGCCCCGGCACCTGGCGTAACGATCTCCTCGTTGGGGCAAACTCATCTGATTCGTCTTTTCGAGTGCCCTGACGTAGACTGATGCGTCGGCTCTCGTGTACCCGTGTGTCCACACACGGCTGCGGGAGTCGATCAAGGTAGCCGATTCGAAAGGCGAAGCGTGGCCAAGAAGCAAGGTGCCATCGAAATCGAGGGCACCGTGATCGAGTCCCTCCCGAACGCCATGTTCAAGGTGGAACTCCAGAACGGTCACAAGGTCCTCGCGCACATCAGCGGCAAGATGCGGATGCACTACATCCGTATCCTCCCGGATGACCGGGTTGTGGTGGAGCTTTCTCCCTACGACCTGACGCGTGGCCGGATCGTCTACCGGTACAAGTAGATCTTGCCCACGTCGTCCTCACGGGCGGCGGTGGCACTGACCCGGAGAACCTGACATCCCATGAAGGTCAAGCCGAGCGTCAAGAAGATCTGCGACAAGTGCAAGGTGATCCGCCGTCACGGCCGGGTCATGGTCATCTGCGACAACCTGCGCCACAAGCAGCGCCAGGGCTGACGCACGCCGACCGACCTGCATTTCGCAGTTCTTCCCGCGACGCGAGCAAAACGTACATACGCAGCATCCACCTGGCCGGTTTCCCCGGCTGGTGACACCTCCGGCGGGGGCCGGGGACCCGAAACGTACCTAGTACGGCGGTCGGGAGCGGTGCTGTGGAAGACCCCCGAAAACAACTGGAGCCAGTAAATGGCACGCGTTTCAGGTGTTGACATCCCGCGCGAAAAGCGTGTGGAGATCGCACTCACCTACGTCTTCGGTATCGGGCGCACCCGGTCCAAGGAGATCCTCGACTCGACCGGTGTGAACCCGAACACCCGCGTTCGTGACCTGGCCGAAGAGGACCTGGTCAAGATCCGCGAGTACGTGGACGCCAACCTCCGCACCGAGGGTGACCTTCGCCGTGAGGTTGCCGCCGACATCCGCCGCAAGGTCGAGATCGGCTGCTACCAGGGTCTGCGCCACCGTCGTGGTCTGCCGGTCCACGGTCAGCGCACCAGCACGAACGCTCGTACCCGCAAGGGCCCGCGTCGCGCCATCGCCGGTAAGAAGAAGCCGGGCAAGAAGTAGTCCACAGCGGACGCTTTTCAGCGGTCTTCGCTGTAGGACCGATCACCTCCCCTCCATCTGGAGTAAGACATGCCCCCCAAGGGTCGTCAGGGCGCTGCCAAGAAGGTGCGCCGCAAGGAAAAGAAGAACGTCGCTCACGGCCACGCGCACATCAAGAGCACGTTCAACAACACCATCGTCTCGATCACGGACCCCTCGGGCAACGTGATCTCCTGGGCGTCCGCCGGCCACGTCGGCTTCAAGGGCTCCCGCAAGTCGACTCCGTTCGCCGCGCAGATGGCCGCCGAGTCGGCCGCCCGCCGCGCGCAGGAGCACGGCATGCGCAAGGTTGACGTCTTCGTCAAGGGTCCGGGCTCCGGCCGCGAGACCGCGATCCGCTCCCTCCAGGCCACTGGCCTTGAGGTCGGCTCGATCCAGGACGTCACCCCGACGCCGCACAACGGCTGCCGTCCCCCGAAGCGCCGCCGCGTCTGATCCGGGGCGGCGCTCCCCGCGCCGCCGCGTCTGACGCGAGGTTG
The DNA here is from genome assembly GCF_042869955.1 of Streptomyces sp. NPDC006691. Lineage (NCBI taxonomy): Bacteria > Bacillati > Actinomycetota > Actinomycetes > Kitasatosporales > Streptomycetaceae > Streptomyces > Streptomyces sp. NPDC006691. The sequence continues at coordinate 108,253 of NZ_JBIAGW010000008.1, forward strand.
CTTCAAGGATTGCCTTGAGGCTCGGGCGGTACGGCTCATTCGGGCCGTGCCGCCCGTACCCTTGCAGTACGCAGTACCCAGCAGGGCATCAAATAGTGGGTGCCCATGACTGAAGGATCTCCACATGCTTATCGCTCAGCGCCCTTCGCTGACCGAAGAGGTTGTTGACGAGTACCGCTCGCGGTTCGTCATCGAGCCCCTGGAGCCGGGCTTCGGCTACACGCTCGGCAACTCCCTGCGTCGTACGCTCCTCTCCTCGATCCCCGGTGCCGCTGTCACCAGCATCCGGATCGACGGTGTCCTGCACGAGTTCACCACCGTGCCGGGCGTCAAGGAGGACGTCACCGACCTCATCCTCAACATCAAGCAGCTGGTCGTCTCCTCGGAGCACGACGAGCCGGTCGTGATGTACCTGCGCAAGCAGGGTCCCGGCCTGGTCACCGCTGCTGACATCGCCCCGCCGGCCGGTGTCGAGGTGCACAACCCCGACCTGGTGCTCGCCACGCTCAACGGCAAGGGCAAGCTGGAGATGGAGCTGACCGTCGAGCGCGGTCGCGGCTACGTCTCCGCCGTGCAGAACAAGCAGCTGGGCCAGGAGATCGGCCGCATCCCGGTCGACTCCATCTACTCCCCGGTGCTCAAGGTCACGTACAAGGTCGAGGCGACCCGTGTCGAGCAGCGCACCGACTTCGACAAGCTGATCGTCGACGTCGAGACCAAGCAGGCCATGCGTCCCCGTGACGCCATGGCGTCGGCCGGTAAGACCCTGGTCGAGCTGTTCGGTCTGGCGCGCGAGCTCAACATCGACGCCGAGGGCATCGACATGGGCCCGTCCCCGACGGACGCCGCCCTCGCCGCCGACCTGGCGCTGCCGATCGAGGAGCTTGAGCTCACCGTTCGGTCGTACAACTGCCTCAAGCGCGAGGGCATCCACTCCGTGGGTGAGCTCGTGGCGCGCTCCGAGGCCGACCTGCTCGACATCCGCAACTTCGGTGCGAAGTCGATCGACGAGGTCAAGGCGAAGCTGGCCGGTATGGGCCTCGCCCTGAAGGACTCGCCTCCCGGCTTCGACCCGACCGCCGCGGCCGACGCCTTCGGCGCGGACGACGACGCGGATGCGGGCTTCGTGGAGACCGAGCAGTACTGACGGTCTTCGTCTGCGGACCGGCTCCGGCCGGTCGCGCAGTTCCCCGCGCCCCTCTGGGGGCGCGGGTCTCCGACAGGTAACCGCCTGCTCGGACACTGACATCGGTACCTCGTACGGCCGGTGCAGATCACTAGGAGAAACACCATGCCGCGTCCCGCAAAGGGTGCTCGTCTCGGCGGCAGCGCCGCGCACGAGAAGCTGCTCCTCGCCAACCTGGCGAAGTCGCTCTTCGAGCACGGCCGGATCACGACGACCGAGGCCAAGGCCCGTCGCCTGCGTCCCGTCGCCGAGCGCCTGATCACCAAGGCGAAGAAGGGCGACATCCACAACCGTCGCCTGGTGCTTCAGACGATCACCGACAAGGGCATCGTCCACACCCTCTTCACCGAGATCGCGCCCCGCTACGAGGAGCGTCCGGGTGGTTACACCCGTATCACCAAGATCGGCAACCGTCGTGGTGACAACGCTCCGATGGCCGTGATCGAGCTGGTCGAGGGCGAGATCGCCAAGAAGGCGACCGTTGCCGAGGCCGAGGCCGCCACCGTGCGCGCCGTCAAGGAGTCCGACGCGAAGGCCACCGAGGCCGAGACCGTCGAGGACGCCAAGCCGGCCGACGAGGCGAAGGACGCGTAAGCGTTCTGAAGGCTGGTGAACGGGCCCGTTCCCTTCGGGGGGCGGGCCCGTTCCGCTGTGTGGATGCTTTGAGAGGATCTGTTACGTGAGTGATGAGGTGGAGCCCGGCCTCGTCCGGGTGCGTCTTGATCTGTCGTACGACGGCAAGGACTTCTCCGGCTGGGCCCGGCAGCCGCTCGGGCGCAGGACCGTGCAGGGCGAGATCGAGGACGCGCTGCGCACGGTGACCCGGTCGGACGTCACGTACGACCTGACGGTCGCCGGGCGCACCGACGCCGGGGTGCACGCGCGCGGCCAGGTCGCGCACGTGGACCTGCCCGAGCAGGTGTGGGCCGAGCACCACGAGAAGCTGCTGCGGCGCCTCGCGGGGCGGCTTCCGCACGATGTGCGGATCTGGCGGGTGGCCGAGGCGCCGAGCGGGTTCAACGCGCGCTTCTCGGCGATCTGGCGGCGGTACGCCTACCGGGTGACGGACAACGTGGGCGGCGTCGACCCGCTGCTGCGCGGTCATGTCCTGTGGCACGACTGGGAGTTGGACGTCGAGGCGATGAACGCGGCCTCGGCCGCGCTGCTCGGCGAGCACGACTTCGCGGCGTACTGCAAGAAGCGCGAGGGCGCCACCACCATCCGCACCCTCCAGGAGCTGTCCTGGGCGCGCGGTGACGACGGGATCATCACCGCGGCCGTGCGTGCCGATGCCTTCTGCCACAACATGGTGCGCTCCCTGGTGGGCGCGCTGCTGCACGTCGGCGACGGCCACCGGGGCCCGGAGTGGCCCGGCGAGGTGCTCGCGGCGGCGGTGCGCGACTCCTCCGTCCACGTCGTGAAGCCGCACGGGCTCACCCTGGAGGAAGTCGGTTACCCCGCCGACGAGTTGCTCGCCGCGCGCAGCAAGGAGGCGCGCAACCTGCGCACGCTGCCCGGGAGTTCAGCCGGCGGGACGGGCGGCTGCTGCTGACGCCTGGTTGCGGCCGCGGGCGACGATCTGGTCGAAGGTGAACTTCGCGAGCTCGTCGCCCGCGGTGAAGACGGCCGCGTCGCCCTTCGTCACGCTCTTCCCGTTGGCGAAGCCGCCGATCGTGAAGTAGGCATAGCGGCCATAGGAGTTGGTCGTGTTGCGGCAGACCGATCCGCCCCGGCAGAAGGTGTTCACGCCCGAGCCGGAGAGCGAGGCGATGCCGCCGTTCGCCTGCTGCTTGGCCTTCGTGGCCTGGCCGTCCGTGTCGAACACGGCGACGCCGACGGTGACCGCGACGCCGTCCTTGGTGAACGTGGCCCGGATGACCTGGCGGCAGCCGTTGTTGTTGAGGATCGGGCCGAGCGAACCCTGGGTGACCGAGGCGCAGTCGGTGACCTTGTCGGTGGGGCCCTTGGTGTAGGCGCCGCTGCCCAGGGTGAGGCTCTTGCCGGGGAAGAGGGTGTCGGCGCTCAGCGGGGCCTTGTCCTTCTTCGCGCTCGCGACGTAGTCGTACGGGTTGGGCGGGGGTGGCGGGGCCACGTGCGAGAACGAGGGCCCCGGCTGGGCGCTGTTGCTGGGCAGCGCCGGCGGTGAGGGCAGGTCGCTCGCGGACTTCCCGTCGTCGTTGGACCCCGCGGTGACGATGACGGTGGCCACCACCGCGACGACCGCCGCCGTGGCGAGCGCGCCGCCGCCTATGAACAGCCACTTCCTGCGCCGGTTGCGCGCGGCCGACGCGTCGGCCAGCGCCGCCCAGTCCGGCGTCTGCTGATCCCCCGGGCCCCACCCGGGTCCCCCTTGCCCAAAGCTCATGCCGCGCATCCTAATTCGATTGTTCAGGGGGGTAGGAGCTGGGCGACAATCCGCAGCATGGGACATCTAGAGGCTGCACACCTGGAGTACTACCTGCCGGACGGGCGGGTGCTGCTCGGCGACGCTTCGTTCCGGGTGGCGGAGGGCTCGGTGGTGGCCCTGGTGGGCGCCAACGGAGCCGGTAAGACGACGCTGCTCCGCATGATCTCCGGCGAGCTCCAGCCGCACGGCGGCTCGGTGTCGGTGAGCGGCGGGCTCGGGGTGATGCCGCAGTTCGTCGGCTCGGTGCGCGACGAGCGGACCGTGCGTGACCTGCTGGTCTCGGTGGCGCAGCCCCGGATCAGGGAGGCCGCCGCGGAGGTCGACGCGGCCGAGCACCTGATCATGACGGTCGATGACGAGGCCGCGCAGATGAAGTACGCGCAGGCGCTCAGTGACTGGGCCGAGGCGCGCGGGTACGAGGCCGAGACGGTCTGGGACATGTGCACCATGGCCGCGCTCGGCGTGCCGTACGACAAGGCGCAGTTCCGCGAGGTGCGCACGCTCAGCGGCGGCGAACAGAAGCGGCTGGTGCTCGAAGCGCTGCTCCGCGGGCCCGACGAGGTGCTGCTCCTGGACGAGCCGGACAACTACCTGGACGTGCCGGGCAAGCGCTGGCTGGAGGAGCGGCTGCGCGAGACCCGTAAGACGGTCCTGTTCGTCTCGCACGACCGGGAGCTGCTCTCCCGGGCCGCCGAGCGGATCGTGAGCCTGGAGCCGAGCCCGGCCGGGACGGACGTGTGGGTGCACGGCGCCGGATTCGGTACGTACCACGAGGCCCGCCGCGAGCGGTTCGCCCGCTTCGAGGAGCTCAAGCGGCGCTGGGACGAGGAGCACGCCCGGCTGAAGGCGCTGGTGCTCCGGCTGCGCAACCAGGCCGCGATCAGCCCCGACATGGCGTCCCGGTACCACGCGATGCAGACGCGCTTCAAGCGGTTCGAGGACGCGGGCCCGCCGCCGGAGCCGCCGCGCGAGCAGGAGATCACCATGCGGCTGCGCGGCGGCCGTACCGGCGTACGCGCGCTGACCTGCGAGAACCTTGAGCTGACCGGTCTGATGAAGCCGTTCTCGCTGGAAGTGTTCTACGGCGAGCGGGTCGCGGTGCTCGGCTCCAACGGCTCCGGCAAGTCGCACTTCCTGCGGCTGCTCGCGGGGGATCCGTCGGTGGCGCACACCGGGGACTGGAAGCTGGGGGCGCGGGTCGTGCCCGGACACTTCGCCCAGACCCACGCCCACCCCGAGCTGCTCGGGCGCACCCTCGTCGACATCCTGTGGAGCGAGCACGCCAAGGACCGCGGGGCCGCGATGTCGGTGCTGCGGCGCTACGAGCTGGAGCGGCAGGGGGACCAGCCGTTCGAGAAGCTCTCGGGCGGCCAGCAGGCCCGCTTCCAGATCCTGCTCCTGGAGCTGGCCGGCACCACCGCGCTGCTGCTCGACGAGCCGACCGACAACCTGGACCTGGAGTCGGCGGAGGCGCTGCAGGACGGTCTGGAGTCGTACGACGGGACGGTGCTCGCGGTCACCCACGACCGCTGGTTCTCGAAGTCCTTCGACCGCTATCTGGTCTTCGGCTCGGACGGCGTGGTGCGCGAGACGCCGGAGCCGGTGTGGGACGAGCGCCGGGTGGAGCGGGCGCGCTAGGCGTTTGCGCAGGTCAGGGCGGGTTGGACGCGGGTGTGGACCGGTGTGCCCCGGGCGGTTTTGACCCGTCCGGGGGCGCCCGGGTATCCTCGTGTTTCGTTATGCGTATTGGCTTGGTCGTTCTCACGCGACAGCCGTTGCGCAAGTTTCCTGGAGCAGTTACCAGTGGCTCGCATACGGGCATCGTCCCGGCACTGTGAGTCCCAGCTGCATGATCGCTTCAGGGTGCAATGTGTCTGCTCCCCATCCACTAAGAAGCGAAGGCTACGAAGTGCGTACGTACAGCCCCAAGCCCGGCGACATCACTCGCCAGTGGCACGTCATTGACGCTCAGGACATCGTCCTGGGTCGTCTGGCGACCACCGCTGCGAACCTCCTCCGGGGCAAGCACAAGCCCGTGTATGCGCCCCACATGGACATGGGTGACTTCGTCATCATCATCAACGCCGACAAGGTTCACCTGTCCGGCAACAAGAAGACCCAGAAGATGGCGTACCGCCACTCCGGCTACCCGGGCGGTCTCCGCTCGGTGCGCTACGACGACCTCCTGGCGAACAACCCGGAGAAGGCCGTCGAGAAGGCCATCAAGGGCATGATCCCCAAGAACACCCTGGGCCGTCAGATGCTCTCGAAGCTGAAGGTCTACTCGGGCGACCAGCACCCCCACGCTGCCCAGCAGCCGGTGCCGTTCGAGATCACCCAGGTCGCGCAGTAGTTCCGGCCACCACACCCCCTAAGACAGAAAAGAATCTGAGGAGCATCGTGGCCGAGACCACTGTCGAGACCCCCGTCGAGGGCGAAGAGACCTACGCGGAGGTCACCACCTTCGAGTCCGAGGTCCCCGTCGAGGGCGAGTACACCACCGAGTCGATGGCGTCCCGCTTCGGCGACCCGCAGCCGGCCGCCGGCCTGGGCCGTCGCAAGAACGCCATCGCCCGCGTCCGGATCGTTCCGGGCACCGGCAAGTGGAAGATCAACGGGCGTACGCTTGAGGACTACTTCCCGAACAAGGTCCACCAGCAGGAAGTCAACGAGCCCTTCAAGGTGCTCGAACTCGACAACCGCTACGACGTCATCGCCCGCATCTCGGGTGGCGGCGTGTCCGGCCAGGCCGGCGCCCTGCGCCTCGGCGTGGCCCGTGCGCTGAACGAGGCCGACGTGGACAACAACCGCGCCGCCCTCAAGAAGGCCGGCTTCCTCTCCCGCGACGACCGTGCGGTCGAGCGCAAGAAGGCCGGTCTCAAGAAGGCCCGCAAGGCTCCGCAGTACAGCAAGCGCTAAATCCGCGCCTGCCACTACGGCTCTCGTTCGCCCCGGCAGCACCTTCCGTGCTGCCGGGGCGTTCGTCTATCTCCACCCCCGCAGTTATCTACCCCGCATTTTCGGCTTTTCGGAGGACAGACGTGGGACGACTCTTCGGCACGGACGGCGTGCGCGGTGTCGCCAACTCGGATCTGACGGCTGAGCTCGCGCTCGGTCTGTCGGTCGCGGCGGCACATGTGCTCGCCGAAGCGGGGACCTTCGAGGGGCATCGGCCGACCGCCGTGGTCGGGCGCGATCCCCGCGCGTCGGGAGAGTTCCTCGAAGCCGCGGTCGTCGCGGGCCTCGCGAGCGCGGGCGTGGACGTCCTGCGGGTCGGTGTGCTGCCCACCCCCGCGGTGGCGTACCTCACCGGTGTGCTGGGCGCCGACCTCGGTGTGATGCTCTCGGCCAGCCACAACGCCATGCCGGACAACGGTGTCAAGTTCTTCGCGCGCGGCGGCCACAAGCTCGCCGACGAGCTGGAGGACCGCATCGAGTCGATCTACGAGCAGCACCGCACGGGCGAGCCGTGGGAGCGGCCGACCGGCGCGGGTGTGGGACGCGTCCGCTCGTACGGCGAGGGCTTCGACCGGTACGTCGCCCACCTCATCGGCGTGCTGCCGAACCGTCTCGACGGCCTGAAGGTCGTCCTGGACGAGGCGCACGGCGCCGCCGCCCGGGTCTCGCCGGAGGCGTTCGCGCGGGCCGGCGCCGAGGTCATCACCATCGGGGCCGAGCCGGACGGGCTCAACATCAACGACGGCTGCGGCTCCACCCACCTCGACCTCCTGAAGGCGGCCGTCGTGGAGCACGGCGCCGACCTCGGCATCGCGCACGACGGCGACGCCGACCGCTGCCTGGCCGTGGACGCCACGGGCAACGAGGTCGACGGCGACCAGATCCTCGCGGTGCTCGCGCTCGCCATGCGCGAGGCGGGCACGCTGCGCCGCAACACCGTCGTCGGCACCGTGATGTCGAACCTGGGCTTCAAGATCGCCATGGAGGGCGAGGGCATCGAGCTCGTCCAGACCGGGGTCGGCGACCGTTACGTCCTGGAGTCGATGAAGGAGCACGGCTACGCGCTGGGCGGCGAGCAGTCCGGCCACGTGATCATCCTGGACCACGCGACCACGGGTGACGGCACGCTGACCGGTCTGATGCTGGCCGCCCGCGTCGCCGCGACCGGCCGCACCCTCGCCGACCTCGCCGGGGTCATGACGCGCCTGCCGCAGGTCCTGGTCAACGTCCCCGACGTCGACAAGTCCCGCGTCGCCACCTCCGCCGAGCTCGGCACGGCCGTCGCCGAGGCCGAGCGCGAGCTGGGTGCCACCGGGCGGGTGCTGCTGCGCCCCTCGGGCACCGAGCCGCTGGTCCGCGTGATGGTCGAGGCCGCCGACATCGAGCAGGCCCGCTCGGTGGCCGGCCGTCTGGCCGACGTCGTCAAGTCGGCGCTGGGTTAAGCGAGTCGACGCTTGCGCTGCCTCGCCCAGAAGACCTTCTGGGCGAGCAGCGTGAGCGTGCCGGCCAGCACGATGCCGCCGAGGTTGGCGAGCAGTTGCCAGGTCGAGCCCCACGTCTGGCCGTACTCCGCGTAGCTGAAGGCCATCGCGGCGTTGGCCGCGGCGGGAACCGTCGTCACCGAGATCGCGACGCCGATCAGCGCGCCCGACTTGGCAGAGGTCAGCGAGAGCGTCCCCGCGATGCCGGCCAGGAAGGCGACCACGAACGACATCCAGTCCGGCTTCCAGATGAAGGCCGTATTGGGGCGTGGACCCTCCAGCAACTCCTTTGAAAACAGCCCGAGTTGGTCCATCAGCCAGCCGAATCCCGCGGTCACCACCATGGCCGCCGCGAAGCCGACGAGCAGGGCGACGAGTGAGCGCCACACCAGCCCGGGTGCGCGCCGCACCAGTGCCGTGGAGATCCCCGCCAGCGGCCCGAACTCGGGGCCGACCGCCATCGCGCCCACGATCAGGATCGCGTTGTCCAGCATCACGCCGCACGCGGCCAGCATGGTGGCGACGGCCAGGAACGCGACGTAGGTGACCGACAGGGTCGACTCCTCGTGCGTCGCGTCCGTCAGCGACTCCCACAGCACCGCGTCCGCGCCCTCGCCGGGTGCCTCCGCCTCGGCCGCGTCGGCGCGCCGCGAGATGGAGAGACCGATCTGGTCGACGGCGATCGCGCCGTCCCGGCCGAGACCGATCGCGCGCAGCCCGGCGATCAGTTCGTCCCCGGCTTCGCGTGCCACATCGCACAGCACCAGATCGCCCGCAGGGTCACGGGCCGCGCCGGGCAGGACCACAAGATGGGCGGTGCCGACCGTCGACTCGACGACGCGTACGGCCTCGTCGGTGCGGTCGGCGGGCACGATCAGTCGCAGGTGCAGCACGTTTCCTCGCCGGGTGGGGCTGGTGGCCGCGGCCTGCGGCCCGCGGTCACAGTTTGCGCAGGGAGATCTTCTGGATCTTGTGGTCCGGCCCCTTGCGCACGACGAGGGTGGCCCGGCCGCGGGTGGGGGCCACATTCTCCACCAGGTTGGGCCGGTTGATGGTCCGCCAGGTCGTACGGGCGTAGTCCAGGGCCTCCTCCTCGGAGACCTGGGTGTACTTGCGGAAGTACGAGAACGGGTTCTGGAAGGCGGTCTCGCGCAGCTTGCGGAACCGGTTGAGGTACCAGGTCTCGATGTCCTCGGTCCGCGCGTCCACGTACACGCTGAAGTCGAAGTAGTCGGCGAGGCCCACCCGGGTGCGGCCGTCCTGGCCGGGCAGGGCCGGCTGGAGGACGTTGAGGCCCTCCACGATGAGGATGTCGGGGCGGCGCACCACGAGTTGCTCGTCCGGCACGATGTCGTAGATGAGGTGCGAGTAGACGGGCGCGGTGACCTCGTCCTTGCCCGCCTTGATGTCCGCGACGAACCGGGTCAGGGCCCGGCGGTCGTACGACTCGGGGAACCCCTTGCGCGACATCAGGCCGCGGCGCTGGAGCTCGGCCATCGGATACAGGAAGCCGTCGGTGGTGACCAGCTCGACCCGGGGGTGCTCGGGCCAGCGGGCGAGCAGCGCCTGGAGCAGTCGGGCCACCGTCGACTTGCCGACCGCCACCGACCCCGCGACCCCTATGACGAAGGGGGTGCCGCGCTGGGTGCCGTGCCCGTTGCCCGCGTCGCCCAGGAACGTGTTGAGGGTGCCGCGCAGCTGGGCGGTGGCCTCCACGTACAGGTTCAGCAGCCGGGACAGCGGCAGGTAGATGTCGCGCACCTCGTCGAGGTCGATGACGTCGCCGAGCCCGCGCAGCCGCTCGACCTCCTCGGCGGTCAGCGGCAGCGGCGTCTTGTCGCGCAGGGCGCTCCACTCGGCGCGCGTCAGGTCCACATAGGGAGTCGCCTCCGGCTTGCGGTGGGCGCTCCGTGGCGGCGAAGTGATCACGACTCCATTGTTGCGGCTGTATGACGTGCGTGGGGGGTGGGGTGGGTCACTTGGCGGGAGTGACCTGCCCCACCCTTCCCCGGGGTGGTGCCGCTCAGCCGAAGGCCTTCACCGTCGACCAGCCGCCGGTGATGACCACGGAGCCGGGCGTCCACCGCTCCCCGGCGGACGGAAAGCTGAGTTTGCGCCGCGGCAAGCCGGACGGACATGGCGGTACCAGCCCCGCCTCGCTCGGCAGCTCCGGCGCTTCGCTGGAGGCTCCGACTCCTCGTACGGCTCCTCCTGGACCAAGGCCGGCCCGCCCGTCGTCGTCGGCACGCCGGACCTCAACGTCAACGGTGACGGAATCCCCGACATCTGGGCCCTGACCAGCAGCGGTAGCCGGCGTGCAGATCAACTCCCAGCCCGGGGTACATCCGGAGGTTGCCGTCGCCGTCGCCGTCGCCGTCGATGACGAAGAGGTCCGGTTTGGCGTCTCCTGTGACGTCGCCCGGTCCGTCCACCGCATCACGCGGGGAGACGTCGAACCGGTAGCTGGAGCTCTCGGAGGTGTTGCCGGCGGCGTCGACTGCGCAGGCCCAGCGAGCCGACCGGCTACACCATGTCTCCGGGCCCGGGCTGCGACACGACCGCGCCGAATACTTGAACGGGGGGCTGGCAGTGGTCAAAAAACCCGCCCAGAAGGCGGCCGACAGCGCGTGGCCCAACATCACCCCTTGGCGGCGAAGGTCAAGTCGGACTTGCCCACGGAGCGCAGATCCTGGCCATCGGCGACATCGACAACGATCTCTCCGGCCGGGGCAGTGGCTCCGCACGAGTTCCGGCACACACGTACAGATTGGTGCGGTCGCGCATTACACGAAGCGGCAGCGAACGCATGATCTTACTGTCGATGACGTTCCTGCGTACTACGTGCTGGCGGGGGCTACGCCGGTCCTGGTTCACAATTGCCCAACCAACCTTCTTTCCGCAGAAGACCAGCTGAACGGGTTTATGCCGAAAGTCGAGTGGCTGAGGGATATCACGACGTTTGGATCCATGGTTCCCCGGATGGGGTCGCCCCCAGCTTCAATGCTGCGAAAGGCGGATCCGGTCTAATTAACACCGGGTGCTCGCAGGCGTGATAATGCGTGACAATGAGTGACCCGAACTACGCCGGCGGGCCAATTAGGCTCTGCTCCTGCCAGACTGGTGCGTCTTGAGGAACCTTCGCGCAGGATCTTGCCAAGAACTCGGCGTGGAGGTCCTGGCACCCACCGGCTATTTGTACGTACGCCCCAACGGTAGGGTCAGCATTGGCCGTGAGGGTGCAGTGCTTGGTCGATCCCACTTCCATGGCGAATGGGCGAGCTTCCTTCCAGGAGGGGGCAGATGGCAGGAGAGGGAATCGTGAGACGTGCAGGATTCTATGGATCTGCTGAGGAAGTCTCCACTGCGGCGAACCCTGCCGAGCACCCCTGGGAGGCGTTGGCAGCGCGCTATCTAGAGCAAGGGGAGGTTATTGTCGCCGCAAGCCAGTGGGTTGATGATCTACTGAATGTGAGTGCCAAGAGAATCTGCCAGTACTCGATTCGGACAGACGGGGCCTGGGTGTGGCCGAGCAGCCTGGCGTACTATGTGAGGCAGTATCATGTGAAGCTCCCCGCCGAGTTCCTCAATCACATGGCAGCAAATGATTGGATGGTGGGGGAATTTGAGGCGGCCGCGGTAGATGAAATCTATGAGCGGCTAGACGAGTTCACCGAATCCAGTCAATGACAAGCGACTCCCTTTACCGGGCTGACGACCAGCAATTCGTCAACGCATACGACTGGGGCGTCAACGCCTACGCAGCCCCGTATGGCATCTTCGCCGACACGGGACAGGCGGCATGTTCGGCACCTACGCCGAGAGCTTCGGCGGCGGGGCACGGTCAGCCTTCCTCTCGTACGGGCGTTGCCGTCGTCCACTACCGAGTACTACGACGACCCCAACGCGCCCAAGCCGAACAGCATGGCCGTCGCCGCCACCGCCGTCGTCACCGACGGCCACGGGCGCATCCTCCTCCAGCGCCGCCCGCCGCGACAACGACCTATGGGCCCTGCCCGGAGGCGGCATGGACCTCACCGACTCCCTCCCAGGCATAGCCGTCCGCGAGGTCAAAGAGGAGACCGGCCTCGACGTCGAGATCACTGGCCTGGTCGGCACCTACACCGACCCGAAACACATCATCGCCTACACCGACGGCGAGGTCCGACGACAGTTCGACGTCTGCTTCACCGCCCGCATCACCGGCGGCCGGCTGGAGATTTCCGACGAGTCGACCGAGCTCGGTTCGTGCCGCCGGATGAGATCGAGCAGATTCCGATGCACCACACCCAACGACTCAGGCTCCAGCACTTCCTGGAGCAGCGCGAGAAGCCGTACCTGGGCTGAATCATCTGACGGCAGTAGCGACGGCGACAACCCCGCACAACCACGGACACCCACGCACCTCACCGTACCAGCAGACCGCACTTGACCTGCGAAAAGGCAGGTCAAAGGCTTCGCGTAGCACACGTACTGTGTGCTGGCGGGGGCCATGCCGGTCCTGGTTCACAACTGCGGCACCACCCCGCCCGGGGTGCAATGCAATTGCGTTGCTGGAACAGGTGCGGGCCCGGCTGATGTTCCAATTGGGAATTCGGGAGCTTGGACTCGTTCCGACATCATTCGCGGCTCGCTTGGGCTGCGCCCAAATCGGCTTGGTGACCGAATCGAAATTCGCCATGCCGATCAGATGCCCGGGGCTCCGATCCATGTGCTAGATCAAAATGTCCACCGCGGGGTCGGAACGGACCTGCATCGGAATCCGCATAACCAAGGTGTCACGAAGGAGATGCGGAGAGAAGATACCCAGCTCCACTGGTGGTATAGGTCGCAGGAGTAAGGCTGGGGGGCGTACAGCCCGGAACATTGGTTCGACAACTGGCCCGGATGATCGGTTAGGTGAGATCGTGGAGTCTGAAGAGTTTGAAGCCCACCTGTCTGCTGCCCGTGCGAAACGCGCCGGTCTGAGCAGTCCTGAAGGCTTTGACGTCTTCGAGTCGCGAGCGACTTCCGAAGTCGAACTGCTGGAGGTAGAGGAAGCTCTCGGGGTGCAGCTCCCTGGCGAGTGCAGGGAGTTCATGAAGCGTCACGGAGGAGGAATTTTCCTCTTCCTCGACCTTCTGCCAGTTGCTGCTTCTGATGATCAAGAGGATGACCTGAGAAGGGTGAATGCATCCGAGTTCAAGCATGGCGACTTTATCGCTGTGGCCCCGGTTGGTACAGGTGACTGGTGGGGCTTCTCGGTCATCGAAGGCCGCTGCGCAAACCAGGTCGATCTCTGGGACCACGAGGATGGTCAAGTGCAATTTGCGGCCATCGGCTTCCTTGAATTCCTGGCATGTGAGGGACTTCGCGTAGGGAGATAGTTCAGCAGCGCGTCTACGCGTTCAGCAGGGCCACCAGCAGCCCCCCGCCGAATCCACCGGCGCGGGTGCGTTACCGCGCAACATTTATTTCAACAGGGGAGGGATTTTTGTGAGAGCGGCAGAAAAGGCGATCAGGGGTGTCCAGGGTTTCCTGGAGCCGGGGGAAGCCGTGCGGCGGGTGTATCTCGCGTCGGGCGGTCTGTATCCGCCGGCGGGGGCGGCGCTCTGCTTCGTCGTGATGATCGCCGGGCAATATCTGGTGGGTGTGGGCGGCCTGGTCGGCGGGGGCCTCGCTGGGCTCGTGGTGATGGCGTTCATGAGCCGGCGCGTGATCGTGCGGACCGATCGGGCCGTGGTCGTGCTCGGCTGCGGGCGGTTCAGGCCGACCAGGTCGACACGGGTCATGGCGCGGTTGCCCAAGGAGACCCGGGTCGGGCCCTTCTCGGGTGCGTACGCGCAGGTGGAGATCGGCGGCGAGAAGCTCTGGATCCCGAAGGCGTACCAGGGGCACGAGGCGGAGTCCGGACTGCGGCTGGAGTGACGGGGGCCGTGCGGGACGCGGGCGGGCAGAGCGTGGAGGGGCGCGTCGGCCCAGCCCTCCCTGCCCGTGTTCTACGGCGTTGCGCGCCTGTTCCGTGCGCGGCCCCGCCGATCCTTCACGCGCCGCACCGTGTGAAGGATCGGCGGGGCCGCGCCCGCCTGCGGGGACGCGGGTGGTCCGCATGCCCGGCGATGGATGAGCAGGTGCGCCACACCCGCGGTCAGACAGCGCACGAAGCGCTGGAGTCGTCGGTTCTCGTGGCAAGGTGGCTCGGTCACGAGGACCCGGACGTCAGGCGCGAGCGCAGCCAGCCGCACCCGAGGCCGGACTCGGGCACCCGTGGTCTCGAAGCGCCCGTTGCGGGGGGCGGTGGGAGCTGAACTCCCCCGGACTCCCCAGCGGGTGCCAGGGGCGGTAAGTGACACCTTGAGTCGCCGGTCGGGCGGCCACGAAGGGGTTTTTATGTGCGGAATCGTGGGTTATGTGGGCGGACAGTCGGCGCTCGACGTCGTGGTCGCCGGGCTGAAGCGGCTGGAGTACCGCGGGTACGACTCGGCGGGCGTCGCGGTCCTCGCGGACGGCGGGCTCGCCGCGGCGAAGAAGGCCGGCAAGCTGGTCAATCTGGAGAAGGCGCTCGTGGAGGCGCCGCTGCCCGCCGGGGCCACCGGCATCGGGCACACCCGGTGGGCCACGCACGGCGGGCCGACCGATGAGAACGCGCACCCGCACCTGGACAACGCGGGGCGGGTCGCGGTCGTGCACAACGGGATCATCGAGAACTTCGCCGCGCTCCGCGCCGAGCTGGCCGAACGCGGCCACGAGCTGGCCTCGGAGACGGACACCGAGGTCGTCTCGCACCTCCTGGCCGAGTGCTACTCCTCCGCCGAGGACCTGGCCGAGGCCATGCGCCAGGTGTGCCGGCGCCTGGAGGGCGCGTTCACGCTGGTGGCCGTGCACGCCGACGAGCCGGACGTCGTGGTGGGCGCGCGGCGCAACTCGCCGCTCGTGGTGGGCGTCGGCGAGGGGGAGTCCTTCCTCGCCTCCGACGTCGCCGCGTTCATCGCGCACACCCGCTCCGCGATCGAACTGGGCCAGGACCAGGTCGTCGAGCTGCGCCGGGACGGGGTCACCGTCACCGACTTCGACGGGGCGCCGGCCGAGACCCGGGCGTACCACGTCGACTGGGACGCCTCGGCCGCCGAGAAGGGCGGCTACGACTACTTCATGCTCAAGGAGATCGCCGAGCAGCCCAAGGCCGTCGCGGACACGCTGCTCGGGCGGATCGACGGGGCCGGCTCGCTGACCCTGGACGAGCTGCGCATCCCGCACAAGGTGCTGCGCGAGATCGACAAGGTCGTCGTCGTGGCCTGCGGCACCGCGTATCACGCGGGCATGATCGCGAAGCTGGCGATCGAGCACTGGACGCGCATCCCCTGCGAGACGGAGCTGGCCAGCGAGTTCCGCTACCGGGACCCGATCCTTGACCAGCGCACCCTCGTCATCGCCATCTCGCAGTCCGGCGAGACCATGGACACCCTGATGGCGCTGCGGCACGCCCGCGAGCAGGGCGCGAAGGTGCTCGCGATCTGCAACACCAACGGCTCGACGATCCCGCGCGAGTCGGACGCGGTCCTCTACACGCACGCCGGCCCCGAGGTCGCCGTCGCCTCGACGAAGGCGTTCCTGACCCAGCTGGTGGCCTGCTATCTCGTCGCGCTGTACCTCGGCCAGGTGCGCGGCACCAAGTGGGGCGACGAGATCCGGGCCGTCGTGCACGACCTCGCCGAGATCTCCCGCGAGGTCGACCGCGTCCTCGAAACCATGGAGCCCGTACGGGAGTTGGCGCGCTCGCTCGCTCACAAGAACACGGTGCTCTTCCTCGGCCGGCACGTCGGCTACCCCGTCGCCCTCGAAGGCGCGCTCAAGCTCAAGGAGCTGGCGTACATGCACGCCGAGGGGTTCGCGGCGGGGGAGCTGAAGCACGGGCCGATCGCCCTGATCGAGCAGGACCTGCCGGTCGTGGTCGTCGTGCCGTCCCCGCGCGGGCGGTCCGTGCTGCACGACAAGATCGTGTCCAACATCCAGGAGATCCGGGCCCGCGGGGCGCGCACGATCGTGATCGCCGAGGAGGGCGACGAGGCGGTGGTGCCGTACGCCGACCACCTCGTCCGCATCCCGGCCACGCCCACGCTGCTCCAGCCGCTGGTGGCCACCGTGCCGCTCCAGGTCTTCGCGTGCGAGCTGGCGACGGCCCGGGGCAACGAGGTCGACCAGCCGCGGAATCTGGCCAAGTCCGTGACGGTGGAGTGAGCGCGTGCGTGCGTGCATGACTGATCGTGCGTGCATGACTGATCGTGAGTGAGTGAGTGAGTGAGTGAGTGAGTGAGTGAGTGAGTGAGAGCGAGTGAGCGAGTGAGGGAGGGCGGGGTCAAGTGATCATCGGGGTCGGCATCGACGTGGCCGAGATCGAACGGTTCGGGGCGTCCATCGCGCGGACGCCCGGGATGCTCCAACGGCTGTTCGTGGAAAGCGAGTTGATGCTCCCCAGCGGCGAGCGCCGCGGTGACGCCTCGCTCGCCGCCCGCTTCGCCGCGAAGGAGGCCCTCGCGAAGGCGCTGGGGGCGCCGGGAGGGCTGCTGTGGACGGATGCGGAGGTGTACGTGGAGGGGAGCGGTCAGCCCCGGCTCCGCGTCCGGGGCTCCGTCGCGGCGCGGGCGGCTGAGCTCGGGGTTCGGCAGTGGCATGTTTCGCTCAGCCATGATGCGGGGGTGGCGTCGGCGGTGGTGATCGCCGAGGGCTGACCTTCGCGATCACCACCGCCGGTGCCCGCGGAGGGCTGACCTTCGCGGCTGCCGGGTCGCTCCGCGGCGGCGGGAGGGTGCGCTGGGGCTCCGCCGCGGGCCGGGGTTGTTGCCCCTCCCCGCCCCTTCCCGCAACCCTCCGGGGGTGGGGAGGGGGTGCGGACGACTTTCCGGGGCTGCGCCCCGGGGCCCCTGGCTCGGCTTGCAGACCGTGCGTGGTTGCTCGCGCAGTTCCCCGCGCCCCCAACCCTCTTTCGGGTGCGGGCCGTGTCCGCTTCTTGCGCAGTTCCCCGCGCCCCCAACCCTCTTTCGGGTGCGGGCCGTGTCCGCTTCTTGCGCAGTTCCCCGCGCCCCTCAACCCCGTTTCGGTCTGCGGACCGTGCCCGCTTCTCGCGCAGTTCCCCGCGCCCCTAAGGGCCTCGGCGCTGGCCCGCATCGGGCATTTCAGCCCGTCATGGGGGTCCCCCCTGGCCCTTAAGGCCTTGGGGGAGTTTGAGGACGAGCGCCCTTTAGGCGCGAACGGGGTGCAGGGGGCGGAGCCCCCTGTGGGGGTTCGAGGGGCGCAGCCCCTCAAAAGGGGGTCTGGGGCGCAGCCCCAGGGGCCCGGACCATTCAGCCCGGCCGCACGGGCGGGTGGGTGGGCAAAGATGCCCGGGGTCTGGGGCGGAGCCCCAGGAGGCCCGGAACCAACCAACCCCGGGCAACGGGCGGGAGGGCGGGCAAACCCCCAGGGGGAGGCCCCGGTGGCCGGGGGCGGGCGTCTCGGGGGAGAGTGGGCGCATGCGTACTGGGTATGACGTCACCACCGTCCGCACCGCCGAGCGCGAGCTCATGGCCAAGGTCCCCCCGGGCGCGCTGATGCAGCGCGCCGCCGCAGGACTCGCCGCGACTTGCGCGGGGCTGCTCGGCCGCGTGTACGGCGCCCGCGTCGTCCTCCTCGTCGGCAGCGGCGACAACGGCGGCGACGCGCTGTACGCCGGTGCCCGCCTGGCCCGCAGGGGCGCCAAAGTCGGCGCGGTGCTGCTCGCCCCCGACCGCGCCCACCCGGAGGGCCTCGCCGCGTTCACCCGCGCCGGCGGCCGCGTAGCCGACGACCCCTTCGAGGTACTGGCCGTCGCCGATCTCGTACTGGACGGCATCACCGGCATCGGCGGCCACGGCGGGCTCCGCCCCGACGCCGTGCCCCTGGCCCGCGCCGCCCGGGGCTCGAACGCGCTGGTCGTCGCCGTCGACCTGCCGAGCGGCGTGGACGCGGACACCGGCGAGGTCGCGGGCGAGGCGCTGCGCGCGGACGTCACCGTCACGTTCGGCGCGTACAAGCCGGGCCTGCTCATCGACCCCGCCCAGGAGTACGCGGGCGTGGTGCACCTCGTCCCGATCGGCCTCGACCTGCCCTCCGTACCGGCCGTCGAGGCGCTCCAACACACCGACGTGGCCGACCTGTTGCCCGCCCCGGCCGCCGAGAGCGACAAGTACCGAAGGGGCGTCGTCGGGGTCGTCGCGGGCTCCGGCCGGTACCCGGGCGCGGCCGTCCTCGCGGTCGCGGGCGCGCTGCGCGGCGGCGCCGGGGCCGTGCGGTACGTCGGCCCCGGCGGGGACGCCGTGATCGCCCGCTTCCCCGAGACCCTCGTGTCGGACGGCTCGCCCGACCAGGCCGGCCGGGTCCAGGCCTGGGTGGTCGGCCCGGGCCTCGGCGAGGGGCCGGGCGTGGCCGAGGTGCTCGCCTCCGACGTGCCGGTCCTGGTGGACGCGGACGGCCTGCGCGGCCTGGACCCCGACGCCGTACGGGCCCGCCCGGCCGCCACGCTGCTCACCCCGCACGCGGGCGAGGCGGCGGCCCTGCTCGGGGTCCCGCGCGCGCAGGTCGAGGCCGAGCGGCTCGCCTCGGTGCGCGAACTCGCCGCGCGGTTCGGCGCGACGGTGCTCCTCAAGGGCTCGACCACGCTGATCGCGGATGCCGAGGGCCCGGTCCGGGTCAACGCGACCGGCACCCCGTGGCTGGCCACGGCGGGCAGCGGTGACGTCCTGTCCGGCCTGGCGGGCTCGCTGCTCGCGACCGGCCTGCCCGCACGGGACGCGGCGTCGGCGGCCGCCTACCTGCACGGCCTGGCCGGCCGGCACGCCGCCCAGGGCGCCCCGACCTCGGCGTACGCGGTGGCCGAGGCGCTCCCGGAGGCCTGGCGCGACATCGCGGGCGCCTCGGCCGAGCGGTAGCCCGGGCCCCTCGGGGGCCGACGCCGAGCAGGGGTCCGGGCCCACCCCGCCCGCTCCCGGGTGACATGCGCCGCGCGGCTTCCGTGACTTGCCCGGGGTCCGGGGTTCGCTGGGGGCATGAGCCAAGGACAAAAGCGTCATAAACGCCAGAGGTGGGGAGCTTGCGGGCTGGTGCTCGCGGCCGCGCTCGCGCTCGGCGCGGCCGCGCCCGGCAGCGGCGACGCACCACCCCCGCCGCCCCGGCCCGCCGCCCCCGCGCCGCCCGCCCCGCCCGCACCGGACAGCGGCGCCTCCGCCGAGACCCTGGTGCCCGGGGTGGCGTCAGCGGCACCCGAGACGCCGCTCGACACCCCGGACCAGGTGCTGCCGCCGCTCGTGTACGAGCCCGGGGCCACCGAGGACCGGGCCGAGCCGGCCGCGGCGCCGGAGGACGCGTACCGGCTCATCGAGTACGTGCCGCAGAGCGAGGTCACCGCCAAGCCCGGC
The DNA here is from genome assembly GCF_042869955.1 of Streptomyces sp. NPDC006691. Classification (NCBI taxonomy): domain Bacteria; kingdom Bacillati; phylum Actinomycetota; class Actinomycetes; order Kitasatosporales; family Streptomycetaceae; genus Streptomyces; species Streptomyces sp. NPDC006691. Next base: position 127,690 of record NZ_JBIAGW010000008.1, read on the forward strand.
AGCTGCACCACCAAGACCGGGCCCTACCAGCGGCAGGTCGAGCGCTGGCTGCGGCTCAAGGTGGACGGCCGGCAGTCCGCCGCCGACTGCGCGGCGATCCGCAAGTTCCAGCAGCAGCAGGGGATTTCGCCCACCATCGGCTTCGCGGGACCGGTCACCTGGTCGCGGATGCAGTTCCTGTCCGCCCGCAAGAACCCCAACGCCGCCCACAAGTGCCCGGTCAGGAAGCAGCGGGTGGCGTGCGTCGACCTGACGCGCCAGCTGATGTGGGTGCAGACCGGCAGCAAGGTGACGTTCGGCCCGGTGCCGATCCGCAGCGGACGGGCCTCACTGCCCACCCGGGGCGGCTGGCACAAGATCTACTGGCGGCACAAGAACCACGTGTCGTCGATCTACCACCAGGCCATGCCCTATGCCCAGTTCTTCGACGGCGGCCAGGCCTTCCACGCGATCTACCACAGCGTGTACACCTCGGTCGGCAGCCAGGGCTGCGTCAACCTCAGCCTGACCGACGCGCGCAGGCTCTGGGACGTGCTGCGCAACAAGGACCTCGTCTACGTGTGGGGGCACCGCGACGGCACCTGACACCGGGGGACGGCACCAGACACCCGGGGACGGCACCTGACACCGGGTGTGGCCCGCGGCACAATCCGGCCGCCCGTGCGCTCTGAGAGACTTGGGGCGATGACCGCGATGACTCAGAACCCCGCCGGACGCGCCCGCGCCGAGATCGACCTCGGCGCGCTGCGCGCCAACGTGCGGACGCTGCGCGCTCAGTCGCCCGGCGCGCAGCTCATGGCCGTGGTGAAGTCGGACGCGTACGGGCACGGCGCGTTGGCGTGCGCGAGGGCGGCACTGGAGGCGGGCGCCGGCTGGCTCGGCACCGCCACCCCGCACGAGGCGCTCACCCTGCGCGCGGCCGGCATCGGGGCCCCGATGCTGTGCTGGCTGTGGACGCCGGGCGGCCCCTGGCGCGAGGCGATCGAGGCGGACATCGATGTCTCGGTGAGCGGCATGTGGGCCCTGCGGGAGGTGGCCGACGCGGCCCGCGCGGCCGGACGGACGGCCAGGATCCAGCTCAAGGCCGACACCGGCCTCGGCCGCAACGGCTGCCAGCCCGCCGACTGGCCGGAGCTGGTGCACGCGGCACTCGCCGCCCCCGAGGTGAACGTCACCGGCCTGTGGTCGCACCTGGCCTGCGCCGACGAACCCGGGCACCCCTCGATCACGGCCCAGCTCTCGGTGTTCCAGGAGATGACCGCGTACGCCGAGAAGGCGGGCGTCACCCCCGAGGTGCGGCACATCGCCAACTCCCCGGCCACGCTCACCCTCCCCGAGTCCCACTACGACCTCGTACGCACCGGCATCGCCATGTACGGCGTCTCGCCGTCACCCGAGCTCGGCACCTCGCGCGAGCTCGGCCTGCGGCCGGTCATGACGCTGTCGGCCTCGGTCGCGCTCAGCAAGCAGGTTCCGGCGGGTCACGGCGTCAGTTACGGGCATCACTACGTCACGGCGGACGAGACCACCCTCGCCCTGGTCCCGCTCGGCTACGCCGACGGCATCCCGCGGCACGCCTCGGGGCGCGGTCCGGTTCTGGTGGGCGGGAAAGTGCGTACCGCGGCGGGCCGCATTGCGATGGATCAGTTCGTGGTCGACCTTGAGGGGGACACGGTCGAGCCGGGCGCGCGGGCCGTGCTGTTCGGTCCGGGCGACGGCGGGGAGCCGACGGCCGAGGACTGGGCGCGGGCGGCCGACACGATCGCGTACGAGATCGTGACGCGCATCGGTTCGCGGGTACCGCGCGTCTATGTGAACGAGCGGGCCGCGGCCGAGGGTCCGCAGACGTGAACGAGTGTTCCGGCGACGACGAATAAGAGCGGAGCGGCACGGTGAGCGAGACCAGCACGGGGGACGCCGTCGTATCCGCGGTGCAGGACGCCCGGTCGGCGGTCGGCAACTGGCGCCTGGCGTCCATCGCGGGCGCCGCGATAGGCGTGGTCGCGGCGGGTGCGGCGGCGGGCGTCGCCATAGAGCGGCTCACCGTCGGGCGCGGCATGCGCAGGAAGGCCCGCCTGGCCCTGGACGCGTCCGGGCCGTACGGGGCGCTGCGGGGCATGCCGGGCAAGGCGGCCGCCGACGACGGGACCGTCCTGTACTACGAGACCGACGAGGTCGAGCCCGAGGCGGGCGCCAACGGACCGCGCAAGCGCAGGCTCTTCGGGCGCAAGGTGCCGGCCCCGGTCACCGTGGTGTTCTCGCACGGCTACTGCCTCAACCAGGACTCCTGGCACTTCCAGCGCGCGGCCCTGCGCGGGGTGCTGCGCACGGTCCACTGGGACCAGCGCAGCCACGGCCGCTCGGACCGCGGCACGGCCCAGCGCGAGGGCCTGCCCGTCGACATCGACCAGCTGGGCCGGGACCTGAAGGCCGTCATCGACGCGGCCGCGCCCGAGGGTCCGCTGGTCCTGGTCGGCCACTCCATGGGCGGCATGACGATCATGGCCCTGGCCGAGCAGTACCCCGAGCTGATCCGGGACCGGGTGGTCGGCGTCGCCTTCGTCGGCACGTCCTCGGGCAAGCTGGGCGAGGTCAACTACGGGCTGCCGGTGGCCGGGGTCAACGCGGTGCGCCGGGTCCTTCCGGGCGTGCTCAAGGCGCTCGGCTCGCAGGCGGAGCTGGTGGAGCGGGGGCGGCGGGCGACGGCCGACCTGTTCGCGGGGATGATCAAGCGTTACTCGTTCTCCTCGAAGGACGTCGACCCGGCGGTGGCCCGGTTCGCCGAGCGGATGATCGAGAGCACCCCCATCGACGTGGTCGCCGAGTTCTATCCGGCCTTCTCCGAGCACGACAAGACGGCGGCCCTCGCGATCTTCGCGGAGGTCCCCGTCCTGGTCCTGGCCGGCGACCGCGACCTGGTCACGCCCAGCTCGCACAGCGAGGCCATCGCCGATCTGCTGCCCGACGCGGAGCTGGTCATCGTGCCGGACGGCGGCCACCTGGTGATGCTGGAGCACCCCGAGACGGTCACCGACCGCCTGGCCGACCTGCTGGCCCGGGTCGGCGCGGTGCCGCAGGCCGCTAACGTTGGGACGTATGGAAGCACCGCACACCAGCCCGGCCGCTGACGCCGGCACCAGCCTCACCCTCAACTCCCCTTCCGAAATGCAGGAGTTGGGGCGCCGCATCGCCAAACTGCTCCGTCCCGGCGACCTCGTGATGCTCACCGGGGAGCTCGGCGCCGGAAAGACGACCCTCACCCGCGGCCTCGGCGAGGGCCTCGGTGTGCGCGGCGCCGTGACGTCCCCCACCTTCGTCATCGCCCGGGTGCACCCCTCGCTCACCGGCGGCCCGGCGCTGGTGCACGTGGACGCCTACCGGCTCGGCGGCGGCCTCGACGAGATGGAGGACCTCGACCTCGACGTGTCGCTGCCCGAGTCCGTGGTGGTCGTCGAATGGGGCGAGGGCAAGGTCGAGGACCTGTCCGACGACCGGTTGCAGGTGCTCATCGACCGCGTCGTGGGCGAGACCGACGACGACCGCAGGACGGTGACGATCACCGGAATCGGGTCGCGCTGGAGCGACGCGGGAGTCGAGGCGCTCTGAGGGCCGGGCCGGGGCGCGGCCCGAGCGAGCCGTACGTTCCGACAAGACGTCGGCAAAATGTTGCGTTGGTCGCACCAGGCATGGTCACATGGAGGAAGAGACCTGGTTAGGTCTGCCTAACCGCGCCTTCTTCCGCAGCCCCAGGAGGCCGCCATGACCGTGCCGGAACGCGAAGCGAAGCCGTCGGCCCCGCGGGGCGTCACGGTGCAGCTCGGGGTGTCGATACACGATCTGCTCGCCTCCTGCGCGGCGGCCAGCGCCGTGTCGACGCCGCCGCGCGAGAGCGCGCCGAAGGCCGACGAAGGTGAAGCACACCAGGACGCCGCGTAGCCGCGTCGTCCTATCGGGTGATGGTCGGTGCCGCGCCCGCGCCCGCGCGCGTCGGGCCGCCGCGGGACGGCGATCGCGACGGCTTCCGGGCCGCCCGGCTACGGAACGACGACGACCTTGGAGTTGCGGGTCGCGAACGTCCACATCGCGTCACCGTCCGCCCGCGTCATGCGGATGCCGCCGGCCTTCTTGCCCGTCTTCGGGATCGTCATCGAGCCGTCGACCGCAGAGCTGAAGCCGATCGCCACGTTCTCGTTGCTGGCGAACCGCACGACGTGGTCGATGGCGACCCCGTCCGAGCCGGTGATCTTGTTGCCGGTCCGCGAGAGCACCACGTACGTGCCCGGCTTCGGGTTGATCGCGGACGGCACGACCGCGAAGGTCTTCGGCGTCTTGGCCACGCCCACCAGCCACACCCGCTTCGCGCCGAGCGCGTAGACGACCCGGACCCCGGTGCCCGAGTTCTCCGGCACCGTGAGGTCCGGCTTGCTGGCGGGGGAGCCCGCGGGGGGCAGGTTCGACGGCTTCGCCGACGGGGAGGCGCTGGTGCCCGGGGCCGCGAGATCCGCGGCCGGAGGCGCGCTCGCCGAGGCCTGGTAGGCGAGGAAGCCGACCACCGCGAGAGCGGCGGCGGTGATCCCGGCCACGAATCCCGTGCTGCTCCGTGCCACCTGGGCTTCCCCTTTCGTACGTACATGCATGCCTACGGTCATACCTGCGGCTGACGGTAGCAGCAGGTGACGGCTCGGGCGGGACGCCGTGCCCCCGTCGGCTTGGTCGTAGGCTGTTCGCGTGCTCCTGCTCGCCGTTGATACCGCCACCCCTGCCGTCACCGTCGCCCTGCACGACGGGACCTCCGTCGTCGCCGAGGCGCGCCAGGTCGACGCCCGCCGGCACGGGGAACTGCTGCTGCCCGCCGTCGACCGGGTACTCGCCGAGGCCGGCCTGGCCCTCGACGCCGTGACGGACCTGGTCGTCGGCGTCGGCCCCGGCCCCTACACCGGCCTCCGCGTCGGCCTCGTCACCGCCGCGACGTTCGGCTCGGTGCTCGGCGTGCCCGTGCACGGCCTGTGCACCCTGGACGGACTCGCCTACGCCTCCGGCATCGAGGGCCCCTTCGTGGTCGCCACGGACGCCCGCCGCAAGGAGGTCTACTGGGCCCGCTACGACGACTTCCGCACCCGCGCGGGCGAGCCCTCCGTCGACCGGCCCGGCGACATCGCCGAGGAGCTGAGCGGGCTGCCGGTCGTCGGCCAGGGCGCGGTGCTGTACCCGGAGGCGTTCCCCGAGGCGCGCGGTCCCGAGCACCAGTCGGCGGGCGCGCTCGCCGCGCTGGCCGCCGAGAAGCTCGCCGCGGGCTCGGAGTTCCTGCCGCCGACACCGCTGTACCTGCGCCGCCCGGACGCGCAGGTGCCCAAGAACTACAAGGTGGTCACACCCAAGTGACGGAGGCCGTGCTGCGCGAGATGCGCTGGTGGGACATCGCGCCCGTGCTCGACCTCGAACACGAGCTGTTCCCCGAGGACGCCTGGTCGGCGGGGATGTTCTGGTCCGAGCTCGCCCACGCGCGCGGGCCGGGCGCCACCCGCCGCTATGTGGTCGCCGAGGACGCGCGGGGGCGGCTGGTCGGGTACGCCGGGCTCGCCGCCGCGGGCGACCTCGCGGACGTCCAGACCATCGCCGCCGCCCGCGACCAGTGGGGCACCGGGCTCGGCGCCCGCCTCCTGACCGATCTGCTCAAGCACGCCACCGCCTTCGAGTGCGACGAGGTCCTGCTCGAAGTGCGCGTGGACAACACCCGGGCCCAGAAGCTCTACGAGCGCTTCGGCTTCGAGCCCATCGGCTTCCGCCGCGGCTACTACCAGCCGGGCAACGTGGACGCGCTCGTGATGCGACTGACCGTCCAGGAATACGTCCAAGGAACAGAAGAGACTGACTGATGGCTGACGAACCGCTCGTACTGGGCATCGAGACCTCCTGCGACGAGACCGGCGTCGGCATCGTGCGCGGTACGACCCTGCTCGCCGACGCCGTGGCCTCCAGCGTGGACACCCACGCCCGGTTCGGTGGCGTGGTCCCCGAGATCGCCTCGCGCGCCCACCTCGAAGCGATGGTCCCGACCATCGAGCGCGCCCTGAAGACCGCCGGGATCTCCGCGCGGGACCTCGACGGCATCGCGGTCACCGCCGGGCCCGGGCTCGCGGGCGCGCTGCTCGTCGGCGTCTCGGCCGCCAAGGCGTATGCGTACGCCCTGAACAAGCCGCTGTACGGGGTCAACCACCTCGCCTCGCACATCTGCGTCGACCAGCTGGAGCACGGGCCGCTGCCCGAGCCGACGATGGCGCTGCTGGTGTCCGGCGGCCACTCCTCGCTGCTGCTCGCGCCCGACATCACCGCCGACGTCCGCCCGATGGGCGCCACCATCGACGACGCCGCGGGCGAGGCCTTCGACAAGATCGCCCGGGTGCTCAACCTGGGCTTTCCCGGCGGCCCGGTCATCGACCGCCTCGCCAAGGAGGGCGACCCGAAGGCGATCGCCTTCCCGCGCGGCCTGACCGGCCCGCGCGACCCGGCGTACGACTTCTCCTTCTCCGGCCTGAAGACCGCCGTGGCCCGTTGGATCGAAGCCAAGCGCAACGCGGGCGAGGAGGTTCCGGTGCGGGACGTGGCCGCGTCCTTCCAGGAGGCCGTGGCGGACGTGCTGACCCGCAAGGCGGTACGGGCCTGCAAGGACGAGGGCGTCGACCACCTGATGATCGGCGGCGGCGTGGCCGCCAACTCGCGGCTGCGCGCGCTCGCCCAGGAGCGCTGCGAGCGGGCCGGGATCCGGCTGCGGGTGCCGCGGCCCGGACTGTGCACGGACAACGGCGCGATGGTCGCGGCCCTCGGCGCGGAGATGGTGGCCAGGAACCGGCCCGCCTCGGACCTGGAGCTCTCGGCGGACTCCTCGCTGCCGGTGACCGAGCCGCACGTACCGGGCGTGGCGCACGCCCCTGTGCACGGTCACGATCATGACCATGTGCACGAGGTCAGCAAGAAGAACCTGTACTCATGACCGTCGCCCTGATGTGGGAGGCCCGGGCCGCCGAGGGCCGGGGTGCCGAGCTGCTGGACTGGGTCCGTGAGCATCCGGTGGCCGGTTCGCCGCTGCGCCGCGAGATCCTCCGCGCGCCCGGCGACCGGGTCCTGGTCATCACCTGGTGGGACGCGCCCTACGAGGCCGAGCTGCCCGAACTCCCGGATCCTGAGGGGGAGTTGGTGGCCCGGCCGGTGCACCGCTGGCGCTTCGAGTCGGTCGGGACGCCGGACGCCTGAGCCCTCCTGGCCGGTATCGGACCGCCGTCTGATCGCTTCAGGCAACCCTGTGACCGTTTATGGCATCAAGCTAGGAGTAGCTGATGACAGAAACGGGCGGTATTTGGACATGGGTTGGCTCGTGCGCAAGAAGGCGGTCGGTGCGGCCCTCTTCGGTCTGCTGATGGTCGCGGGGTGCTCGTCCGGCGGCGGACCGGGCAGCGCCCCCTCCGCGTCCGCCCCGTCCGGCAAGGCGAGCGGTACGCCCTCGAAGGCGTCCCCGGGCGATGGCGCGGCCGCCACCGAGGCCGCGTACCGCAAGTGGGGTCTCAAGCCGTTCGCCGCACCGCCCGCGCCGCCCGCCGAGAAGCCGGTGCACGGCAAGCCCGGCGAGGTGCCGGTGGTGAGCGACATTCCCACCAAGGAAAAGATCGTCTTCGTGACCTTCGACGACGGGGCGGAGAAGGATCCCCAGTTCGTCGAGATGATGCGGGACCTGAAGATCCCGTTCACGATGTTCCTGACCGACGACATCATTCGCAGTGATTACGGCTACTTCAAGCCGCTGCAAGAGCTCGGGAACTCCATAGAGAACCACACGCTCTCGCACCCCAATCTGCGCACGCTCGGCGAGGCCGCGCAGAAGAACGAGATATGCACCCAGGAGAAGAAACTGGGCAAGGAGTACGGCAAGGCGCCCCGGCTCTTCCGGCCTCCGTACGGCAACTGGAACGAGAACACCCGCGTGGCCGCCAAGTCCTGCGACGTCCAGGCGATGGTGTTGTGGCGCGAGTCGATGCAGATATCCAACATGCAGTACCAGCGCGGCGACAAGAAGCTGCACCCCGGCGACATCATCCTCGCGCACTTCCGCGGCCCCAAGGAACTCAAGGGCACGTCCATGACGGAGATGACCGCGAACATGCTCCGCCACATACAGGAGCAGGGCTTCACGGTGGCCCGCCTGGAGGACTACGTCTAGGAAGACGCGCGACCGAAAGCGGGAAGGCGCCGAAAGAGGGAAGGCGCCGAAAACAGAGAAGGCGAGGAGTTCGTACTCTCCTCGCCACTATCAAGATATAGCGCACTGGGGGGCTTGCGGCAAGGCCCCCATCGTGCCGCAGAATCACTGGCCTCGGGCCAGTACCTGCGGAATTGGGAGATTCACGAAGTGCGTGTGCAGTTGTCGGTTCCTGGATCCTCCAGCGCGTTCGACCTTCCCGACCGCCTTGCCGCCAAGGCCGATCCGGCGCTGATCGGGGGCGACGAGCGGCACTTCGCCGCCATCGCCCGCACCCTCGACCAAACGATCACCGAACTCTCCGGCCGGCTCGACGAGCTGCGCCGGTCGCCCGGCGGCATCGGCCGGGCCGCCATGGACCGGGACATCGAGGTCCACCAGCTGACCGGCCGGCTGCGCACCCTGCGCCGCTTCGGCCTCGACCTGTGCCTCGGGCGCATCGTCGCCGCCGACGATGCCGAGCCCCTGTACATCGGCCGGCTCGGGCTCACCGACAGCGAGGGCCGCAGGCTCCTGGTCGACTGGCGCTCGCCCGCGGCCGAGCCGTTCTTCGCGGCCACCCATGCCGGCCCGATGGGCCTCACGAGCCGCCGCCGCTACCGCTGGACGGCGGGCCGGATCAGCGACTACTGGGACGAGGTCTTCAGCGCCGACGGCCTCGAAGGACACGCGGCCCTCGACGACCAGTCCGCGTTCATCGCCAGCCTCGGTACCAACCGCTCGGCCCGGATGCGCGACGTCCTGTCCACCATCCAGGCCGACCAGGACGCCATCATCCGGGCCGGTTCGCGCGGCGCGCTCGTCGTCGACGGCGGCCCCGGCACCGGCAAGACCGTGGTCGCCCTGCACCGCTCGGCCTACCTGCTCTACTCCGACCCGCGCCTGGGCCACCGGCGCGGCGGCGTCCTCTTCGTCGGGCCGCACCGCCCCTACCTGGACTACGTCGCCGATGTGCTGCCCAGCCTCGGCGAGGAGGGCGTGCAGACCTGCGTCCTGCGCGACCTCGTCACCGAGGGGGCCGACGCCAAGGAGGAGGGCGACCCGGAAGTGGCCCGCCTCAAGGCGTCCGCCGACATGGTGGCGGCCATCGAGAAGGCCGTCGCCTTCTACGAGGAGCCGCCCACCGCCGCCATGACCGTCACCACGCCCTGGGCCGACGTCCGGCTCACCGCCGACGACTGGGCCGAGGCCTTCGCGGCCCCCGGACCCGGCACCCCGCACAACGAGGGGCGCGAACTGGTCCGGGAGGCACTGGTCACGATCCTGCTCGACCAGTACGACGGCGACGACGTCCCGCCCGCGGAGTTCCGCACGGCACTGCTCCGGGACCGGGACCTCGCGGAGGCACTCAACAGCGCGTGGCCGCTGCTCGAAGCGGCCGACGTGGTCGGGGACCTGTGGTCGGTCCCGGCCTACCTGCGGATGTGCGCGCCCTGGCTGGGCCCCGACGACGTGCGCCGACTGCGGCGCCCGGACGCGCAGGCCTGGACGGTGTCCGACCTGCCGCTCCTGGACGCGGCCCGGCAGCGGCTCGGCGACCCGGAGGCGGAGCGGCGCAGGCGGCGGCACGAGGCGGTGGTCGCCGCCGAGCGGGAGCGGATGTCCGGGGTCATCGACGAGATCATCTCGGCGTCCAACTTCCAGTCGGCCGGGGACGAGAGCGAGGGCGCGCTGCGGATGCTGCGCGGCAAGGACCTCCAGGACACCCTGATCGACGACAGCGCCCTGCCCACCGCCGAGCCGGACCTGCTGGCGGGCCCGTTCGCGCACATCGTCGTCGACGAGGCGCAGGAACTGACGGACGCGGAGTGGCAGATGCTGCTGCTGCGCTGCCCGTCCCGGAGCTTCACCATCGTCGGTGACCGCGCCCAGGCACGGCACGGGTTCACCGAGTCGTGGCGCGAACGCCTGGAGCGGATCGGGCTCGACCGGGTCGAGGTGGCCTCGCTCAGCATCAACTACCGCACCCCGGAAGAGGTGATGGCGGAGGCCGAGCCGGTCATCCGGGCCGCGCTGCCCGACGCCAACGTACCCACGTCCATCCGCAGCGCCGGCGTCCCCGTCGTCCACGGCTCCTCCGCCGAACTCGACACGGTCCTGCACACCTGGCTCGACGGGCACGACGACGGGATCGCGTGCGTGATCGGCGCCCCCGGGTTCCGGGGCACCTCGCGCGTACGGTCGCTGACGCCGGAGCTGTCCAAGGGGCTCGAATTCGATCTGGTCGTACTCGTCGACCCGGAGCGGTTCGGCGAGGGCGTGGCGGGGGCCGTCGACCGCTATGTCGCGATGACCCGGGCGACCCAGCGGCTCGTCGTCCTCACGAGCTGAGGCCCGGGGGAGGGCGGTGCGAGGCGCCCGTACGAGGTCGTGCGAGCCCGTGCGGGACCGGACCGGAACGAGGCTCCCGAAAAAAGTTCGGCGGATTCTCCCGGCGGTGTCGATCCGGCCGTCTCCCGTTCGACGCAAGGGTGAGAGGCGGGGAAGAGCCCCCGCACCGCACGGAGTCCACGCCTGCGGAATCCGCGTGGAACAGCACGCAGAACAGAACGGAGAACGGCCATGCCGCGCTACCTGACGATGGTCCGCATCGACGAGAACAACACCCCCGCGAGCGGTGTCACCCCCGAGCTCATGGAGCGGATGGGCCACCTCATCGAGGAGATGACCAGGGCCGGGGTGCTGCTCGACACCGCCGGGCTCACCCCGTCCGCCGAGGGCACCCGGGTGCGCTGGAACAACGGCGAGCTGACGGTCACCGACGGCCCCTTCACGGAGTCCAAGGAGGTCGTCGGCGGCTACGCGATGATCCAGGCCAAGGACAAGGCCGAGGCGATCGAGTGGGCCACCCGCTTCGTGAAGGTCCACGAGGACGGCTGGGACGTCACCTCCGAGGTGCGCGAGGTCGTCGAGGGCTGAGGCCCTCGCTGCTGAGTCCCCCGCCGAGGCCCCGCCGGGGTCCCGCCGAGGTCCCGCCGAGAGTCTCGGGGGACGCCGGCCGGGGCCCCGGCCCCGGCCACCGGAAATGTTGCCGGGCACCTGGCCCGGTGCTGTCCTGTAACCGCGATGAGTTTCGCGCGGGACCCCGGTCTACCTGTCGATGCCGCCCGCACGGGGCCCGGCACGGCAAGGAGGCCGACGATGTCCGCGCAGATCACGCAGAAGATCACCCCCTTCCTCTGGTTCGACAGCCAGGCCGAGGAAGCGGCCAACCACTACGTGTCCATCTTCGGCGGCGACTCGCGCGTCGGGTCCGTCACCCACTACGCGGCCGCCTCGCCCGGCGAGACCGGCTCGGTGATGACGGTCGAGTTCGAGCTGGCGGGCCAGAAGTTCACCGCCCTGAACGGCGGCCCGCAGTTCACCTTCAGCGAGGCGATCTCGCTGTCGGTGGGCTGCTCGGACCAGGAGGAGATCGACCGGTTCTGGACACACCTTGCCGAGGGCGGCGAAGAGGGACCGTGCGGCTGGCTGAAGGACAAGTACGGCCTGTCCTGGCAGATCGTGCCGACCGAGCTGCCCGAACTGCTCGGCCAGGACGCGGAGAAGTCCGAGCGGGTCATGGCCGCGGTCATGGGCATGAAGAAGCTCGATATCCAGGCCCTGCGGGACGCGTGACACCATGGCCCGACGAATGGACCGGGAGTTCACCGCCGAACTGGTGAAGAGCCCGCACGAAGGCGGCTGGACGTATGTCGTCTGGCCCGGATCCGCCGCGTACTTCGGCACCCGGGGGCTGGTGAAGGTGAGCGGCACCGTCGATGGCCATCCGTTCCGCAGCTCGTTCATGGCGCTGGGCGACGGCACGCACAAGCTGCCCGTGAAGGCGGAGGTGCGCAAGGCGATCGGCAAGGAGGCGGGGGACACCGTGACCGTGCGCCTGACGGAGCGTCTCGACGGCTGAGTACCCGCCCGGCCCCTCACACCTGCCGCCCGTCCTGTCCGGTGCGCGGACATGGGGCTCGCGCGGAGAGTGCACCGTGAGCGGGGTCCGCACGAAGATCGCCGGGGTGGCCGTGCCGGGCGGCCGGCGGCGGGCCGGACCGCGTGACGGCTTACTTCCTCGAACTCGGCCAATGGCCAAGGCAGTTGGAGTCTCAGGGGCCGGAGCGACGACGGCTCCCGCCTCACGAAACCGGCCAAGTGCCGTGCGCGGGGACCAGGGTGGGCGCCGGAAGCAGGGACACCCCCGATAATCTCTGCCGCATGACGCCCCGATCGTCGCTCCCTCCCTCGCCGCCCCCGGCCGAGATACGTGTCTGGCCCGACCGCAACGCGCTGCTCGCGGACCGTGCGCAGGCCCTCGACGTGCTGGTCAAGGGTCATTTGGGGGCGGCCCGGCTCGGGCTGCTCTGGCTGTGGGCGGCGCTCTTCGCGCTGGGCTGGTCCATGGTCGGCACCGCGCTCACCTCGCTGACCGATGTCCTCACCGCCATCGTCGGGGGCGTGTTCCTGCTGCTCGGTCTGGGCGTGATGATCCCGACCGGGATCGCCGTCGGGTTCGGCCTGCGCAAGGACCGGCGTATCCGGGAACTCCTGCGTCAGTGGGGCGAGTTGGACCGTGACCCGATACTCGACCGCAATCTGCGCAAGCCCGGCCTCAGCCTGGCCTGGCTGGTGCCCTCGGTGCTGCTGTGCGCGGGTGGGCTCGCCGTCTGCCTGGTGCTGCCGGCGACGGCCGTGCCGGGCCGCGACACGTACGCGCTCGTCGTGTACGGCATGGGCCTCGGCCTGATCTGCTGGCTGACCGGCCTCGTCGGCGTGGTGAAGGCGGCCGCGCACCGGCGCTGGGTCCAGCGGTCCCTGACCCGCCTATCCTGAGGTGGCCGCAGCGCGATGCGGTGTCACATCTCGGGGGAAGGACGGTCGCCATGGCCTGGTACTGGTGGATTCTGATCATTTTCTGGATGGGCGGCTTCGGCTGGGCGATAGACAACGCCCGGACGGCGCTGAGGACGCGGCACGAGCGGAGGATGCAGCGGCTGGAGGCGGCGAAGCAGGAGCGCCTCGCGGTGGAGGCGGCTCACAAGCCGCCGGAGCCGGTGTGCGGATGCACGCATCACCTCGCCAAGCACGACAAGGCCGGCAAGTGCCATGAGCGGGTCGAGGTGCCGGTGGCGTGGGACGAGAGCAAGAAGCCGCTGCGGTTCGAGTCCGGTCAGTGCAACTGCCAGCAGTACGTGGGGCCTCAGCCCCTCTCCCAGGTCTACGCGGACGAGCTGACCGACCTGGCGTGAGGGAGGCCTGGGTGCGGGTTTCCTCGCGGGGTTCCCCGCGGCCCCGCACCCGATTTCGGCCCCGCACCCGATTTCGGCCTCGCGCCGTGCGGGGTCGCTCGTGTGTGGTTTCCCCACCCCGCCCCTTCCCCAGACCCTCCGGGGGAGAGTCCATCGGCTGCGGACCGTGCGCGGCGGGTCGCGCGGTTCCCCGCGCCCCTAAAGGCCTCGGTACTGGGGCACCTGCAGCCCGTCATGGGGGTCCCCCTGGCCCTTAAGCCTTGGGGGAGATGGCCTTGGGGGAGATGGAGGACGAGCGGCCTCAAGGCGCGAGCGGGGCCTGGGGCGGAGCCCCGGCGACGGGGGAGAGCGGGTGGCCGACCAGCATGGTCGGGGCGCCTGCCACCCGGGTCAGGAAGACCGTCGCCGAGTTCGGCCCGGCCGGCTTCACGCGGCGCCGGATCTCCTCCGGCTCCACCGCCGACCCCCGCTTCTTCACCGTGAGCACCCCCACCCCCCGCTCCCGCAGCAACGCCTTCAACTTCTTCAGGTTGAACGGGAGTTCATCGGTGATCTCGTACGCCGAGGTGTACGGAGACACGTACACCTCGTCACTCGTCACATACGCGATCGTCTCGTCGATCAGCCGCCCCCCGCACCGCTCCACGATCTCGGCGACCAGATGCGCCCGGATGACCGCACCGTCCGGCTCGTACAGGTAGCGCCCCACCGGCCCCACCGGCGGCGCGGCGAGCGGCTCGGCCGTCCGCAGCTCGGCGGACGCGGGCAGCAGCGTGGCGCGGACCGCGCCGGGGGTGACGCCGGTGCCGAACCACAGCACGGCCTCCTTCACGTCACCCCCGTCCGAGATCCACTCCGCCTCCGCCTGCGGCGGCAGCGCCTCGTGCGGGATGCCGGGGGCGACCTTCAGCGCCGCGAAGGGGGCGGCCAGGGCGGCCGAGACCGCCCACGACAGGGGCGGCGAGTAGGCCTCGGGGTCGAAGATGCGGCCCCGCCCTCCCCGTCGCGCGGGGTCCACGAACACCGCGTCGTACGGTGCCGTGTCGATCTCGGTCACATCCGCGCAGCGCACCTCGATCAGGTCCGCGAGGCCCAGCGCCTCGGCGTTGGCGCGGGCCACCGCCGCCGTCAGCGGGTCGCGGTCGACGGCGAGGACCGGAATCCCGGCCCGCGCGAGCGCCAGCGCGTCGCCGCCGATGCCGCAGCACAGGTCCGCCACGCCGCGTACGCCGCGCGCGGCGAAGGCCTTCGCGCGGTGGGTGGCGACCGAGGCACGGGTCGACTGCTCGACGCCGTTGGGCGTGAAGAACATCCGGTGCGCGTCGGCCGCGCCGAACTTGGCCACCGCCCGCTGCCGCAGCCGTGCCTGGCCGAGTGCCGCCGACACCAGGTCCGCGTCGTGCTCGCGGCGCAGCCGGGTGGCCACCGCCAGCTCCTGGGACGGGTCGTACTCCCGCAGCGATGCGAGCAGGGCCCGGCCCTCTTCGGTCAGCAGGAGGGAGAAGGTGTCGAGGTCGTTCACCCCGTCATTGTCGCCCGGTCGCCGCCCCGCTGTGGGCCAGGTGGGCGATGGTGGGCCCGTGGCGGCGGTGTCGTACGGGCGGCGGGCCCCGCGCCTGACAGGATGCGGCGCCATGCAACTAGTACGACAAAAGGGAAAGTCCAGGACGAAAGTCGCGTGTCTCGCGCTCGGGCTCGGCGCCGCGCTGCTCGCCTCCGGCTGTGCCTCCGAGGGCGGCGAGGCCGGCCACCCCGGCGCCCAGGCCGCCAAGAAGGGGCCCGCCGGAGCGCTCGCGGGCTACTCCGAGCAGCTCAAGCAGGCCGAGACCGCCCGGCTCGCGGCCGTCAAGAAGTGGGGGCTCGCCAAGCCGCCGCTGCTCCCGCCCGAGGCGCCCGCCGTCAAGCCGAAGATCACCAATCGGCCGGGGTTCGAGACGGACGGCGGCGATTCGCTGCCGCCCGTCTTCACCACCGTCCCCACCAAGGACAAGATCGTCTTCCTGACGATCGACGACGGTGCCGAGAAGGACCCCACCTTCCTGAAGATGATGCAGGAACTGCGCATCCCGTACAGCGCGTTCCTCAGCGACTACCTGGTCAAGAACGACCACGAGTACTTCAAGAAGATGCAGGGTCTGGGCGTCACGCTCAACAACCACACGCTCAACCACCGGTACATGCCCGCGCTCTCCTACGAGGAGCAGCGGCATGAGATCTGCGACCAGCAGGACAAGATCGGCCAGTGGGCGGGCAAGCGGCCCCGGCTGTTCCGGCCGCCGTACGGGAACTACAACGAGGACACCCTCAAGGCCGCCCAGTCCTGTGGCGTCCAGGCCGCGCCGCTGTGGGCGGAGGAGGCCTTCACGGACCACATGGAATGGCGCGAGTGGGACAAGGACCTGCACCCCGGGGACATCATCCTCACGCACTTCCGCGGGCGCGAGGACTGGAACGGGACCATGCCCGACATGGTCCGCCAGGTGATGAAGGTGATCACGGACAAGGGGTACGCCGTGGCCCGCCTGGAGGACTACGTGTAGCCGGTGCCGGGTCGCCGTTCGGTGCCGGGTCACCTACCGGGGCGCGGGGGACCGCGCGACCAGCCGGGACCGAGCCGCGGTCGAAACCCCACAGGCGGGAGCACGACCCGCCCTCACGCGTGGGGATCCTCGACCGCGGACCGTGCGGGGCTGGTCGCGCGGGTCCTCGCGCCCCTCAGGGGCGCAGCCGGGCCGAGGGGGTCGGCGGGTTCGACTCGGGCTGGGGGGAGGCCCGTTCGGCCTCGCGGGCGCGCTCCCCGCTGTCGCTGATCCGGATCAGCACCGCGATCATCACCCAGTTCGCGACCAGCGACGAACCCCCCTTCGCCAGGAACGGCAGCGCCTTGCCGGTGAGCGGGATGAGGCCGGTCACTCCGCCCGCCACCACGAACACCTGGAGCGCCAGCGCCGCCGCGAGCCCCGTCGCGAGCAGCTTGCCGAAGCCGTCGTGCGCGCCGAGTGCCGCCCGCAGGCCGCGCTGCACGAGCAGGGCGTACAGGACGAGGACCGCCATCACCCCGGCCAGGCCCATCTCCTCGCCGACCGTGGTCAGGATGAAGTCGCTGCGCCCGGCGAACCCGACGAGCTCGGGGTGGCCGCGGCCGAGGCCGGTGCCGGTCATGCCGCCGCTGCCGAAGCTGAACAGGGCCTGGGCCGCCTGGTCCGAGATCAGGCCGGCCGGGCGGCGGTCCGGCGGCAGATAGATGTCGAAGGGGTGCAGCCAGGCCACGATCCGGCCCTTGACGTGCGGCTCGGTCGAGCCGACGACGAACGCCCCGATCGCCGCCATCACCAGGCCGGTCAGGATCCACCCCGCCCGCTCCGTGGCGACGTACAGCATCACCACGAACAGGCCGAAGAAGATCAGCGAAGTTCCCAGGTCGCGCTCGAAGACCAGGACGAGCAGGCTCAGCACCCAGATCGTCAGGATCGGCGCGAGCTGGCGGCCCGGCGGCAGCCGGACCCCGAACACCTTGCGGCCGGTCAGCGCGAGCGAGTCCTTGTGCACGACCAGATAACCGGCGAAGAACACCGCGATCATGATCTTCACGAACTCTCCGGGCTGGAGCGAGAACGAGCCGATGAAGATCCAGCGCTTGGCGCCGTAGGTGTCGCCGGGGAAGAAGGCGGGGGCCATCAGGAGGACGAGGGCCGCCGCCATGCAGAGGTAGATGTACCGCTGGAGACGGCGGTGGTCGCGCAGCACGGCGAGCGCGGCGAGCGCGACCGCGAACCCGATCACCGTCCAGATGAGCTGCCCCGACGCGGTGGCCTCCGAATGGAACTTGTGCGCGTACGTCGGGTCGAGCCGGTACAGCAGCACCAGACCGAGGCCCGACAGGAGCAGGGCCAGCGGCAGGATCAGCGGGTCGGCGTAGGCCGCGTACCGGCGCACCGTGAAATGTCCGGCCAGTGCGATCAGGGTCATGCACGCGGCGAACTCGTAGGTGGCGCGCGGGAGTTCACCCGTCATGGTCATCGCGGCCGCAGCGTGGCCGAACGTGGCCACCGCGACGACGAGCGCCAGGAGCAGCGCCTCGGCGCGGCGGCGGCGGGCCGCGACGGGCCCGCTCCCGCCCCGGGTCAGTCCACGCACGGGATGCCGCCGCCGTCGATGACCGGAGTCGACGGGTCCGAGGACGCATGGCTCGGGCTCGGTGCCGGGGAGTCCTTGCCCGGGCTCGGCGCCGGTGAGTCCTGGGGGGCGGTGGGCGGGGTCGAGCGCACCGGGTGGAGGGCGTCCGCGACGATCCGCTTGATCTTCGCCGGGTCGACGATGTTGACGTCCTCGCCCCGGTGCGTCGCGAACTTCTCGATCGGCAGCGTCGTGAACTCCACGTTGCCGCCCGACAGGTTCCTGGCCTGCTTGACGAAGGACAGCAGATCCCAGTCCTTGTCGGTGACGAGGTCCTGCTTGGCGGTGTTCAGCAGGTGCAGCAGCCGGACCGGGTCGGTGAACGTGCCGGCCGAGGACAGCTTCTGCGTCGCCGAGGCGAGGAAGGCCTGCTGACGGCGGGTGCGGTCCAGGTCACCGCCGAGGAGCCCGTGCCGCTGCCGCACGAAGGCGAGCGACTGCTGACCGTTCAGGGTCTGCTTCCCGGCCGGGAAGTCGGCGCCCGAGTACTTGTCCTTCACCGCGTGCTTCAGGCAGACCGTCACCCCGTCCAGGGCGTCGGCCAGGTGGTAGAACCCGGCGAGGTTGACCTCGGCGAAGTGGTCGATGGGTACGCCCAGGAAGTCGCGCACGGTCTCGATCTCGGCCCGGCGCCCCGCCTCGCGGCCCGCCTTCTCCAACTCCCCCTTGTCGTGGACGCCTTGGGCCGCCAGCTTCTCCTCGGTCCGGGCCTTCTCCAGGCCGTACGCCTTCTTGATCTTGTCCTGGCCGTGGCCCGGGATGTCGACCAGATCGTCCCGCGGGACCGAGAACGCCTTCGCCCGGCTGCCGTCGCCCGGCACGTGCAGCAGGATCAGCGTGTTGGTGTTGTAGCCGCCGATGTCGGAACTGCCCGCGTGCAGCTTGTCGAGGACCTCGGGCGGCAGGTCGTCGCCGTTCTGGTCCTTGCGGCTGTCCAGGCCCATCAACAGGATGTTGGTGTCGCCGCCCACCGACTTGGGCGCGTCGTCGCCGAGCGCCCGCGAGGTGCCGATGCTGCCGGACAGATCGCGGTACAGGTACCAGCCGCCGGCCAGCGCGCACAGGACCAGCACGGCGGCGCAGGCGACGAGCGCCCGCACCACGCGTACCGGGCTCGAACGCTTCCGGCGGCGGTTGCTGGTTCGGCTGCGGCTCGTTCGACGGCTCATTCGGCGGTGGCTCACGCCGACCGATCCTCGGGGCTGCCCGCTGAAGGAAACCTGAGGATTCTGAAGACGCCTTCAGGAACGCGGGTGCGGCCGGCCCGGCAGCCGGACCGTGAACCTCGCCCCCGGCCCCGCCCCGGCCGTCAGTTCGCCGCCGTGCGCCCGGGCGATCTCGCGGGCGATCGCCAGCCCGAGCCCGGTGCCGCCGCTCTCCCGGGTCCGGGCCGCGTCCAGGCGTACGAAGCGCTCGAAGATCCGGGACCGGTCGGCGGCCGGGACGCCGGGCCCGTCGTCGGTGACCTCCAGGAGCGCGTCGTCCCCGTCCCGCCGGGCCGCCACCCGTACTTCGGTACGCGCGTGCCGCACGGCGTTGTCGACGAGGTTGGCCAGCATTCGCTCCAGTTGCGCGGGGTCGCCGCGCACCGGCACCGGCGCGTCCGCGGCGAGTTCGACCGGGACGCGGGCCGCGCGGCGGCGGGCGGTGTCCTCGGCGGCGAGCAGGGCGAGGTCGACGGGTTCGGCCGGCGGCTGCGGATGGGCGTCGAGGCGGGCCAGGAGCAGCAGGTCGGCGGCGATCCGCTGGAGCCGCTCGGTGTCGTCGAGCGCGGCCCGCATGGACGCCGAGTCCGGTGCGGCGAGGGCGACTTCGAGCCGGGTACGGACCGCGGCGATGGGGTTGCGCAGCTCGTGCGAGGCGTCGGCGACGAACTCGCGCTGGCGGACGTGGGCCTGTTCGAGCCGGTCGAGGGTGGCGTTCACGGTCCGGGCGAGCAGCGCGATCTCGTCGGCGCCGCCGGGGTCGGGGACGCGCCGGTCCAGCTCGCTTGAGCTGACCTCGGCGAGCTCGGTGCGGATCGAGGTCACCGGCCGCAGCGCGAGGCCGGTGCCGGCCCAGGCGATGGCGGCGGCCAGCGCGATCAGCGGCGGGGCGCTGGCGAGCAGGGCCCAGCCGATGGCGCCGGTCGCGTCGTCGACGTCGCTCAGCACGGTCGTCCCGTACACATAGCTCGCGGGGCCGCCGGGCAGCTGGGCGCGGACGACGACGGCGACCTCGTGGCGGCCGCCCTCGTTCAGGGTCCGGGACGCCGAGTCCTGGTCCTCGGGCGGGCGGAATCCGGCCAACTCCGGTGCGGCGCCGGTCTCCTGGGTCGCCGCGGTCACCCGGCCCCGCTCGTCCAGGACCATGACCAGGTCGACGCCGCCGTCCGGCGGGGGCAGCAGCTCGCGCGCGGTCCCGGTGTCCACCTGGGCCGCGACCTTGCGGGCGGCCAGTTCGGTGCGGCCCTTGGTGTTGTCGAGCAGGTTGGAGCGCAGCACGATGTAGAGCCAGATTCCGCCCGCCGCGAGCAGCAGCGCCATCGCGAGGGCGGCGGCCGCGGCGACCTTCCCGCGGACGGTCCTCGGCAGCAGCCGCGTCGGCCGGTGGCGGCGGGACCCGATCGGGAGCCGTCCGCGGCCGGCCCGGCGGGGCTCAGCCGCCATCGGGCGCCATCCGGTAGCCGACGCCGTGCACGGTCAGGATCGATCGACGGCCGAACGGAGAATCGATCTTCTTCCTGAGCGAAGACACATAGACCTCGACGATGTTCGGATCGATCCCGCCGTCCGCGCCCGCGCCGCTGTCCCAGACCTCGTCCAGGACGTGCTGCTTGGACACGGCCCGGCCCGGTTCGGCCATCAGGCAGGCGAGGACGGCCAGTTCACGGGCGGTCAGCTCGATCTCCCGCTCGCCGCGCCGGCAGCGCCGGGCGCCGGTGTCCAGGGTGAGGTCCCCGGCCTGGAGCGGGCCGGGGCGTTCGGTACCGGCCCGCCGGCCGAGCGCCCGCAGCCGGGCGAGGAGCACCACGAACGAGAAGGGCTTGGTCAGATAGTCGTCGGCCCCCGAGTCGAGCCCGTCGGCCTCGTCGTACTCGCCGTCCTTGGCGGTCAGCATCAGGACCGGGGTGAGGTCGCCGAGCCCGCGCATCCGGCGGCAGATCTCGTAGCCGCTGAGCCCCGGCAGCATCAGATCGAGCACGACCACGTCGTATCCGCCGGTGAGTGCGAGGTCGAGGCCCCGGTGGCCGTCGTGCGCGAGGTCGACCCAGTGCCCCTCGGCGGAGATGCCCCGACGCAGCGAGTCGGCGAGCCCGGTTTCGTCCTCGACGACCAGAATGCGCATGCCGTCCAGGGTCACACACGCCCCGGAGGGCCTGCGGCGCTCCGCCGCGACAGTGGCAGATTGGCACTCCGCTTGACCGAGTGCTAATCGCCGTCCTAGTCTCGCTTCTGGCACTCCCCACCAGAGAGTGCCAAGTAGCGACGGGCAGGTCCGGCACCCGCGACGACGGATCCACCTGGTCGCCACCCCAGACAGTTAACCCCGTGAGATCTCCGAAGGGGGAGACCGGATCGTGACGACCGCCAGCTCCAAGGTTGCCATCAAGCCGCTTGAGGACCGCATTGTGGTCCAGCCGCTCGACGCCGAGCAGACCACGGCCTCCGGCCTGGTCATTCCGGACACCGCCAAGGAGAAGCCCCAGGAGGGCGTCGTCCTGGCCGTGGGTCCGGGCCGCTTCGAGAACGGCGAGCGCCTGCCGCTCGACGTCAGCACCGGCGACATCGTGCTGTACAGCAAGTACGGCGGCACCGAGGTGAAGTACAACGGCGAGGAGTACCTCGTCCTCTCGGCCCGCGACGTGCTCGCGATCATCGAGAAGTGATTCACCGGAGTACGTGAGTACTTCGACTTCGAAGCGAACGCTTTGAGAGCTGCGCCCCTGGTCACCCCGCTGATTGCCGGGCGGCGAGGGGCGCAGTGTCATTAACCCGAGTTTTCGAGAGGGCTGAACCGCTCCCATGGCGAAGATCCTGAAGTTCGACGAGGACGCCCGTCGCGCCCTTGAGCGCGGCGTCAACAAGCTTGCCGACACCGTCAAGGTGACGATCGGCCCCAAGGGCCGCAACGTCGTCATCGACAAGAAGTTCGGCGCCCCCACCATCACCAACGACGGTGTCACCATCGCGCGCGAGGTCGAGCTGGACGACCCGTACGAGAACCTGGGCGCCCAGCTCGTCAAGGAGGTGGCGACCAAGACCAACGACATCGCGGGTGACGGCACCACCACCGCGACCGTCCTGGCCCAGGCGCTGGTCCGCGAGGGTCTGCGCAACGTCGCCGCCGGTGCCTCCCCGGCCGCCCTGAAGAAGGGCATCGACGCCGCGGTCAAGGCCGTCTCGGAGGAGCTCCTCGCGACCGCCCGTCCGATCGAGGACAAGACCGACATCGCCGCCGTCGCCGCGCTGTCCGCCCAGGACAAGCAGATCGGCGAGCTCATCGCCGAGGCCATGGACAAGGTCGGCAAGGACGGTGTCATCACCGTCGAGGAGTCCAACACCTTCGGTGTGGAGCTTGAGTTCACCGAGGGCATGGCCTTCGACAAGGGCTACCTCTCGCACTACATGGTCACCGACCAGGAGCGTATGGAGGCCGTTCTCGACGACCCGTACATCCTGATCAACCAGGGCAAGATCTCCTCGATCCAGGACCTGCTGCCGCTCCTGGAGAAGGTCATCCAGGCCGGCGCCTCCAAGCCGCTCCTGATCATCGCCGAGGACGTCGAGGGCGAGGCGCTCTCCACCCTGGTCGTCAACAAGATCCGCGGCACGTTCAACGCCGTGGCCGTCAAGGCCCCGGGCTTCGGCGACCGCCGCAAGGCCATGCTCCAGGACATCGCCACCCTCACCGGTGCGACCGTCATCGCCGAAGAGGTCGGCCTCAAGCTCGACCAGGCCGGTCTTGAGGTGCTCGGCACCGCGCGCCGCGTCACCATCACCAAGGACGACACCACGATCGTCGACGGCGGCGGCAACAGCGCCGACGTCGAGGGCCGCGTCAACCAGATCAAGGCCGAGATCGAGGCCACGGACTCGGACTGGGACCGCGAGAAGCTCCAGGAGCGCCTCGCGAAGCTCGCCGGCGGCGTCTGCGTGATCAAGGTCGGTGCCGCCACCGAGGTCGAGCTCAAGGAGCGCAAGCACCGTCTGGAGGACGCCATCTCCGCGACCCGCGCCGCGGTCGAGGAGGGCATCGTCTCCGGTGGTGGCTCCGCCCTGGTGCACGCCGCCAAGGTCCTTGAGGGCAACCTCGACAAGACCGGCGACGAGGCCACCGGTGTCGCGGTCGTCCGCCGCGCCGTCGTCGAGCCGCTGCGCTGGATCGCCGAGAACGCCGGCCTTGAGGGCTACGTCATCACCTCCAAGGTGAGCGAGCTCGACAAGGGCTTCGGCTTCAACGCCGCCACCGGTGAGTACGGCGACCTGGTCAAGGCCGGCGTCATCGACCCGGTCAAGGTCACCCGCTCCGCCCTGGAGAACGCCGCCTCCATCGCGTCCCTGCTGCTCACGACCGAGACCCTGGTCGTCGAGAAGCCGGCCGAGGAAGAGGCCGAGGCCGGTCACGGCCACGGTCACGGCCACTCCCACTGACGTCAAGTCAGCGGTAGCCGCGCGTAATCGAGGCCCGGCATCCCCTTCGGGGGGTGCCGGGCCTTCGCCGTTTCCGTACACCGGGACCGCCGGCCCGGCCGTTGCGCCCGGGCCGGTCTACGCGGAGCGCCCCAGCGACAGCGGATGCACCGGGTCCGCGAATGGCACCCCGGTCGTGAAGCGCTCCAGCTCGTCCAGGGCCTGATCCGCCATCCGGTGCAGCTCGTTGCCCAGGGAGCCGGCGATGTGCGGGGTCAGCAGGACGTTGGGGAGGTCGTACAACGGGGATTCGCGGGGCGGCAGTTCGGGGTCCGTCACGTCCAGGACCGCGTGCAGCCGGCCGGAGAGGAGCTCGGCGAGCAGCGCGGGCTCGTCCACCAGGGAGCCGCGCGCGGTGTTGACCAGGGTGGCGCCCGCCGGCATCAGGGCCAGCTGGTGTGCGCCGATCATGTTGTGTGTCTCGGGCAGTTGGGGCGCATGGACGGAGACGACGCTGCTGCGGGAGCACAGCGAGTCCAGGGACACCCGTTCAACGCCCAGGGCCACCGCTTCGGTTCCGCTCACGTACGGGTCGTAGAGCAGGACCTCGAAGTCGAAGGGGCGCAGGAGTTCGATCACGCGCCGGCCGATGCGGGACGCGCCGACGATGCCCACCGTGCGCCGGTAGTTGCCGGTGTGCTCGGTCCGGCTCAGCCACTCGGGGGCGGTGCGCAGCTCGGCGTAGCGCTGGGCCGAGCGCAGCACCTCCTTGCCGGCGAACAGGATCGCGGCCAGCGTGTACTCGGCGACCGGCAGTGCGTTGGCGGCGGCGGCCGAGGTCACCGCGATGCCGCGCTCCCAGCAGGCGTCGGTGATGTGGTGCTTGACCGAGCCCGCCGCGTGGATCACCGCACGCAGCTTCGGGGCCGCGTCCAGGACGTCGGCGGTCAGCGGGGGAGCGCCCCAGCAGGTGAGCAGGACCTCGGCTTCGGCGAGGGCCGCGGCGACCGGTCCGGTGGGCGCGGCGAGCTGGTGCGCGACCAGGTACGGGTCGGTGCGGGTGAGGGCGGCGAGCCGGGTGCGGTGGTGCCCGGTGAGGAGCCGGTCGGCGATGCCGGGGCCCATCGCGAGCAGCAGGGCGGGCCGGTTGTCAGTGGTGTGGTGCATGGTGGGACTCGGGCTCCTCACGAGGCGCCGGCCAGGGGTGGCGGCCGGGGGTAACTGAGCGTCCGGGGGTAACGGGGCGTCCGGGCCGGTCATTTGACGCTGCCCGCGGTGAGTCCGGCCTTCCAGTGCCGCTGGAGGGAGACGAAGGCGACGATCAGGGGGATGACGGCGAGGAGGGAGCCGGTGACGACGAGAGGGTAGTAGCCCGGCTCGGCGTGGGTGTTGCTGTTCCAGGCGTACAGGCCGAGGCTCAGCGGGAAGAGCTTCTGGTCGCTGAGCATGACCAGGGGGAGGAAGAAGTTGTTCCAGATGGCGGTGAACTGGAAGAGGAAGACGGTCACGAAGCCCGGCATCACCATGCGCAGACCGATGGACCAGAAGGTGCGCAGCTCGCCGGCCCCGTCGATACGGGCGGCCTCCAGGGCCTCGTCGGGGATGTAGCTCGCGCTGAACACCCGCGCCAGATACACCCCGAACGGATTGACCAGAACGGGGATGAGCACCGACCAGTACGTGTTGACGAGGCCGACCTTGCTGGCCAGGAGGTACATGGGCAGCGCGAGCGCGGTGGTCGGCACGAGCACGCCGAGCAGTACGACGCCGAACAGCTTCTCCTTGCCGCGGAAGGCGTACTTGTCGAAGGCGTACCCGGCGGCGACGGACACCAGGGCGCAGACGGCCGCGCCGCCGCCCGCGTACAGAAGGGAGTTGAGGTACCAGCGGAAGTAGACGCCGTCGTTGTACGAGGCGAGCTGGGACAGGTTGTTGGCGAGGTCGAAGCCCTTGAAGGAGAAGGCGTCGCCGGACAGCAGGCTTCCGGTGTCCTTGGTGGCGGCCGTGAGCAGCCACACCAGGGGGAAGAGCGTGTAGAGGACGGAGAGCAGCAGCGCGCCGTTGACCGCGGTGCGCGACAGCCAGCGGCTGGATGACGGCTGCCGCGTCGTGGTGCGGGGCGGGGTGGCGCCCCCGGTGCCCCCGATACCCCTGGTGCGCCCGGTGCGCCCGGCGGTCCTCGGGGCGGCGTTCGCTTCGGTTGCCGTGGGGGAGGTCATGCCGTGGCCCCCTTCCGGTTGGTGAGGCGGGTGACGACGAAGGAGAGCAGGGCCGCGGCGAGCGCGAGAAGCACGGCCGAAGCGGCGGCGAGGCCGTAGTCGTTGCGGCTGAACGCGGCGGTGTAGGCGTACATGTTGGGCGTCCAGGTGGTGGTGACCGTGGAGCTGCCGCCCTGGTTGAGGATCAGCGGTTCGGTGAACAGCTGGAGCGAGCCGATGACGGTGAACAGCGACACCATCATCAACGAGGCCCGGATCAACGGGAGTTTGATGCCGAAGGCGGTACGCCACTCGCCGGCGCCGTCCATGGTGGCCGCCTCCAGGACCGAGCGGTCGATGGCCTGGAGGGCCGCGTAGAAGATGACCATGTTGTAGCCGAGCCATTCCCACAGCGCGATGTTGACGACGGAGGGGAGCGTGCCGCTGGAGGAGAAGAAGTCGAAGCCGATGCCGCCGGAGTTCATGGCCTTCACGACCGGGCTGAGACCCGGGGTGTAGAGGTAGACCCAGACCAGCGCGGCGATGATGCCCGGCACGGCGTGCGGCAGGAACAGCGCGAGCTGGAAGAAGCGCCGGGCGCGGGCCAGCGTCGAGTCGAGCAGCAGCGCGAGCGCGAGGGCGCCGCCGACCATCAGCGGGATGTAGACGACGCAGTAGCCGGCGAGCACCCAGAAGCCCTCGCGGAAGGCCCGGTCGCCCAGCGCCGCCGTGTAGTTGTCGAGTCCGCTGAACACCGTCGTGGCCCCGCCGAAGCCGAGCCCGGACTGCTTCTCGGTGAACAGGCTCAGCCAGACCGCGTACCCGATGGGCACCACCGTGACGGCGGTGAACAGGACGAAGAACGGGGTGAGCAGCACTCCCGCGGCCGCGTTGGTACGGCTGCGGGCCCCGCGGGGCGCCCTGCGGGCCGGGCCGGACTCGGCGGTCCCGGCGCGGATGCCCGCCGGGCCGTCGCTCCCCGTCGGGGCCGGGCCGTGACCGCCCCCCTCGCCCGGCGGTGGCACGCGCGGGGGCCCGACGCCCGCTCCGGTGTGTCCCGTGGGACGCCCCTTCGTCGTCATCCGGTCAGCCCTCGACCTTCAGGCCGCGCTTCTTCAGCTCGGTGACGGTGGCGTCATGGGCGGACTTGATCGCGTCCGTGATCTTCACGGAACCGCCCGCGACCTTGCCGAGCTGGTCCTTCAGGGTGGTGTTGGTGGTGCCCATGCTGGGGCCCCAGCCCCAGTTGGCGTTGATCGAGCTGCCGGCCGCGTCGAACAGCTGGTAGATGTCCTGGCCGCTGTAGAAGCTCGTGTCGAAGGCCTTCTTGGCGGCGGGGCGCAGCGCGATGTCGGCCGGGAAGGCGCTGGAGGTGCCGGACTTGATGCGGGCGTCGACGCCGGCTTCGGTGGTCGACATCCACTGGGCGAATTCGAGGGCTGCCTGCGTCTTGCCGCTGCCCTTGGGCACGGCCCAGGTGGAGCCGCCGAGCATGCCGCTGGCGGGCTTGCCGTCCCAGGTCGGCACCGGGGCCACCGCCCACTTGCCGCTCTGGTCGGGCACGGTGCCCTTGAGGACGCCCGCGGACCACGAGGCGCCGAGGTAGCCGACGGTGGAGCCGTCCTTCAGGGAGGCCGTCCACTCGGGGCTGAAGGAGACCGAGTTCTGCACCAGCTTGTCGTCGATGAGGCCCTGCCAGTAGTCGGCGACCTTGTTGGTGGCGGCGTCGGAGGTGTCGAGCTTCCAGGTGTTGCCGTCGGCCTTGAACCACTGGGCGCCGGCCTGCCAGGCCATCGCCTCGAAGGTGGTCGGGTCGTCCGGGAAGAAGGTGCCGATACGGGCCTTGGGGTCGGCGGCCTTGGCCTTCTGGGCGGCCGCCTTGAACTCGTCCCAGGTCTTGGGCACTTGGATGTGGTTCTTGTCGAAGAAGTCCTTGCGGTAGAAGTACGCCTGGGGCGCCGCGTCGAAGGGGATCGCCCAGTTCTTGCCGCCGAGCGTGGTCTGCTGGATGGACTGCGGCAGGAACCGCTTCTTCACGTCGTCGGTGACGTACTTGCTGATGTCCTGGAACGAGCCCTGGCTGACGAACTCGGGGAGCATCGGGTACTCGACGGTGACGAGGTCCGGGGCGTTGCCGGCCTTCACCGCGTTGGAGATCTTGGCGTAGCCGCCGGCGTTGCCGGAGGGGATCTCCTCGAACTTCACCCGGATGTTGTGGTGCGAGGCGTTGAAGGCGTCCACCACGTCCTTGGTGCCCTTCTGCCAGGCCCAGAACGTGATGGTGACGGGCTTGTCGGCGGTGCCCTTGCCCGCGTCGCTCGTCTTGCTGTCCCCGCCACCGCAGGCCGTGAGCACGGCGAGAGCGGTGGCGGTGCCGACGAGGGCGGAGGTCGATCTGGTCCAACTGCGGCTCACGGAACGGCTCCTGAACGTAAGGGGACGAGGCGATGGCCGCGATCCTTGGCCCAGTTCTGACCGAAGTCAAGAGCGAAAGTTCGATTGATCGAAAAAAGATCAGAGAGGGGTTGAACGCTCGCACCTCACGACTGAACGCTCATCGGGCTCCGGAGCGTCTCGGAGGGCGCCCCGCACGAGGACCGCACGCGAAGCCGCGGCAGCAGGTCGACATGGCGCCGGGGCGGCTCCTCGCTCCCGGCCGGACGGCTCCCGGCGGTGCCGCGCAGCCGCTCGATCAGGAGCTCGGCCGCATACCGCCCCACCTCGTGCTTGGGCGGGGCGACCGCGGTGAGCGGGATGTCGGCGAGCGCCGCCACCTCGTCGTCGTACGCCACGAGCGCCAGATCGTCCGGCACCCGCACGCCCAGCTCGGCCAGGCGCTGGACGATCCGGATCGCGTCCACGTCGTTGTGCACCAGCGCCGCGGTGGCCCGCCCGGACACCACCGCGGTACGCAGTGCCCGCACGGCCCGCTCGAACCCGTCGGGGTCGGCCTCCGCCGACACCGAACCGATCGGCGCGAGGGGCGACTTGAGGCCGAGCGCATCGAGCGCGTGCCGGTAGCCGGCGCGCACCGCGATCGCGGTGGGGCTGTCGGCGCGGGCCACGAGCAGGGGCGTGGAGTGGCCGAGGCCGAGCAGATGGCGCACCGCGATGAGCACGCCGTGGCTGTGGTCGGAGCAGACCCGGTCCAGGTCGTCCAGCTCCCGGCCGGGGATCCCGCGGCGCTCCAGGAGGACGGTCGGCACGGGGAGCCCGGCGATCCAGGCGCCGTGCTCGACCGGGTCGTCCGGCTCCTTCCAGCCCGGTGCGATCAGCAGGCCCTCGGCGCCGGCGGCGAGCAGCCCGGCCGCCCGGCCCGCGTCCTCCTGCGGCCGGTAGTCCGAGATGCGCAGGATCAGCCGCGCCCCGGCCGCCGCGGCCGCCTCGTGCGCACCCCGGATGACCTCGGCGAAGTAGTACGTGGCGTTGGGCGCCAGCATGCCGATGACGAGCTCGCGGGAGCCCGGACCGGCGGCGGGGGCGACGGCCGACGCCGACTGCCCGGCGCCCGGCCAGGACACCGAACCGTGCACCCGGTCCAGGCGGCCCTCGGTGGCCAGGAACTCCACGTCCCGTCGCACGGTCACCGGCGAGACCCCGAGGTGACCGGCGAGTTCGGACACCCGGGCCGATCCCCGGACGCGGACCAGCTCCAGCAGTCGGTCATGACGTTCAGCGGCACTTTCGCGCACGGCGGCATCCCCTTCGCGGTGTGATGGTGGCCCGGTGGGCCCCGACCCTAATGCAACGTGATCGAACGGCGGTCGATTCGATCATTCGGTCCGATCCATTGACGTTCGATCAACGCGAGTCCTAAATTCCCAGGGATTCGCGCACATCCCCCGCCGATGCGCGCACGTCCCGCCGATGCCTACGCCGCCGGCCGCCCCGTCACCGAGGGAGCATCGCACCATGTTCATCGCGCCCGAGAACCGCGAGCTCAGCCCCCGCACGGGCTGGACCCGCGCGCACTGGGAGCGGTCGGCGGACCAACTCCTGCTGGCCGTCCGGCCGTACGCCTCGCCCGGCCGGGGCCTGATCAACCTGCCCGGCGACCGGCCCAGCTGGTCGGGGCCGCGCTCCGACGGCCTGGAGGGCTATGCCCGCACCTGGCTGCTCGCCGCCCTGCGGGTGGCCGGCGCCCGGGGAGAGGATCCGTACGGCCACCTCGACCGCTACGCCGAGGGTCTCGCCTCGGGCACGCAACACCCGGTCGCCACCGGTGAGTTGAGCGAGGCGTCCCCCGACTCCTGGCCGCTGACCACCCCCGTCCGCCAGGCGGTCGTCGAATCCGCCTCCGTCGCCCTCGGCCTCCGGCTCACCCGCCCCTGGCTGTGGGACAAGCTCGACGACCGCACCCGCCAGCGCGCCGTCGACTGGCTGCTGCCGGCGCTCGGCCCGTCCCCGGTCGACAACAACTGGTGGCTGTTCGGACTCACCGTCGCCGGATTCCTCCAGGACGCCGGGATCGAGACCGACCGCGCCGCGGCCACCATCGAACGCGCCCTGGACCGCGTCGACCAGTGGTACCTCGGCGACGGCTGGTACAGCGACGGCCCCAACCGTTCCTTCGACCACTACAACGCCTGGGCCCTCCACTTCTATCCCGTCCTGCACGCCCATCTGAGCGGCGACCGGGCGCTCCTGGACCGCTACGGGCCCCGGCTGCACGCCCAACTCGACGCCCACACCCGCCTGTTCGGCGCCGACGGGGCGCCGATGCCGTACGGCCGCTCGCTCACCTACCGGTTCGCCGCGGCGGCCGCGCCCTGGCTCGGCGCGCTCACCGGACACACCCCGCTCACCCCGGGCGCCACCCGGCGCCTGGCCTCGGGCAGCCTGAAGTACTTCCTGGACCGGCCCGAGAACCGGGGCGCCACCGACACCGCCGGGCTGCTCACCCTGGGCTGGCACGGCCCGTACCCGCCGGTGATCCAGCACTACTCGGGCCCCGCCTCGCCGTACTGGGCGTCCAAGGGATACCTCGGCCTGCTGCTGCCTCCGGAGCACCCCGTGTGGACGGCCGTGGAGGAGCCGCTGCCCGCCGAGACCGCGGACGCCGTCACGACCCTGCGGGCGCCCAACCTGCTGATCCAGTCGACGGCCGACGACGGCCTGGTCCGCCTGCACAACCACGGCAGCAACAACCACGTGGGCGGCGCGGCCGGCGAGGACCCCTGCTACTCCCGGTTCGCCTACTCGACCGGCACCGGGCCCACTGCGCACGGCGTGGCCGACAACCACTTCGGACTCATGTCGCAGGGCGCGTGCACCACCCGGGGCCCCGCGGTGCCGCTCGGCAGCGGTGAGGGCTGGGCCGCGTCCCTGTCGGAGCCGAGGCCCGGGCCGCCCGGCGTGCGGATCGTCTCGCTCACCCTCGCGCACGGCCGCGCCGAACTCCGCGCCCACCTGGTCGTCGGGGCCGCGCCCGGCACCCCGGTGCGTCAGACCGGCTGGGCCGTCACCTCCGGCCGCACCGCCCAGCTGCACCCGGTGCACGGCTATGGCCCGGAGGTACGCCAACTGGCCGCCGGGTCAACCCTGTTCGGGCCCGCGTCACAGGTGCGGGCGCTGCACGGAACGACCGGCGCCACACCGTCCCTCTTCGTCGCGCTCGCCTCCCTCACTGCACAACCAGATCCTGGCCCGGTCCACGCCCTCGCCGCCATCGAGGTCGCCGGTCACACCGTCCGGGTCGCCTGGCAGGACGGCACCACGCATCGGCTCGTACTCGACTCCACCGCGCCGACCGTCCGTACGGAGGACGGCTGAGGCGACGCGACGGCGCCGCCTCCCGCACCCCGCCCGCCCGGGCCCGTACGCGACTTCTGGCCGACGTGGGCCCGGACGTGGCGTACTCGGGCCCGTAACCGGCCTACTGGGGGCCGTACTTGCGGCCCGTCTTGGAGGTGATCCCGCCGAGCAGGCCGCGCGGCGCCAGCTTCACCGCGCCCATCAGCGCCTTGTAGCGAGGATCGGGGATGGAGAGGGACTTGCCGCGCGCGAGGTCGGTCAGCGCGGCCGCCACCAGCTTGTCGGCGTCCAGCCACATCCAGCCCGGAATGTTGTCGGTGCCCATTCCGGCCCGCTCGTGGAACTCGGTCCGCACGAACCCGGGGCACAGCGCCATCAGGCGGACTCCCGACCCGGCGAGGTCGCGGGCCGCGCCCTGGGTGAACTGCACGACCCACGCCTTGGACGCGCCATAGGTGCCGCGCGGTACGAACGCCGCGACCGAGGCCACGTTGACGACGCCGCCCCGGCCGCGCTCGCGCATCGCGGCCGTCGCGGCCGAGGTCAGCCGCAGGACCGCCTCGATGTGCACCTTCACCATGGTCAGCTCGTCCGCCATGGACACTTCGAGGTAGCGGCCCTTGTTGCCGAACCCGGCGTTGTTGACCAGGAGATCCACCGGCCTCCTGGGCTGCGAGAGCCGCGCCTCGACGGCCGCGATCCCCTCGTCCGTGGACAGGTCCGCGGCCAGCACCTCGGCCTCGATCCCGTGCCGGTCGTGCAGTTCGGTGGCCTGCTCGCTCAGTCGCTTGCCGTCCCGGGCCACCAGCACCAGATCGTGTCCATCGGCCGCGAGGCGCCGCGCGAACGCGGCGCCGATGCCCGCCGTCGCTCCCGTAATCAGTGCAGTCGTCATAGGCGCACGGTAACGCCCGCGCCGGACGCCCGATGACCGCCCCCGGCGGGCCGCCGTCCCGCTCTCGTACCGGCGTCGACCGTCAGGAACCGCCGTAATAACGGAGGTTCTGCACCGCCCGAGCGCCGAGCCGAACGGCGCCGAACGGCACGAGCCGGGCCCGCCCGCGCTCGGGGACCCCGCAGGCCGCGCCCCGCCCGTGCTCGCGAACCTCGGAGGCCGTGCACCTCGTCCCGGCTCGGCGCCGCTACGAGCCCTGCTTCGCCAGGTACTTCCGCACGGTCTCGTGCGCCTCGGGCTCCAGGGCGTCGCCGGCGGCCAGGACGCGCGGCAGCAGGGCCCGCTCGGTCGTGAACGCACGGAACCAGAAGGCGACCGACACCTCGTGATCCGGCCGTTCGATCACCTCGACGGGGTCGCCCACCTTGATCTCACCCGGTTCGATCACCCGGAAGTACGCGCCCGGCACCGCCGCCTGCGTGAAGCGCCGCACCCAGCCCTTCTGGTCGAGCCAGGCCGCGAACGTACGGCAGGGGATGCGGCCGGAGGCGACTTCGAGGACCACGTCCCGCCCTATCCGCCAGCGCTCACCGATCCGGGCGTCGTTCACGTCCACGCCGTACGTCGTGAGGTTCTCGCCGAAGACGCCGTTGGGCAGCTCGCGGCCCAGCTCCTTCGCCCAGCCGTCCAGGTCCTCGCGGGCGTAGGCGTAGACGGCCTGGTGGTCACCGCCGTGATGGCGCAGATCGCAGACGTCGTCGCCCTCGACGCCGCTGGCGCCGACGCCCCTGGGGCCGGGGGCGAAGACGCGGACCGGGCGGTTCACCGGACGTTTGTCGATGCCGGTGACGCCGCCCTGGGCGTCGGAGTAATCGACGGCCTTCGCGCGGCCGAGGTTCACAGACAGAAGCTCCATGGGCGAACGCTAGCCGAGCCAAACCCAAAGCCGCGATCGAATTTATTCCGCGATGTCCAAGATTCGCTTATGATCGAGGAATGATCGAGGCCCGTCATCTCCGCATCCTGCGCGCCGTCGCCGCCACCGGCTCCTTCTCGGCCGCGGCCCGCGAGCTGGGCTGCACCCAGCCCGCCGTCAGCCAGCAGATGAAGGCACTCGAATCCTCCGCCGGCACGCCCCTGCTCATCCGCACCGGCCGCGAGATGCGCCTCACCCAGGCCGGCGAGGTGCTGGTCCGGCACGCCTCCGGAATCCTGGCCGGGCTCACCGCCGCGGAGGAGGAGATCGCCGCGATCGCGGGGCTGCGGGCCGGCCGGGTGCGACTGGTGTCCTTCCCCAGCGGCTCCTCCACCCTGGTGCCGACCGCCCTCGCGGCCCTGCGCGCGGCCCACCCGGGCACCCGGGTCTCGCTCGTCGAGGCCGAGCCGCCGCGCTCGGTGGAGATGCTCCGCGAGGGCGACTGCGACATCGCGCTGGCCTTCCGGTACGGCTCGAACGCCACGGAGTGGGACGACCTCGTGGTCCGCCCGCTGCTCGTCGACCGCCTGGTCGGCCTGGTGCCCGAGGGGCACGCGCTGGCGGAGGCGGGGACCGTCGACATCAAGGACCTCGCGGACGAGCCCTGGATCGCGGGCTGCCCGCGCTGCCGGCGCCAACTGGTGGAGGTCTGCGAGGAGTCCGGGTTCACCCCGCGCATCGACTTCGCGACCGACGACTACCCCGCGGTGATCGGCCTGGTGGGCGCCGGGCTCGGCGTCGCGGTGCTGCCGGAGCTCGCCATCGAGTCGGTGCGGCCCAAGGGTGCGCGCACGGTGGGCGTCGAGCCCGCCGTCGAGCGGGAGATCGTCGCGCTCACCCTGCCCGACCTGGCCCGGGTCCCGGCCGTCGCGGCCACCTTGGACCAGCTGACCAGGGCCGCCGCACGCGACTAGCCACGAACGCGGGACGTCCGCGGCCCGGGGCCGCGGCCACAGTCGCAGGGCGCGGCCGCACCGTGCCGCTCGCTGCCCGCGCCCTGGGCCAAACGGCGCAGGAACGTTTCTTCTGGTCCGGTCCGGACCGGAACCCCTCAGGCGGGGCCCATGCCGCCGCCGGCCGGGGCGGCGGCGGACACCAGGCGGTTGCGGGCCCGGCCCATGAGCTCTTCGCGCTCGTCCTCGGTGAGCCCGCCCCACACTCCGTAGGGCTCGCGCACCGCCAAGGCGTGGGCCGCGCACTGCGCACGCACCGGGCAGCGCATGCACACCTCTTTCGCCGAGCTCTCGCGCGCACTCCGTGCCGCGCCGCGCTCACCCTCCGGGTGGAAGAAGAGCGAACTGTCGACGCCACGGCAGGCCGCGAGGAGCTGCCAGTCCCACAGATCGGCGTTCGGTCCGGGAAGGCGGGAGAAATCTGCCATTGCTCTTGTCCCCTTGAAACCGTGCTGAGGCGGATGGGAGGGCCGGTACGGGACGGGTGGGCGCGGGGGCACATCCGATACGTACGTACCGACGAAGGTACATCTCCTGTGTAAGTAGATGTAAATATGACTCATTGGGAATCTAGCCACAGACACCAGCAAAAGGGAAGAAAAGCCGCTAAATGGGGCATAGCCCGAAAAGTTGGCCGGTCGGCTCGCGGCACTCTGCTGTGTGCACGGTTCCTCACGTAGAGTGCCGAACGTGCCCGCCCGACCCGTAACTCTTTCGAGTGACCGTCGTTGAGAGTGCGGAGGCGGTTGAAACGACAAGCGCTCGGGCAGGTGTCCGAGAGCGTCAATCGCTCAGGTGACACATGTACCCAGCCTGGAGGCTCAAGGTGACGCGCATCAGCTGCGGAGGGCGGCCATGACATCAGTCCTCGTCTGCGACGACTCCCCGCTTGCCCGCGAGGCGCTCCGCCGCGCGGTTGCGACCGTGCCCGGCGTCGAGCGTGTGACGACGGCGGCCAACGGCGAGGAAGTCCTCCGCCGCTGGGGTGCCGACCGCTCGGACCTGATTCTGATGGACGTACGCATGCCCGGTCTGGGCGGCGTGGAGACCGTCCGTCGGCTGCTGTCCGCCGATCCGGGCGCCCGGATCATCATGCTCACGGTCGCCGAGGATCTCGACGGGGTCGCGCTCGCGGTCGCCGCCGGGGCCCGGGGCTACCTGCACAAGGACGCCTCGCGTGCCGAACTGCGCGCGACCGTCACCCAGGCGCTCGCCGACCCGACCTGGCGGCTCGCCCCGCGCAGGCTGCGGTCGGCCGAGATGGGCGCGGCGCCCACGCTCACGGCGCGGGAGATCCAGGTGCTCGAAGGCATGAGCCACGGCCGCTCCAACGCCGAGATCGGCCGGGAGCTGTTCCTCTCCGAGGACACGGTCAAGACGCATGCCCGACGGCTGTTCAAGAAGCTCGGCGCCTCGGACCGGGCGCACGCCGTGGCGCTCGGTTTCCGCTGGGGCCTGGTGCGCTGACGGCAGGTGAGACAGCCGGTCGGAGCCCCGTCCGCCGCCGGGCGGACGGGCCCGGTCGTCCCGCGAACGGCAGCAGTAGGTGTTGCTTCCGCCGCGATGCCGCATCCTTGTAGGTGTGGAGTTCCTCGGGGACAGGTCGGTCGAGCGGGAGGGGGGTGCAGGGGATGAGTTCCGGCGCACCCGCTCATAACGCTTCGGTGCACAACTACGGACGCGGTGCCACGGATGGGACGACGCCGGGGCACCATGGACCGATGCGCGACGACGAGGCTTCGGCCCAAGGGGTCATCGGTGCACTCGTCCACCGTGCCGTCGACGGCGACGAGCAGGCGACGCACGATCTGCTCGCGCATGTTCACCCTCTCGCGCTGCGCTACTGCCGCACCCGGCTCAACCGGTTGCCGGGTGATGCTCGCCACTTCGTGGAGGACCTCGCCCAGGAGGTCTGCGTCGCCGTACTGATGGCGCTGCCGCGCTACCGCGACACCGGGCGCCCCTTCGAGGCCTTCGTCTTCGCCATCGCCTCGCACAAGGTCGCCGACCTCCAGCGGGCCGCGATGCGCCATCCCGGTTCGACGGCCGTGCCGTCCGACGAGATGCCCGAGCGGCCGGACGACTCGCTCGGCCCGGAGGAGCGCGCGCTGCTCAGCAGCGACGCCGAGTGGGCCAAGAAGCTCCTCGCCAACCTTCCCGAGAACCAGCGCGAGCTCCTCGTACTGCGGGTCGCCGTCGGCCTCACCGCCGAGGAGACCGGCCAGATGCTGGGCATGTCGCCCGGCGCCGTCCGGGTCGCCCAGCACCGCGCGCTGAGCAGGCTGCGCGCCCTCGCCGAGCAATAGGCGGGCGCACAGGCGCGTGCCGGGCCCGCCAATCGCGCGCCCAGCACGTGCGAACGTACAAAGAATCTCGATGATCTTGCTCGTGGAATGAGACACCCGCACAGCCCGTTAGCATGGACATCCGCACCGATCAAGGCCATTGGGGAAGGTGTCATGACTGCAAACGTCGACGGAGTGCCCGAGAAGTTCGCGACGCTCGGGCTGACATACGACGACGTCCTGCTCCTGCCGGGCTCGTCCGACATGGCGCCCGACCAGATCGACACCTCCTCGTACCTCTCCAAGAACGTCAAGGTGAACGTCCCGCTGCTGTCCGCGGCGATGGACAAGGTCACCGAGGCGCGCATGGCCATCGCGATGGCGCGGCAGGGCGGCGCGGGCGTGCTGCACCGCAACCTCTCCATCGAGGACCAGGCCAACCAGGTCGACCTGGTGAAGCGCTCCGAGTCCGGCATGGTCACCGACCCGATCACGGTGCACCCGGACGCGACGCTGCGCGAGGCCGACGAGCTGTGCGCCAAGTTCCGCATCAGCGGCGTCCCGGTGACCGACTCGGCGGGCAAGCTGCTCGGCATCGTCACCAACCGCGACATGGCCTTCGAGTCGGACCGCAGCCGCCAGGTGCGCGAGGTCATGACGCCGATGCCGCTGGTCACCGGCAAGGTCGGCATCTCCGGTGTGGACGCCATGGAGCTGCTGCGCCGCCACAAGATCGAGAAGCTGCCGCTCGTCGACGACGCCGGCATCCTCAAGGGCCTCATCACGGTCAAGGACTTCGTCAAGGCGGAGAAGTACCCCAACGCCGCCAAGGACAAGGACGGCCGGCTGCTCGTCGGCGCGGCCGTCGGTGTCGCGGGTGACGCCTACGAGCGCGCCCAGGCGCTGATCGCCGCCGGAGTCGACTTCATCGTCGTGGACACCGCGCACGGCCACTCCCGCCTGGTCGGCGACATGGTCGCCAAGATCAAGTCGAACTCCTCGGGCGTCGACCTCATCGGCGGCAACATCGCCACCCGCGACGGCGCCCAGGCGCTCATCGACTCGGGCGTCGACGGCATCAAGGTCGGCGTCGGCCCCGGCTCCATCTGCACCACCCGCGTCGTCGCCGGCATCGGCGTCCCGCAGGTCACCGCGATCTACGAGGCCTCGCTCGCCGCCAAGGCCGCGGGCGTCCCGGTCATCGGCGACGGCGGCCTGCAGTACTCGGGCGACATCGCCAAGGCCCTGGTCGCGGGCGCCGACACGGTGATGCTGGGCTCGCTGCTCGCCGGCTGCGAGGAGTCCCCGGGCGAGCTGCTCTTCATCAACGGCAAGCAGTTCAAGTCGTACCGCGGCATGGGCTCGCTCGGCGCGATGCAGTCCCGCGGCGACCAGCGTTCGTTCTCCAAGGACCGGTACTTCCAGGAGACCGTGTCCACCGACGACAAGCTGATCCCGGAGGGCATCGAGGGCCAGGTGCCCTACCGCGGCCCGCTGTCCGCGGTCGTGCACCAGCTCGTCGGCGGTCTGCGCCAGTCGATGTTCTACGTCGGCGGCCGTACCGTCCCCGAGCTCCAGGAGAACGGCAAGTTCGTCCGGATCACCTCGGCGGGCCTCAAGGAGAGCCACCCGCACGACATCCAGATGACCGTCGAGGCGCCGAACTACAGCAGGAAGTAAGTCCGCAGCACCCGGCGAGGGGCGGCCCCGGAGTTCCCGGGGCCGCCCCTCGCCCGTGTGTCGGGGATACTGGAGCATGCAGACGTAGAGGGAAAGGCCCACACAACGTGACTGAGATCGAGATCGGGCGCGGCAAGCGCGGCCGCAGGGCGTACGCGTTCGACGACATCGCCATCGTCCCGAGCCGGCGTACCCGGGACCCGAAGGAGGTCTCGATCGCCTGGCAGATCGACGCCTACCGTTTCGAGCTGCCCTTCCTGGCCGCCCCCATGGACTCCGTGGTGTCGCCGCAGACGGCGATCCGCATCGGTGAGCTCGGCGGCCTCGGCGTGCTGAACCTTGAGGGTCTGTGGACCCGGTACGAGGACCCGCAGCCGCTGCTCGACGAGATCGCCGAGCTGGACGAGGCGACGGCCAGCCGCCGCCTCCAGGAGATCTACGCGGCACCCATCAAGGAGGAGCTGATCGGCCTGCGCATCAAGGAGGTGCGCGACTCCGGTGTGGTCACCGCCGCCGCGCTCTCCCCGCAGCGCACCGCCCAGTTCTCCAAGGCCGTCGTGGACGCGGGCGTGGACATCTTCGTCATCCGCGGCACCACGGTCTCCGCCGAGCACGTCTCGGGCGCGGCCGAGCCGCTCAACCTGAAGCAGTTCATCTACGAGCTGGACGTTCCGGTCATCGTCGGCGGCTGCGCCACGTACACCGCGGCCCTGCACCTGATGCGCACCGGCGCGGCCGGCGTGCTCGTGGGCTTCGGCGGCGGCGCCGCGCACACCACCCGCAACGTCCTGGGCATCCAGGTCCCGATGGCCACCGCGGTCGCCGATGTCGCCGCGGCCCGCCGCGACTACATGGACGAGTCGGGCGGCCGTTACGTCCACGTCATCGCGGACGGCGGCGTGGGCTGGTCCGGCGACATCCCGAAGGCCGTCGCCTGCGGCGCCGACGCGGTGATGATGGGCTCCCCGCTGGCCCGCGCCACCGACGCGCCGGGCCGCGGTCACCACTGGGGCATGGAGGCCGTCCACGAGGACGTGCCGCGCGGCAAGCTCGTGGACCTGGGCATCGTGGGCACCACCGAGGAGATCCTCACCGGTCCCTCGCACACCCCGGACGGTTCGATGAACCTGTTCGGCGCGCTGCGCCGCTCGATGGCGACGACCGGCTACAGCGAGCTCAAGGAGTTCCAGCGGGTCGAGGTCACCGTGGCGGACGCCCAGCACAAGCGCTGACGTCTGAACCGCGCGTCAGGCTGATGTCTGAACCACGCGTCAGGCTGATGTTTGCACCGCGCGTCACCCGCAGAGGGTGACGCGCGGCCCTGCCCGCATCAGGGCGTGCCGTACGCACGAGAGGGGCCCCTACCGCGACGAGCGGTAGGGGCCCCTCTCGCCTGGCAGCACGGGTCACTCGGTGGCGCGGCTGGCCCCCGCCCAGGCGCCGACCACGGCGAGCGCGAGGAAGGCGTACCGCAGGATGCTCAGGTCGTGGGTCCAGGCGTCGGTCAGCCATCCGAAGTGGCTGAGGAACAGGTCGGTGACCGATTCGGGGGTGTCCTTGGTCGCGATCATCGCCACCGCGAGGAGCTGGCCGAAGAAGGTGGCGGCCACCGCCAGGGGCGCGGAGATCGTGAAGAGCCAGAAGCTGCGCCCGCCCGCCTTGAAGGCCGCGAGGGCGACCGCGAAGCCGATGCCGAAGGCCGCGTAGCCGAACTGCCGCTCGATGGCGCCGGTGATCAGGCCGTAGGCGAGGCCGGTGACGACAGCGGCGGCGAAGCCGGCCAGCGCTCCGCCCACCAGGTTGCCGGACCCCCGTACCGGCGCCGGGGCCACGGGGGCCGCCGGGTATCCGTAGCCCGGCTGCGGCTGCGGCTGCGGCTCGGGCTGCGGCTCGGACGGATGGGGTGGCGGCGTGACGGACTGGCTCATGGGTGGTCCCCCCCTGGGACGAGAAAACGCACTGCTGTGCGACAAGCGAACGCCGCAGATTAGCAGCCCCGGGGGCCTTGACTCCCAGGTATTTCACAGGCGGTGGGCGGCCCCCGCCGGGGTCGCGCCACGGGTGTCCAGGAGGAGCTGAGCCTTCACCGCGAGGCCCTGGAGGTCGTAGGTGTGGTGGTGCTGGAGCAGCACCGTCAGGTCGGCGTGCGCGGCGGCCTCGTACAGCGAGTCCGCGCGCGGAACCGGCTGGTCGCGGACGCGCCAGGTGGGCACATGGGGGTCGTGGTAGGTGATCTGCGCACCCAGATCCATCAGGCGGCCGGCGATCTCGCGAGCGGGTGAGCCCTCCTGGTCGGCGAAGTCCGGCTTGTAGGTCACGCCGAGCAGCAGGACGCGGGCGCCGCGGGCCGACTTGCCGTGCTCGTTCAGGAGCGTGGTCGAGCGCTGGACGGCATAGCTCGGCATGTGCGCGTTGATCTCCCGGGCGAGGCCCACCATGCGCAGGCCCGCGTACGGCAGCGGGGTCGGGTCGAGCGGGAGGCCGTGGCCGCCGACGCCCGGTCCCGGGCGGAAGGCCTGGAAGCCGAACGGCTTGGTCTCGGAGCAGCGGATGACGTCCCACAGGTCGACGCCCATGTCGTGGCAGAGCACGGCCATCTCGTTGACCAGGGCGATGTTGACGTGCCGGAAGTTGGTCTCCAGGAGCTTGGACATCTCGGCCTCGCGCAGGCCGCGGGCGCGGACCACCTTGTCGGTGAGCCGGCCGTAGAACGCGGCGGCCGACTCCGTGCAGGCCGGGGTGAGCCCGCCGATGACCTTCGGGGTGGCCGCGAAGCCGTGGGCACGGTTGCCCGGGTCGATGCGGCTCGGCGAGTAGGCGAGGTGGAAGTCCCGCCCGGCCCGCAGTCCCGAGCCCTCTTCGAGGATCGGGCGCACGAACTCCTCGGTGGTGCCGGGGTAGCCGGCCGACTCCAGGATGACGGTGGTGTGCGGCCGCAGCCGCCCGGCCAGGACCCGGGCGGCGTCGGCGACCGCCCCGAGGTCGAGGGTGCGGTCGGGGGCGAGTGCGGTGGGCGCGCAGATGACGGCCGTACGGACCCGGCCGAGCTCGGCCGGGTCGGTGGCGGTGTGGAAGCCGCCCGCGAGCATCCGGCGCAGTTCGGCGGGGGTGAGCGAGCCGTCCACGGGGGTGCGCCCCGCGTTGAGCTCGGCGACGGCGCGGGGGTCCGTGTCGTGGCCGACGGTCCGGATGCCGGCGGCGACGGCGGCTTGGGCGAGGGGCAGGCCCAGGTGGCCGAGTCCGATGACGGCGAGGTCTGCGGGCATGTGACCGTCCTTCCCTTAGCCGGAGGGGACATGGAGCGCAAGCCCTGTGGACAGAATGAGCGTGCGGAATGTCAGACTAAGAGGAAATATGACTGTTTTGCCGCATTGCGCGGGCCCGGCAAGCCGAGTGTTGTCCACAGGCGGTGGCCGATGTCGGTGGTCCCGTCCAGAATCGAGGGTGTGAGCCGGACCACCCGGTCCGCGCGACCACCCCGATCCACGGGAGGCAAGCCGTGAGGACAGCGACACTGGGACCCGAGCAGCGCGCACAGGCGCTCGCCGCCATGGCCGAACGCGAGCTGGACGTGCTGGTCGTGGGCGCGGGGGTGGTCGGAGCGGGCACGGCCCTCGATGCGGCGACCCGGGGCCTGGCCACCGGTCTGGTCGAAGCGAGGGACTGGGCATCGGGCACCTCCAGCCGCTCCAGCAAGCTGATCCACGGCGGGCTGCGCTATCTGGAGATGCTCGACTTCGCCCTGGTGCGCGAGGCCCTCAAGGAGCGCGGGCTGCTGCTGGAGCGGCTGGCCCCGCACCTGGTGAAGCCCGTCCCGTTCCTCTACCCGTTGCAGCACAAGGGCTGGGAGCGGCTGTACGCGGGCTCGGGCGTCGCGCTCTACGACGCGATGTCCGTCTCCTCGGGCCACGGCAGGGGCTTGCCGACGCACCGTCATCTGAGCCGCCGCCACGCGCTGCGCGTCGCCCCCGCGTTGAAGAAGGACGCGCTGGTCGGAGCGTTGCAGTACTACGACGCCCAGATGGACGACGCCCGCTATGTGACCACCCTGGTGCGCACCGCCGCGGCCTACGGGGCCCACGTCGCCAACCGGGCCCGGGTCGTGGGCTTCCTGCGCGAGGGCGAACGGGTGGTCGGGGCCCGGGTGCAGGACGGCGAGGCGGGCGGCGAGTACGAGGTCCGCGCCAAGCAGGTGGTGAACGCGACGGGTGTGTGGACCGACGACACCCAGGCCCTGATCGGCGAGCGGGGGCAGTTCCACGTACGCGCCTCGAAGGGCATCCACCTGGTGGTCCCCAAGGACCGGATCCACTCGAACAGCGGGCTGATCCTGCGGACCGAGAAGTCCGTGCTCTTCGTCATCCCCTGGGGCCGGCACTGGATCGTCGGCACCACCGACACCGACTGGGACCTCGACAAGGCCCACCCGGCCGCCTCCAGCGCCGACATCGACTACCTGCTGGAACACGTCAATTCGGTGCTCGCGGTGCCGCTGACCCGGGACGATGT
Organism: Streptomyces sp. NPDC006691; assembly: GCF_042869955.1. Classification (NCBI taxonomy): domain Bacteria; kingdom Bacillati; phylum Actinomycetota; class Actinomycetes; order Kitasatosporales; family Streptomycetaceae; genus Streptomyces; species Streptomyces sp. NPDC006691. Next base: position 170,216 of record NZ_JBIAGW010000008.1, read on the forward strand.
CCAGGGCGTCTACGCCGGTCTGCGACCGCTCCTCGCCGGGGAGTCCGACGCCACCAGCAAGCTCTCGCGCGAGCACACCGTCGCGCATCCGGTGCCGGGGCTCGTGGTCGTCGCGGGCGGCAAGTACACGACGTACCGGGTGATGGCGAAGGACGCCGTGGACGAGGCGGTGCACGCGCTCGACCAGCGGGTGGCGGACTGTGTCACCGAGGACATTCCGCTGCTCGGTGCCGAGGGCTACAAGGCGCTGTGGAACACCCGGGCCAGGATCGCGGCCAGGACCGGGCTCCATGTGGTGCGCGTGGAGCACCTGTTGAACCGGTACGGCTCGATGGCCGAGGACCTCCTGGAGCTGATCACCGCCGATCCCACGCTCGGCGAACCGCTCGCCGCGGCCGACGACTATCTGCGCGCCGAGATCGTCTACGCCGCCTCGCACGAGGGGGCCCGGCACCTGGACGACGTACTGACCCGGCGCACCCGCATCTCGATCGAGACCTTCGACCGGGGCACGCTCTCGGCGCGGGAGTGCGCGGAGCTGATGGCACCGGTGCTCGGCTGGGACAGCAAGCAGATCGACAAGGAGGTGGAGCACTACGAGAAGCGGGTGGAGGCGGAGCGGGAGTCGCAACGCCAGCCGGACGACCTGACGGCGGACGCGGCCCGGCTCGGCGCGCCGGACATCGCCCCGGTCTAGCGCGTCCAGCGCGGCCGCGGGCGGGTCGGCCGAGGATCAGGGAGATCGGCCTCGCTCTCGGTCCTGGCGCCCTGCGGCCCCGCGCCCTGCGGCCCCGCGCCCTGCGCCTCGCGCTCTGCGCCCTAGCCCTCGCCCTCGCCCTCGCCCTGGATTTTTGGCGGAAGTCGGTTTCGGGGAGCGCGAGTTCGAGGGGGCGGGCGCCTTCAGGCCGCAGGGCGCCCCTCCCGGCGCGGGGGCAGTGTAGGGGGACAGGCACGGGGGGACAGGGGAGCGGGGGAGGTGGGGGAGCGGGATGCGGGGACGGTTCGGGTGGGAGTGGGGGAACCGGACCGGGGCTGTCCGCCGTGTAGTTGAAGAGACCGCTGATGTGAGAGGGCAGGGAGGACAAGAAGCGCAGGGTGAGGTGGCGGTCGTCGTTGCCGTGCCCGCGCACGAGCCCGGGCGAACACCGCTCCACGGTGTCGCCGAGCCCAGGGCTGCCCCGACCGCCTACCGCAGTACTACGGTGGCCACGAACGACTTGGTAAGGCCCCCCGCGGGGAAGTGGCCGTCGCCGCGCCGAGCAGGGCTCGGAGCATCGGCACGGCGGTCGTCCCTTCCTTCACCGTCAACTTGGCGGAGGCTCGGACCCGGGACCATCACCGGTCCTGGCGTGAGGGACAATGGGGGCTCTGCCAGGGCGGGTTACGGGCCTCGCGCGGACGCCGGGTTCGACAACGGCTCCGGTGCGGCCGGGCACTCGGCAGGACAGACAGGTCGGAGCGGTGAGCCGGTCCGCCACCACGAGGGCAGGTCGCGGAGGGCAGGTCGCGGCAGGCCGCGGGCCGAGGCCGGCGCGGGCGAAGATCAGGAATCGCAGAGGGGACGCATGTCGCAGGCGGAGCAGTCGCGGGAACCCCAGCGGGACGAGCGGCAGGAACCGGAGGCGTCGTCGACGCCCGCAGAGTCCGCCTCGGACGCGGCGGGCACGAAGTCCGGGCGGCGCCCGGCGGACGCGGCGGGCGCCGCGACCCCGGCCGACCGTTCGGGCCGGGCCGCCGAGCCCGAATCCGGCGATGACGCGGCGGCGACGCCGGGCGCGGGCAAGTCGGCCGATTCCGGACGGAATCCGGCTTCGTCCGAGGACAACTCGGGCTCCCGGGAGGGAGATGCGAAGTCCGGTACGGCCGCAGCCGCCGCGAAGGGCAGGCCCGATCCCCGGGCATCGGTGGCCAAGTCCGATGCCTCGGACTCGGATGCCGGGCCGAGCATTTCGGCCCCGAAGGCCAAGTCCCCCTCGCGACCCGGCGGAACCAAGTCCACGCCGGGCGGCGGCTCGGCGTTCGCCGCGCCGGGCACGAGTGCGGGTACTAGTGGGGCCGGGGGTGCGGGCGCGCGTGCCGGCGACTCCGGCGCCGAGCCCGCCGATGCCAAGCCGAGCACGCATTCCACCGAGGCAACCCCGGCCGACAAGGCAGGCCCGGCCGACAAGGCCGACAAGGCAGGCAGCGCAGGCAACGCGGGCAACGCGGGCAAGGCCCAAAAGGCCGGTACCGGTACCAGTGCCGGCATCTCGGACGCCGGCACCCCGGACGCGGCCTCGGTCGGCAACTCCGCCGCAGCCACCGCTGGTCCGAGCCCGGTTGACGCCACGTCAGCGTCGAAGCCGGGCTCCGGCCCGAGCGACGCCAAGCCGGTCACCAAGCCGGGCTCCGGCCCGAGCGACGCCAAGCCGGTCACCAAGCCGCGCCCCTCGGCCGCCGAGGCCAAGCCGGCCGCCGAGGCCAAGCCGGCCGCCAAGGCCGCCTCCGCGGCTCCGGCCGACGTCAAGGCGAGCCCTTCGGCCACCGCTGCCAAGGCGAGCCCCGCCAAGGCCGCCGCTCAGGCCGCCGCGCCCCTCGTGGAGAACGGCGAAGGGCGGCTGCTCGCCGGGCGCTACCGGCTCGGTGGAGTGCTCGGGCGGGGCGGCATGGGGACCGTCTGGCGGGCCGTCGACGAGACGCTCGGGCGGACCGTCGCGGTCAAGGAACTGCGCTTCCCCTCCAGCATCGACGACGACGAGAAGCGCCGCCTCATCACGCGCACCCTGCGTGAGGCCAAGGCGATCGCCCGGATCCGCAACACCGCCGCGGTGACCGTCTACGACGTCGTGGACGAGGACGACCGGCCGTGGATCGTCATGGAGCTCGTCGAGGGCAAGTCGCTCGCCGAAGCCGTGCGCGAGGACGGCACGCTGACGCCCCGCCGGGCCGCCGAGGTGGGCCTCGCCATCCTGGACGTACTGCGTTCCGCACACCGCGAAGGCATCCTGCACCGCGACGTCAAGCCGTCCAACGTGCTGATCGCCGAGGACGGCCGGGTCGTGCTGACCGACTTCGGCATCGCCCAGGTGGAGGGTGACCCCTCCATCACGTCCACCGGCATGCTCGTCGGCGCGCCCTCGTACATCTCGCCGGAGCGGGCCCGCGGCCACAAGCCCGGCCCGGCCGCCGACCTCTGGTCGCTCGGCGGGCTGCTGTACGCGAGCGTGGAAGGCGTGCCCCCGTACGACAAGGGCTCGGCGATCGCGACGCTGACGGCGGTGATGACCGAGCCGGTCGACCCGCCCAAGAACGCGGGCCCGCTCCTGGAGCAGGTCATCTACGGGCTGCTCGCCAAGGACCCGGCGCAGCGGCTCGACAACGCCGCGGCGCGCAAGCTGCTCACCGAGGTGCTCAACGCCCCCGAACGCCCCGAGCCCGCGCCGGAGCCGGTGTCCGCCGAGGCGACGCGGGTGATCCCGCTGCCTCGCGAGCCGAAGACCGACGCGGCCGCCGAGCGGATGCGCGGCGCGCTGAAGTCCGTGCGGAACGCGGCGGCCGAGGCCAAGGCATCCGCCAAGGAGAAGGCACAGAGCACCCGCGAGGCGCGGGACGTCCGGTCCAAGGCGGTGCCCGCGCGGACGAGGTCCGGGGCGCCGTCGGGTCCCGTGCCGCCGCCGCGCGCGCCGCTCACCGACGTCGTGCCGCGCCGCACCCTGGTGATCATCGCGGTGGTCGCCGCGCTCGCCATACTCGGCACGGTGCTGGCCATCACGCTCAGCTCGGGGAGTGACTCCTCGGGCAAGGCCAAGGGCGACAAGTCGGCCTCCAGCGGGCCCGCGGCCGCGGGCTCTCCGGCCAGTAGCAACAAGGCCGGCGGCAGTCGGCAGCCGTCCGGCGGGAGCACCCCGTCGGGCCAGGGCGCATCGGCCGGGCAGGGTGACGGCAAGGGTGACGGCGGCACCGACGACAACACGGGCACCGGGAACAACACGGGTACCGGCGACGGCAGCAAGGGCGGCGACACCGGCAACGCCGCCACCAAGCCCTACAAGTCCGCGCAGGGCTTCTCCATAGGACTGCCCGCGGGTTGGTCGTTCAGCAAGACCGACGACGCGGGCGACCGCTTCAACGGGCCCGACGGGCAGCGGCTGCTCATCGGCTGGACCGACAGCCCGCGGAAGGATCCGGTCGCGGACTGGACGAGCCAGGAGTCCGGCATGACCAGGTCCGGATACAAGCGTGTGAAGATAGCCGGGCTGACGTACCGGAACTGGCTCGCGGCCGACTGGGAGTTCACCTACAACGACGACAGCGGGGCCAGGTACCACTCCGTGGACCGGGGCTTCGTCGTCAGCCTCAGCCAGGGGTACGGGATCATGTTCTCGGCCAAGGACGCGGACTGGTCGAAGCCGGAGACCCAGCAGACACTGGCCACGCTCTTCGCCACCTTCCAGCCCGCCTGATCCCCCGTCGGCGGCTACGGGCGGCCGGTCCGGGGTAAACGGGCATCCCGAGGGCACGATGTGGCAAGGCCACGTATCGTGAGAGCTCGCGGACCGTACGCAGCCACAATGGGCCGGTAATCGACCGGAATTGGCGTGTTGTGCGGTGCCGGGGGCCATGGTCCGGGGGTACAGCGCGCTGTGGGGAGGCGTCGTGGACGAGTATGCGGGCCGGGTGCTCGCCGACCGCTTTCGGCTGCCGCTGCCTCCCGACGACGGCCACGACCTCATCGAGACGCGCGCCTTCGACACCTACAGCGGGCAGGAAGTCCTGGTCCGCCAGATCCCGTTGCCCGAGATCGTCGACGCCGAGATGCTCGACGGCGACGGCGACGACCCGTACGGGACGCCCGACGCGTATATGAGGGGCGCGTCCGGCAGTGGTTACGGTGCCGCGTCCGGCAGTGGTTACGGTGCCACGTCCGGCAGTGGTTACGGTGCCGCGCCCGGTTACGGGCGGACCACGCGCCGGCCCGCGGATCCGGATGTGCGCCGGGCCGTCGAGGCGGCCCAGGCGGCCGCGCAGATCCCCGATCACCCCCGCCTCGACCAGGTCTTCGACGTCTTCGCCCAGGACGGTTCGCTCTGGATCGTCAGCGAGCTGATAGCGGCCCGGCCGCTCTCCGCTCTGCTCGCCGAGCGGCCGCTGAACCCCTTCCGCGCGGCGGAGGTCGCCTCCGATGTGCTGACCGCGCTCGCGGTGCTGCACGCGCACGGCTGGACGCATCGCAACATCACCGCCCGTACGGTGTTGATATGCGACGACGGCCGGGTCGTGCTGACCGGCCTCGCGGCGGGCGCCGCCGAGGAGGCGCTGTGCGGGTACGCCCCGGTGCCGTTCCCGCAGGACGGCAACGGCTTCGGCGAAGCCCCGCCCCCGTACCCGCCATCGACGCAGCCCGGCCTCAACGAGCCGTCCCCGCACGTCACTTCACCCGGACCGTCCGAGCCGCCCCACGCGTCCGAGCCGCCCGGCCCCCCCGCCCCCCGTTCGACCCCCGGGCCGCCCGGCACCGCCGTACCGCCCGGCGCCGCCGCGCGGGCCGGGGCCGTCGCCGCGTACCGCGCGGGCGCCAGGGCCGCGGCGGCGCGCTCCGCCGCGGACGCCGCGCTCCCGGCCCAGCGCCCCGACCCGGAGACCGACCACGGCGACGCGACCGACCGGACCGACTACACCGGTGGGACCGACTACACCGGCCGCAGCGACCACGCCGACCGGGCCGACCAGGGCATGTACGACCCCGTACGCGGCGTACGGGTGCCGAACGGTGCCATCGCGAGCCCGTACGCCGACGAGGAGGGGCCGGACTCCGGCCGCACGCGCCGCCAGTACGACCCGGTGACCGGCCGCTGGGTCCCGCGCCCCGCGCCCCGGCAGCCCGAAGCGCGGCCGGAGGGCCCGCGCCAGATCGGCCCCGGGCCGTCGGAGGACCGGCCGGGGCCGCCACGCCCGGCCGCTTCCGGGCCGGGCGGCCCGCGCGGGCGGGGCGACGTTCCGGGCCCCAACTCCGGGCGCCAGCAGAGTGGTTCGGCCGCGGATGCGCCCGCGCCCAGAACTCCCGCCCTGCCCCCCGGCTTCCGTGCCGACGCCTTCCGGGCCGACTCGCAGCGCCGGCCGCACCCCAGCGCACCGCTGCCCGTCCCTGCCCGGGAGCGCGCGCCCGTACCGGACCGCGGCCAGGCCCCGGCCGACCCGGCCGCCGCCCCCTACCGCGGCCCGGCCAACCGGCTCGCCGCCGAGCGGGCCCGGCACACCCGGATCGCCGTGATCGGCGCGGTCACCGAACGCTGGGCGCCCGAGCAGGCCGGGCCCATACACGAGAACTGGCGGCTCGCCCCGCCGATCGGCCCCGCCACCGACCTGTGGGCGCTCGGCGCCCTGCTGTTCCGCGCGGTGCAGGGCCACGCCCCCTACCCCGAGGACAACGCGGCCGAGCTGGTCCAGATGGTCTGCGGCGAGCCACCCGCGTTCGCCGAGGAGTGCGGACCGCTGCGGCCCGTCGTCGAGTCGCTGCTGCGTCAGGACCCGACCGAGCGGCCCGAGTTCGAGGAACTGCGCGGCTGGCTGCGCTCCTTGGTGCGCTCCGCGCCCGAGCCGGACGCGGGGGCCCGCGTCACCCCACTGATGGTGCCGGACGCCAAGCGGCTGCCCATCCTGCGTCGCCGGGGCGAACTGGTGCGCCGCAGAAGGCGGTCGGCCGCCGTGGCCGCCACCCCGTCCGTCGAGCACGGGCGCCACCGCCACCGCCAGGCTGCCCCGCAGCGCGGCAGACCGCGGTCGCTGGGGCGGTTGTTGCTCGTCCTGATTCTGCTGCTGCTCGCCGGGGCGATCGCGTACGCGGTGCTGCTCATGCCCCGGAGCGACTCCACGCGGAACTCCGGAAGCGCCAACCCGCCCCGCCCGAGCGGGCAGCAGGGGACCGGTGCGCGGCCCGGCGACTCCACCGTGCCCACGCCCCGCGGCACCCCGCCGTCCCAGCAGACGCAGACCACCGGTCCCGGCGGTCCGAGCCCCACTCCGGCCGCGGGGTACGTCGTGCGCAAGGACGACGAGGGGTTCCAGATCGGCGTCGACCGGAGCTGGCAGCGGCAGCCGATGAACGACGCCGGGCAAGTCCGTTATGTCGGAGGTGACTTCACGCTGATCGTCGTTCCAGGTAGAGATTCGGTGAAGGACAACGGCTCGGACCCGCTGGCCTATCAGGCCGACAAGGAGCGCGAACTTCAGCCGTTCCGGGACTCCAGCTGGTCCACTTCCACCGGCCTCCGGAGCATCCAGGTGGGACAGCAGGTCATGGCCGAAGGGCAGTTCACCTGGCGTGACAGCAGTGGTCGGCAGGTGTACGTCCGTAATCTCGCCATGATCATCAATGGCCGATATCACGTGGTCCAGGTCATCGGCCCGGAGTCGCAGCGTGACAAGGTGACGGAGATCTTCGGGCAGGCGACCGGCGCCTACCGGGCCACCCGCTGACGCTTGGTCACGCTCCGCAGTCTCCTAAATCGCCCTGCCTGTACGGGATTCGGCGGATTCGCTCGATCCGGTGCCGGGCCGAATGGCCTGATCACTGCGGGACCAAGGGCCCGTATGGTCACGGTTGGGTGCCCCAAGGTTCCCTGGCCGGATTCCGCTCCGTAATCTGGCTCCGAAGGAAAGTCAGGTCGGGCGGGGGACGTGGAAAACACTCACAGCACGAACGGCTCCGGCGCAGGACTGCTGCTGGCCGGGCGCTATCGGCTCGGCGACGCGATAGGCCGCGGCGGCATGGGCAAGGTCTGGCGTGCCCACGACGAGGTGCTGCACCGCACCGTCGCCGTCAAGGAGCTCACCGCCGCTCTGTACGTGGCCGAGGCCGACCGGGCGATCCTGCACGCGCGCACCCAGAAGGAAGCCCGCGCCGCCGCCCGCATCACCCACCCCGGCGTGGTCACCGTGCACGACGTCCTCGACCACGACAACCGGCCCTGGATCGTGATGCAGTACGTCGACGGGCCCTCGCTCGCCGATGCCGTCAAGGCCGCCGACGGCCATCGCATCGACGCCCGTGAAGCCGCCCGGATCGGCCTGCACGTCCTCGGCGCGCTGCGCGCCGCGCACGCCGCGGGGGTGCTGCACCGCGATGTGAAGCCCGGCAACGTCCTGATCGCGAGCAACGGGCAGGTGCTGCTCACGGACTTCGGGATCGCCGCCATCGAGGGCGACGTCACCATCACCAAGACCGGTGAACTCGTCGGCTCCATCGACTATCTGGCGCCCGAGCGTGTCCAGGGCGGCCACCCGGGGCCCGCCTCCGACCTGTGGTCGCTGGGCGCGACCCTGTACGCCGCGGTGCAGGGCGAGTCGCCGTTCCGCCGGGACTCGCCGATATCCACCATGCAGGCCGTGGTCGCCGAGGAGCCCCCGGTGCCGGACCGGGCCGGTGCGCTGGCTCCCGTCATCGTCGCGCTGCTCCGCAAGAAGCCGGAGGAGCGCCCCTCGGCGGAAGAGGCCGAGCGGATGTTCCTGGAGGCGATGGAGGGCCGGGCCTCCAAGGCCGCCCAGGCCTATGTGCCGACGCGTCAGGTCTCCGAGCGGGAGCTGCGCTCGGCCGACGCCTCGCGGACCGGGCCCACCGAGAGGCAGTCGCCCCCGCTTCCGCCCCCGGCCCCGGTGCGGCCCGTGCCGGATCCCCTCGCCGGCCGGCCGGAGCCGCGCGGGCGCCGCTGGCGGACCGCCGTGCTCGTGGTCGCGCTCGCCGCGGTGGTCGGCGTGGGCGCCGGGTTCGCGGTGATGAAGTACCAGGAGAACGGCGGGAGTTCGGGTGCCGCGAACGGCGGGACCCCGTCCGCCTCCCAGGCGCCCACCACCCCCGATGCGGGCCACCCGTCGAGCGGGGGCGACAATTCGGTTCCCGCCGGCTGGCAGCGCGTCAAGGACCCGGTCGGCTTCAGCCTGCTCGTACCCAAGGGCTGGAAGCGCCAGCTGGACGGCAACGAGATCGACTACACCCCGGACAACGGCAAGCACCGCATCCGGATCAGCGTCGACAAGCTCCCCGACTTCGAGAACCCGTACATGCACATGCTCAACATGGAGAAGTCGCTCAAGGACCGGCTGCCCCAGTACAAACGCGTCACCCTGCACAGCAACACCTACCGCGACCAGGTGAAGTCGTCCCTCTGGGAGTTCACCTACGTGGAGAAGCAGGACTTCCCGGGCAAGCGGCACGCCATCGACCAGATGTATTACGGGGACGGCGGCAGGCCCGAGTACGCCCTCTACATGTCGGGTCCCGAGGAGGACTGGGCGACCACCCGCCAGCAGTTCGACACGGTGCTCCAGGGCTGGCAGCCCCCTTCCCCGACCGCGGGCTGATCCGCCCGCTCCCGCCCGCGGCGAACGCCGCCGGAGCCGCCCGGGGTGCGGCATGATGGGCCCTTGCAGGTGTGCGGGGGAGATCGAGGGGGGCCCGGTGCCCACAGCGGAGCAGGATCCGAAAGAACCCCAGGACCGTCAGGAGCGCCTCAACTCCCGTCTGGTGGCCGGACGTTACCGGCTCGGCGGGCGGCTCGGGCGGGGCGGGATGGGCACGGTGTGGCGTGCGCACGACGAGCTGCTCGGCCGCCATGTGGCCGTCAAGGAACTGCACCCCGACAGCGGCGTACCCGCGACCGCGGCGCTGCGCGAGGCCCGCGCGGTCGCCCAGATCAAGCACCCGCATGTGATCGTCGTCCACGATGTCGTCCAAGAGCCCGCCCCCGGGGGTCCCCCGGGGGCCCGGCGTTCGTACATCGTGATGGAGCTGGTCGACGGCGGCTCGCTCGCCGACCGGCTCGCCTCGGCCGGGCCCGTCGGGGTCCAGGAGGCCGCGCGCATCGGGGTCGCCCTGCTCGGGGCGCTCGCCACCGCGCACGCCCGGGGCGTACTGCACCGCGACCTCAAGCCCGCGAACGTCCTCATCGAGGAGGACGGCGGACGCGTCGTGCTCACGGACTTCGGCATCGCACAGGTGCCGGGCACCTCCACGATCAGCGAGGAGGGCGCGTTCGTCGGCTCGCCCGAGTACACCGCACCCGAGCGGATGCAGGGCGCGGGCGCCGGACCCGAGTCGGACCTGTGGTCGCTCGGCGCGCTCCTGTGCGCGGCCCTGTCCGGCGAATCCCCGTTCCACCGGGACTCGTTGGGCGGTGTCCTGCACGCCGTCGTCCTCGGCGAGATCCGCCCGCCCCGGGCCGCGGGTCCGCTGCTGCCCGTCGTGCACGGCCTGTTGGAGCGCGACCCCAAGCTGCGGCTCGGCGCGGTCGAGGCGGCGTCGCTGTTGCGTCCCTTCGCCGACCCGGGCAGCGGCCCGCCACCGCGCTACGTGCCGACCGAGCGGGTCGAACAGCCGGCTCCCCCGGTCGTCGCGGTGGCCCCGGCCGATGCCGTTCCCGCGACCCCGGTCGCCTCGCCGAGCCCCGCCGCCCGCCCCTGGGGGGCCCGGAACCTGCTGGTGGGGGCCGCCCTGGTGATCGTGCTCGCCGGGGCGGGCGCGGCCGTCGCGGTGTTCGCGCTCGGCGGGGGCGGGGGCCACCGGCACGCGGCCGAGCGGGCGGCGCGGACCGCGGCCCCGCCCGTCGCGTCGTGGCGGCCGCCTCCGCCGCCGCCACCGCCCCCGCGCCAGGCCCCGCCGCCGGTGCCCGCCGGCTTCCGCTTCGTCCGCGACCCCGACGGCTTCGGGATCGTCCTGCCGGACGGTTACACCCGCAGCACCGACGCCCAGCGCGTGTTCTACATGTCACCGGGCGGCACCCTCCGGGTCGGCATCCGGACCCAGAACGCCGTGTCCGGCGGCCCGCTCGGCGTCATGCGCCAGTCCGCCGCCAACGGGGCCACCACCAACCCCGGTTACCGTGACGCCAAGGTCACCGCGACCACCCACCACGGACGCGACGCGGCCCTGTGGGAGTTCACCTGGAACGGCTTCACCAGGGCGGAGGGCCCCCGCCACACCTACGACGTGTCCTGGGACGACTCCGGCCGGATGTACGACGTGTGGGTCTCGGCCCCCCTCACCCGTCTCGACGAGGCGAAGCGCACCTTCGACACCGCCCTGGACTCGTTCGCCCCGGGCCCCTGACGCGGTTGTCCGTCACAGCCGTGCATCCGTGTCCGGCCGGAAGTGGCAGCCGGGGCCGGTGTTCGTCAGGATGTGGGCATGATTGACGATGGGGGAGGGGCCGGCGAGCCCACCAGTTACAGCCTGCGGCCCCCGGAGCCCGCTCCGGTTCCGCACCAGCAGACGCCGCCGGAGCCCGCGCGCGGGCAGACACCGCCGACCGGGCCGGGCGGCTACGAGCCGACGCGGCAGCAGCCCGTGGACGGCACCGGCCGGCTGCTCGGCGGTCGCTACCGGCTCGTCGGCCGGCTCGGGCACGGCGGCATGGGCACCGTGTGGCGGGCCCGTGACGAGGTGGTCGACCGGGACGTCGCTGTCAAGGAGCCGCGCGTCCCGGACCACTTGGGGGAGCGCGATCGGGCCAACGTGTATCTGCGCATGCGGCGTGAGGCGCGCGCCGCCGCCCGTATCGACCACCCCGGTGTGGTCACCGTGCACGACGTCGTCATGGAGGACGGCAAGCCCTGGATCGTGATGGAGCTGGTGCGCGGCCAGTCGCTCGCCGACCGGCTCCAGGAGGGCACCCTCGATGTCCGCGAGGCCGCCCGAATAGGGCTCGCGGTGCTCGGCGCGCTCGCGGCGGCGCACGAGGCGGGCGTCCTGCACCGGGACGTCAAACCGGACAACGTGCTGCTCGGCCACGGCGACCGGGTCGTGCTCACCGACTTCGGCATCGCCCAGGTCGAGGGCGAGCAGGGCCTGACCGAGACCGGCGCCTTCGTCGGCTCACCCGAATTCATCGCCCCGGAAAGGGTGTTGGGCCGGCGGCCCGGGCCCGAGTCCGATCTGTGGTCGCTCGGCGTCGTCCTGTACGCAGCGGTCGAGGGCATGTCGCCCTACCGGCGCAGCAACGCTCCGGCCACCCTCCAGGCGGTGCTCTCGGCCGAACCGCAGGTGCCCGCCCGTGGCTCCGGAGCGTTCGGCACCCTCGTCATGCGTCTGCTGCGCAAGGACCCGGCGGCCCGGCCGAGCGCCGCCGAGGTCCGCGCGGCCCTGGAAGCGGCCGCCCACCCGGCGCCGGACCCGGCGGCGGCCACCCGGCTGAACCCCCAGGCCCCGGCCCCGGCCGCGACGGCCGGCAGCCGCTGGGTGCCGCCGGTCCTGGCGAGCAGCCGCGGGGCGCGGTTCGGGCTCGGGGGCGGGGTGCTCGCGGTCGCGGTCGCGCTCATCCTGCTCCTGGCGAATCCGTTCGGCGGCGGCGGACTTCCGGCCGGCTGGCAGGTGCGGCCCGAGAACGAGGTGCTGCACGCGGACCTGACGGTCCCGGACGAGTACGCGCGCACCCAGAGCAGCGCGGGCGACAGCGTCACCTACGACGACCCGAGCGCCGTGTTCCAGATCTACGCCGACCGGCCCGACCCGGCCACCGACACCACGCACCAGACGCTTCCCGCGGACCCGGCGGCCTGGAAGACGTACTACGAGAAGGGTGGCAGGAACGGCATCGAGTTCACCCGGGCCAAGGTGACCACCACCGACGTACGACACCAGGGCGCGAAGGCGTACGACATCGTCACCGAATACACCCCCAACGCGGAGGTCTCGAAGCCGCATCCGACCCGCTACCGCTACCACGAGCTGCTCGTGCCCGGTAAGGGCACGGGTTATTGGCGGCTGCGGGTGTCGATGCCGGCGGCGGGCCGGGCGGCCGTGGACGGCGAGGCGCTCTTCGACCGGGTCGCGGACGGTTTCGAGATCCACGATCTCTAGGCCGAAAGATCCACGCCACGGAGGACTTCGTGCTTCCCGGGTGCTTCTGGCGCGCGTAACCCGCTGATCAGCGGTTATTCAGCCAGTGATCGCTGGCGTGGTTTTCGGGGTCCTGAAAAGCCGTTACCGACGGGTACCGAAAGTGCTCCGGCGGGCATACGCTCGGCGCATGACGGACTCGCAGGCCTCGCCCACGACCACCCGCACGCCCGCCGGGACCAACCCGGTCGCCCCCGCACCAGCCGGGGCGCGGACCGCCACCGACGTGGTCACGGGCCAGCTCGTCGCCCAGCTGACCCGGGGCGTGGCCGGGTCCGGGCGGACCGCCAACCACACGCCGTTCACCGGCGAGAAGCTGGCCGACCTGCCCGAGTCCACCCCCGAGGACGTCGCCGGCGCCTTCGCGCGGGCCCGCGCCGCGCAGCGCGCCTGGGCCGCCACACCGGTCCGTGCCCGAGCCGCCGTGCTGCTCCGCTTCCACGACCTGGTCCTCGCCCGGCAGGCCGAGGTGCTCGACCTGATCCAGCTGGAGACCGGCAAGGCCCGGCTGCACGCGCACGAAGAGGTGCAGGCCGTCGCCGTCGCCGCCCGCCACTACGGGCGCAAGGCGCCGGCCTATCTGAAGCCGAGGCGCCACACCGGCGTCGTGCCCACCCTGACCAAGGTCACCGAACTGCGCCAGCCGCGTGGGGTGGTGGGGCAGATCGCGCCCTGGAACTACCCGCTGGAACTGTCGGTGGGCGACGCGCTGCCCGCGTTCGTCTCCGGCAACGCCGTCGTGATGAAGCCCGACACCGAGACCGCGCTCACCGCCCTGTGGGCACGCGATCTGCTGATCGAGGCGGGCCTGCCCGCCGAGGTCTTCCAGGTCGTGCTCGGCGAGGGCCCGGTCGTCGGCCCCGAGGTCGTCCGGCACGCCGACTACGTCTCCTTCACCGGCTCGACCCGCACCGGCCGCGAGGTCGCCCAGGGCGCGGCGGCCCGACTCGTGGGCGTGTCACTGGAGTTGGGCGGCAAGAACGCCATGCTCGTACTGCACGACGCCGACGTGGAGAAGGCGGCCGCGGGCGCGGTCCGCGCCTGCTTCTCCTCGGCCGGCCAGCTCTGCATCTCGATCGAGCGACTGTACGTCCACGAATCGATCGCCGACGCCTTCCTGGAGCGATTCGCCGCACGAACGAAGGCGATGCGGCTCGGTCGCTCTCTCGCGTACGGCGCCGACATGGGCTGCCTGGTCGGCGAGCGCCAGCTGGAGACCGTCACCCGGCACGTCGAGGAGGCCGTCGCCAAGGGCGCCAGGCTCGTCGCGGGCGGCGTGGCCCGCCCCGACATCGGCCCGCTCTTCTACGAGCCCACCATCCTGGACGGCGTCGAGGCGCCGATGGCCGTGTGCACCGAGGAGACCTTCGGCCCGGTCGTCTCCGTCTACCGCTTCAAGGACGAGGACGAGGTGATCGAGCGGGCCAACGCCACTCCCTACGGCCTCAACTCCTCGGTGTGGACGAAGGACGCGAAGCGCGGCCACGAGGTCGCGGCTCGGCTCGGCACCGGCACGGTGAACATCAACGAGGGCTATGCCCCCGCCTACGGCAGTGTCCAGTCGCCGATGGGCGGCATGAAGGACTCCGGGCTCGGCCGGCGGCACGGCTCCGAGGGCATCCTCAAGTACACCGAGGCCCAGACCGTCGCCCAGCAGCGGCTCATCCCGCTGGCCCCCTCCTTCGGCATGGACGACGAGAAGTACGCCGCCTTCATGACCCGGAGCCTCAAGGCCATGAAGGCCCTGCGCCTGCGCTAGCTCCCGGTCCGCCCGGACCACGCCAGGAAAACCCGCCCCTCACAACCGCCCCCCGTGCACGAGGAGAGCCATGTCCCAGGTACCCCCTGCCCAGAATCCGGACGAGGACGGCGGATACGACTACGACGTCGTCGTGGTCGGCTCGGGCTTCGGCGGCTCGGTGACGGCACTGCGGCTCACCGAGAAGGGCTACCGGGTCGCCGTCCTGGAGGCGGGCCGCCGCTTCACCCGGGCCACGCTGCCCAAGAACTCCTGGGACATCAAGAACTACCTGTGGGCGCCCAAGCTCGGCCTGTACGGCATCCAGCGCATCCATCTGCTCGGCAATGTGATGGTGCTCGGCGGCGCCGGGGTCGGCGGCGGCTCGCTCAACTACGCCAACACCCTGTACGTGCCGCCGAAGCAGTTCTTCGACGACCCGCAGTGGAAGGACATCACCGACTGGCAGGACGAGCTGGCGCCGTACTACGACCAGGCGCGGCGCATGCTCGGCGTGCGGCTCAACCCGACGATGACGCCCTCCGACGTCCACCTCAAGGCCGCGGCCCAGCGCATGGGCGTCGGCGACACCTTCCACATGGCGCCGGTCGGGGTCTTCTTCGGCGACGGTGAAGATGGTGACGGTACGTCAAAGGCCAGGCCGGGCACGGCTGTTGACGACCCGTACTTCGGCGGCGCGGGGCCCTCGCGCAGGGCGTGCACCGAGTGCGGCGAGTGCATGACGGGGTGTCGGCACGGTGCGAAGAACACCCTGAACGAGAACTACCTCTACCTCGCCGAGAAGTCGGGGGCGGTGGTCCACCCCATGACGACCGTCGTCTCGGTGACCGACGACTCGCGCGGCGGCCATGCCGTCGCCACCCTGCCCACCGACCGCAAGGACGCGCCGGGACGGCTGTTCACGGCCCGTCGCGTCGTCATCGCGGCCGGCACCTACGGCACCCAGACCCTGCTCCACCGCATGAAGGCGAGCGGTCAACTCCCCTACATTTCGAAGCGGTTGGGCGAGCTGACCCGTACCAACTCCGAGGCGCTCGTCGGAGCCCAGACCACCAGCCGCCGCTACCGCAGCCGGCACGGCGCGGCCAGGGTGGACTTCACCCGGGGCGTCGCCATCACCTCCTCGATCCATCCGGACGAGAACACCCACATCGAGCCGGTCCGCTACGGCAAGGGCTCGAACGCGATGGGCAGCATGTCGATCCTCCAGGTGCCCTACGGCGTCAACCGGGTGCGCAACTGGCTCGGCAACGCGGCCAAGCACCCGCTGCTCCTCGCACGTTCGATCAGCAACCACCGCTGGTCCGAGCGAACGATCATCGGCCTGGTCATGCAGTCGCTCGACAATTCGCTCACCACGCACCTCAAGCCGGACGGCGTCGGCAAGGGGCTGCTGACCGCCGAGCAGGGCCACGGCGCGCCCAACCCCAAGCAGATCCGGGCGGCCACCGACGGCGCCACGGCGATCGCCGCGGAGATCAACGGCTTCGCCGGCTCGAACGTCGGCGAGCTCATGGGCACCCCGCTCACCGCGCACTTCCTGGGTGGCTGCCCGATCGGCGACTCGGCCGAGACCGGCGTGATCGACCCGTACCACCGGCTGTACGGACACCCCGGGATCTCGGTGGTGGACGGCGCGGCCGTCTCGGCGAACCTCGGTGTCAACCCGTCCCTGACGATCACCGCACAGGCCGAGCGCGCGATGTCGCTGTGGCCCAACAAGGGCGAGGCCGACCTCCGCCCGGCACCGGGCGCGGCCTACGTCCGGCTCGCCCCGGTCGAGCCGAAGTCCCCGGCGGTCCCGGCGGAGGCGTTCGGCGCGCTCAAGCTCCCGTTCCTGGGCATGCCGGCGGTCCCGCCGAAGCCGGGGAAGTAAGCCGCGCGGACCGTCCCGGCGGATCCGGGCCGTCGGTGAGCCGTCGGCGATCGCTTGCCGTCGGTGAGCCGTCGCCGATCGCTTGAGCAAACGATCACGTAAGCAATCGAAAGCCGGCCGGACACGCAAGAGGCGCTGCACCCCCCTCCGAGTGCAGCGCCTCTCACGTATGCGGAGACCTGGTGGAGCCCCGTCGGCGGAAACGGAACGCGGGCGGGACTGTTGGTTCCACATGCATGACCTGTGGCTCCTGTGAATGGTTGTCCCGCCTTCACGAAATCCTTATGTGATCCACACCACTCCTCTCCCGCGGCAACCATCGGCCCGCTCCGCGGGTCGAACCGCTGCCGCGGCGTGTGCCGCCCAGTGCATGTCAAGAGGGGTCATCAGAAGTGAGCGAGAAGCCGCCGGTCTCGAAGGAGTCGTCGAGCGACGACTCGGTGCCGGACGAGGTGTGGGAGCGGTTCATCCGCGACACCGAGCTGGACATCCGGGCATCCGCGCCCAAGGAGCCCTCGGCCCGGGCCCGCATGGTGACCGACCGGCTGCGCAAGGAGCGGGAGGCGGCCGGGGCCGCCGGGGTCCGCGGCCGCACGGGCAAGCGCTGGGGGAGGGGTGAGCGCCGCCCCGCCGAGCCGGCGGGCTGGCGGACCGGTCCGGCCTGGCAGGAGATGAACGGGCGGCGGGCCGCCCGCAAGCGCCGCATGAGGGGCGTGCTCGGCGTCTTCCTCGCCGCGGCCGTCCTGCTGGTGGCTCTGAATCCGTCCCGGGCCCTGTCCGTGGTGACCGGCGGCGACGGCTCCGGCGATACCGCGGCTGCCCCGCTCCCGGCGGAGACCGCGGCCCCGACGGCCGCCCCGCCCTCCTTCGACCCGGACCGGCCCACCCTGAAGGAGCCCTTCCGCGGCTCGCCCGCGATGCAGTACGCGGACGGCGCCGCCGGGATCCAGCTGCCCGATGCCACCGCGCTCGGCGGCATCTCCAAGGAGCGGGTCGCCGCGGCCCTGGCCGCCACCCGCACCTTCCTGATCGAGTCGAACCTGTCCCCGGCCACCCTGCGCGGCGAGCGCCCGGAGACCGCCCTCGGCCTCATCGACCCGCTGGACAAGGAACTCCTCGACCAGTTCGACACCGGCCTGGTCAAGCCGGACAAGGAACACGACCCGCTGGAGCTGGTCTCCCGCTTCGACCCGAAGAAGGTCAAGCTCGTCGGTGACGTGGTCAAGACCCGCGGCCGCATGACGTTCGACAAGGGGTCCGACGGCGGGGTCGTCGTGCACGCCGATTACACCTTCGTCTACCCGCTGGTGAAGGCGGCGCCGGGCTCGACGGAGGTGGCCCGCACGATCGTCCGCCGCGTCCTCGACGTCGACGTCACCGACCCGTCCGTCACGCGGATCACCCCGGACAAGCTCTGGATCGCCCGGCACGACGTGGACAGCGCCAACTCGCGGTGCGGCGTCTACGACGGCTATCTGAACCCCGAGTTCGCCGACGAGACCCCCTCCGGTCCCACCCCGAGCGGCCCCGCCGTCGACCCGTACGACCGCAGCAAGCCCGTGGGCGCGGACCGCTCGGAGGACTGCGGCACGGCCAGCCGTACCTGAGCCGGAGCATCAACTGGCCTATGGGCAGGGCGAGTTGCGGAGAGGCTTCGCACGGAGCCATCGCCGACGCAGGCGAAGGGCCCCGCGGTTCGGCCCGTACGGGGTGTGTACGGGCGGCCTGCGGGGCCCTGGGCCGTCAGCACCGACGTCAGGGCAGCGTCGGTGCCGCGGGGGCGGCGCCGGGGGGTGCGCCGCTGGACTGGTGTGCCGGGTGGCCGACCCGGCGCGTGCGGGACGCGCGAGTGGTGTCGGCCCCTGGCAACGGGTGTACGGGGCAAGGGACTTGTCTTCGCATCGTGCTGGATGGGCCGCGCCCGGCGCAACCGTTTGGACCGGATGCGGCCGGTCCCGGGCGTCCCCGGAACCGACCGCCTTTATGGGGTGACCGGGCTGCTGTCCCCTGCCGTCCGGTCACACACGCCGGGGCGAGGTCCCACGACGCACTTGCGATGCGTCACACGCCCCAGCGGAGCCACGCGTGGTTTTTTCGGGCCCGCCCCTGGCTGGCACGGACACCCCACCAACGAAGCCGGGCCGGGCACGGTCACGGCGCCGTACGGGTGAGGAGCGCCCGAACTCAGATACGGCCCCGGCACAGCTCCAGGAGCGTCATCGCGAGGGCGGTGCCGGGCCTGCCGAGCGCGTCGCTGAAGTGGGCCAGGACCTCCATCTCGCGGTTCAGGCTGACCCGGCGGCCGCCGGAGGCGATCCGGGACTCCTGGATGACCGCCGAGACGGCCATGCGTTCCTGGACGAGACCGATGATGCGGTCGTCGAGCGCGTCGATGCGCTCGCGCGCGCCGGTGATCACGGCGGCGGCCTCGTCGGGGCGGGCGCCGGTCTTCTCGGTGACGGAGATGCTCATGGGGGCTCCTCGTGAGGGATGCGGGCCCCGGATCGGCAAGGACCGGAAACCACTGAGCGCCCCGGGCCTTGTCGGCCCGGGGCGCTCAGTGGAAGTCGCTTGTCAGTTGCTCAAGCAGCACGACCATGGCGCCCGGCGGGCCGGGTGCCATAGGTAAAGACGAAGGTCTGGTGCTCGCGCATGCGGACAGTATGGACCGACGCCCCGGAACCGGGCCAATCCGGGTTCGGATGGTGAGACGAAGCCGGACCCGTGCGCCCCGGTAGAATCGACAAAACCGACCCCCTCCCACCGCCGGAAGGCCGCCACCCGTGCCAGCAGCACCCTCCGCAGCCGCGCCCGACAGCAACCCGGACGTCGTCCTGGTTGTCGACTTCGGCGCGCAGTACGCCCAGCTCATCGCCCGCCGCGTCCGCGAGGCCCGGGTCTACAGCGAGATCGTCCCGAGCAGCATGCCCGTGGCCGAGATGCTGGCCAGGAACCCCAAGGCGATCATCCTCTCCGGCGGCCCGTCCTCCGTGTACGCCGAGGGCGCCCCGCGCCTGGACCGCGCGATCTTCGAGGCCGGGGTCCCCGTCTTCGGCATGTGCTACGGCTTCCAGCTGATGGCGACCACGCTCGGCGGCACGGTCGACGACAACGGCGCCCGTGAGTACGGCCGCACCCCGCTGACCGTCTCCCAGCAGGGCTCCACCCTCTTCGAGGGCACCCCGGCCGAGCAGTCGGTGTGGATGTCGCACGGCGACGCCTGCTCGGCGGCCCCCGAGGGCTTCACGGTCACGGCCTCCACGGACGTCGTCCCCGTCGCCGCCTTCGAGAACGACGAGAAGAAGCTCTACGGCGTCCAGTACCACCCCGAGGTGCTGCACTCCACGCACGGCCAGCAGATCCTGGAGCACTTCCTCTACCGCGGCGCGGGCATCGAGCCGACGTGGACGACGCACAACGTCGTCGAGGAGCAGGTCGCCCTGATCCGCGAGCAGGTCGGTTCCAAGCGCGCGATCTGCGGCCTGTCCGGCGGCGTGGACTCGGCGGTCGCCGCGGCCCTCGTCCAGAAGGCCATCGGCTCCCAGCTGACCTGCGTGTACGTCGACCACGGCCTGATGCGCAAGGGCGAGACCGAGCAGGTCGAGAAGGACTTCGTGGCCGCCACCGGCGTCCAGCTGAAGGTCGTCGACGCGCAGGAGCGATTCCTCACCGCGCTCGCCGGCGTCTCCGACCCGGAGACCAAGCGGAAGATCATCGGCCGCGAGTTCATCCGCGTCTTCGAGCAGGCCCAGCTGGAGATCCTCCAGGAGGACGGCCCCGAGGTCGCCTTCCTCGTCCAGGGCACGCTGTACCCGGACGTGGTCGAGTCCGGCGGCGGCACCGGCACCGCGAACATCAAGTCGCACCACAACGTGGGCGGCCTGCCCGACGACATCGAGTTCGAACTCGTCGAGCCGCTGCGCAAGCTGTTCAAGGACGAGGTCCGCATGGTCGGCCAGGAGCTCGGCCTGCCCGACGAGATCGTCCAGCGCCAGCCCTTCCCCGGCCCCGGCCTCGGCATCCGCATCGTCGGCGAGGTCACCAAGGAGCGTCTGGACCTGCTGCGCGAGGCCGACGCGATCGCCCGCGAGGAGCTGACCGCGGCCGGCCTGGACCGCGAGATCTGGCAGTGCCCGGTCGTGCTGCTCGCCGATGTGCGCTCGGTGGGCGTCCAGGGCGACGGCCGCACCTACGGCCACCCGATCGTGCTGCGCCCGGTCTCCTCCGAGGACGCCATGACGGCGGACTGGACGCGGATGCCGTACGACGTGCTCGCGAAGATCTCCACCCGCATCACCAACGAGGTCGCCGACGTCAACCGCGTCGTCCTCGACGTGACGAGCAAGCCGCCGGGCACCATCGAGTGGGAGTAGTCCCCACCGGCTCAGCGACACCGACGGCGTCGTCCCCGTATCCGGGGGCGGCGCCGTCGCCGTCGGCCCCGGGTGCGGGCGCCGCCCGTCGCCGTTGTCACCGACGCCCGCACGACTCTGTTCACCTGCGGTAACGCGAGGTAGCTTCCGGCCATGACTGAGATGCCCGAGCCGATACCGGTGGACCAGCTGCGGTTCGATCTGCCGCCCGTGCACGACGACCCCGCCCAGGAGCGGCAGCACCGCAAGGAGCGGCTCGCGGGGGCGCTGAGACTGTTCGCCCGGTTCGGGTACGAGGAAGGCGTCTCGGGCCATGTCACCGCGCGCGACCCGGAGTTGGCCGACTGCTACTGGGTGAACCCGTTCGGGGTGCCGTTCGCCCACGTCACCGCGGGGGAGCTGGTCCTGGTCAACGGGGAGGGGCAGGTCGTCCAGGGCGGTCACCACGTCAACCAGGCCGCGTTCACCGTGCATGCCCAGGTGCACCGGGCCCGCCCGGACGCCGTGGCCGTCGTCCACACCCACTCCACGTACGGCAGGGCGCTCGCGGCGCTCGGTGACTTCGTCGAGCCGTACACGCAGGAGGCCTGCGCCTTCTTCGAGGACCACGCGGTGTACGACGCCTACACCGGGGTGATCGTGGACGCCGAGGAGAGCCGGCGGATCGCCGCGGCGCTCGCCTCACACAAGGCCGTCGTGCTGCGCAACCACGGGCTGCTCACCGTCGGGGACTCGGTGGACGCGGCGGCCTGGTGGTTCATCTCGATGGAGCGGTGCGCGAAGGTGCAGCTCGCGGCGCGGGCGGCCGGCAAGCCCGTACTCATCGACCGACGGGACGCGGTGGCCACCCGTGACCAGCTCGGCAGTGATCTCGTGGCCTGGATCAACTACCAGCCGCTGTGGCGGCAGATCAGCCGCGCGGAGCCCGAACTTCTGTCGTAGTACGTCAATTCGATGGTGCGTCAATCACCCCCCGGGCCGCGCAGTACCGGCCGGTGGGAGGTTTCGGTGAGCGACAATTCCCTGACGGTTCAAGGGATGTGGCGTATGGACGGAGTGCCCGGTGGCAGTGCAGGAGGCTCGGCAATGCGGAGGTGACTGCGCGCACGGCGCGCGCGACGGGCACCGGCGCGCGGTGGCGGAGTTCCTCGCCAAGCGGGACGGACTCGCCGCGGGCGAGGGGCTGCCCGCCGCGCTCGCCCACTCCGCCGGGGCGT
The DNA here is from genome assembly GCF_042869955.1 of Streptomyces sp. NPDC006691. Classification (NCBI taxonomy): domain Bacteria; kingdom Bacillati; phylum Actinomycetota; class Actinomycetes; order Kitasatosporales; family Streptomycetaceae; genus Streptomyces; species Streptomyces sp. NPDC006691. Next base: position 192,309 of record NZ_JBIAGW010000008.1, read on the forward strand.
CGCGCCAGTGGGTCTCCGACGAGCTGACCCAGTCCGCGCGGACGGTCGCCGAGCGCGGCCGGGCAGCGGGCCGGGCCTGGCCCGATCGGGTCTGGTGGGGCACCCTCGGCACGGTCTGGGGCGGCGTGGTCGTGCTCTCGCTGGCCGAGTCGGCGACCGCGATCGGTGCGGGCTGGACGCCCGCCCGCACCGCGGGACTCCTGGCCGCCCTCGCGTTGGCGGCGCCCGCCACCGCGGCGGCGCACGCGCACCGCGCGCACGGCGGACTCCTGGCGCCCGTGCTCGGTGAGGACAACCGCCTCTCGACCTCGCGGGCGGTCGCGGCCGCCTGGGGCCTGTTCGCGGTCTTCGCGACCCTGGTCCTCACCTTGCGGCTGGTCGCCGCCGCCGATCCCGCCGAGCGCGATCGACTCCTGAGCGGTCTCCAACTGGCCCACTGCGGCGGCCTGTTGACGGTCCTGTTCACCACCTCGGCGATCGCGGTGGTGGTCCGCAGGGTGGTGACACTGCGCATCCAGGGCCAGCGCCTTCAGAAGCTGCGGGCCGACCGGCCGCGCGGCGCCGACCTCGTGACCGACGACGCGGGGCGGGGCAGCTTCGCGGACGCGCAATACGTCGCGGCGACCCTGGCCGCCGTCCTCTTCGCGGCGGTACGCCTGGGCCGCCACCCCGATCAACTCCCGGATCTGCCCTGGGGGCTGGCGGCTCTGGTGCTGGTCTCCGCCGCGACCTACCTGGCCGGGAAGTACGCGGAGGGCGGCCGCCCCGTCGTGCTCTCCGTCGTGCGGGCCCGGGAGGCAGGGGACCTGGACGCGCCCATCCGTACCGGCGACGACATCGAGATCCGGGGCGCCGGCTTCGTCCCGCCGGGTGCCGGCACCCCGGACCGGCTCGCCCGCGTCGTGGTGCGCATCGGCGCGGTCCATGTCCACGTCCCGCTGATCCCGGTGCCGGGCGGCTTCGTGAACCCGACGGACGGGGTGCTCACGGTGCCGGTGCCGGTGGACGTCGAGGCGGGGCGGGTGGAGGTCCGGGTGGTGACGGCGGCAGGGGTCGAGACGGACGCGGTGCTCGTGGAGGTCGCGGAGTAGGAGCCGGTCCCGCCCGGGCGACCGGAGTGGGATTGAGACACGCGTTCCCCCCGTCCGTATCGTCTGGTGACAGGCCAATCGGATGGAGGCGGGATCAGCCATGGCACATGGGTACGTGACCAGGGCGGGGGTGGACGAGGGCGCGGGCGGCTGGCGGGCCACGGCCCGCACCTACGCGCTGCTGCCGCTGCGGATCTTCCTCGGCGTGACGTTCGTCTACGCGGGCCTCGACAAGCTCACGGACAGCACCTTCTTCCACGCGAGCGGCGTCGGCTCCATCGGCGAGCTGATGCACGGGGTGCGGGACAGCGCCGCGATCCCGGCCCTGGTGGACCTCGCCCTGAAGAGCCCCTCGGGGTTCGGCTACGCCATCGCGCTCGGCGAGCTGGCTGTCGGGATCGGCACCCTGATCGGCCTGTTCGGGCGGCTCGCCGCACTGGGCGGCGCCCTCATCTCGCTCTCCCTGTGGCTCACGGTGAGCTGGCGCACCACCCCGTACTACTACGGCAATGACCTGGCCTACTTGATGGCCTGGCTCCCGCTCGTACTGGCCGGGACGCCCCTGCTGTCCGCCGACGCGTTCCTCGCGAGGCGGCGGCGCTTGCGCACCCCGTAGTCGATCCAGCTCACCAGCGAGGCGATGCCGAGGCCGCCGCAGACCAGCGGGACCACCACGGGCGAGGGCGTGTTCCAGCGCCCGGCCGCGTCCCCCGCGAACAGGACGGCGACGGCACCGAGGGCGAGCCCGGCGACCAGGCGGCCGGGACGGAACTCATGACGCGGCACGGTCCACCTCCGCCTGTCCTACGCCGACCTTGAGGTGCAGTTCGAGCGTGCCGGCCGGCTGGGCGCCGGCGGGCGGCGCGAGGGTGGCCGTCCGCTTCTCGCCCGGCTGGACCTGGATGTGGTTCGGATCCTCGCCGGGCAACTGGATGTCACCGACTCCCATGTCGAAGCTCACCTTCACGGTCACGTCCTTCGGTACGACGACCTTGGCGCGGCCCGCGCCGACCGTCGCCCCGGTCGTCAGCGTCCGGCCCGGCGGCACGGCGACCCGGCTCAGGTCGAGGGTGGCGACGCCGCTCCCCAGGTCGTAGTCCGGCCGCACGTCGCCGATCGCGGCGGGCGTCCAGCCCGTGCGCACCCAGTGCGCGTCGATGGTCTTCGGCAGCGCGGCCGAGCCCGCGAGCAGTGCCGCGGTGAGCACCGCGAGGAACACCGTGCCGAAGCCGGTGCGGCCCAGGAACGAGCTCACGATCAGGCCGAGCGCGAACACCCCGAGCGCCGCGGCGAAGCCGGTCTCCAGGCCGGTGCCGAGCGGCTGGTGGCCCCAGTGGGCGCCGAGCCCGGCGCCGAAGGCGAGCAGGGCGAGGAAGAAGAGGAGCCCGCCGATGGGGCGTGGCCCCCGGCAGGCGCGCCCGGCGGGCCGCGCGGCCCTGCGCGCCGCCTTGCCGGCCCGCGGGGCGTCCGCGTCCACCGGGCCCCACAGATAGCCGTCCGCGACCGGCCCGGTGGTGCCGTCCTTGACGATCGGGTCCCGCCACCAGGAGGGCGGCGAGGGTGCGGGCGGCGCCTTCGTCTCGGGCGGCGCGTCCGCGACGGCCTGGGCCGCGACCGGATCGAGCGGGGCGTCCGGCGGGGTGGTCGAGCGGCGCTGCGACCAGACGGCGGCGCCCCCGAGCAGCAGCGCGAGCAGGACCGCGAACGTCAGCACCGAGCCGTTGCGCAGCATGGTGAGGAAGATCCCGCAGCCCGCGAGCGCCATCAGGACGGCGACCAGGGCCGCGCCCTCGACCCGGCCGGTGAGCAGTCGGCGGGCCTCGTTCTCGTCCTCGCCCTCCAGCGGCACGATCAGCCAGGCGAAACCGTAGAAGACGAGGCCGAGGCCGCCGGTCACGGAGAGCACGCCGAGCGCGATCCGGAAGATCACCGGGTCGATGTCGCAGTACCGGCCGAGGCCGCCGCAGACTCCGCCGATGACCTTGTTCCGGCCGCTGCGGCGCAACTGCGCGGCCTCGGGGGCCGGGTCGGACGGCGCCAGGGGCGTCTCGGTCGGCGTGCTCATCCGGACACCTCGGCTGGCGTGTTCATACGGACACCTCGGTCGGCGTGCTCATACGTACATGGTGACGGGCCCGTGCGCCCCACGGCACCCGCCCCGACCCTGGCCTCACCCTGATTTCGACCCCGAGGGGGCGAGCCGGTGCCTCTCCCGGGGGAGGGCGGCTCCCCCGGGAGAGGGGGCTGTCCTCAGGGAAGCCTGGGGGCCAACCCTGATGCCCGCGGGTCCGTGCTCGTGTGACGATCGTGGCATGCCAGTCGCCACCCCCCGCCTGTCGCCGCCCGAGGCCGACGACGCGCCGGTCCGCAAGCTGTACCGCTCCGCCGAGGGGCGGATGCTCGGCGGTGTCGCGCGCGGGCTCGCCGGACATCTCGGTCTTCCGGTGGTGTGGGTGCGGATCGCCTTCCTCGGGCTGCTCTCGATCAACGGCCTGGGCGCGCTGCTCTACGCGGTGTTCTGGTTCGTGGTGCCGCTGGGCCTGGGTGGGACGACGGCCGGGCCGCGCTCCGCGTTCGAGGTCAGCGCGGACGGCCGGCGCAGGCTGCGCAAGCCCGACAAGGGGCAGATCGTCGCGCTGATCGCGCTGCTCTTCGGCGCCGCCGTCTTCGCCTCGAAGGTGGACGTCGGCGGCTGGGCCAATCCGTACGTCTTCCCCAGCATCCTCATCGGCGTCGGCGTGATCCTGGTCTGGCGCCAGGCCGACAACACCCGCCGGGCCCGCTGGACCGAGGGCGCCCGCCGCAGCCGCTGGCTTCCGGTGGTGCGGGGCCTCGCCGGGGTCGCCCTGGTCGGCACCGGGCTCACCGGGTTCGTCGTGGTCAACGGCTCGGCCGCGCAGCTCGGCAACGTCCTGACGGCGGCGATAGCGGTGCTCGCCGGAGTCGCCCTGCTCGCCGGGCCCTATCTGGTGCGCATGACGCAGGACCTCTCCGAGGAACGCCTGATGCGTATCCGGGCCCAGGAGCGGGCCGAAGTCGCCGCCCACGTCCACGACTCGGTGCTGCACACCCTGACCCTGATCCAGCGCAACGCGGAGAACGCCGGAGAGGTGCGGCGTCTGGCCCGGGCGCAGGAGCGGGAGCTGCGGGCCTGGCTGTACAAGCCGGAGGGCACCGGCAAGGAGGAGGAGCCCGAGACGCTCGCCGAGGCCGTGAAGAAGGCGGCGGCCGAGGTCGAGGACAAGCACGGCGTCCCGCTCGAAGTGGTCGTCGTCGGCGACTGCCCGCTGGACGACGGCCTGTCCGCACAGATGCAGGCCGCACGCGAGGCGATGGTCAACGCGGCCAAGTACGGTGGCGAGGGCGGCGCCGTCCAGGTGTACGCCGAGGTCGAGGGCCGCACGGTCTTCGTCTCCGTGCGGGACCGCGGCCCCGGATTCGACCTGGACGCGGTTCCCGGCGACCGGATGGGCGTACGAGAATCAATCATCGGCCGGATGCGGCGCAACGGCGGTACGGCCAGGCTGCGTTCGGTGCCCGGCGGGGGCACGGAGGTCGAGCTGGAGATGGAGAGGGCACAGGGATGACCGAGGAAACGACAGGCCGCCACGTCAGGGTGGTCCTCGTCGACGACCACCGGATGTTCCGCACCGGAGTCCAGGCGGAGATCGGCCAGACCGGGACGACGGGCGTCGAGGTGGTCGGGGAGGCCGCCGACGTCGACCAGGCGATCACGGTCATCACCGCGACCCGCCCCGAAGTGGTGCTGCTCGACGTCCATCTGCCGGGTGGCGGCGGCGTCGAGGTGCTGCGCCGCTCGGCGGCCATGATGGCGGACGCGGAGCGGCCGGTCCGCTTCCTCGCGCTGTCCGTGTCGGACGCGGCGGAGGACGTGATCGGCGTGATCCGCGGCGGCGCCCGCGGCTATGTCACCAAGACCATCACCGGCACCGACCTGGTCGACTCGATCTTCCGGGTGCAGGACGGTGACGCGGTGTTCTCGCCGCGCCTGGCGGGCTTCGTCCTGGACGCGTTCGCCTCCACGGACGCGCCGCCGGTCGACGAGGACATGGACCGGCTCACCCAGCGCGAGCGCGAGGTGCTGCGGCTGATCGCCCGGGGCTATGCCTACAAGGAGATCGCCAAGCAGCTGTTCATCTCCGTCAAGACCGTCGAGTCCCATGTCTCGGCGGTGCTGCGCAAGCTCCAGCTCTCCAACCGGCACGAGCTGACGCGCTGGGCGACGGCACGCCGGCTGGTGTGAGCCGCCGGGGACGATCGGGCCTACGCCGCTGGGGTGAGCGGCGGCTTTACCTGCGTAAAACCATGGCAAAACCGGCAACCCGGGCGCGCTCATGTCACTCTTGCCGGACGTGATGAGCCTGACCGGAACGCCCTTCTTCGTGACCGCGATCGTGGTGGCCGCGCTCGCCCTGCTGGTGCCGTTGCTCGTCTGGCACCGGGTCGGCGGCCCGGTCGTGGTGCGCGGCGCCGTGCGGCTCCTCATGGTGCTCACCGCCCAGGCCTCGGCGGTCGTCGTGGTGTTCGTCGCCGTCAACAACGCGAACGGCCTCTACGACACCTGGGGCGATCTGCTCGGCACCGAGGGGCACGTGGCCGCCGCGCCCAACCTGGGTGCCGACGGCACCGGCGGGCGCAGCATCGCCAAGGAGCCCCGCGTGCGGCAGGCGTTCGCCCCGGTCGAGGACGCGGCCCTCGGCGCCGGCGTCCAGATCACGCATCTGACCGGCCGGGTCTCGGGGGCCGACGGCGAGGTCTACGTATGGCTGCCGCCGCAGTACGACGACCCGGCCTACCGGGCGAAGAACTTCCCGGTGGTGGAGCTGCTCGCGGGCTACCCCGGCTCCGCCAAGGACTGGTTCACCAACCTCGATGCCACCGAACAGCTGCGGCCGCTGATGGCGAAGGGCGAGGTCAAGCCGTTCATCCTGGTCGCGCCCCGCACCTCGCTGCTCGCCGGGCAGGACACCGGCTGCGCGAACGTGCCGGGCGTGGTCAACGCGGACAGCTGGCTGAGCGTGGACGTGCGCAAGATGGTCACCGACAACTTCCGCGCGCAGACCGGCGCCGACGGATGGGCCGTCGCCGGGATATCGGCCGGCGCCCACTGCTCGGCCAAGCTCGCGATCGAGCACCCCGACCGCTACCGCGCGGCCGTCTCGCTGTCCGGCTACAACGACCCGGCCGCCGAGTCCGACTCGATCACGGCGAAGGACCCGGTGCTGCGCCGCGAGACCGATCCGCTGTGGATGCTGGGCCACGCCAAGCACCCGCCGCGCACCTCACTCCTGCTGACCGGCCAGCCGGGCGACGGCTATGAGGACGCGCTCGCGCTGCGCGAGGCCGCGAAGACCCCCACCAAGGTGTGGGTGCAGAAGACCTACGGCGGCCATCTCAACGTGGTGTGGAAACCGCTCCTGCCCGAGGTCTTCCACTGGCTGTCCGGCCAGGTGAGCGGCGTCCAGAAGGCGACGGGGCCGGACGGCGGTCTGCGTCCCTACGGTGGGGCCCGCGACGCCGCGGTCGTGCAGGCCACCGGTGAGGGCGCCGTAAGGAGGTAGGACGGAAGGCGTACGGGAGCGGTACGGGGTGAGAAGTAAAGGGCACGAGCCGTCACCCTTTGGTAAAACGCTGGCAAAGCGGGCAACTCGTGTTCTTGCTCGTCCCTCTTCCGTGGCGTGATGAGCCTGACCGGTACCCCTTTCCTCGTGATCGCGATCCTCGCGGCCGCGGCTGCCCTGCTGCTGCCACTCGTCCTGTGGACCAGGATCGGCGGTCCGGCCCTGGTGCGCTGGGTCTCGCGGCTCCTCATGCTCGGCTTCGCCCAGGTGACCGCGATCCTCGTGGTCTTCCTGTTCGTCAACAACGCCAATGGCCTGTACGACACCTGGGACGACCTGCTCGGCGGCGGCAACCACGTCAACGCCGCCCCCGACCTCGGCCCCGACGGCACCGGCGGCCGGAACGCGGCCACCGAGCCCAAGGTGAAGCAGAAGTTCGAGCCGTACACCAACAAGGTCGGCAAGGACGTCATGAAGACCATGCTCAAGGGCCAGGTCTCCGGCGTCGAGGGCGATGTGGCGGTGTGGCTGCCGCCGCAGTACAACGACCCGGAATACAAGGACAAGTCCTTCCCCGTGGTCGAGCTGCTGCCCGGCTACCCCGGGTCGATAGGCGCGTGGTTCGGCACGCTGAAGGCGCAGGAGCAGCTCACGCCGATGATGCAGCGCGGCGAGGTCGCGCCGTTCATCCTGGTCTCGCCCCGCACCACCCTCCTGAGCGGCAAGGACACCGGCTGCGCGAACGTGCCGGGCGTGGTCAACGCCGACACCTGGCTGAGCGTGGACGTGCGCAAGATGGTCACCGACAACTTCCGCGCGCAGACCGGCGCCGACGGCTGGGCCGTCGCCGGATACTCCGCGGGCGCCCACTGCGCCGCCAAGCTCGCCGTGGAGCACCCCGACCGCTACCGGGCCGGCGTCGACCTGTCCGGCTACAACGACCCGGCCGCCGAGAAGGACTCGATCACCGCGAAGGACCCCAAGCTGCGCGAGGAGTCCAATCCGCTGTGGATCCTGAAGCACGCCAAGACCCCGCCGCACGTCTCGCTGTTCGTCTCCGGTGAGCAGACCGACGGCTTCGCGGACGGGCTCGCCCTGAAGAAGGCCGCCAAGGCGCCCACCGCGGTGACCGTGCTCAAGCTCAACGGCGGCGGCCACGCCAGCGCGGTGTGGAAGACCCAGGTGCCCGAGGTCTTCCGCTGGCTGACCAAGGAGATGGGTGCCATGGCCAAGCCCGGCGGCGGGCGCGGCATCTGACGAAGTGTCAGCCCAGGTCGGCCCGAGGCCGGTGCCCGCCCCACCGGCCGGACCGCCACGGGCGGACCTCCCGGGCGACCCGCTCAGGCGGGCCGGACGGCCCCCGCGAACGGCATCTGATCGATCGGCGCGACCCGCACCGGCGCCCCCGGGTGCGGCGCGTGGATCATCTGGCCGCCACCGATGTAGAGCCCGACATGGCTGATCCCGGAGTAGAAGAACACCAGGTCGCCCGGCTGGAGTTGGGAACGCGGGACCCTGCTGCCCGAGTTGATCTGCGTGTACGTGGTGCGCGGCAGCTGCACCCCGGCCGAACGCCAGGCGGCCTGGGTCAGGCCCGAGCAGTCGAAGGACGAGGGGCCGGTCGCGCCCCAGACGTACGGCTTGCCGAGCGCCCCGTAGGCGAAGGCGACGGCGGCCGCGGCGCGGGAGCTGGGGGCGGCCGCGAGCGTGCCGCGCGGGGCGTCGGCCGAGCGGCTGGCCCGGGTGTCGGCGGGGGCCGCGTCGGCCTGGTCGTAGGAGGCCCGCTCCGGCGCGGTGAGCTGGGCCAGCAGGGCCTCGGCCGCGCTGATCTTCGACTGGATGCCGCTCTTCTGGCGCGCCAGCGTGGCCTGCCGGCCGCGCAGCTCGGTGAGCTTCCCGTCGGCCGTGGAGCGCAGCCGGTCCAGCTCGGCCAGCTGCTTGCGCACCCCGGCCACGGCGACCGCGGTACGGTCACCGGCCCGCTCGGCGAGGGCCGCGTCGTCCAGGTACCGCTTCGGGTCGGACGACAGGATGAGCTGGAGTTCCGGGGCGACCGTGCCGCTGCGGTACTGGGCCGCCGCGAGCGAACCGAGTGCGTTGCGCGCGGTGTTGAGCTGCTCGGTCCTGCGGGCGGCCTCGTCGCGCAGCCCGTTCAGCGAACGCGCGGCCTCGTCCGCCTTCTCCTTCGTCCCGTCGTACGCCTCCGTCGCCACCTCGGCCTCGTGGTACAGCTGGTCGACCTTGGCCTTGACCTGCGCCGGGGTGAGCTTCGGCTCGGCGTGACCGGAGCCCTCGAAGAGGGTGGCGGTGGCCGCCGACGCCAGCGCGAGTGTCGCGGCGGTGCGGGCGGCGGGGCCGCCGAGCGGATGCTGCTTGGGCTTTCGGTGCGCAGCCACGAGGGCCTTCACGTCCTTCCGTACGGCAGTACTTCCGCGCTGCGGCTCCCGGTGACGGGGCCGTTCCGGCGACGGACCGCACAGGGGGAGCGGCCCGCCGCCGGATCTTTCGGCGGGGCGACCGACAGCCGCCCGTGGAGCGGCGGCGGTGGGGAGTCGGTCACCTGGGGGAGGACGCTAAACCTGGAGACACGGTCGAGCGACGGAGTGACGGGAAGTGCCGCTTTCCGGCGGATCCCCGACCGACTCCGACCGAAGTCGGGGCAATGTCCCCCGGGATCCACGCCTGCTGTGACCGAAGTGCCGGTTGGGCCGTACCCGCTGCACGGCGCCTGCTAGGCGGGAATTAGGCTCCGGCCCATGGACGTACTCATCAATGTCTTCGTCGGCCTGCACATCATCGGCATCGCCTCGCTGCTCGGCGGGTTCCTGACGCAGATGAAGGCGATGAGCGCGGGCACCGCCCGCTTCGTCCCGGCGATGCTGCACGGCGCCCTGACCATGCTGGTCACCGGTGTCGCCCTGGTCGGACTCAACCAGGCCGACGACATGAGCGTGAACACCGTCAAGATCGGCGTGAAGCTCGCGGTCCTGATCGTGATCCTCGGGCTCGTCTATGTGAAGCGCGACGACGAGAAGATCGAGAAGCCCCTGTTCGGCGCGGTCGGCGCCCTCACCGTCGTGAACATCTTCATCGCGCTGCTCTGGCACTGAGGCTCGGGGGCACGGGGGCACGGGGGCTCGGGGGCACGGGGAGGCTCGCCCCACGGGGCGTGCCGGCGCCGAGCTCGGCGGAACGCGCGTCCCTAGCCGGGCCGGACCGCCCCGTAGACCGGCATGGAGTAGATCGACTCCTCGCGGACGTACGCCCCGGAGTGCGGCGCGTGGATCATCATGCCGCCGCCTGTGTACATGCCGACATGGCTGATGTCGTCGTAGAAGAAGACCAGGTCGCCGGGTTGCAGATCGGCCGTCGCGACCCGGGTGCCCGCCTTGACCTGGTCCCAGGTGGTGCGCGGCAGATCCACCCCGGCGGCCTTCCACGCGGCCTGCGTGAGCCCCGAGCAGTCGTACGAGGCGGGCCCGGTCGCGCCCCACACGTACGGCTTGCCCATCTGCGCGCGGGCGAAGGCGAGGGCCTTGGCGGCCTTGGCCGACCCGGGCGCGGACGGGCCGGACGGTGTGGTGGGTGTGGTGGGCGCGGTGGGCGCGTGGCCGGCGGGCGGGGCGGGCCTCTCCTTCGCGGCCACCGCCTGCCGCGCGGCCGGCTCGGCGGCCCTGCGCCTGGCCTCGTCCTGCTGCTTCTTCTCCAGCGCGGCCAGGCGCTCCTTCTCCTGCGCGGTCAGCGTCGACAGCAGGGTGCGGGCCGCCGCGAGCCTGCCCTGCACCTCTTCCTTACCGGCCCGGAGCGTCCGCTGCGAGGTGGTCAGCGCGGCCAGGCCCCGGCCGGCCTCGGCCCGCTTCTTCGCGTTGGCCGCGCGCTGTGCCTCGAAGGTGGTCAGGGTCTTGTGCTGCTCCTCGGAGAGGCGGCCCATGAGCTGGTCCTGGTCGAAGAAGGCCTGCGGGTCGTCCGAGAACAGCAGCCGCATGGTCGGGGTGACGCCGCCGTCGCGGTACTGGGCGGCGGCGTAGCCGCCGATGATGCGCCGGGTGTCGTTCAGCTTCGCGGTGCCGGCCGCCACCTGGTCGAGCAGCGAGTCGACCTTGGCGCGCTGGGTGGTGGTGGCCTCCTTGGCCGCGTCGTACTTCTGGGTGGCCAGATCCGCCTGCCGGTAGAGGTCGTCGACCTTCTTCCGCACCTCTTCGATGCTCGGCCTCGGCGCGGCCGGCGCCGCGTCCGCGCTCTGCGCCAGCAGGCCCACCGAGGCGAGCGCGGCCGTCGTGACGCCCAGGGCGGGCACGGCGGGGCGGGTTCTGGTGCGCGGCTTGCGGTGTGAGGGCAAGGCCGACACCTCCTTCCGGATCCTTCCGGACGGGGGCGTTCCCCGGCTTGCTGCGGCACGCTAGCCAACTCCCGTGACCGCTGGGAAGGTTGATGTCGGACAGGCCCGATACATTCCCGTGACCTTTACGGTGTGTAGTCGCGACCGGTCTCTCCGAAGGCGGACGGCGGAGTGTGCGAAGGCGGCGGCGGACTGTCAGAGGTGCGGCCTAGACTCGGGAGACGATGAGCAGCCTCTTTGACGACAGCTTCCTGGCGGACCTCCAGCCCTCCGAGGAGGAGCACCCGCCGCCCCCCGAGGAGTCCCACGCACCCGAGCCGGTGCCGGACGACCTGTTCGGCGGCCGGTTCGACGCGCCCGTGGACCGCGACGCCCACTACCGCGGCGGCGCCCCGCGCCCGGTGCTCGACGCGGCCGCCCTCCTGGAGGGGCTGAACGAACAGCAGCGCGCCGCCGTGGTGCACGCCGGCTCGCCGCTGCTCATCGTGGCCGGCGCCGGTTCCGGCAAGACCCGGGTGCTCACGCACCGCATCGCCCACCTCCTCGCCACCCGGGGGGTGCACCCCGGCCAGATCCTGGCGATCACCTTCACCAACAAGGCCGCCGGTGAGATGAAGGAGCGCGTCGAGCAGCTGGTCGGCCCGCGCGCCAACGCGATGTGGGTCATGACCTTCCACAGCGCGTGCGTCCGGATCCTGCGCCGCGAGTCGAAGAAGCTGGGCTTCACCTCGTCCTTCTCGATCTACGACGCGGCCGACTCCAAGCGCCTGATGGCGCTGGTCTGCCGCGACCTCGATCTGGACCCGAAGAAGTTCCCGCCGAAGTCGTTCAGCGCCAAGGTGTCCAACCTGAAGAACGAGCTGATCGACGAGGAGACCTTCGCGGGCCAGGCCGCGGACGGCTTCGAGAAGACGCTCGCCCAGGCCTACGCGATGTACCAGGCGAGGCTGCGCGAGGCCAACGCGCTCGACTTCGACGACATCATCATGACCACGGTCCACCTCCTCCAGGCGTTCCCGGACGTGGCGGAGCACTACCGGCTGCGCTTCCGGCACGTCCTGGTCGACGAGTACCAGGACACCAACCACGCCCAGTACACGCTGGTGCGGGAGCTGGTCGGCCCCTCCGGCGAGGCGCAGGCCCCCGCCGAGCTGTGCGTGGTGGGCGACGCCGACCAGTCGATCTACGCCTTCCGCGGCGCGACGATCCGCAACATCCTCCAGTTCGAGGAGGACTATCCGAACGCGACGACGATCCTCCTGGAGCAGAACTACCGCTCCACCCAGACGATCCTGTCCGCCGCCAACGCGGTGATCGAGCGCAACGAGAGCCGCCGCCCCAAGAACCTGTGGACGGATGCCGGACCCGGAGCGCAGATCACCGGCTACGTCGCCGACACCGAGCACGACGAGGCACAGTTCGTCGCCGACGAGATCGACCGGCTCACCGACAAGGCCGAGGCCAAGGCGGGCGACGTCGCGATCTTCTACCGCACCAACGCGCAGTCCCGAGTCTTCGAAGAGATCTTCATCCGCGTCGGGCTGCCCTACAAGGTCGTCGGCGGCGTCCGCTTCTACGAGCGCAAGGAGGTCAGGGACGTCCTGGCCTATCTGCGCGTCCTGTCGAACGCGGAGGACACCGTCCCGCTGCGGCGCATCCTCAACGTCCCCAAGCGCGGCATCGGCGAGCGCGCCGAAGCCATGATCGACGCGCTGTCGTCGCGGGAGCGGATCACCTTCCCGCAGGCGCTGCGCCGCGTCGACGAGGCGTACGGCATGGCGGCCCGCTCGGCCAACGCGGTCAAGCGCTTCAACGCCCTGATGGAGGAGCTCCGCACGATCGTGGACTCGGGCGCGGGGCCCGCGGTCGTCCTCGAAGCCGTCCTCGAACGCACCGGATATCTGGCCGAGTTGCAGGCGTCCACCGACCCGCAGGACGAGACCCGCATCGAGAACCTCCAGGAACTGGCCGCCGTGGCCCTGGAGTTCGAGCAGGAGCGCAGCGAGGAGGAGGGTACGGGAACGCTCGCGGAGTTCCTGGAGAAGGTCGCCCTGGTCGCCGACTCCGACCAGATCCCCGACGAGGACGAGGACGGCTCGGGGGTCATCACCCTGATGACGCTCCACACCGCCAAGGGCCTGGAGTTCCCGGTCGTGTTCCTCACCGGCATGGAGGACGGCGTCTTCCCGCACATGCGGGCGCTCGGCCAGGTCAAGGAGCTGGAGGAGGAGCGCCGCCTCGCCTACGTCGGCATCACACGCGCCCGCGAGCGGCTGTATCTGACGCGCTCCTCGATGCGCAGCGCCTGGGGCCAGCCCTCGTACAACCCGGCCTCGCGCTTCCTGGAGGAGATCCCGGTCCAGCACCTGGAGTGGAAGCGGACGGGCCCGATGGCCGCCCCGGCCGGTCCCATGTCCAGCAAGTCGCTCGGCGGCGGAATCGGCGGCTCCCTGTCCTCCTCGCGCGCCAAGTCGGGCCCCTCGGGCTTCGCGACCCGGCGCGGCAGTGACAAGCCGGTCATCGCGCTGTCGGTCGGCGACCGGGTCACGCACGACCAGTTCGGCCTGGGCACCGTGATGTCGGTGACCGGCTCGGGTTCGGACGCCCAGGCCACGATCGACTTCGGCGACGAACGCCCGAAGAAGCTGCTGCTGCGGTACGCGCCGGTCGAGAAGCTGTAGCGGGGCAGCCGGTCCTTCCGGTTACGTCGGGTCCAGGCCGTGGCTGCGCAGCCACGGCAGGGGGTCTATCGACGTCCCGCCGTGCGGCCGCACCTCGAAGTGGAGGTGCGGTCCGGTGGAGTTGCCGGAGTTCCCCGAATACGCGATGACCTCGCCCGCCTTCACCGGCCCCGAGCGGAACTTGGTGCTGGACAGATGGCAGTACCAGGTCTCGGTGCCGTCGGCGCCGGTCACTATGGCCATGTTGCCGTAGGCGCTGTTCCACTGCGTGCGGATCGTGCCGTCGATCGCGGACATCACGGGGGTGCCGTACGAGACCGGGAAGTCGATGCCGGTGTGCACCGACATCCAGTTGACGCCGGCCTGCCCGTAGTACGCGCTCAGCCCCTTCTGCGTCACCGGCAGGACGAACTTGGGGCGCGCGGCCTCCTTCGCGGCGGCCGCGTCCTCCTTCTTCTTCTTCTCCGCGTCCTGGCGGGCCTTGAGGTCGATACGTTCCTGCGTCCGGCTCGCCCGGTCCGCGAAGCTGTTGGCGTCCGCGCTGAGATTGGCGAGCTGGGTGTCCAGCTTGGTGTTGGCGGCGACCGGCTTGACCGAGGCCGGGTCGGACGCGGCGGCCACCGTGCCGCCCTCGTCCTGGCCGCCGCCCATCCCGCCGACGGAGGCGACCGCGACACCGGCGACACCCATCACGCACACGGACGGCACCGCGACGGTCAGCAGAGCCGAACGCTTGGCGGGCGTACGCCGCCGACGGCTCGCCCCGCGCCGTGCCTCGGCCCGCGAGGCGGGAACCGCCGCGCCGGGCAGCTCGCCGGGTGTGTCGTCCGGGCCGGGCCCGGACTCGGCCGTGAGACCGACGGTCTCCACGAGCTCCACCTGCGGGAACTCGGCCGTCTCGTAAGGGAGTTGGGGCTCGGACGGGCGCTCGGGCCGATGCTCGGCCTGTTCGCTCCGATGGGCCTGCGCGGCCTGCTGGGACTGCGCGGCCTGGGGGAAGGCGGCGGTCTGGTCGGCCATCGTCGCGTTCCACGCCGTCGCGTCGTAAGTACCGGTATCGGTGTGGGTGCCGGGCACGGCCCACTGGCCGGTGGTGTCGTACGCGGAGGCGAAGGCGGAGTTGTCGTACTGACCGGTGCCCTGCGCCTGGTTCCACGCGGTGGCGTCCCACTGGCCCGTCGTGTCGAAGGTGCCCGTGTCGAAGGTGCCGGTGTCGAAGCCGTGGGTGCCCGGGGTGCTCGGCATCGTGAAGCCGGTGGTGGGGAAGGCGCCGGTGTCACCGGGGTGCGGGGCGAAGCCCTGGCCGGCGAACGTGCCGGTCTCGAACTGGCCCGTGGCGAAAGCGCCGGTGTGCGCGGTGCCGGTGTGCGGGACGTCGGCGTGCGGGGCGTCGGCGTGCGGGGCGTCGACGGGGAAGGCGCCGGTTCGGAAGGCGCTGTTGTCGAAGCTGCCGGTCGCGCCGTCCGGTTCGTACGCCGGTGCCTGGGCCGGAACCGTCCACTGCCCGGTGGCGTCGTACGGGGAGGCGAAGGCGCCGGTGTCGAACTGGCCGGTGTGGCCCGGCTGCTGGGCGTTCCGGTCGGCGTAACCGTCGTGCATCGCGCCGAAGAGCGGATCGACGGCGAAGCTTCCGGTGTGCTGCGCCTGGGGGGCGTTGCCGTCATGGCCACTGCTGCCGTTGAGGTAACCGTCGTGTCCGACGTACCCGGCGTGGGCGTGCTGGTCAGTCACCAACTTCTCTCTCGCCTCGGCAACAGAACCTGCGGCCGGGATCCGAAAGGGCGGGGTCCCGGGGACAGCAGTGGCGTGACTGTACCCGGCGGTATGCGACAGCGACAATCTTCCGCGGGCTCCGTTGTCCCGGGAAACGGGCAATCAGTCGCCTTTCGGCGGGCTGTGTGCCGAGCCTTGGCCCTGTGTTCGGGATTCGTTCGACGGATACGGGGAAGCCCCGGGGGGTGAAATCGGGCCAGGGGGTGGGGGGTTCGCCGCGCGGGCGCGGTCGGGGCCGGTCGCCGGGCGGTCCCGGCGCGGTCGGAGTGCGGGACATGTGTGGATGACGCGCGGGTTTTCTGTTCGGCGTGCCGGGGGACGGGTGGCCCGGCGTGCGGCGGGGCGGGCCGGCGGTTCCTCCTTCGGGGTGCCGGGGGCAGGCGGCCTTCGCTCAGGCCACCGAGAACGCGTCCTGGTCGGCGGTCTCCGCGTCCCCCGAGGTCAGCGCCTGACGCACCCCGGCGGCGACGGCGGGGTGCACCGGCATGGCCAGATGTCCGATTCCCGTCACCCGGACGTTCTGGGCGAGCAGGTCCGGGTGCTCCACGCGGGCCGTCTCGACGGGAATCATCAGCGTGTCGAGATCGCTCCAGAAACTCACGAACCGGGTGCGGACGCCGGGCGCGGGCTGCCGCAGCTCCTCGACGAGGGCGGAGCCGGGGCACATCTGCCGCAGGATCGGGTGGGCGTGGGCGAGTTGGGCCGAACGCGTCCCGGAGTGCGGGGTGCCGAGCGTGACGAGCGTACGGACCCGGCGGTCGCCGCCCTGGCGCTGCACGTAGTAGCGGGCTATCAGGCCGCCCAGGCTGTGCCCGACGATGTCCACCTCGGCATGTCCGGTGCGGGCGCAGATGTCCTCGACGTGCCGGCCGAGCAGTTCGGCGGCGACCTTGATGTCGACGGTCAGCGGCGAGTAGTTGAGGGACTCGACATGCCGCCAGCCGTGCCGGGCCAGCGAACGGCGCAGCAGCACGAAGACGGAACGGTTGTCGATGAATCCGTGCAGCAGGACCACGGGCGGGTGCGAGCGGCCGGCGGTGGGCAGCTGGGGGGCGGCGCTGGCGTCGATCGCGGGGTGCTGTTCGGCGATGAGGCCCGAGGGGTAGAGCAGCAGGTGCCCGGCCAGCACCGCGAGGTCGAGGGCGGTGGCCCGGATCAGGGCCGCCGAGAGCCATGCCCGGCGCAGACACGACGGCAGAAGCGATAAGAGCTGCACGGCGGCGACCTCCCGAATGGCACACGGAAGGCCGCTCCGTCCCCCGTATGCCCTCATGGGGATCCGCCGGTGCAGGTTCCGCCCGGCCGGCCCGAAAAAAGAGGGCCGGACCACCGTGCTGCGCGGCTGGCAGCACGGTGGTGCGGCGCCTTCGTAGCGGCTCCCCTTGCGACCGTGCCCACACGGTGGCGAGGGCCCTCCGGCCGGGGCAGGGGGGCCGACTGATGCGGGTACGGTGCAAAACGAACGTGTCCCACGTGTGATTTCCCCCTCCCTCTCCACCGTGAAACGGCGGGTTGCGGGATGCTGTCGATAACGTTCGTTCACTTCCCCGGCTCTTTGGCGCGGGGTGCGCAGGCGGGACATGTGGAGGCAGTGATGGGTGTAACTGGTCCGATCCGCGTGGTGGTGGCCAAGCCGGGGCTCGACGGTCACGATCGCGGGGCCAAGGTCATCGCGCGGGCGCTGCGTGACGCCGGCATGGAGGTCATCTACACCGGGCTGCACCAGACGCCCGAGCAGATCGTCGACACCGCGATCCAGGAGGACGCCGACGCGATCGGGCTCTCCATCCTGTCCGGGGCGCACAACACCTTGTTCGCGAAGGTGCTGGAGCTCTTGAAGGAGCGGGATGCGGAGGACATCAAGGTGTTCGGTGGGGGCATCATTCCGGAGGCGGACATTCCGCCGCTGAAGGAGCTCGGGGTTGCGGAGATCTTCACTCCCGGGGCGACGACGGCGTCCATCGTGACCTGGGTCAACGCGAATGTGCGGCAGCCGGCGGGGGCGTAGGTCTCCGGGGAGCGGTGTGCCCACCGTCCCGTCCGTTGCCCGGGGTTGGCTGGTTCCGGCCCCCGGGGCTCCGCCCCGGACCCCGTTCGCGCCTCAAGGGCCAGGGGCCCCATGACGCGCTGAAACGGCCCGATGCGGGCCGGCGCCGAGGAGCCGCGGTCCACCTACAGGGGCGCGGGGGAACTGCGAGACCGGCCACGCACGGTGTGCGGACGGGACGGGACAGGACGGTGTTGGGGGCGCGGGTAACTGCGCGACCAGCCACGCCCGGTGCGAGGACAAAAGAGGGGACGGGGGTGCGGGGACCCCCGCGAGCGGGGTGTGGGTGGGCCCGGGCTCCGGAGTGGAGGGGGGCCCGCTAAGGGGACAGTTCCGTTCGCAGCGTGGCTCTCAGGCGCAGCGTGGCGACGAGGCGCTGGAAGGCCTCGGCCCAGTAACCCCCCGCCCCCGGAGAAGCCCCCTCCCGCTCCGGCGGCGTGGCCGTCAGCGCCTCCAGGCGGGGCGACTCCGCAGGGTCGAGGCAGCGCTCGGCCAGGCCCATCACCCCGCTGAAGCTCCAGGGATAGCTCCCCGCGTCCCGCGCGATCTCCAGCGCGTCCACCACCGCCCGCCCCAGCGCCCCCGCCCACGGCACCACACACACGCCGAGCAGCTGGAACGCCTCCGACAAGCCGTGTGCCGATATGAACCGGGCCACCCAGTCCGCCCGTTCGGCCGCCGTGAGGATGGACAGGAGCTTGGCCCGCTCGGCCAGCGACGCCGTGCCCGCGCCCTGGCCGGGCGGCGCCGAAGGCGCGCCGAGCAGAGCCCGCGCCCACTCCGCGTCCCGCTGCCGCACTGCCGCCCGGCACCACGCAGCGTGCAGCTCGTCGCCCCAGTCGTCGGCTACGGGCAGTGCCACGAGCTCGGGCACCGAGCGCCCGCCGAGCCGCCGCGGCCAGGTGCCGAGCGGCGTCGCCTCGACCAACTGGCCGAGCCACCAGGACCGTTCGCCCCGCCCGGCCGGAGGGCGCGGTGCGACCCCGTCCCGCTGCATCGCCGCATCGCACTCGTGCGGCGCTTCCACCGAGATCGTCGCCACCTCGCCGGTACGGTCCAGGGACACGCAGGACGCCGCACGCTCGGCCATCCGCCCTGCGAGCGCCGACCCGGGCAGCGCGGAGAGCAGCTCCGCCGCCGTCGCCCGGACATTGCGGCTGCGGTCGGCGAGCGCCTGTTCCAGGAACGGTTCGTCCGCGGCCGAGAGTCCGTCGCGCAGCGAGTCCAGGAACATCAGCCGGTCCTCGGCCCGTTCGGTCGACCAGGTCGTGGCGAGCAGCGCCCGCCCCGTATCCGCGTCGTACGCCCGCACCGATTCGAGCAGCGCCACCCGCTCGGCGAACAGGCCCTCGTCCCACAGGAGTTGGACGGCCTTGGTGTCCTCGGGCTCCGGCAGTGCCGCCCCGCCCCCCGCCCCGCGCCGGGCGAAGCGCCACTCCGGATTGAGGCGGGCCAGCCACAGCCCGCGCGGGCCCGCGAAGGCCAGCGCCTGGGGTCGCAGATCCGTACGGGCCCGGGCCGCGTCGAGCAGCGTGGGCAGCAGCTCGGCCGGTGCGCGCAGACCGCGCTCGTTGGCCAGGGCCAGCCATTGGGGAAGCAGCTCTCCCAGGTCGGGCGCGCTCCCGCGGCGGCCCCCGGCATGCGCGGGCGCCGAACGGTCGGCAAGGAGCAGCGCCAAGCGCCGCCGGGCCGCCTCGGGCAGCGCGGGCCGGTCATCCGGCGGGGCGTCCGGCGGCCGTACCCCCGCCGCCGCCGGAACGAGCCCCGCCCTGCGCCGCAGGGTCTGCGCCGCGGCGGCGTCGAGCAACTCCCCGGGCGCCCCGGCCCCCGGCCGCCGGGCGGTGCCGAGCAGCGCGGCGGTCACCAATTCCTCCCAGGCCCCCGCCTCGGCCCCAGGCCCCGCGCCGCCCGTCTCCACGCTGCTTGCCCCCCTCGTCGTGCTGGTCATCGAACCCCCTCCGTACCGCTGATGTCCCGGCCCGCCCCCGTGTGGAGCCCGTCCGCACCGCCGGCCCGGTCCTCGCCCGTCCCCGCGCGGGCCCTGCCCGTACCGCCACCGCCCCGGCCCGTCCCCGCGCGGACCCTGCCCGTACCGCCACCGTCCCGGCCCGTCCCCGCGCGGACCCCGTCGCCGCCGCCATCCGTTCCGTGCCGGCCCATCGCCCGCAGGCCGCTCACGTCAGTGCCACCGCCTCCGTCGATCCCCGCGGCCAAGCGGTCAGTGGGGTGAAGCCCCGGTGGCCGCATTCGCCGAAGACCGTCACGGGGGCGCCCCCGGACATCGCCGCCAGCTTCCACAGGGCGGGGCGTGCCGTGCTCGGTGCCACGGGTAGCGCCAAATCGCCCTCCGCGTCCGCCAGTTGCCAGTGGTCGTCGCCGTCCTTCGGTGGTGTCGGTATCGCCGCGGTCAACGTCGTCGGGTACGACTCCAGCCAGGGGTCGTCCAGGAGTGCCCGCCCGTACCGCTCGACCGCCTCGGCCGCCGTGCCGCCCGGGGGCGGGCCGTCGGGCGCGGTTCCGGTCCCGTACCGCTCACCCAGGGCAGCCCGGAGTCGCCCCGCGCCGGGGTACGGCGTCAGGTCGGCGTCGATCGTCAGGCCCACCGGCAGTGCTGTGCCGGGGGCCCGGCCCGCCGCCCCGAAGTCCAGGACCAGCGCCGAGCGGTGCGACTCCCTGCCGTACAGCCAGATGCGGCGGGTGGTCAGCTTCGCATCGGCCGTGTCGTATTGGGCGAGGACCTGCCAGCGGTCTCGTATCGCGGGGCCCTGCGGGGCGGCGGGCACCCCGACGCGGGAGCGGACCGTGGCGGCCAGCTGCTCCGGCAGGGCGGCCCGGCCGAGCCAGGCCCGGTCGAGGAGATGCAGCAGGGCGCACTCCTCCAGGAGCCGCATCGGCCAGCCCGGGCCGGAACCCGGTATCGCGCCCAACTCCCTTACCAGCGAAGCGAGTCCAGGAGCCTGTGCGTCGACCATGCGGGCGGCCGTCTCCTCCCACAGGCCGTACCCGGGGTGCTCGGCCGCCGCGATCCCGCCGCGCAGCAAGTCGGCCAGGCGCTGCTCCAACTCGGCGGCCCCCGCGGTGATCCGATCCGCCCGCTTCTCGGCCCGGCGGCGCGCCGCCTCCACGTCAACGGGCCCCGATTCGGCGCCAGTTGCGTCAGGACCGGCCTGCGTCGCGCGCGCCCGCCTTCCCTTCAGCCACTGCTCCGCCCAGTCCGGCGGCGCTCCGACGGCCGGCACCGCCTGTTCGTCCGCCGACCAGAGCAGCAGCAGCCCCACCGCGTGCTTGCACGGGAACTTCCGGCTCGGGCAACTGCACTTGTACGCCGGACCACTTGTGTCGATCACCGCCTGGTACGGCTTGCTGCCGCTGCCCTTGCACAGGCCCCACACCGCCCCCGTCCCGTCGCACCCGCTCGCCGACCACGGCCCGGCCGTGCCGAGCCTGCTTCCCGCCTTGCGTGACGCATCGTCAGGCGCCAGTGCGAGCACCTGATCCGCCGTCCAGCGCACCCCCTGCTGAGTCATGTCATCGAAGGTACGTGCGCCCACTGACAATCGCTCTGACCTGCGGAGACGGTCGGTCGAGGGGTGATTGTCAGTGGCGTGGTGCACGGTGGAGACCACAAGCCGGTCGATCGTCTCGAACGACCTGGAGGGGGAGCCATGACCATGTCCGAAATCGAGTCCGTACCCACCGAATCCCGTGCGGAGACCGCGGCGGAAGAGGCCCTGCGCCCGCATGCCGAGCAGGCTTTCGCGGACGAGCTGGCGGCGCTCGCCGCGGCGGACGACCGCCCGCGCCCGGCCCGTTGGCGGCTCTCGCCCTGGGCGGTCGCCACCTATCTCCTCGGCGGCACCCTGCCCGACGGCACCGTGATCACGCCCAAGTACGTGGGACCCCGGCGCATCGTCGAGGTCGCGGTCACCACCCTCGCCACCGACCGCGCGCTGCTCCTGCTCGGCGTCCCCGGCACCGCCAAGACCTGGGTCTCGGAGCACCTCGCGGCTGCCGTCAGCGGCGACTCCACCCTCCTGGTGCAGGGCACCGCCGGCACCCCGGAGGAAGCCATCCGCTACGGCTGGAACTACGCCCAGTTGCTGGCCAACGGCCCGAGCCGGGCCGCGCTCGTGCCCAGCCCTGTGATGCGGGCCATGGCGCAGGGCATGACCGCCCGGGTCGAGGAGCTGACGCGCATCCCGGCCGATGTGCAGGACACCCTGATCACGATCCTGTCCGAGAAGACGCTGCCCATCCCGGAGCTGGGCGCCGAGACCCAGGCCGTGCGGGGCTTCAACCTGATCGCCACCGCCAACGACCGCGACCGCGGCGTGAACGAGCTGTCCAGCGCGCTGCGCCGCCGCTTCAACACCGTGGTCCTGCCGCTGCCGGCGACCGCCGAGGCGGAGGTCGACATCGTGTCGCGCCGGGTCGACCAGCTGGGCCGCTCGCTCGACCTGCCCGCGGTGCCCGACGGCATGGCGGAGATCCATCGCGTCGTCACCGTCTTCCGTGAGCTGCGCGACGGGGTGACCACGGACGGCCGCACCAAGCTCAAATCCCCTTCGGGGACGCTCTCCACGGCCGAGGCGATCTCCGTGGTCACCGGCGGCCTCGCCCTCGCCGCGCACTTCGGCGACGGGGTGCTCAGGGCGGGTGACGTGGCCGCCGGAATCCTTGGCGCGGTGGTGCGCGACCCGGCGGCGGACCGCGTCATCTGGCAGGAGTACCTGGAGACGGTCGTCCGCGAGCGGGACGGCTGGAAGGACTTCTACCGCGCCTGCCGCGAGGTGTCCGTATGACCGCGCCGGCCGCGACGCCCGCCACCGGAGGGCCGTTGCTGCTCGGGGTGCGCCACCACGGCCCCGGTTCGGCGCGTGCGGTGCGGGCTGCGCTGGATGCCGCCCGGCCGTCGGCCGTGCTCATCGAGGGGCCGCCGGAGGGCGACGCCCTGCTGGCTCTGGCCGCCGACGAGGCCATGCGGCCACCGGTCGCGCTGCTCGCCCATGCCGTCGACGACCCGGGGCGGGCCGCGTTCTGGCCGATGGCCGAGTTCTCGCCGGAGTGGGTCGCGATCCGCTGGGCCCTGGACCATGGCGCACAGGTCCGCCTCATCGACCTGCCCGCCGCCCACGCGCTGGCCACGGGGGAGGAGCCCGCGGGGGAGGACTCCGCACAGCAGGACGCCGGGCCGCGGGTCGACCCCATCGGGGCGCTCGCCGAGGCCGCCGGGTACGACGACCCGGAGCGCTGGTGGGAGGACGTGATCGAGCACCGGGACATCGCCACGGATCCCCGGGCACCGTTCGCCGCGCTCGCCGAGGCCATGGCCGTACTGCGAGAGACGTACGGGGACGGTGGCCATCCGCGGGATCTGATCCGCGAGGCCCATATGCGGCAGCAACTGCGCGCTGCCGCCAGGGAGTTCGGGAGCGAGGTCGCCGTCGTCTGCGGTGCCTGGCATGTGCCCGCGCTCGCCGGGAAGTTCACCGTGGCCGCGGACCGCGCGCTGCTCAAGGGGCTGCCCAAGGTCAAGACCGAGCTGACCTGGGTGCCCTGGACGCACCGCCGGCTCGCCCGGCACAGCGGCTACGGCGCGGGCATCGACTCGCCGGGCTGGTACGGGCACCTGTTCGCCGCGCCCGACCGGCCGGTCGAGCGCTGGATGACCAAGGTGGCCGGGCTGCTGCGCGCGGAGGACCGCCAGATCTCGTCCGCCCATGTCATCGAGGCGGTCCGGCTCGCCGGGACGCTCGCCGCGATGCGCGGTCGCCCGCTGCCCGGTCTCGCCGAGACCACCGACGCCGTACGGGCCGTGATGTGTGAGGGCTCCGACGTCCCGCTCGGCCTGATCCAGGACCGGCTCATCGTGGGCGACGTGCTCGGGGAGGTTCCTGATGCGGCGCCCGCCGTCCCGCTCCAGCGCGATCTCGTACGGGCCCAGCGCACCCTGCGGCTCAAACCGGAGGCGTTGGAGCGGGAGTTGGAGCTCGATCTCCGCAAGGAGACCGACGCGGGGCGCAGCAGGCTGCTGCACCGGCTGAGCCTGCTCGGTATCGGCTGGGGCGAGCAGACCCGGGCCCGCTCCACCGGCACCTTCCGGGAGAACTGGCGGCTGCGCTGGGAGCCCGAGCTGTCGGTGCGGGTTGCCGAGGCCGGGGTGTGGGGCACCACCGTGCTGGGCGCCGCCACGGCGAAGGCCGAGTCGGAGGCCGCCGCCGCGAGCGCGCTCGGCACGATCACGGCGCTGGCCGAGCGCTGTCTGCTGGCCGAACTGCCGGACGCGCTGCCGGTGGTGATGCGTGCGCTCGCCGACCGGGCCGCGCTGGACACGGACGTCGCCCACCTCGCCCAGGCGCTGCCGGCCCTCGCCCGCACACTGCGCTACGGAGACGTGCGCGGCACCACGACCGCAGGTCTCGCCGAGGTCGCGGCCGGCCTGGCCGAGCGCATCTGTGTCGGCCTGCCGCCCGCCTGCGCGGCCCTGGACGCGGACGGCGCCGCCGAGATGCGCACCCATGTGGACGCCGTGCACAGCGCGATCGGGCTCCTCGCCGATCCGGCCGGGGCCGGCGCGGACGGCCTGCGCGAGCGCTGGTCCGCGGTGCTCGGCAGGCTCGCCACGCGCGAGACCGTGCCCGGGGTGCTGCGCGGCCGCGCGGTGCGGTTGCTGCTCGACGACGGCCGGATCGGGAGCGAGGACGCGGCCCGCCACATGGGCCTCGCGCTCTCGCCGGGCACCGCCCCGGCCGACGCGGCCGCCTGGATCGAGGGGTTCGTCGGCGGCGCGTCCGGCGGCGGCATGCTCCTGGTCCACGACGAGCGGCTGCGCGGCCTCGTCGACGGCTGGCTCACGAGCGTGGCTCCGGAGGCCTTCACCGACGTACTGCCGTTGCTGCGGCGGACGTTCGCCGCGTACGAGGCGGGCGTGCGGCGCACCCTGGGCGAGCTGGTGCGCCGCGGTCGCGCCGTGCGGACCGGACCCGGCGAGGCGGCCGCCCCCGGATTCGGCACCGCCCTCGACGCGGCCCGCGCCGACGCCGTACTGCCGCTGCTGGCCCTGTTGCTCGGCCCGGGCGGGCCCGGCGGCACGGGTGATCCCGCAAGCCCCGCAGACCCGAAGAAACCCGCAGACCCGAAGAGACCCGTAGACCCGAACGGAACGGACGAACTTGGCGCACCCGGCAGCCTCGACGATCCCAACGACCTTGTGGGGGTGGGCAAGTGACGACCAGCACGCGACCAAATGAGGACGAGCGCCTGCGGCGCTGGCGCCTGGTGCTCGGCGGGGAGCCCGGCGCCGAGGGGACCGGCCGCGCGCTCACCGGGCAGGACGCGGCCAT
This sequence comes from Streptomyces sp. NPDC006691, assembly GCF_042869955.1. NCBI lineage: Bacteria > Bacillati > Actinomycetota > Actinomycetes > Kitasatosporales > Streptomycetaceae > Streptomyces > Streptomyces sp. NPDC006691. Next base: position 217,165 of record NZ_JBIAGW010000008.1, read on the forward strand.
GGACGGCGCACTCACCGCGCTCTACGGCGGCCGGAACGGCGCCAAGGGCGGGAGCAAGGACCGCGCGGCCGGGCTCGGGGCGTCGGCGCCGTCCGTCGCGCGCTGGCTCGGCGACATCCGTACGTACTTCCCGAGCTCCGTCGTGCAGGTCATGCAGCGTGACGCCATCGAGCGGCTCGGGCTCGCCGCGCTGCTCCTGGAGCCGGAGATGCTGGAGGCCGTCGAGGCAGACGTCCACCTGGTCGGGACGCTGCTCTCGCTGAACAAGGTGATGCCGGAGACCACCCGGGAGACCGCGCGCGCCGTGGTCCGCAAGGTCGTCGAGGACCTGGAGAAGCGGCTCGCCACCCGCACCCGGGCCACCCTCACCGGCGCCCTCGACCGCAGCACCCGCATCAGCCGGCCCCGTCACCAGGACATCGACTGGGACCGCACGATCAGGGCCAACCTCAAGAACTACCTGCCCGAGTACCGCACCGTCGTGCCCGAGCGGCTCGTCGGATACGGGCGGGCGGCGCGGGGCGTGAAGAAGGACGTCGTGCTCTGCATCGACCAGTCCGGCTCGATGGCCGCCTCCGTCGTCTACGCCTCGGTGTTCGGCGCGGTCCTCGCCTCGATGCGCTCGATCGCGACCCGCCTGGTCGTCTTCGACACCGCCGTCGTGGACCTCACCGACCAGCTCGACGACCCCGTCGACGTCCTGTTCGGCACCCAGCTCGGCGGCGGCACCGACATCAACCGGGCGCTCGCGTACTGCCAGTCGCAGATCACCCGCCCCGCCGACACCGTGGTCGTTCTGATCAGTGATCTTTACGAGGGCGGGATCCGGGCCGAGATGCTGAAGCGGGTCGCCGCGATGAAGGCGTCCGGGGTGCAGTTCGTGGCGCTGCTCGCGCTCTCCGACGAGGGCGCCCCGGCCTATGACCGCGACCATGCCGCCGCGCTCGCCGCACTGGGCGCCCCGGCCTTCGCCTGCACCCCGGACCTCTTCCCCGAGGTGATGGCCGCGGCGATCGAACGACGGCCGCTGCCGATACCCGAGGCGTGAGGGAGGTCATACGACAACGCACGCTGAGCAGGTGATCTGTGACAGGTATCACCGCCCAGGTGTGATCCCTGATTTAGGGACCTACGTCCTGCGGAGATAACCTGCGAGACGGACATGCCGCGTACTCGGACACCGTGTACGCCTCCCTCAGTGACAGCGCCGTCACGTTGCCCTTCGCGGCACGCCCAGTAGACAACGGAACCGCGATACCACTGAAAAGGGACGGACGCGCGTGGACCTGTTCGAGTACCAGGCGAGGGACCTCTTCGCCAAGCACGGTGTACCGGTGCTGGCCGGTGAAGTGATCGACACGCCTGAGGCGGCGCGCGAGGCCACTGAGCGTCTCGGCGGCAAGTCGGTCGTCAAGGCGCAGGTGAAGGTCGGCGGCCGCGGCAAGGCCGGCGGCGTGAAGCTGGCCGCCACGCCGGACGAGGCCGTCGCCCGCGCGACGGACATCCTCGGCATGGACATCAAGGGCCACACGGTCCACAAGGTGATGATCGCCGAGCTGTCCCCGGAGATCGAGGCGGAGTACTACGTCTCGTACCTCCTCGACCGCACCAACCGCACCTTCCTCGCCATGGCGTCGGTGCAGGGCGGCATGGACATCGAGGAGGTCGCGGAGAAGACCCCCGAGGCCCTCGCGAAGGTCCCGGTCAACGCCGTCGACGGTGTGGACATCGAGAAGGCCCGCGAGATCGTGGCCCAGGCGAAGTTCCCGGCCGAGGTGGCCGAGGGCGTCGCCGAGGCGATGGTGACCCTGTGGAAGACCTTCGTTGCCGAGGACGCGCTCCTCGTCGAGGTCAACCCGCTGGTGAAGACCAAGGACGGCCGCATCCTGGCCCTCGACGGCAAGGTGTCGCTGGACGAGAACGCCGAGTTCCGTCAGCCGGACCACGAGGCCCTTGAGGACAAGGCCGCGGCCAACCCCCTTGAGGCGGCCGCCAAGGCCAAGAACCTCAACTACGTGAAGCTCGACGGCGAGGTCGGCATCATCGGCAACGGCGCGGGTCTCGTCATGAGCACCCTGGACGTCGTCGCGTACGCCGGTGAGAACCACGGCGGCGTGAAGCCGGCCAACTTCCTCGACATCGGTGGCGGCGCGTCCGCCCAGGTGATGGCGAACGGCCTGGAGATCATCCTCGGTGACGCGGACGTCAAGTCCGTGTTCGTCAACGTCTTCGGTGGCATCACCGCCTGCGACGAGGTCGCCAACGGCATCATCCAGGCGCTGGCCCTGCTCGCCGAGAAGGGCGAAGAGGTCACCAAGCCGCTGGTCGTCCGTCTCGACGGCAACAACGCGGAGCTGGGTCGCAAGATCCTCAGCGACGCCAACCACCCGCTCGTGCAGCGCGTGGACACCATGGACGGCGCGGCCGACAAGGCCGCCGAGCTCGCGGCTGCGAAGTAAGGGAAGAGGTTAAGACACCACCATGGCTATCTTCCTCACCAAGGACAGCAAGGTCATCGTCCAGGGCATGACCGGCGCCACGGGCATGAAGCACACCAAGCTCATGCTGGCCGACGGCACCAACATCGTCGGTGGCGTGAACCCGCGCAAGGCCGGCCAGTCGGTCGACTTCGACGGCACCGAGGTCCCGGTCTTCGGCTCCGTCAAGGAAGCGATGGAGAAGACGGGCGCCGACGTGTCCGTCCTCTTCGTGCCGCCGGCCTTCGCCAAGGCCGCCGTCGTCGAGGCGATCGACGCGGAGATCCCCCTCGCCGTCGTCATCACCGAGGGCATCGCGGTCCACGACTCCGCCGCCTTCTGGGCGTACGCGAACGCCAAGGGCAACAAGACCCGCATCATCGGCCCGAACTGCCCGGGTCTGATCACCCCCGGCCAGTCCAACGCCGGCATCATCCCGGGCGACATCACCAAGCCGGGCCGTATCGGCTTGGTGTCGAAGTCCGGCACGCTGACGTACCAGATGATGTACGAGCTGCGCGACATCGGCTTCTCGTCCGCCGTCGGCATCGGTGGCGACCCGGTCATCGGCACCACGCACATCGACGCGCTCGCCGCGTTCGAGGCCGACCCCGACACCGACCTGATCGTGATGATCGGCGAGATCGGCGGCGACGCCGAGGAGCGTGCGGCCGACTACATCAAGGCCAACGTCACCAAGCCGGTCGTCGGCTACGTCGCGGGCTTCACCGCGCCCGAGGGCAAGACCATGGGCCACGCCGGCGCCATCGTCTCCGGCTCCTCCGGCACCGCCCAGGCGAAGAAGGAGGCCCTGGAGGCCGCCGGCGTCAAGGTCGGCAAGACGCCGACCGAGACCGCCAAGCTCGCGCGCGCCATCCTCGGCAGCTGAGCCAGGCCTCGCGGGGCTGAGCTCCACGAGTACGCGGGAAGGGCCCGCACCCCTCGGGGTGCGGGCCCTTCCCGCGTTGCCGGGCAGGCTCCCGCGCGGGCGGGCGGTCAGCGGATGTCGAGGACCAGGCGGTGCGGCCCGCGGGCCGGTTCCGTGCGCAGCTTGTCGCGCAGTTCGAGGTCCTGTCCGGTCAGCCGCTGCGGGCCGCTGTTGACGGGGACCCCGCCGACGCGTTCGCCGATCGGCACCGGACGCACATGGTGGTGCGGCACCGTCACCACGGTGAAGGCCGTCGCGCTCACGATCAGGGTCGTGAAGGCGATCGCGGCCCGGGTCCAGAACCGGCGCCGGCGCTCGCCCCCGGTGCGGACGACCGGCGCGGACGGCAGCCGGGTGACGGATGCGGGCCCGGCCTGCGCGAGCTCGGTGATGCGCTTGCGCAGGTCCGCCGAGAGGGCCTGCGGGGTCGTGGCGCGGGCCGCCGCCGCGGGCACCCGGTCGAGGATCGCGGTCCGGGCGTTCAGTACCCGGTTGGCGGCGGCCGGGGTGCTGGCCTCGGTCTCGGCCGCGGTCTCCGGCAGGTCGAGCCCGACCCCGTCGTACAGCAGCACCGTGCGGCGGTAGGCGGGCGGCAGATCGAGCAGCGCGTCCAGGAGCGCCCTGCGTTCGGGCTCGGCGGGCGGCTGGTCGGGGCGCTTGTGGGCGCGCCGGAAGCGGTGCCAGGGGGCCATGGCGTACTCGTACGCCGCCGCCCGCACCCAGCCCGCCGGATCCCGGTCGGTGGCGACCTCGGGCCAGTTCTCCCAGGCCAGGTGGAAGGCCCGCTCCACCGATTCCCGTGCGAGCCGGGTGCGTCCGGTCAGCAGATACGTCTGCCGGGCGAGATCGGGCGCGATGGCGGTGTAGAGCGTGTCGAACGCCTCCGCGGGGGAGAGCGTATGCGGCGCCGAGGCCTGCTCGGGCAGTGCCTCGGCGAGGGTGGTCGGGGGCGTGGGAGCGCTGGGCGCGGCGCCCTTGGCCGGTGTTCCGTGGGCGGCGGGTGCGACGGGCCTGAGTTCCTTGGTGGGGACCGGCACGGGCGCGGGCGCGGCGGGTTCGGGACCGGCCTTCGCCGGGTGCCCCTTCGCCCTCGGCTCGGCCTGTGCGGCGGGTGAGGTGGGTGAGGCAGGTGGGGCGGGAGCCGCCGGCTGCTCGGCCGGCTCGGCCCTTCCACCTGGTTCGGCGGCATCCGCAGGGGCCGTCTCCCGGGGCTCGGTGCGGCCGCTGTCCGGGGCGGGACCGGCAGCGCGGTCGTCCGCCGGCTCCGCCAGCTCCGCCTCGATGGTGGCGAGGAGGCGGGCGTAGGTCTGCCCCTTGCGCCCGCGCGGAGTGGTGCGGCCGGTCTCCCACGAGCGTACGGTCGCCCGCGTGACGCCGACGGCCGAAGCGACCTGCGCCTCGCTCAGGTCCTTCGCCTCGCGCAGCCGGCGCCGCTCCTTGGGAGTGGGCAGGGGGGACATGGCATCGGTGTCCTTGGTGTCGGCCGTGCTCTGTGTCATGAAGGGCTCCCAGGGCTCCCCGCGAAGGCCGTATCGGCTGGTGCACCCGGAGCGGCGCAGCGGAAGATGCCCCAGGTGAAAAAGTACATAACCGTATATTGAGCGACACATCGGGCATTGACCTGTTACGCGGAGAAAGCGCGTGTCGTTGGCAGCATGGCCGGGTGACCCAAGTGACCGAGCGCAGCCTGCCGTTGCTTCCCGTCAAGGCGCGCCCCTCCGTGCTGGCTACCTGTTTGCTGCGTGGCGCGATCGCGGCGGGGCTCGGGCTCGGCGCCCTGGCCGTGCTCGTGATGGTGCTGTGGATCAGCTCCCCCTACCCCGACAGCGGACCGGGCGGCGCCCTGCGCACGGCCGCCTCGCTGTGGCTGCTCGCGCACGGGGCGCAGCTGGTCAGACCCGAGACGCTGACCGGCTCCCCGGCCCCGGTCGGTCTGGTCCCGCTGCTCCTGGTGGCGCTGCCCGGCTGGCTCGCCCATCGGGCGGCCCGCGATGTGCTGATGCCCGACGAGGACGAGGGCGAGGGGTACGAGGACGAGCCCGCCGGCCCGCTGCCCTCCGGCTGGGCCGTGTTCGGGGCGGTGACCTGCGGATACCTCGTGATCGCGACGGCCACCGTGTGGTACGCGGCCGCCGGCCCGCTGCCCGCCGACCCGCTGACCGCCGCGTGGCGTCTGCCGCTCACGGTGGCGCTCGCCACCGCCGCCGGGGTCTGGACCGCCCATGGCCGCCCGCTCGGCCCCCTGCCCGAACGCGTTCCCGCGTGGGTGCGGGCCGTGCTCCTGGACGTTCGCACCAGCGCGGCCGCCCGGGCCGCCGGGGCCGCCGTCGCGGTGCTGCTCGGCGGCGGGGCGCTGCTCGCGGGCGCCGGGCTCGCCTGGCACATCGGGATCGCCGAGGACGCGTTCCTCCGGCTCGCGGAGGACTGGTCGGGACGCCTGGCGGTGCTGCTGCTCGCCCTCGCCCTGGTGCCGAACGCGGCGGTGTGGGGAGCGGCGTACGGGCTCGGGCCCGGCTTCGCCGTCGGTACGGGGGCGGCGGCCGGACCCCTGGGAGTGACCGGCACCCCGGCCCTGCCGCACTTCCCCCTCCTGGCCGCCGTGCCGACCGGAGGGCACGGGTCCTGGTGGAACTGGGCGGCGGCCGGGGTGCCGCTCGTGGCCGGTCTCGCCCTGGCCCGCTTCACCGCGAGGGCGGCCGTGGCCGAGGGATGGGGGCGCCGCGAGACCGCGCGGGCCGCGCTGCTCGGGGCGGTGCTGTGCGGCTGTGCGCTCGCGGGCCTCGCGGCGGTGGCGGGCGGCCCGCTGGGTACGGGGGCCCTCGCCGCGCTGGGTCCTGTCTGGTGGCGTACGGGGGGCGCGGCGCTGGTGTGGGCGGCCGTGGTGGGGGTGCCGGCGGCGCTGGGACTGCGGGCCTGGCGGCTGCGGGGGGCCGTGCCCCGGCGCTCGCTGCGGGCCCGGGTCTCGGGGGCGTTCTCGTGGCGGCCCCGCCGGGGGCGGGGCGTCGCCGTACCGGGGTCCGGCCGGGTCCCGGTCCCGGGGCCGGTGGGCGGGGACGGCTCGGCCGACGAGGAGGCGTACGACTTCCTGCCCGTCGGCGGGGGAGCCCTGTGGCACGAGGACGGGGCGCGGGAGGCCCGGTGGGCCGCGCTCAAGGAGGCCTCGGGCGGGCTGATGGCGGACATTCCGGCGGCGGGGGCGGAGCTCTCCCCACCCTGGCCCTTCCCGAACCCGGGCGCCGCCCCGAACCCCGCTCCGCAAACGCCGGCCGGGCCGGAAGGCGCTCGGCCGGAGGGCGCTCGGCCGGAGGACGACCCCGGACCCGTACCGGAAAGTGGCCCGCTACCCGGCCCAGGTTCGGGGCCCGCACCGGAGCCCGTACCGGAGCCCGCACCGGAGCGCGTACCGAAGCCCGTACCGAAATCCCTCCCGCGCCCCGATCCCGCCCCCGATCCCGCCCCCGAGCCCGGTTCGCACCCCGGCCCCGTACCGGAATCCGGCTCGCACGTCGACCCCGCACCGGAAGCGGAGCCACACCCCGACCCGGAGCCGGACCCGGACCCGGACCCGCTCTGACCCGGCCCCGGATCGAATCGAGGAGGATCGGGCCCCGGATCGAGGAGGATCGGACCCGCTCAAGACCGGCGGGCTCCGCATCGCTCTGCCGGGCGTGGCGGAGCTACTCCTTCACGCCGAACAGCGGGACCAGCCTGTGGGGGAGGAGGTCGTTGCAGGAGAGCTGGCCCGTCTTGGTCAGGGCGTCGTCCACGCAGGTGTAGTAGTCGCGGTACACGAGCTGCATCGTGAAGCTCGACGCCACCACGGTCAGCGCGAGGACCGCCGTCACCAGGCCGGTCACCGCCGCCGTCACCTGCGGCTTGCCCGAAGCAGAGGGTGCCGAGGGGGCCGGGGGCGCCTGCGAGGCCGCACCAGTGGGCGCGGGCGAGGCCGTGGACGAGGCCTCGGGGGGCTTCGGCTTGGCGCGCAGCGAGCTGATCGCCCAGTAGAGACCGAGGGCCCCGAGGAGCAGCGCGATCTCCGCCATGTCGAACAGGGCGAAGAAGAAGGCCCACATCCCGGAGAGCAGGGCGTACCGGGCGCGGCGCTGGGCCGGGTCCGTGGGGTCCCAGCGCAAGCCGGGCGGGGGCGGCGGGTTCTGGCCCGGGCCGCCCTCGGGGCGCTCGGGGCGGCGGCCGAAGCCGCCCGGCGCCCGGCCCGGCTGCCGGTCGCTCCACTGACTGCCCCAGGGCGAGCCCTGCTGGTCGTCGCCCTCGCCCGAGGCCGGCCGGCGCGGCTGCCAGGGCTGGTCGGGGCTGCCCTCCGCCGGCGGCGCGAAGGGATTGTCGTCGGCGCCCGCTCCGGTGCCGCTTCCTGAGCCCTCGGGCCCCGAGCTCCCCGGGTCCGTCGGACGAGGGGAGCCGGGGGTGGAGGACTGGCGGGCTGCGAACAGCTGGTGGCGTCGGTCCGGCATCTGGTGAACGTCTTCCCCTCGGACCCGTCACCGGCCGGTCGGGCCGGGGGGTCGCATCTCGCAAACAAGTAAGTGAGACAGGTCTCGTCTCGCGGCGTCCTCCCAGACGCTACCTGGCGGTCCGGCCCCCGTCCCGTGGGGGCCGTCCGGTGTGCCGGTATCGTTGCTGACGGTCGGCGCTTTCGTAGAGTTCCCCGTATCGAGGGGCACGATTCGTTCGTACGACCACACAAAGACGTACGACCGCGAGAAAGAGCCCCGCTGTGGCCTCCCCGCCCCCCTCCGCGTCCGCCTCTCCGCCCCGAGGAACAGCCCGCCCCGCCCGCCTGGTGGTGCTGGTGTCCGGGTCGGGCACGAATCTCCAGGCCCTGCTCGACGCCATCGCCGCCGATCCGGGTGGCTACGGCGCCGAGATCGTGGCCGTGGGCGCCGACCGGGATTCCATCGTCGGCCTGGAGCGCGCCGAGCGGGCCGGCATCCCGACCTTCGTCTGCCGGGTCAAGGACCACGGCTCGCGGGCGGAGTGGGACGCGGCGCTCGCCGCCGCCACCGGGGCGTACGCACCGGACCTGGTCATCTCGGCCGGGTTCATGAAGATCGTGGGCAAGGAGTTCCTCGCCCGGTTCGGCGGCCGGGTGGTCAACACCCACCCCGCGCTGCTGCCCAGTTTTCCCGGAGCCCACGGCGTACGCGACGCGCTCGCGTACGGCGCCAGGGTCACCGGGTGCACCGTCCACTTCGTCGACGACGGCGTCGACACCGGCCCGATCATCGCCCAGGGCGTGGTCGAGATCCGGGACGAGGACGATGAAGCCGCTCTGCACGAGCGGATCAAGGAAGTCGAGCGACGGCTGCTCGTCGATGTCGTGGGGCGCTTGGCCCGTAACGGCTACCGCATTGAGGGACGAAAGGTTCAGATCGGTGAACTCGGTTAGTACGGACACCGTCAAGCCCATCCGGCGGGCGCTGGTCAGCGTCTACGACAAGACGGGCCTGGAGGAGCTGGCGCAAGGGCTCCACGCGGCCGGCGTCGAGCTGGTGTCCACCGGGTCGACCGCCGCGAAGATCGCCGCCGCCGGGGTGCCCGTCACCAAGGTCGAGGAGCTCACCGGGTTCCCCGAGTGTCTCGACGGGCGGGTCAAGACGCTGCACCCCAAGGTGCACGCGGGCATCCTCGCCGACCTGCGACTGGACGCCCACCGGGCGCAGCTCGACGAGCTGGGCGTGCGCCCCTTCGAGCTGGTCGTGGTCAACCTCTACCCGTTCAAGGAGACCGTCGCCTCCGGCGCGAGCCCCGACGAGTGCGTGGAGCAGATCGACATCGGCGGCCCGTCCATGGTCCGCGCCGCCGCCAAGAACCACCCCTCGGTCGCCGTGGTCACCAGCCCGCACCGGTACGCGGCCGTGCTCGACGCCGTCAAGAACGGCGGCTTCGACCTCACCGCCCGCAAGCGGCTCGCGGCCGAGGCCTTCCAGCACACCGCCGCGTACGACGTGGCCGTGGCGTCCTGGATGACCACTGTGTACGCGCCCGAGGAGGGCGAGGCCCCGCTGCCCGAGTTCCTCGGTGCCACCTGGGAGCGCAAGTCGGCGCTGCGCTACGGCGAGAACCCGCACCAGGCCGCGGCCCTCTACACCGACGGTCAGCCGGGCGGGCTCGCCAACGCCGAGCAGCTGCACGGCAAGGAGATGTCCTTCAACAACTACGTGGACACCGAGGCCGCGCGCCGCGCGGCCTACGACCACGACGAGCCCTGCGTCGCGATCATCAAGCACGCCAACCCGTGCGGCATCGCGGTCGACGCGGACCTCGCCGCCGCGCACCGCAAGGCGCACGAGTGCGACCCGCTCTCCGCGTTCGGCGGCGTCATCGCCGTCAACCGGCCGGTGACCGTGGCGATGGCCGAGCAGGTCGCCGAGATCTTCACCGAGGTCATCGCGGCCCCGGACTACGAGGACGGCGCCGTCGAGGTGCTCGCCCGCAAGAAGAACATCCGGGTGCTCAAGGTGGCCGGCACCCCGCACCAGCCGGGCGACCTCAAGTCGATCTCGGGCGGCGCGGTGCTCCAGCACACCGACCTCTTCCAGGCCGAGGGCGACGACCCCGCGAACTGGACGCTGGCCAGCGGAGAGGCCCTGAACGAGGCCGAGTTGGCGGAACTCGCCTTCGCCTGGGTGGCCTGCCGGGCCGTCAAGTCCAACGCGATCCTGCTCGCCAAGGACCGGGCGTCGGTCGGCGTCGGCATGGGTCAGGTCAACCGGGTCGACTCCGCGAAGCTCGCGGTGGAGCGGGCCGGCGAGGAGCGGGCACGGGGCTCGTACGCCGCGTCCGACGCGTTCTTCCCGTTCCCCGACGGCTTCGAGATCCTGGCGGACGCCGGGGTCAGGGCCGTGGTCCAGCCCGGCGGTTCGGTCCGCGACGAGCTGGTGGTCGAGGCGGCGAAGAAGGCGGGCGTGACGATGTACTTCACCGGCACGCGCCACTTCTTCCACTGATTCCTCCGGCCCCGGAAAACGCGAGGGCCGCACCCCGTGCGGGATGCGGCCCTCGTGTTCAGCGGCCGGAGCCCGAAGGCCCGAAGCTCACCGGCTCAGTACTGGGGGCGCTTGAACCACTGGGCGCCGCTCTCCTTGCCGACGAACACGGCTATCAGGATGGCCAGTACCGTGTGGATCAGCCCGACGAGGACGAACGGGTAGATGCCGAGCACCGCGGTCACGATGGCGAAAACCATCGTGGTGATGCGCAGTCCGTTGCCGCCCTTGCCGAACTTCACGGCGAGCACGATGGCGAAGACGAGCCAGGCCACCGCGAAGGCCGCCATGACGTAGAGCACGCCCACCGGGTAGTCGGCGAGCTGCTGGAACTGGACGTCGTCCCGCGCCGCGGCCCGGTCCTTCGCGGCGCTCACGCCGACCGCCCCGATCACCATGATCACGGCACCGATGGCCTGGAGGCCGGCGATGACCCACAGCATCACGCGGGCCGCGGAGACGGTTCCGGGCATCGTCTGCGGTCCCGCGGGGCCGCCGTACTGCTGCTGCGGGTAGCCGTAGCCCTGCTGCGGGGCCTGCTGGCCCTGCGGGTAGCCGTAGCCGGCCTGGCCCTGCTGCTGGCCGTACGGGCCGCCCTGCGGCTGCTGCTGGGGCTGCTGCCCGTAGGGGTTGTTCGGATCGCCGAAGCTCATGACGGACTTTCCTCCGTTGGGTGTTGCGGGGACGACGCGGCCCGAGCGGAGGAATGGCTGTTATGAGCGGATCGCCCCCCGGCACTGCCCGCGGCACTGCGCGGATCATCGTTCTAAATAAGACATAAGTTTGTCCAGCCAGTTGCTGGATGTGTTGTGCAAGTGCAACTTGGGCGATCATGCGTCGCCCTGAAAGAATGGGAAACATGACCGCCCAGATTCTCGATGGCAAGGCCACCGCCGCAGCGATCAAGTCCGAACTGGCCGTCCGCGTGGCGGCCCTGAAGGAGCGGGGCATCACCCCCGGCCTGGGAACCGTGCTGGTCGGGGAGGACCCCGGCAGCCAGAAGTACGTCGCGGGCAAGCACCGCGACTGCGCTCAGGTCGGCATCGCCTCCATCCAGCGCGAGCTGCCCGCGACCGCGACGCAGGACGAGATCGAGGCGGTGGTACGGGAGTTGAACGAGGACCCCGCCTGCACCGGCTACATCGTCCAGCTGCCGCTGCCCAAGGGCATCGACGAGAACCGCATCCTGGAACTGATGGACCCGGCGAAGGACGCCGACGGTCTGCACCCGACGAACCTCGGGCGCCTGGTCCTCAACGAGCCGGGCCCGCTGCCCTGCACCCCCTACGGCATCATCCAGCTGCTCCGCAAGCACGGCGTGGAGATCAACGGGGCCGAGGTCGTCGTGGTCGGACGCGGGGTCACCATCGGGCGCTCGATGCCGCTGCTGCTCACCCGCCGCTCCGAGAACGCCACGGTCACCCAGTGCCACACCGGAACCCGGGACCTGTCGGCGCACCTGAAGCTGGCGGACATCGTCATCGCCGCGGCCGGCGTCCCGCACCTGATCAAGCCGGAGGACGTGAAGCCGGGCGCGGCCGTGCTCGACGTCGGCGTGAGCCGCGACGAGACCGGCAGGATCGTCGGCGATGTGCACCCCGGCGTCGCCGAGGTGGCCGGCTGGCTGTCGCCGAACCCGGGCGGAGTGGGTCCGATGACCCGCGCCCAACTGCTCGTCAACGTGGTGGAGGCGGCCGAGCTCGCCGCCGCGCGCTGACAGGAAAGGTCTCAGGCATGGGTGCTGGTACGAGTCACGAGCCGTCCAAGGACGCGCAGCGGTCGTCCGCCGGGGGCGGGTCCGCCGCGGACGCGCCGTCGGAGCCGGCCCGCGCGGGCGGCTCGCGGCGGTTCCCCTCCGTCACACGGGACACCGCGCGCCCGGAGGGCGGCGGCCGTGCCGCGCCGCGTGACGCCTCCGCACCCGCCCGTCAGTGGCCGCTGCTCTCGGTCCTGGTCGCGGTCGGCCTCGGGCTCCTGATAGTGGCGACCGAGCCGTTCGGGCAGGCGTTCCGGATCGGGCTGATCATCATCGGCGCCGCCCTCATGGCGGGCGCGGCCCTGCGCTGGACGCTGCCGTCCGTCGGGATGCTCGCCGTCAGGTCCCGTTTCACCGACATCACCACGTACGGAGTGCTCGGCGTCGCCATCGTGCTGCTCTCCCTCATGGCACAGCCCCGGCCCTGGCTGAACGTGCCGTTCCTGGAGGACGCGGTCCACTTCACGGTCCGCTAGCCCCCCCCGCGACGGCGGACGGCCCGCACTCTCCCCCGGGTGAGTGCGGGCCGTCGCCGTCGCGGTGGCTCAGCAGACGGAGTGCTTCAGGGCGCTCCACGTCTTCGGTCCGACGATCCCGTCGACCGGCATGTGACACATGGTCTTCACCCGGGTCTGGAACTCACGGACGGCGTGGTCGGTGTCGCTGCCGAACGAGCCGTCGACGCCGTACGGGCCGATGTTGACGTTCCAGTGCTTGAGCAGGCACTGGGCCTCCTTCACCGCGGCACCGGAGCTGCCCTTGCTGATCTCCGGCTGCGAGTCGGTGTACTTGCAGCCGTACGCGCCGACGACACTCGCGGAGGCCGGCGCCGCCGAGGCCACGGGTGCGATGGCCAGGCCGGTGCCGATGGCGGTCGCCGTGACCGCGAGAACGAGACGCTTGCGTACGTTCATGGGTGCTGGTTTCCCTCCCGTTACGGGCCGGGTCCCCCCGTTGGGTCCCCCGAGTTGGCCCGTGCTGCGCGTCCACACGGTTGTGGTTGGTCTTCCGGAACCGCGGTGCCGCTGGGCCAAGAAGCTACGGGCGCGGCCCCGCCGCGGTCGTCCCGCGCCGGGTTGAACTCCCGCCACCACCACGGCGGTAGCACCCCGGCTTCTGCAACTTCCGCAGTACCACGCGCAGTTGACGTCGCCGTCCGGCCGCGCGGCTACGCTGCCACGATGCGGATCCGCCCCCAGCTCGCCGATGTGCTCATCGCCGTGGTGCTGACCTGTGTCTCCGTGGTGCTCGGCAAGGAGTCGGCGCGGCAGGGCTGGAGCCCGCTCGACGGCTGGGGCTATGCGCTGGCCGTCCTCGCCGGGCTGCCGCTCGCGTTCCGCGTCCGGGCGCCGCTCCCGGTGCTGCTCTGGTCCCATCTGGCCTTCGTGGCGTACGTGGCCGGCGGTTACTGGCCCGTCGTGGGCACCTTCGGCCCGATGCTGGCGCTGTACACGGTCGCGTCCCTGTGCCGGCCGCGGACGGCGGTGGTGTGCGGCTTCGTCATGGCGGGGGCCTGGGTGTACGCGGGCGTGGCGAGCCCGCGCGCGGAGATGGCGTCCGTCGTGGCCGAGGCCCTGGTCTTCCCGCTGGTCCTGGTCCGCTTCGGCGTGCTGGCCCGCCGCTCCACCGAGCTCGCCCGCCAGCTGCGGCGGGAGCAGGCCGAACGGGCGCGGCGCGAGGTGACGGCCGAACGCGGCCGGATAGCAAGGGAGTTGCACGATGTGGTGGCCCACCACATGTCGGTGATCTCCGTGCAGGCCGGTCTTGCCGGGTTCGTCTTCAGCAGCGATCCCGCCACCGCCCGGGCCGCGCTCTCCACCATCTCCGGCACCAGCGCCGAGGCCCTGGAGGAGCTGCGCCGGATGCTCCGGGTGCTGCGCGAGGCCGAGGACACCGCGCCCGCCGCCCCGATGCCCGGCCTCGCGAGGGTGGCGGAGCTGGTGGAGCGGGTCCGGGGCGGCGGCGTCGACGTCACCCTGCGCACCCTCGGCGCCGCACGCCCGCTGGCCCCGGGCGTCGAGCTGTGCGCCTACCGCGTGGTCCAGGAAGCGCTCACCAACGTGCTGAAGCACGCGCCGCACAGCCGGGCCGAGGTGCGACTGCGGTACGAACCACACCAGTTGACCGTTTCCGTCGTCAATGGGCGCGACGGGCCCGGGCGCCAGGGAGGGATTCAGGACAGAGTGCGTACGGGCGGCGGACACGGCTTGATTGGCATGCGGGAGCGGGCCAAGCTCTACGGCGGGTCGATCAGCATCGGCCCGCGGAGCGAAGGCGGGTTCGCCGTGACCCTGACCCTGCCGACCTCCGCCGGGGCGCTCTCGGGGGAAGAAGACGCATCGGGATGATCAGGGTGCTCGTCGTCGACGACCAGTTCCTCATCCGGGCAGGCCTGGTCGGGCTGCTGCGGGCCGCGCCCGGGTTCGAGGTGGCGGGCGAGGCGGGCGACGGCGCCGAGGCGGTGCGCCAGGCCGCCGCGACCCGGCCCGACGTGATCCTCATGGACGTCCGGATGCCCGGCATGACCGGCATCGAGGCAACGCGGCGGATCCTGGCCGAGGCCCCGGATCCGGCGCCCCGCATCCTGATCCTGACCACCTTCGACCTCGACGAGTACGTGTACGACGCGCTGCGCGCCGGGGCCGCCGGCTTCCTCCTGAAGGACTCCGGACCGGAGCGGCTGCTCGCGGCGATCGCCGCGGTCGGCGGCGGCGACGGGCTCTTCGCGCCGAGCGTCACCCGGCGTCTGGTCGAGGCGTTCGCCCGACGGCCCGAGGCGGGGCGGGCCGTCGAGCTCGGCGCACTCACCGCCCGGGAGACCGAGGTGCTCCGGCTCACCGCCCGCGGCCTGTCGAACCTGGAGATCGCCGATCAGCTGTTCATCAGCGAGGCCACCGTCAAGACCCACCTCAACCGGGCCATGAGCAAACTGGACCTGGGCAGCCGGGCCCAGGCGGTGGTGGTGGCGTACGAGAGCGGTCTGGTCACCCCGGGCGGCCCCCGAACCTGACCCCCGCCCAGGAACCCGACGTTCGCCCCCGGCCCCGGCCCCCCGTCCCGGAACCCGACGCTCGCCCCCGGAGCTGGCCCCGCCCCCGAACCTGGCCCGCCCGCCGCCACCCCCTGACCACTGTGTTCGTCCCGGTGCGCACCACCTCGGGACCTGACATCCTGGGGCCCGTGCATCCCCGGGGTGGCGACGGACGGAGGGGGGAGCGATGCCTCGCTGGAAGGCGCTGCCGGACGAACTCGACCCGCAGGTAAGGGAGTTCGCGAGCCAGCTGCGCAGGCTGGTGGACCGCAGCGGGCTCAGCGTCGCCGCGGTCGCCGAGCGCACCGGATACAGCAGGACCTCGTGGGAGCGCTATCTCGGCGGCCGCCTCCTGGCCCCCAAGGCCGCCGTCCTCGCGCTCGCCGAGGTGACCGGCACGAGCCCCGTCCATCTGACCACGATGTGGGAGCTGGCCGAGCGGGCCTGGAGCCGCTCCGAGCAGCGCCACGAGCGCACGATGGAGGCCGCGCGGGCCGACCGGGCGCGGTCCGCGCCCGGCGCGTTCGGGCCCGCGCCTCCCGAGGGCTCGCGCGCCCTCCCGGTGGACGCGGGGCCCACCGGCCGGCGCCCGCCCCGGGTCCCCGAGCCGCCGGGCGGACGGCACCGGCGCCGGATCGTCATGTTCCTGGCCGGGGTGATCGGCGCGCTCCTCGTCATCACGTCCGCCGTGCTCCTGACCGACCTCGGCCGGAGCGACGACAAGCCGCGGGCGAAGCCGAGCCCCAGCCGCTCCGCCTCCGCCTCCGCGCCCGCACTGCCCGCCGGGGTGAAGTGCGTGGCCGCGTCCTGCACCGGTCAGGACCCCGAACTGATGGGCTGCACCGACAAGTTGGTGCAGACCGTGGGCAGCGCCAAGGTCGGCGCCTCGGTCGTCGAGGTCCGCTACAGCAGGACCTGCGGGGCCGCCTGGGCGCGGCTCAAGCAGGTCGCTCCCGGCGACCGGGTGGAGATCGGCGCGCCCGGCGCGGCCGGCTACCGGGTGGTGGCCGACGCCTACCGGGACACGTACACCAAGATGCTCGCCGTCCAGGGCCCGGCGGGTGTGCGCGCGTGCGCCACGCTGACGAGCGGCAGGAGTGGCTGCGCCGAGGGCCGGGCCGCCGCGGGACCGTCGGGAGCGGCCACCGGCGGTCGCCCGGGTGGATCGGGAACGACCACTACCGGTCAATGATCGATCAGCGTGAGGCGTCCCACAGGGCTCCGGGGGTGTGGGACGCGCTGGGTCGGATAGCCTGACCGCTGGACATCTCTTCACGTCAAGATTCAGACGGTCGCACGTCAGGTTCCCGGCGTACGGGGTGCCCGGAGCCGAGGGGCAAACCCCCACCACCCGCTGTTTCCAACGGAGATCGCCATGACCCGCACTCCCGTGAATGTCACCGTCACCGGCGCGGCCGGCCAGATCGGCTACGCGCTGCTCTTCCGCATCGCCTCCGGTCACCTGCTCGGCCCGGACGTGCCGGTCAACCTGCGCCTCCTGGAGATCACCCCGGCCCTGAAGGCCGCCGAGGGCACCGCCATGGAGCTCGACGACTGCGCCTTCCCGCTGCTTCGCGGCATCGAGATCACCGACGACGCCAACGTCGCCTTCGACGGCGCCAACGTGGCCCTGCTCGTCGGCGCCCGCCCGCGCACCAAGGGCATGGAGCGCGGCGACCTGCTCTCCGCCAACGGCGGCATCTTCAAGCCGCAGGGCAAGGCCATCAACGACAACGCCGCGGACGACATCAAGGTCCTCGTCGTCGGCAACCCGGCCAACACCAACGCGCTCATCGCGCAGGCCTCGGCCCCGGACGTACCGGCCGAGCGCTTCACCGCGATGACCCGTCTGGACCACAACCGGGCGATCTCGCAGCTGGCGAAGAAGACCGGCGCCACGGTCTCCGACATCAAGCGCCTCACCATCTGGGGCAACCACTCGGCGACGCAGTACCCGGACATCTTCCACGCGGAGATCGCCGGCAAGAACGCCGCCGAGGTCGTCAACGACGAGCAGTGGCTGGCCGACGCGTTCATCCCGACCGTCGCCAAGCGCGGCGCCGCGATCATCGAGGCCCGTGGCGCGTCCTCGGCCGCCTCGGCCGCCAACGCCGCCATCGACCACGTGCACACCTGGGTCAACGGCACCGCCGAGGGCGACTGGACCTCGATGGGCATCCCGTCGGACGGCTCCTACGGCGTCCCCGAGGGCCTCATCTCGTCCTTCCCGGTCACCGTCAAGGACGGCAAGTACTCGATCGTCCAGGACCTGGACATCAACGAGTTCTCCCGCAAGCGCATCGACGCCTCCGTCAAGGAGCTCACCGAGGAGCGCGACGCGGTGCGCGAGCTCGGCCTCATCTGAGCCCGGCGGAACGCCCGTTGAGGCATCCGCATCCGTGACGAAGCCCCGGCAGCCACTGCCGGGGCTTCGCCCGTTTCCCGCTGCTGACCCGCTGCCGTCCTACTCCCGCACGGCGTCCCGCGTCAGCTGTACGGCGGCGAGCAGGCTGAGCTCCGGCTGGGCGTCGCGCAGCGCCTTGACCGCGCGCACCGACTCGTCGTCCGGGCCCGAGTAGCCCACCGAGGCCCGCTGCTCGCGCACCCACCGCCCGCGCAGCTCGCGCTCCGGCATGGCCGCCGCCTCCTCGGCCATCGCCAGGGCCGCCTCAAGGCCCGGCCGTTCCGCCTCCCCGGCGCCGGCGAGCGCCGAACGCAGCGCCGCCGTGATGTCGTCCGCGTCGCGCAGCACCAGTACCGAAAGTTCCTTGCGGCCAAACATGGTGAACTCCCCGCTCGTTGTGAACCTGTTCATTGTGTACCTGCTCATCAATGTAGTACTTCTTATACATGAGCGAGCAGGTGCACAACAGGTTGGCGATGGTGCGTGCCGAGCGGAAGGTGTCGCGGCAGAGCCTGGCCGAGGCGGTGGGGGTCCACTACCAGACCATCGGCTACATCGAGCGCGGGCAGTACAACCCGAGCCTCGACCTGGCGTTGAAGATCGCGCGGCACTTCGGCCTGCCGGTGGAGGCGCTGTTCGCGCTCGAACCGTTCCGGCCGCTCACCGACGAGGCCTACGGGAGGAACCAGTGATGGACGGCCGGCTGACGCGTTACGACCGCCGCATGCAGGAGATCATGAACCGGCGCGAGGCGGCGCCGCTGTACGCGACCGGGGCCCGCAGGCGGGTGCTCGTGGTCGCGCACATGGCGCTGACCGCCGCGTCCTTGACCGCCGGACTCGCCTCGACCGTCGGCGGCTCGATGGCGGCGATGTGGGTGATGGTCGCCCTGCTGCCGCCGTGGTGCTTCGCCACCGGCGCCATCAACGCCTCGACGCGCGGCCTGCTCGAACTGCGCCGCCGGGCACTCGACGAGCGCCAGCGGGCCGAGCGCAGCGAGGTCCTGGCGCGGGCCCACCGGATCACCACCGGGCTGCTCTTCGTGGTCGCCGCCGCGGTCGTCGGGTACGCGCTGTCGGGCGGCTCCGCCGGGCAGCCGGCCCTCCTGGCCCTGGTCGTCGGGCTCGTCGCGCACTGGCTGATGCCGATGTGGGTGGCGGGTCTGCGCGTCCAGGACGAGCCCGAGGAGAACTGACCGGGCGGAGCCTGAGCGGCTACAGCTCGCGCACCTGGCGGGCGATGTCCCGCAGCGCGTGCGTCGCCCGGATCTGGAGGCCCGGACCGAAGGTGATGCGGCCGGCGCCCAGCTCGCCCAAGCGGCGCGGCCCCGGCGCGTCCGGAAGCACCACCATGTTGACCGGTACGGGCACGGCCGCGGCGATCCCCGGGAGGTGCTCGGGCGCGGCGGCGAACGGGTACACCCCGTCCGCGCCGGCCGCCACGTACGCCCGGGCCCGCGCGATGGTCGCGTCCCGCTCGGGCAGCCCGCGCAGATAGGTGTCGACCCGGGCGTTGATGAACAGCGCGTCACCCGCCTCCGCGCGCACCTCGGCCAGCCAGTCCGCGTGCCGGGCCGGGTCGTTGAGGACTCCGCCGGTGGAGTCCTCCAGGTTGCAGCCGACCGCGCCGGTCTCCAGGAGCCGGGCCACCAGCTCCTTGGGAGCGAGGCCGTAGCCGCCCTCGACGTCCGCCGAGACGGGGATCGAGACCGACCGTACGATCCGGGCCACCGCGGCGAACATCTCGTCCGCCGGCGTCGAGCCGTCCTCGTATCCGAGGGACGCCGAGACCCCCGCACTCGGCGTCGCCAGGGCCGGGAAGCCGGCCTCCTCGAAGACCCGGGCGCTGGCCGCGTCCCAGGGCCCCGGCAGGATCAGCGGGTCACCGGCGGCGCGGCCCTGGTGCAGGGCGCGAAAGGTGGCGGCGGGGCTCAGCTGTGCCATTCCGTCTCTCCGGGTGCCGTGCGGCGGGTCACCATCAGCCGGTTCCAGCTGTTGATGACCGCGATCGCCGCGATGAGATGGGCGAGTTGGGCTTCGGTGAAGTGCTCGGCGGCGCGCTCGTACACCTCGTCGGGCACGAAGCCCTCGGTCAGGACGGTGACCGCCTCGGTGAGGGCGAGGGCCGCGCGCTCGCGCCCGGTGAACGTGTCGCCGGACTCCTCCCACGCGGCGACGAGGTCGAGCCGTTCCTGGGACTCGCCGCCCTTGCGGGCGGCGGTCAGATGCATGTCCAGGCAGAACGCGCAGTGGTTGAGCTGGGAAGCGCGGACCGTCACCAGCTCGGCGAGGGCCGGGTCGCCCAGTCCCCGCTTGGCGGCCGCGCTGAGCCCGGCAAGGCTCAGGTAGACCTGCTCGGGGACCTGGAACTCCCTCGCCCCGGTGCTCACTTGTACATCCCGGGGGTGTAGTGGCCGGGCACGCCACGGGTGGTCACGCCGAAGCGGTTCCAGGCGTTGATGACGGTGATGGCCGCGACGAGGTGGGCCAGCTCGGCCTCCTCGAACTGCTCGGCGGCCTTCGCGTAGACCTCGTCCGGTACGAACCCGTCGGTCAGGACGGTGATCGCCTCGGTCAGCTCCAGGGCGGCCAGCTCCTTCTCGGTGTAGAAGTGCTTGGACTCCTCCCACGCGTTGAGCTGGATGATCCGCTCGACCGTCTCGCCCGCCGCGAGCGCGTCCTTGGTGTGCATGTCCAGGCACAGCGCGCAGTGGTTGAGCTGCGAGGCGCGGATCTTGACCAGCTCGGCGATCGTCGGGTCCAGGCCCTGCTCGGCGGCCGCGCTCAGCTTGATCATGGCCTTGTAGACCTCGGGTGCGGCCTTGGCCCACTGGAGGCGGGGGGTGTGCTCGGGCGCGTGGTTCTTGCTCTCGTTCGTGGTCATGGAACGAAGGTACGTCTCGTGTGGCACACGGGTATGGTCCATTTCCATGGTGAAATCCTGGGCCACTTCTCCGGAAACACTCGGTGTCGATCTGCACATCGAGCTGGGCGGCGCGGGCCTGCGCTCGGGCCTCATGGACGCCCTGCGCGAGGCCGTGCGCGGCGGGCGGCTCACGCCCGGCACCCGGCTGCCGTCCTCGCGCACGCTCGCCGCCGACCTGGGGATCGCCCGCAACACGGTCGCCGACGCCTACGCCGAACTGGTCGCCGAGGGCTGGCTCACCGCGCGCCAGGGCTCCGGGACCCGGGTGGCCCAGCGCGCCGCGGCCCGCCAGGGCCGCGGCCACACCCACCGCCCGCCGGCCCGCCGCAAGCCCACCTACAGCCTGATGGCGGGCTCGCCCGACCTCGCCTCCTTCCCGCGTGCCGAGTGGCTCAAGGCCGCCCGCCGGGCGCTCACCGAGGCCCCGCACGAGGCGTTCGGGTTCGGCGATCCGCGCGGCCGGGTCGAGCTGCGCACGGTCCTCGCGGACTATCTGGCCCGCTCCCGCGGGGTGTACGCCTCGCCGGAGCGCATCGTCGTCTGCTCCGGGTTCGTGCACGGCCTGGCGCTGATGGGCAAGGTGCTGCGGGCACGCCGGGTGCGGGAGGTGGCGGTCGAGACGTACGGGCTCGACTTCCACTGGAAGCTGCTCACCGACGCGGGGCTGCGCACCCCGGCCCTGCCCCTGGACGAACTCGGCACGCGCACGGGGGAGTTGGGGGACCACCGTGGTGTGGGCGCGCTGCTCATGACGCCCGGGCACCAGTTCCCGATCGGGCTTCCGCTGCTGCCCGACCGGCGCGCGGCCGCCATCGACTGGGCGCGGGCCACCGGCGGTCTGATCCTGGAGGACGACTACGACGGCGAGTTCCGCTACGACCGCCAGCCGACGGCCCCCGCACCCCTGCGCCCCCAGGGGAAGCCGATCCGGTACTGGAAGGGCCAGGTGGGCGCCCTCCAGGGCCTGGATCCCGACCGGGTGGTCTACATGGGCACCGCGAGCAAGTCGCTGGCGCCGGCGCTGCGGCTGGGCTGGATGGTGCTGCCGGAATCGCTCGTCACGGAGGTGGCGGAAGCGAAGGGCCTGGGGGACTCGTGCGGAGCCCTCGATCAGCTGACGCTGGCGGAGTTCATCCGGTCCGGCGCCTATGACCGCCATGTGCGCGGCATGCGGCTGCGCTACCGCCGCCGCCGCGACGAACTGGTGGCGGCCCTCGCCGAACACGCCCCGCACATCGGGGTGACCGGCCTCGCCGCGGGCCTCCACGTCGTCCTCAGCCTGCCTCCGGGCCTCGACGAGCGCAGCGTGGTCCAGGCGGCCAACTGGCGAGGCCTGGCCATCCAGGGGCTCGGGGCGTTCCGCCATCCCGACGCGACGTCCCCGAAGTGGGGCGGCCTGGTGGTGGGTTACGGCACGCCGTCCGACTCCGCTTGGGCGGGGACGCTGGAGGTTCTGCTGGATGTTCTGGCGGCGGTGGCGGGGTGAGGGTCCCGCGTGGCGTCGCGGCTGCGTCGCCGGGACGGCCGGTACGTGGACCGACGCCCCGGGCCCATCGGCCGGCCGGGCGGGCCCTCATCGGCCGCCCGGCGTCCGGGCGAGGAAGTTCCTGCGCGCCGGGCGCCGGTCCAGAGGATGCCCCACCAAGGCGTGCAGCGTGCCGAGTTCCAGGCCGCTGTTCAGCAGCTCCGTGCTCCGCGTCGCAGCCGCCTCGTACAGGATTCTGACGACCATCGCGCAGGCGGGACACGTCATGGGGTCGATGTCGCCGGGACGGCGCTCGCCGAAGTCCGTGAACTGCAGCTCGGCGATGTCCAGCGCCATGACCCGGGCGCTGTGCCGCCCGTGCCCGAGCCGGTGCGCCCGGATGACCCCGCCGGCCCGGCGCACGCCGTCGGCGTCGCCCGTCCCGTGGGCCCGCCCCCGAGCGGAGCTCGCCTCCCGGCAGACGGGGCACCCGGGTTCGGGGAGGACCTCACGCGTCATGGCGTCCAGCCGTGTCTGGAGTCCGGCCAGCGCTGCTCCCAGGGAGTCCGGGGTAGCCGGGGTGTACGGCCCGCGCGGCACCCGGTCGGGGGCGAGCCCCCGGAAGCCGCCCGCGGTTGCGGGCGCGGCCGTTCCCGCCCGGTGGGCCGTCGGCGAATATGGCTGCTGGGCAGCCCGGTTCACGTCCACTGCGTCGCTCCCGCGATCGGCGATCTCTCCTGTCACTACGCAACCGCACGATCACGCACGGCGGTACCGTGTAGGCGGTCTGGCATGTTTAAAGCGTTTAAAGTGCCCTGAAGCAGCGGGAGTTGGGCAACCTTGGCGAACGAAGCGAACGGCCATATGCAGCGACTCCTCGCGGAGAGCGGCTGGACGTTGAGCCAGTGCGCGCGAGCCGTGAATCTGATCGGTGCGGAGAATGGCACGCCTCTGCGGTACAGCGCCTCTGCCGTGCATCACTGGTTGGGTGGGACAACACCCCGAGTGGAAGTGCGGCGTTTCGTCATCGAAGCGTTCTCCCGGCGTCTCGGGCGCCCCGTCACGCACGCCGAAGCCGGCTTCCGAGTGCTCCCCGATCAGTTGCCCCGGCAGCCCGATACCGTGGAAGGGCTGGTCGACCTGGGGAGGGACGACATGGATCCGTCACGCCGGAGTGTGCTCGGTGCCGGACTCTTCTCCGTGGCGCTCTCCATCCCCGGCTGGCCGGACGTCGTCAGCCGCGCCAATGCCGTACAGACGGGGAGGACCGCGCGCATCGGCATGAGTGATGTCGACATGGTCGTCGCCATGACCGAGCGGGTGTCGGATCTGGACGACGAGTTCGGCGGCCGGTACGCACGCCCGATGGCCGCGGCGTTCCTGGTCAACACGGTCGCGCCCGCCCTACGCGCCAATGGCTCCGATGCCGTCAGGAACGCCGTGCGGTCGGCGGCCTCGGACCTCTGCTATCTCACCGGGTACATGGCCGTGGACGAGGGATTTCACGGGCTGGCCCAGGGCTACTACCTCAAGGCCCTTGAGCTGGCCGGTGCCGCGAACGACCACCTCACCTACTGCACCACCCTGCGGGGCATGAGCGTCCAAGCTGTTGATCTGGGGCACGGACGAACGGCCATGCACCTTGCCGACTCGGCGGCAGCCGCGTCCCCGGCGGCCGGACCGAGGATGCGTGCCTTTCTCGCGGGTCAGCAAGCCCATGCCGCCGCGCAGACCGGAGACCGCACCAACGCGCTCCGGTACATCCGTGAGGCGGAAGCTGCCATGGACCGGGCCGAATCCCGGGGGAAGGCGTTCGGGTCGTACGACCCCGCTTCGCTCCACTACCACGTCAGCCAGGTCCGCTACGAACTCGGGGACGTGACCGGCGCGGTGGAGGAGATGCAGCGGTCGGACCGGACTCGCCACAGCGTGTACCGGCGCTCCCGTGTCCATCGACGTGGGCTGCTCGCGGAACGGCAACTACAGATCGGCCACCTCGAAGCGGCCTGCCAGACGTGGAACCTGGCTCTCGACGACTATCCCTTGGTGCAATCGGGCCGCGCCGACGACCGCATGTCGCGGATGATCGGGCTGCTGCGGCCCCACACCAAGAACGCCCCTGCTCGTGAGCTGTTAGAGCGCGCCCGTGCCGTGGTGCCGGCCGGACTCCACGCATACGGCTCCTAGCCCCGCTGCCGATACCCCCCCGCCCGCCAAGCCGCACCCCGCACCGGGCCCGCGCCTCAGCCGTGCCGACCCGCACCCGGCAGGGGAGCCGGCTCCGCCTCCGGGGCCTCGCCGAAGCGGGCCAGGGCCAGCGCGCCGGCCACCGCTACCGCGAAGCCGGTGACCGTCAGCCAGCCGAGGCCGTCCCGCGTGCGGTCGCCGAGCCAGGCCACGCCGACCAGCGCGGGGCCGATGGTCTCGCCGATGACCATGCCGGCCGTCGCCGTGGTGACCGAGCCGCGCGACAGGGCGGAGGTCAGCAGCAGGAACGCCGCGCCGCCGCCGAGCAGCAGCGCGTACAGCGCGGGGTTCGTCAGGTCGAAGGGGTCGTCGATGAGCCGGACCGCCACCTCCACCACACCGAAGCCGCAGCCCGCGCCGAGGCCGAGGACCAGGGCCCGCGACCGGTCCGGCAGCCGCCCGCCGACCACGCCCGCGGCGAGCACCGCCGCCGACACCCCGAGCAGCCACCAGGGCAGCGAGGACGGACCCGGGTCGCTGCCCTCCGCGCCCGACGACAGGCCGAGCATGGCCAGGCCCGCGCACACCACGCCGACCGCCGTCCACTCCGTACCGGAGAGCCGGACCTTCAGGAGGCGGGACGCGACCACCGCCGTCACCGCGAGCGAGGCGGCGAGCGCCGCGCCGACCGCGTAGATCGGCACCGAGCGCAGGGCCGCGATCTGGAAGACGAAGCCGAGGCCGTCGAGCGCGAGACCCACGACATAGCGCCACTGGCGTACGGCCCGAAGCAGCAGCGCCGCGTCGACACCGGACCCGGCACCGGCCCCCGAACCGGGCTCGGCGGCACGCGTCGCGGCGGCCTGGAGGACGGTGGCCGTGCCGAAGCAGACGGCGGAAGCGAGCGCGCAGATCATCCCGAGGAACACACAGGGACTGTAGTCCCAGGCCGAGCGGCCGGCCGAAAGCCCGGGAGTGGGCCGCCGCCGGACGGGAACTAGGGTGTGGCGAAAACGCGTCCCACAGCGAAGCCAGTACGTGAACGGGGGAGGTCGCACGATGCGCAGGTTCAGGTCCACGACCGTGGTGCTCGGCGGGATGGGGGTGCTCGCCGCCACGCTCACCGCGTGCGGCGACGAGCCGGACAAGAGGTGCGTCAACCCGGTCACGTACAAGGAGCTGCCGAAGTACGAGTGCAAGAGCGGCGGCAGCGGCACCTACTACTACGGCGGTACCAGCCGGGGCGGCAAGGTCTCCGGCGGTTCCTTCGACAAGTCCGGTGTCTCGCGCGGCGGGTTCGGCCACGGCGGGTCGAGCGGCGGCTGAGGGGGACCGGACGGAACGACGCAGGGCAGACGCATGGAACGCCATCACATACAGCCGCGCCCCGACTGGCAGCGGACCGTCGAGGAACAGGGTGTGATCTACCCCCTGACGCGGTATCCCGACGACTCGCTGCGGCCCTACTGGGACGAGAGCGCCTACTACTCCTTCACGCTGCCCGAGGTCGAGGCCCTGGAGGAGACCGTCGAGGAACTGCACGGCATGTGCCTCGCGGCGGCGGCCCACATCGTCGAGAAGGGCCGCTTCGCGGACCTCGGCATCATGGACGGCCGGCTCGCCGACCTGGTCGCCGAGTCCTGGCGCCGACGGGCCGAACTCCCGTCCCTGTACGGCCGGTTCGACCTGCGGTACGACGGCGAGGGCCCCGCGAAGATGCTGGAGTACAACGCCGACACCCCGACCTCGCTGGTCGAGGCGGCGAGCGCGCAGTGGTTCTGGATGGAGGACCGGTTCCCCGGCGGCGACCAGTGGAACTCGCTGCACGAACGCCTCGTCGAGGCCTGGCGGCGCCAGGCGCGCCTGCTGCCGCCCGGTCCCGTGCACTTCGCGCACTCCGACGGCGACGAGCTGGGCGAGGACCTGATGACCGTCGCCTATCTGCGCGAGACGGCCGAGCAGGCGGGGCTCGACACGGAGGCCCTCTCGGTCGAGACCATCGGCTGGGACAGCATCACCGGCCGCTTCGTGGACGACCGCCTGAGGTTCATCCGGGCCTGCTTCAAGCTGTACCCGTGGGAGTGGCTGGCGTCCGACGCGTTCGGGCCGCAGGTCCTGGACACCCTCGACAACGGGGGCGGCACGGGCACGACCTGCTGGATCGAGCCCGCGTGGAAGATGCTGCTCTCCAACAAGGCGCTGCTCGCGGTGTTGTGGGAGCTCTACCCCGGCCACCCCAACCTGCTCCCCGCCTACCTGGACGGACCCCGCGATCTCGCCTCCGGACGCGGATACGTGGCGAAACCCCTGCTCGGCCGCGAGGGCGCGGGTGTCACCCTGCACCCGCCGGGCTCGGCCCCGGCACCGCGGCCCGAAGATGCCTGCTGCTACCAGGAGTTGGCGCCGCTGCCCGACTTCGACGGCAACCGGGTGGTGCTGGGGGCGTGGGTGGTGGAGGACGAGGCGGCCGGGCTCGGGATCCGGGAGTCGGCGGGCCTGGTGACGGACGAGTACGCGAGGTTCGTCCCGCATGTGATCCGCTGACGCTCCGCTGACCGCGAGGCCGGCCGGGCTCACGCCGAGACTCCTGCGCGCGCATCGTGACCCGCGCCGACGGCCCGATGCGCGCGCACGGTGCCCCGCGCCGACGACACGATGTGCGCGCACCGTGAACGGGGCGGCGCCGCCAGTGGTGCGCCGCTACCATGTTCACCCTGGCGGCGCCCTCGAACACCCCTTCCGTTCGGCTCAGTTGAGGTCACGCGTCCGCCCACCGTTTCGGGGGAGCAGGACATGACGCAGGCCCAGGTGCCGCAGCAGGCGCAGCCGACGGGAGCATCGGCCGGCGGACTGCCGCCGGTGCATCCCTCGCTCAGCGAGGCGACCCGGCTGCTGTCCGCGGGCACCTATCTCGACGACGAGTTCCGCGACGCCGTCATCGACGAGCTGTACGTCCACGAGGAGCGGGTCGTCGCGCCCTCGCTCGGCTTCGACGCGGCCCGCGTCCTCGCTCACGCGCTGCGCGCCCGCAATCTGCAGATCGCCTGGTCGATCGGCATCGTCGTGCTCTGGGCGCTCGCCGTCGTCGTCACGGACTACGCCCTCCTGATCCTCGTGGGCCCCTGCCTCCAGCTCGGCCTCGCCCGACTCGTCCGCGGCGGGGCGAGGACCGCGCCCTGGTACCGCACGGTGCCGGCCTTCTTCCTGCGCTGGTGGGCAAGGCTGGTGCTCGTCCTGTTCGCCGCCGTGCTGCTGGTCTCGCTGTTCGGCGGTTACGACACCTCCTCGCACAACTACTCGTCCGGGTACGGAAGTTACGGCGGCTCGGAGGGCGGGGGATACGACGTCTTCGGCGACGCCGCCGCGAGCGGGAACACCGTCCCGCCGGTCGTCGCGGGCCCCGCCCTGGTGTTCGGGGGCGGCACCGTAGGCCTCGCGGACCAGGGACTGAGCCCGGGCCTGGGCTGGGGGATCGTCGGCTGTTTCGCGGTGATCGCCCTCTGCGTCGGGCTCCAGCGCCTCCAGTTCGCCCGGATCATGGCGTCCGAGCTGTCCCCGCAGGGCTTCCAGGACTTCGCCGCCGACCCCGCGCAGCGCGGCGACAACGGCAGGTTCCAGCGCCTGGCCGCCACGATCCGCGCCGAGCAGCACGCCCCGCTCGCCGTCTACCGCTCCGACGCGCCCTTCCGCGGCGCGGGCGACCCCTTCGAGCCCTGGTCGGTCTCCATCCAGCTGCGCCCGCGCAAGTCGTTGGGCGACCGGAGCCCGGCCCGGGTCAGCAACGCCGAGGTCCTGCGCATCGTCGAGCCCCTGGTCACCCGGCTCCGCGTGCCCGCCCCGGCCGCGCCCGCCGAGGCGGAGGCCGTACGTGACCGGCTGCGCCAGCTCGAAGTGTCCGAGTACGTGTTCCTGCCGGTCGACGGGCTGCCCTCGCGCAGCTACGCGCCCTACCGCGACGGCGCGTTCGAGGAGCACCGGGCCGCCGCCCTGGAGGAGGGCGGCGAGGCGCGCCGGCACTTCCTGCGGATCCGGGTGGGCGGCTGGGAGGAGCACCTCGTCACCACCGTGTTCGTACGGGTCCACACCCAGGGCGGCATGCTGGTCCTGGAGATCGCCCCGCACGTCCTGCCGCCGCTGCGCGAGGACTTCCTGCGCGCGGACCACACCGCCCGGAGCTTCGCCTGCCTCACCGCGGTGGGCAAGGCGGCATGGGCGCTGAAGCGGACCCCGAGGTCCCTGATCGAGGCCCTGGCCGTCCTGGTCCGCGCGGTCGCCTCGCTGTGGCACCGGCTCACCGGCGGGCACGCCCGGGCGCTGCCCGACGGCCCGGCGCGCTCGGTGCGCGAACTGGCGGCGGCGCCCGGCACCTCCCTGTTCCAGGCGATGGACTACCGGCGCTATGTGAAGTCCATCGAGGACCGGGTGACCACCGGCGTGCGCGACGCGCTGTACGAAGCGGGCTACGACACCGGGCAGTTCGAGCAGAAGATCGTCAACGTCGCCCAGGGCGGCGTCATGATCGAGAACGCCCGAGGGGCGATCAGTGTCGGCGACCACAACACCGTCAACAACGAGGGCTGAGATGACCATGCCGGGTGACGACAGCACACAGCGGGGCGGCGCGCAGCGCTCCGTGCACATCAGCGGAGTGACCGGGTCCGTCTCGGTCGGTGACAACAACAGGGTGTCCAGCGTCTACCGTGCGGCCGCCGCCGACGAGGCGCACCTCCAACTCCTGGATGCCATCGCGGAGTTCAGGGCCGGCCTGGCCCAGCTCGTGCGCAACGACCAGACCCGCGCCCTGGACGCCGAACTCGCCGACACCGAGGAGGAGATCCGCGCCGACGGGCAGGCGAGCCCCGGCCGGCTCGCCCGTCTCGGCGAGCTGCTCACCGGCGCCACGGCCCTGACCGGCCTGCTCGCCTCCGGTGAGACGCTGGTGCAGCGGGTCCGCGAACTGATCGGGATGTGAGGCCGCGGTGAGCGGGGGCACGGGAGAGGTCCGCTGGAACGCGGCGACCCAGAAGTGGGAGACGGTGGAGGACGCCTCGTCGGCGCCTCCGCCCCCGGTACCGGCCGGGCCGGCCGCACCCCCGCCGCCTCCGGCGATGCCGCCCCTGCCGCCGGGCCCCTACCCGCCGACGGGGGCGCACCCGGGGCCCCCGCCGCTCGCCGAGCCCCCGCCGTTCCCGGAGCCCCCGCCGTCCCCGGAGCCGCGCCGGACCCGGCGCGTGCCGGTCGCCGTGGTGATCGCGCTGGTCGTGGTCGCCGTGGCCGGCGCGGGCGGCGGCTGGTTCCTGGCCCGCGGCGGCCACGGCCACCCGAAGGCCGCCGCCTCACCCTCCGCGCCGCCGTCCGCCCTGCCCTCCGGCACGGCCGAGCGCACCGGCGACGGCGGCCCGACCGCTTCGCCTCCGGCGTCCGCCTCCGCCTCGCCGGGCGCCACGGTGCCCGCCGGGTTCCAACTCGTCCAGGATCCACGGGGGTTCAGGCTGTACGTGCCGACCGGCTGGACCCGGCAGGACCAGGGCGCCAAGGGCGTCTTCTACAACTCGGCGGACGGCGCCCGGCTGATCCAGGTGTACCCGGTGTCCGAGGCCGGCCTGAGCCCGTACGACGCGCTCAAGCAGACCTCGGGCGAGCTGGCGAAGAACCCCGGGTACCAGGAGATCAGCCTGGCGAACGACGCCACCGTGCCCGGTGGCACGCAGGCCGCCCGGCTCGTCTACGCGTACGACAACCAGCAGCTCGGCCACCGGCGCCAGGTGGTGGACTACGCGTTCCTGACGCCCGGCGGCGAGCACTACGCCGTCCTGTCCGCGGCCCCCGCGACCGTGTGGCCCGAGCAGGAGGGGACCCTGAAGACCGCGCTCAGCGTCTTCTGCTCGGGCACGAACTGCCCGTCACCCTCGCCGAGTTGAGGGGACTTGTTGTTCCGCGAGGACCGCGCGCAACTGGTCGAGGCCCCAGTCCAGGTCCTCCTTGCTGATCACCAGGGGCGGGGCGATGCGGATCGTGGAGCCGTGGGTGTCCTTGACCAGGACGCCCCGGCCCATCAGCCGCTCCGAGATCTGCCGTCCCGTGCCGTGCGCGGGATGGATGTCCACGCCCGCCCACAGGCCGCGCCCGCGGACCGCCTCGACGGCACCCGCACCGGTCAGCAGGCCGAGCTCGTGGTGGAGGTGGTCACCGAGTTCGGCGGCGCGCTGCTGGTACTCGCCGGTGCGCAGCATCGCGATGACCTCCAGGGCGACCGCGCAGGCCAGTGGGTTGCCGCCGAACGTCGAGCCGTGCTCGCCCGGCTTGAACACGCCGAGCACCTCCGCGGAGGCGGCCACCGCCGACACCGGGACCACACCGCCGCCCAGGGCCTTGCCCAGGATGTAGACGTCGGGCACCACGCCTTCGTGCTCGCACGCGAAGGTCTTCCCGGTGCGGCCGAGCCCGGACTGGATCTCGTCCGCCATGAACAGGACGTTCCGCTCGCGGGTCAACTCCCTTACGCCCGCCAGGTATCCGGCCGGCGGCACGAGCACGCCGGCCTCGCCCTGGATGGGTTCGAGGAGCACCGCCACGGTGTTGTCGGTGACCGCGGCCCGCATCGCGGTGAGGTCGCCGTACGGCACGATCTCGAAGCCCGGCGTGTAGGGGCCGTAGTCCGCGCGGGCCTCCGGGTCGGTGGAGAAGCTGACGATCGTCGTCGTACGGCCGTGGAAGTTGTCCCGGGCCACCACGATCTTCGCCGTGTTGTCCGGCACGCCCTTGACCCGGTAGCCCCACTTGCGGGCGGTCTTCACGGCGGTCTCCACCGCCTCCGCCCCGGTGTTCATGGGCAGCACCATCTCCTTGCCGCACAACTCCGCGAGCTCCGTACAGAACTGGGCGAAGCGGTCGTGGTGGAACGCTCTCGACGTCAGCGTCACCCGCTCCAGCTGGGCCTTCGCCGCCTCGATGAGCCGGCGGTTGCCGTGGCCGAAGTTGAGCGCCGAGTAGCCGGCCAGCATGTCGAGGTAGCGGCGGCCCTCGACGTCGGTCATCCAGGCGCCCTCCGCGGAGGCGACGACGACGGGCAGCGGATGGTAGTTGTGCGCACTGTGTGCCTCGGCGGAACGGATGGCGTCTTCGGTCGCGGCGTGTGTCGACACGGGTTCTCCGATCGTCATGCGGCATGGGGCGTTGGTGGTGCCCTTTTCTATCGTCGCTCGGATGGTGGACGAAGAAACCTTGCCGTCGGAGGCGGCCGGTAGGGTGTTCGGTACGCGCGGCGACTGGCGAGCGGGGAAGCGACCCCGGGGAAGCCGCGCGCGGCCTGCCGCACGAGGTGCCGCCCGCCTGGGCACCCCGGGAACCTGTCAACGGACCCGGAGGACGCCATGAGCCTGCCCCTTTCCCACCCCGCCCTGCTGGCCGCCGACCCCGAGCTGGCCTCGCTCGTCGCCGCCGAGGAGCGGCTCCAGTCGGACACGTTGCGGCTGATCCCCAGCGAGAACTACGTCTCGACGGCGGTCCTCGAAGCCTCGGGGACGGTGCTCCAGAACAAGTACAGCGAGGGCTACGCGGGCCGTCGCTACTACGAGGGCCAGCAGAACATCGACAAGGTCGAGACCCTCGCGGTCGACCGGGCCAAGGCCCTGTTCGGCGTCGAGCACGCCAACGTCCAGCCGTACTCCGGCTCGCCCGCCAACCTCGCCGTCTACCTCGCCTTCGCGGAGCCCGGCGACACCGTGATGGGCATGGCGCTGCCGATGGGCGGCCACCTCACGCACGGCTGGGGCGTCTCGGCGACCGGCAAGTGGTTCCGGGGCGTGCAGTACGGGGTGCGCGCCGACACCGGGCTCGTCGACCTCGACGAGGTGCGCGAGATCGCCCTCAAGGAGCGGCCGAAGCTGATCTTCTGCGGGGGTACGGCGCTGCCCCGCACGATCGACTTCGCCGCGTTCGCGGAGATCGCGCGGGAGGCGGGCGCGGTGCTCGTCGCGGACGTCGCGCACATCGCGGGCCTCGTCGCGGGCGGTGCCCACCCCTCGCCCGCCCCGTACGCGGACGTCATCTCGACGACCACGCACAAGACCCTGCGGGGGCCGCGCGGGGCCATGCTGATGTCCCGCGCGGAGCACGCGAAGGCCCTCGACAAGGCGGTCTTCCCCGGGCTCCAGGGCGGGCCGCACAACCAGACCACGGCGGCGATCGCGGTCGCCCTGCACGAGGCGGCGCAGCCGGCGTTCTGCGCGTACGCGCACCAGGTGGTGGCCAATGCGCGGGCCCTCGCCGATGCCCTTCTGGAGCGGGGCTTCGACCTCGTGTCGGGCGGCACGGACAACCACCTGATCCTGATGGACCTCACCCCCAAGGACGTGCCCGGCAAGGTGGCGGCGAAGGCGCTGGACCGGGCGGGGCTCGTCGTCAACTACAACACCGTGCCGTACGACCCGCGCAAGCCGTTCGACCCCTCCGGCATCCGCATCGGTACGCCGTCCCTGACCTCGCGGGGGCTGGGGGTCGACCACATGCCGAAGGTGGCGGAGTGGCTCGACCGCGGTGTGTCCGCGGCCCGGGCGGGCGACGAGGGGGCGCTGGCCGTGATCCGCGCGGAGGTGTCCGACCTCCTGGGCGCCTACCCGGCCCCCGGCCTCCCCCTGGACTAGCCCGGCAGGGCCGCCGAGGGGCGCGGGGGACTGCGCGAGAGGCGAGCGCGGTCCGCGGTCGAGAACGGGTTCCAGGGGCGCGGGGAACCGCGTGAACGGGGGTTCGGGGGCGGAGCTCCCGAGGTGCCGGGTCACCTTGTGGGGCCGGTCACAAGCGCGGGGTTTCCAGGTGGGCGCGCCCACCTGAGAGAATGCTGAGCATGGCCTCGACTCGTCCCCGCGTGCTCTCCGGAATCCAGCCCACCGCCGGCTCGTTCCACCTCGGCAACTACCTCGGCGCGGTCCGCCAGTGGGTCGCGCTCCAGGAGTCCCACGACGCGTTCTACATGGTCGTGGACCTGCACGCGATCACCGTCCCGCAGGACCCCGCCGAGCTGCGCGCCAACACCCGGCTCGCCGCCGCCCAGCTGCTCGCCGCCGGTCTCGACCCCGAGCGCTGCACGCTGTTCGTCCAGAGCCACGTGCCGGAGCACGCCCAGCTCGCCTGGATCATGAACTGCCTGGCCGGTTTCGGCGAGGCCAGCCGGATGACGCAGTTCAAGGACAAGTCCGCCAAGCACGGCGCGGGCAACGCCACGGTCGGCCTCTTCACGTACCCGATCCTCCAGGTCGCCGACATCCTGCTGTACCAGGCGAACCAGGTCCCCGTGGGCGAGGACCAGCGCCAGCACATCGAGCTCACGCGTGACCTCGCCGACCGCTTCAACGGCCGGTTCGGCGAGACGTTCACCGTCCCGGAGCCGTACATCCTCAAGGAGACGGCGAAGATCTACGACCTCCAGGACCCGTCGATCAAGATGAGCAAGTCGGCGTCGACGCCGAAGGGCCTCATCAACCTCCTCGACGACCCGAAGACGACGGCGAAGAAGGTCAAGAGCGCGGTCACCGACACCGACACGGTGATCAAGTACGACACCGAGAACAAGCCCGGCGTCTCCAACCTGCTCTCCATCTACTCGACCCTCACGGGCAAGGCGGTCGCGGAGCTGGAGGCCGAGTACGAGGGCAAGATGTACGGCGCGCTCAAGACCGACCTGGCCGAGGTGATGGTCGAGTTCGTCACGCCGTTCCGTACCCGGACCCAGCAGTACCTGGACGACCCCGAGACGCTGGACTCGCTGCTCGCCAAGGGCGCCGAGAAGGCCCGCGCGGTCGCCGCCGAGACGCTGGCGACGGCGTACGACAAGGTCGGCCTGCTGCCCGCCAAGCACTGAGACCGACGCCGTGGCCGGAGCCCGACCCCGGGCTC
Organism: Streptomyces sp. NPDC006691; assembly: GCF_042869955.1. NCBI lineage: Bacteria > Bacillati > Actinomycetota > Actinomycetes > Kitasatosporales > Streptomycetaceae > Streptomyces > Streptomyces sp. NPDC006691. The sequence continues at coordinate 251,236 of NZ_JBIAGW010000008.1, forward strand.
TGGTCAGCGGCCGTTCGGGCCGTCACACTGCACACCATCGACACGACAGCACGGAGGAGAACGACGTGGGGACCGTAACGCTCGGCGTTTCGATCGCGGTCCCGGAGCCCTACGGCAGCCTGCTCCAGGAGCGGCGCGCGGGCTTCGGTGACCCCGCCGCGCACGGCATCCCCACGCACGTCACCCTGCTCCCGCCGCACGAGGTCGAGGCCGCGTGCCTGCCGGAGATCGAGGCGCACCTGGCCTCGGTCGCGGCGGCCGGGCGGGCGTTCCCGATGCGTCTGGAGGGCACGGGTACCTTCCGTCCACTGTCCCCGGTGGTGTTCGTGCAGGTGGTGGAGGGCGCCGGCGAGTGCGCGTGGCTCCAGCAGAAGGTGCGGGACGAGACGGGCCCGCTGGTGCGCGAGCTCCAGTTCCCGTACCACCCGCACGTCACGGTCGCGCACGGCATCTCCGAGGAGGCGATGGACGTGGCGTACGAGTCCCTCGCCGGGTTCTCGGCGTCCTGGACGTGCGGCGGGTTCGCCCTGTACGAGCAGGGCGCCGACGGGGTGTGGCGCAAGCTGCGCGACTACCCCTTCGGCATCGGCGCGCTCGGCGTACCGGCCCAGGGCGTCTGCCTCGACCACCCCTCGCTGCGCTAGCCCCGCCCGCCCGGACGGGAAGCCGGCTCGCACAGCGCCCGCCGCACCGCGGGCCGGCTCACACCGGAAGCCGCCGGAACACCCCGCGCGGCACGTGCCGCAGGGCCGACATCACCACCCGCAGCACGCCGGGCACCCACACCAGCTCCGCCCGGCGGCGCAGCCCCGCCTCGATGGCCAGGGCCACCGCCTCCGGCGTGGTGGCCAGCGGGGCCTCGGTGAGCCCGGCGGTCATCTTCGTGCGGACGAATCCGGGGCGTACGACCATGACGTGCACCCCCGTGCCGTGCAGCGCGTCCCCGAGGCCCTGCGCGAACGCGTCGAGGCCCGCCTTGCTCGACCCGTAGATGAAGTTGCTGCGGCGGGCGCGTTCGCCGGCCACCGAGGAGAGCACGACGAGCGAGCCGTGGCCCTGGGCCTGGAGGGCCTTGGCGCACACCAGGCCGGCCGAGACCGCGCCGGTGTAGTTGGTCCCCGCGACCCGCACCGCGGCGAGCGGCTCGCTCTCGTCGCGGGACTGGTCGCCGAGCACCCCGAACGCGAGCAGCACCATGTCGATGTCGCCTTCCGCGAACACCTTGCCCAGCGCCACCTCGTGCGCGGCGGGGTCGAGCGCGTCGAAGGCGAGGGTGTGCACGTCCGGGCCGAGCGCCCGCAGCTCGGCCGCGGCCGCTTCGAGGGCGGGGGATTCCCGGCCCGCGAGCCATACCGTGCGGGTGCGGCGCGCGATCAGACGGCGGGCGGTGGCCAGGCCGATCTCGGAGGTGCCACCGAGCACGAGCAGCGACTGCGGGGTACCGAATGCGTCCTTCATCGGGGCTCCTTGGGATCCTTGGGAGGGGAGGGAGGGGGGAGCCACGGGCCGCCTTCGGGGCGACCCGGGCGAGGACGGACTCACAGGTCCAGGCGTCTGCCCATGTCCGACGTGAAGACGCCCTTCGGGTCCAACTCGGCGCGCAGTTGCCGGAATTGGGCCAGGCGCGGATACATGCGCGCCACCAGTTCCGGCCGCATCCGCGCGTCCTTCGCCAGATAGACCCGCCCGCCCGCGCCCGCCACCTGCTCGTCGAGGTCGTCGAGCAGGGCGCCGAGGCCGGGCAGGTTCGCCGGGATGTCCAGGGCCAGGGTCCAGCCGGGCACGGGGAAGGAGAGCCAGCCCGGGTCTGCGTCGCCGAAGCGCTTGAGGACGGCGAGGAAGGAGGGGCAGCCGTGCCGCGAGATACGCCGCACGATGGCGCGCAGGGCCTCCTCCTGCCCGTATCCGACGACGAACTGGTACTGCACGAAGCCGCCCCTGCCGTAGACGCGGTTCCAGTGCGGCACCCCGTCGAGCGGGTGGAAGAACGTGGAGATGCGCTGGAGTTCGCCGGTGCGGTGCCGGGGCGCCCTGCGGTACCAGAGCTCGTTGAAGGCCGACACCGAGGCGCGGCCGAGCAGTCCCTCGGGCAGGAACGAGGGGGCGGCCGGGAGCCGGCGGGGCCGGAAGGCGAGCGGGGCGCGGGCGGCGCGGGGCGGCAGCATGTCGAGCGGCGCGTGGTCCCCGCGGGTCAGCACCGACCTGCCGGTACGCGCGCCCCGCGCGAGGAGGTCGATCCAGGCGACCGAGTACCGGTAGCGGTGGTCGCCCGATTCGAGCCGGTTCATCAAGTCGTCCAGATCCACCGCCCGTTCGGTGTCCACCGTCATCAACGAGGTCCGTACGGGCAGGAGTTGGATCGTGGCGCGCAGGATCACTCCGGTGAGGCCCATGCCGCCCGCGGTGGCGTCGAAAAGGGCGGTGTCGGGGGTGACGGTGCGTACCGTGCCGTCGGCGGTGAGGAGTTCGAACTCGCGCACATGGCGGGCGAAGGAGCCGGACAGGTGGTGGTTCTTGCCGTGGATGTCGGCACCGATCGCGCCGCCGACGGTGACGTACCGGGTGCCGGGCGTCACCGGCACGAACCAGCCGAGCGGCAGCAGGACTTCCATCAGGCGGTGCAGGCTGACGCCCGCGTCGCAGACCACGACGCCCGCCTCGGCGTCGACCGTGCGGATGCGGTCGAGGCCCGTCATGTCGAGGATCGCGCCGCCCGCGTTCTGCGCGGCGTCCCCGTACGCCCGGCCGAGACCGCGGGGGATCGTGCCGCGGGCCCCGCACGCGAGCACCGCGGCCGCCGCCTCCTCGTAGCTGCGCGGGCGCAGCAGATGGGCGGTGGAGGGGGCGGTGCGGCCCCAGCCGCTGACGGACGTCGGCGGGCCGGTGGGCGCGGGCGCGGTGTCGGATGTCGTGTCGGCAGCCATGAATGTGACGGTATCGCCTAACTCGTCCCCTTCCGCTCAGCCACCCGCCCCGGGGCGGGTGGCGGTTCGCGGTAGCCGCCCCGCCGATAACTCTTCGGTAAATCACTCACCGAAATGGGTGATTACCCGAGTGTCAGTCCCTTTTGTCCCGTATTAGTCATCTCCGGCGCAGGAGAGTCGCCGGTGGCCTACGGCCAGTTGGCGGGCCGACGTCACGGAAGAGGGGTGGCAGATGCAGAAGCCGTCGTGCACCGACGCCGACCAACGACTCCTGGCCGCGCTGCGCGACTGCGCCGGGGATCCGCGCGTGGCCGCCGCCGCCCGCGCCCTGTCCTTCGCGGGCGAGCACGGCGCGCTCTGGCTCGCGGCCGGCCTCGGCGCGGCCGCCGCCGACCGGGACCGGCGCGGCGCCTGGCTGCGCGGCACCGCCCTGGTCGCCGTGGCCCACCTGGCCAGCATGGGCGTCAAGCGCGTGGTGCGCAGGCCCCGGCCGCACCTCCCGGCGGCCGAGCCCCTGGTGCGTACCGCGGGCCGGCACTCCTTCCCCAGCTCGCACGCCAGCTCGGCGGCGGCCGCGGCCGTCGCGTTCGGCGCGCTGCGGCCGGCCGGGGCGCGCCTGGTGCCACCGCTGGCCGCCGCGATGTGTGTGTCCCGCCTGGTCGCCGGGGTGCACTACCCGAGCGACATCGCGGCGGGAGCGCTGCTCGGCGGTGTCACCGCGCGGGCGGGCGCGGCCTGGATGCGCAAACCGCTCGAAGGGGAGCGCCGATGACCGAGCCCGGCACGGCACTCCTCGGCGAGGGCGGCACCCCGGCCGCTCCGGCCGCCCCCGCGGCCCGGCGGCTGCTCACCCTGCCCGGCGCCCTGGTGCGCACCGCACGGCCCCGCCAGTGGATCAAGAACGTGCTCGTGGTGGCCGCCCCGGCCGCCGCCGGCCGCCTGGCGAGCCCGTACGACATCGCCCAACTCGCCCTGGTCTTCTGCCTGTTCACCATGGCCGCCGCGGCCGTCTACCTCATCAACGACGCCCGCGACGCCGAGGCGGACCGCGCGCACCCCGACAAGTGCCGGCGCCCGGTCGCCGCCGGACAGGTGCCGGTCGGCGTCGCGTACGCGACCGGTGCGGTGCTCGCCGTGCTCGCCCCGCTGGCCGCCGCGCTGACCTGCAACGCGATGACGGCCACTCTGCTCAGCGGGTACGTCGTCATGCAACTCGCCTACTGCGTCAAGCTGAAGCACGTCCTGGTCGTCGACCTGGTCGTCGTCACCACCGGATTCCTGATGCGGGCGATGACCGGCGGGGTCGCACTCGGCATCCCGCTGTCCCGCTGGTTCCTGATCACCGCCGGGTTCGGCGCGCTGTTCATGGTCTCCGCCAAGCGGTACTCCGAGGCCCTCCAGATGGAGGGGCGCGGGGGTGCCACCCGCGCGCTCCTGGACGCCTACACCACCGGCTATCTGCGCTTCGTCTGGCAGCTCGCGGCCGGCGTCGCCGTCCTCGCGTACTGCATGTGGGCCCTGGAGGCGGGCGGCATGGAGGGCGGATCGCTGCTGCCCTGGCGGCAGTTGTCGATGGTCCCCTTCATCGGCGCGATCCTGCGGTACGCCGTCTTCGCCGACCGGGGCAGCGCGGGGGCGCCCGAGGACGTCGTCCTGCACGACCGGGCGCTGGCCGTCATCGGCCTGGTCTGGGTCACGCTGTACGCGCTCGCGGTGGCCGACCTGTGAGCATCGGCAGGTCCGAGGTGATCGGCTTCGCGCTGGCCGGGATCTGCGCGTACGCCGCCGACCTCGGGCTCTTCGTGTGGCTGCGCTCGGGGCTCGGCTGGGACCCGATCGCCGCCAAGTCCCTCTCCTTCGTGGCCGGGTGCACGGTCGCCTACCTCGGCAACGCGTTCGGCACCTACCGCGGGCGCCGGGTCGGCTGGCGCGAGTACACGGTGTTCTTCGCCGTCAACATCGCGGGCGCCCTCGTCCAGCTGCTCTGCCTCGGTGTCTCGCACTACGGTCTCGGGTTCACCTCACCGCGCGCCGACACGCTCTCCGGAGCCGTCTTCGGCATGGCGCTCGCGACCTGTCTGCGTTTTTGGGGGACGAGGACGCTGGTCTTCGGCGGGCAGCCGGAAGGATTGCCTCCGGAACGACACAGCCGAGCTGAAGAGGGTAGTCGTACGTCATGGACTGGCTGAAGAAACTTCCCGTCGTCGGGCCCTGGATCACCCGGCTCATGCGGACGCACGCCTGGCGTTCGTACGAGCGGCTCGACCGGGTCTACTGGTCCCGACTCGCCGCCGCCATCACCTTCATCAGCTTCCTCGCGCTGTTCCCGCTGCTGACCGTCGGCGCGGCCGTCGCGGCCGCGCTGCTCTCCGGCGACCAGGTGCACAAGCTCCAGAACACCATCGCCGAGCAGGTCCCCGGCATCTCCGACCAGCTCGACCTCCAGGCGCTCATCGACAACGCCGGCACCGTCGGCATCGTCGCGGGCGCCCTGCTGCTCTTCACCGGCATCGGCTGGATCTCGCAGATGCGCGGCTGCCTCCAGGTCGTGTGGGAGATGGAGGAGGCGGACGCCGACGAGAACCCGGTGATGCGCAAGCTCAAGGACGGCGGCATCCTGCTGGGCCTCGGCGGCGCCGGACTCGCCTCCGCGGCCGCCTCCTCCCTCGGCTCCACCGCGGTCGGCTGGACCGCCGACCGGCTCGGCATCGACCAGGGCGGCGCGGGCGGAGTGCTGCTGCGCGTCGCGGCGATCGCCGTCGCCGTCCTCGCCGACTTCCTGCTCCTGCTCTACGTCCTGACGCTGCTGCCCGGCGTGAGCCCGCCGCGCCGCCGCCTGGTGGTGGCGGCCCTGCTCGGCGCGGTCGGCTTCGAACTGCTCAAGCTGCTGCTCGGCGGCTATATGAAGGGCGTCGCCGCCAAGAGCATGTACGGGGCCTTCGGGGTGCCCATCGCACTGCTCCTGTGGATCAACTTCACGGCGAAGCTGCTCCTGTTCTGCGCCGCGTGGACGGCCACCCCGTCCAAGGAGGACGACCCGGCCCTCGCCGGGGAGGACGGCCCCGAACTCATGGAGGACGACGGCCCCGGCCTCACCGCTTCCTGAGCGGCCGGCGGCCGCCGGTGATGTGCGGAGTTCACCGCTTCCTGATCGGCCAGCGACGGTTGATCAGGAACACCGCACCGGCGATCAGCACCAGCGCGCCACCTGTGATCCCGAGCGCCATGCCGACCCCGCCGCTCTCGCCCTCGGCGGCCTGGGCCGGCTGCCCGGGCCGGTTCTTCGAGCCGCTCTGCGCACTGCCCGACGCGGTGTCCCGGTTCGCGGTCGCGGACTTCGGCGGCACCAGCTCGCCGACCGGGGTGACCTTCCCGCTCGCCGCGAACCCCCAGTCGAGCAGCCGGGCCGCCTCCTTGTAGACGGCCTGGCTCTCGGTGGACTCGGGGTTCATGACGGTGACGAGCAGCACCTTGCCGTTGCGCTCGGCGACGCCGGTGAAGGTGGCGCCCGCGTTGGTGGTGTTGCCGTTCTTGACGCCCGCGATGCCCTTGTAGGGATTGAGCCCGAAGTCCCCGGTCAGCAGCCGGTTGGTGTTCTGGATCTCGAACATCTCGCGCTTCTTGTCCTTGCCCTCGGCGCCGGGGAACTTCGCGGTCGCCGTCGCGCAGTACTCGCGGAAGTCCTTGTTCTGGAGCCCCGCGCGGGCGAACAGGGTCAGGTCGTACGCGCTGGAGACCTGGCCCGGGGCGTCATAGCCGTCCGGCGAGACGACCCGGGTGTCGAGCGCCTGGAGGTCGTCGGCCTTGCGCTGCATGTCGGAGACGGTCTGGGCCACCCCGCCGTTCATCGACGAGAGGACGTGCACGGCGTCGTTGCCCGAGCGCAGGAACACCCCCAGCCACAGGTCGTGCACCGAGTACGACAGGTTCTCCTTGACCCCGACGAGGCTGCTGCCCGTGCCCATTCCGGACAGGTCCGCCGCGGTGACCGTGTGCTGTTCGTTCCGGTCGAACTTGGGCAGCACGGTGTCCGCGAACAGCATCTTCAGGGTGGAGGCGGGCGGCAGCCGCCAGTGCGCGTTGTGCGCGGCGAGTACCTGGCCGCTCTCGGCATCCGCGACGATCCAGGACCGTCCGGTCACCTCCTTGGGCAGCACGGGCGCGCCGGCGCCGAGCCGCGCCTGCGTGCCGGCATCGCCGAGCAGGTCACCGCCGACCTTGGACATGCCGGTCGGGGGCGCGTCATTGCGCTTGCCCGGCGCGCCGGGCGTGGCGGAGGCGGCCGGCTTGTCGTCGCGGGGCACCGCCGAGGCGGGGACCGCGGCGAGCGCGGGCAGTACGGCCGCGGCGGCCACGACGACGGACAGGGCGAGCCCGGCGGGCCGCTGCGGGACGCGCCGGCGCGAGGCGCTCTTCTTCACGTTCAGGGCAGACACGTTCGAGAACGTACAGGCTGCGGGCACGGATCGGATCATCGTACGGATGACCCGCCGGAAGCTCCCACCCGGCCGGAGGTGTCCGGTCGGCATCGGCCCCGGAGCGCAGGGCCGGGGCGGCTAGCTGTCCGCCCTCTCCGCCCTGTTCGCCCTGTCCGCCCGGACACCCCGAAGACCGATGACGCCGATGATCGTCCCGAGAGCGAAGGAGACGACGGCGAGCGTCAGGTGGACCCAGAAGTACGCCGTGGGCCGGCCGTGGTCGAAGGCGAGTCCGCTGGCGTCGGCCCACAGGTTCTTGGCGAAGGTCACCCAGACCACCCAGGACCAGACCCCGAACGCGAGCAGGAACCAGGAGACACGGCGGCTGATCTTCATCGGGATTCCTTCGGGAGGGATGGAGGCGGGGCACGGCATTCCCCGCCAGTATCGAGCCGGCCCGGCGACACCCGGTGGGCGGGGTTCCGTTTGTCGTGCCCGCTCAGGCGTGCACGAGCGGCTACGGAGAGCTCCGTCACGCTCGGCTAACAAGTAGCTGTGAGCAGAAGGTTGACCCTTCCACAATGTGAAGGTCGTGTGATTGGGTGAGCGTCATCACAGGCGCAGCGTGCTGATTCCGCGCGTCTGGCAGGGTGGGGCGTTCCGAGGAGAGCACGGCGATGCGGTCGATCCGTATGCGAATTCTGGCGATTGGCGCGGCCGTGGTGGTCGCCGGAGCGGGCGGCTGGCAGCTGTTGCCGTCCGATCAGACGAAGAAGGACCCCATAGCCGTCGGCACGACCGACGTCATCACCTCGCTCGACCCGGCGGGCGCGTACGACGCGGGCTCCTGGGCGATCTACAACAACGTCTACCAGTCGCTGCTCACCTTCCGGCAGGGCAGCACCACCCCGGTCCCGGACGCGGCCAAGAGCTGCGCCTTCGTCGGGCAGAAGCTGACGACGTACCAGTGCGTGATGCGCGACGACATCAGCTTCTCCAGCGGGCGCAGGATGACCGCGGAGGACGTGAAGTACTCCTTCGACCGGATACTGAAGATCGCCGACAAGCTGGGCCCCGCCCCGCTGTTCTCGATGCTCGGCTCGGTGCAGGCCCAGGGCGACACGGTCACCTTCAACCTGAAGAGCAAGGACGCCACGTTCCCGTCCAAGCTCGCCACCGGCGCGGGCTCGATCGTCGACAGCAGCCAGTACCCGGCGAACGCCCTGCGCAAGGACAACTCGGTCGTCGGCTCCGGGCCCTACCTGCTCAAGGAGTACAAGAAGGACGCCTCCGGTGCGCCGGTCAGCGCGAGCCTGGAGCCCAACACCGGCTACAAGGGCGCGGTGACCAAGCAGGGCATGCCCATCACGGTCCGGTACTTCGCCGAAGCCGACCAGTTGAACGAGGCCTGGCAGGCCAAGCAGGTCGACGTGGCGCACCGCGAGATGCCGCCCCAGGTGCTCGCCAAGCTCTCGCCGGGGGCCGACGTGCGGATCAGCACCTCGCCCGGCTACGACATCCGTCAGCTCATCTTCAACCTGAAGTCGTCGAGCCCGGTCTCCAAGACCAAGGTCCGCGAGGCCGCGGCCGCCCTCGTCGACCGGGCGGCGCTCGCCTCCCACGTCTACCTCGGCACCGTCGACCCGCTGTTCTCGGTGATCCCGCAGGGCTTCACCGGCCACAGCACCGCCTTCTTCGACGCCTATCCGAAGCCCGACCCGGTCAAGGCCAAGAACCTCCTGCGGTCGGCGGGCGAGTCGCTCCCGGTCACGTTCGACATGGCCTACCGCAAGCTCGGCGCGAACGGCGCGGAGGCCGAGCAGATCAAGGCGCAGTTGGAGAAGGACGGCCTGTTCAAGGTCAATCTCATCGCCGAGCCGGACTGGCCGAAGATGCAGCAGAACTTCGCCGAGGGCAAGTACGACGCGTACACCGCCGGCTGGCTCGCCGACTTCCCGGACCCCGACAACTTCGGCGCGCCGCTCGTCGGCACCGGCAACAGCCTCCACAACAACTACTCCGACAAAACCGTCGACGATCTCATCAAGAGCACCCAGGAGTTCACCGACCGCGGCCGGGCGGCCGACGACTTCAAAACGATCCAGGAGAAGGTCGCCCAGGACGTCCCGCTGATCCCGCTGTGGCAGGGCAAGAACTACGTCCTCGGCAACAAGGACGTCAGCGGCTCGCAGTACCTGTCGGACGGCACGGGCGTGTGGCGTCTGTGGGAACTCGGCTGGATCTGAGGTCCGGCCCCCGGCCCGGCGCGCTCACGTTGGCCCAAAGGGCTTCTGTCCGGGCACCCACCGGTTCTGTTCCATTGACCGCGCACGGACACGCTGCTTCCGTCGGGGGATGCGCCTTTCCCGTCGTACGCTGCTGAGCTCACTCGCCGGATCGGCCCTCGCCCTCGGGGCGGGCACCGAGGCCGGGTACGCCGCCGAGGCCGGTGGAGCGGCCGGCCGGGGGCCCGCCGCCCGGGCCCTGGCCCGGCTGCTGCCGGACCATCGCGATCAGGTCACCTTCCGCACGCTCGCGCCGGCGGCCGGCCGGGACCGCTTCCGCGTCTCGGGCGGGGCCGGCGAGATCCTGGTCGAGGGCAGCACCCCGGCCGTGCAACTCACCGGATTCCACCGGTACTTGAGACAGGTCGCGCACGCCCACATCTCCTGGGCGGGTGAGCAGACCCGGCTGCCCCGGCTGCTCCCCGCGGTGCCGTCGCCCATCGGGAGCGCCGCCAACGTCACCCACCGGTTCGTCTTCAACGACACCAACGACGGCTATACCGGCCCCTACCACGACTGGTCCTACTGGGAGCGCGAGCTCGACGTCCTGGCCCTGCACGGCTACAACGAGGTGCTCGTCTACCTCGGCGCCGACACCGTCTACCACCGCACCTTCCTCCAACACGGTTACCACGACGCCGAGTTGCGCGCCTGGCTCCCGGGGCCCGCGCACCAGCCGTGGTGGCTGCTCCAGAACATGTACGGTTTCGGCGGCCCGGTCTCCCGGCAACTCCTCGCCCAGCGGGCCGAGTTGGCGGTCCGGATCGTCGACCGCCTGCGCGAGCTCGGCATGACCCCGGTGCTGCCCGGCTACTTCGGCACGCTCCCGCCCGGCTTCGCCGACCGCAACCCGGGCGCGCATGTGGTGCCGCAGGGGATCTGGGGAGGCTTCGCCCGGCCCGACTGGCTGGACCCGCGCTCCGAGCACTTCGCCCGGGTCGCGGCCACCTTCTACCGCGTCCAGGACGAGCTGCTCGGCGCCACCTCCATGTACAAGATGGACCTGCTGCACGAGGGCGGCACCCCCGGTGACGTGCCGATCGGCGCTGCCGCCCGGGCCGTCGAGAAGGCGCTGCGCACCGCACACCCCGGGGCGGTCTGGAGCATCCTGGGCTGGCAGCAGAACCCGCACAAGGAGATCATCGAGGCGGTCGACAGGACGAAGCTGTTCGTCGTCGACGGCCTGTCCGACCACTACCCCTCGGTCACCGACCGCGAGGCGTCCTGGGAGGGCACCCCGTACGCGTTCGGCTCCATCTGGAACTTCGGCGGCCACACCGCGATGGGCGCCAACACCCCCGACTGGGCTTCCCTGTACGAGAGTTGGCGCACCAAGCCGAACAGCGCACTGGACGGCATCGCGCTCATGCCGGAGGGCGCCGACAACAACCCCGCCGCCTTCGCGCTCTTCTCCGACCTGCCCTGGACGGACGGCCCCGTCGATCTGGAGGAGTGGTTCGAGCAGTGGCCGCGCTACCGGTACGGCGCCAGGGACCGGCACGCGACCGAGGCGTGGGACGTGCTGCGCCGCACCGCGTACGGCACCACCCGGGCCGACTCCTGGAGCGAGGCCGCGGACGGGCTGTTCGGCGCCCGGCCCGACCTGAAGGCGACCTCGGGCGGCTTCTGGTCCCCGCCCGCGCTCCGCTACGACCCGGCCGAGTTCGCCGAGGCCCTGCCGGCCCTGCTCGCGGTCGCCCCGGGGCTGCGCGGTTCGCCGGCCTACCGCTACGACCTCCTCGACGTGACCCGCCAGACCCTCTCCAACGAGTCCCGCCTGCTGCTGCCGCGCATCCGGGACGCCTTCGAGAACGCCGACAAGGACGCGTTCGCGGCACTCACCGGGGAGTGGCTGCGCGATCTGGCCCTGCTGGAGCGGGTGGTGGCGACCGACCGGGGCCATCTGCTCGGCCGCTGGATCGCGGATGCGCGCTCCTGGGGCGGCTCCGCGCAGGAGAAGGACCGCCTCGCCTACGACGCGGTGTCGCTGCTCACGGTGTGGGGCCCGCGCGCGGCGGCCAACGGCGGCACCCTGCGCGACTACGCGAACCGGGAGTGGTCGGGCCTGGTCGGCGGCCTCTACACGCTGCGCTGGCGCACCTACTTCGACACCCTGACGGTCTCGCTGACCACGGGCCGCCCTCCGGAGCCGGTCGACTGGTACGCCCTGGAGGACACCTGGGTGCGTACGCACCCCGCGTACGGGACCGAACCGAAGGGCGACATCGTGAAGGTGGCCCGACAGGTCAGGGAGGCCCTGGACCTCTGAACCACCGTTTCCCGGAGCCTACTTGGCGGACTTCCGGGAGGCGGCGGCCTGGGCCATTCCCGGCAGGAAGTCCGTGAACAGCTCGTGCACCTCGTGCACGAGCGGCCGCAGCACCCGGAACCGGGCGAGGGCGATGCCCCGGGTGGTGAGCTTGGCCCCCCGCGCCGCGAGCCGGTAGCTCCGCTCGCGGTCGGGGGAGCGGTCGAAGACCCAGTACAGGACGAGCCCCATCTGGGACAGCCACATCAACTCGGGCAGCACGTCCACGAGTTCGGCCGGCACCTTGGTCTTCGTGCCGGCCAGCACCTCCCGGTGCACGGAGATCGCCTCCTGCCGCGCGTGCTCCGACTCCGAGGAGAACGGGCTGAGCGGGCTGTCCGGATCGGCCGCGTTCTTGAAGAACTGCGCCGCGAACTCGTGATACGGCGACGCGATGTCCAGCCACACCCGCAGCACCCCGGCGAGCCGGGCCTCCAGATCGGTCTCGGTGTCGAGCACCTCGCGCACGGCGGCGTGGTGCTCGGCCGCGATCCGGTCGTAGAAGCCCTGGATCAGGTGCTCCTTGCCGGCGAAGTAGTAGTACGCGTTCCCGACCGAGACCCCGGCCTCCTGGGCGATGGCCCGCATCGTGGTCTTGTCGTACCCCCGCTCCTGGAAGAGCCGCATCGCGGTCTCCAGGATCAGGGTGCGGGTCTGCTCGCCCTTGGCGGGGCGGGACCCGTCCGCGTCGGGGGCCGTCTCTTCGGGGGCGTTCTGTGCTGGCACGTCACGAGCCTAATCGGACCGGGGCCGGCCGGGCGGGCAGGGTCGCGGCCGGCCGCCGAGGCAGGACTGCGGCCGCCGGGGTTCACACCCGTACCCGCGGCAGACCCGTAACGCTCATCACCAGCGAGTACAGGGAGGTGGTGGCGGTGATGAAGAGGCGGTTGTTCTTGGGCCCGCCGAAGGCGATGTTGGAGACGGGCTCGGGGACGCGCAGCCGCCCGATGAGCGTGCCGTCGGGGTCGTAGCAGTGCACACCGCCCGCCATGGCGGCGGCCCAGAGCCGTCCGCCGTCGTCGAAACGGATGTTGTCGAACCGGCTGTCGTCGTCCTTGACCTCGGCGAAGACCCTGCCGTCGTCGAGCGTGCCGTCGGCCCTCACCTCGAAGACGCGGATGCACCCGCCCCGGGTGTCGGACACGTACAACTGCCGTTCGTCCGGCGAGAAGACGAGCCCGTTGGGCGCCCCGAACCCGTCCGCGACGAGCCGTACCTCGCCGGTCGCCGGGTCGGCCCGGTAGACGTGGCAGCCGCCGATCTCGGGGTCGGCGCGGATGCCCTCGTAATCGCTGGTGATGCCGAAGTCGGGGTCGGAGAACCAGATGGATCCGTCCGAGCGCACCACCGCGTCGTTGGGGCTGTTGAGCCGCTTGCCCGCGAAACGGTCGGCGATCACGGTGGTCCGCCCGTCGGGTTCGGTGCGGGTGACCCGGCGGTTGCCCTGCTCGCAGGTGACGAGCCGCCCCTCGCGGTCGACCGTGTTGCCGTTGGGGTGCCCGGCGGGGGAACGGAAGAGGGAGACCGCGCCGGTCGCCTCGTCCCAGCGCAGCATCCGGTCGTTGGGGATGTCGCTCCAGACGAACTGGCGCCAGGCCGGCAGGTAGAGCGGGCCCTCGGCCCAGCGGCAGCCGTCGTGGAGCACTTCGAGCCGGTCGTCGCCGGCGGCGCAGCGCCCGGTGCGGAACCGCTCGTCCAGGATCTCGTACAGCGGAGTGCGGAGCTGGTCGGACACGATCTCCCCTTCATGCAGTGTTACCGAATCACATTCGTTACGTGGTGACTATGACAGAACGAGGTATGGTTCCGCCATGGCTCACGTGAACGACATCGACCGCAAGCTGATCGCTCTGCTCCAGCACGACGCGACCACGGCGTACGCGGCTCTGGGCAAGGAGGTGGGCCTCTCGGCCGGCGCCGCGCACGAGCGGGTGCGCAAGCTGCGCGAACGCGGGGTGATCAGGCGCACGACGGTCGAGGTGGACCCCGCGGCGCTGGGCCAGGGCGTGCTGGCCTTCGTGATGGTCGACTCCACCTCGTGGATGGGGGACTCGGCGGAGGCCTTCGCGGCGATACCCGAGATCCAGGAGGCCCATGTGATCGCGGGCAGCGCCTCGGTCCTGGTCAAGGTGCGCACGGCGACGACCGAACAGCTCCAGGACGTGCTGCGCCGCCTGTACGCGATCGACGGCGTGAGCGGCACCCACGCGACGGTGTCACTGGAGACGTTCTTCGAGCGGCCCCTCTCACCCCTGCCGGACATCGAGGCGTGACCGGAACGGGTCCGGCGCACCGCCGGCGCCGTCGCTGAGCGGGGTCGGTCCGGCACGCGCCGAGATCGCCGCCGGCCGCCCGTTGTAGCGTGGCCGTCGGACAGGGGAGGGTGATCCGGCGGTGGCGGCGATTCTCGGGGCGGGCCAGGAACTGGCCCAAGGCCGGTATGTCATTGAGGAGTTGATAGGCGAAGGCGGCATGGCCGTGGTGTACCGGGCCATGGACACCTCGCTGGGCAGGGTCGTCGCGGTGAAGACCATGAACGCGGCCGTGGCCGCCGTGCCCGGCAACCGCGAGCGGTTCCGCCGCGAGGCCCGGATGATGGCGCGGCTGAGCGAACCTCATGTGGTCGCGGTGCACGACGTGGGGGAGGAGACCCTGGGCGGGGCCCCGGTTCCCTTCCTCGTCATGGAGTACGTACGGGGGCGCACCCTCGGCGCGCATCTGCGGGAGCGGCCGGGCGGGCTCCCGCTCGACCAGTCGCTGCGCATCGCCGCCGACGTGCTGAGGGCGCTCGCCGCGAGCCACGCCCAGGGGATGGTGCACCGCGACATCAAGCCCGCGAACGTCCTGGTGGCCGGGGACGGTTCGGTCAAGGTGACGGACTTCGGCATCGCCCGCGCGCTCAGCCAGGACGGCGCGGGCACGGCCCCCACAGGCACCGGCGTCGTCATCGGCACACCGCACTACATGGCGCCCGAGCAGTTCGAGGGGCGCGGCGGAGTCGACGAGCGGGCGGATCTGTACGCGGTGGGCGTCATGCTCTTCGAACTCCTCACCGGAACCGTCCCGTTCGACGCGGACACCGGGAACGCGATCGGCTACCAGCACTGCACGATGGCCCCGCCCACCCTCGCGGAGACGGGCGCCGATGTGCCGTCGACCGTCGAGGACATCGTCGCCCGAGCCCTGGCCAAGAGCAGGCAGGACCGGTTCCCCGACGCACGGTCGATGCGGTTGGCGGTGGAGCGGCTGCTGCCCAAACGCCTTGAGGAGGAGGCCGGTCACCGCCCGACGGTGCTGGACGGCGACGCCGGGGCGGGCGAGGCCGGCCTGCACGAGGCGTGCACCCGGACCGGCGTGGGGGCGTGGGGCGCCGGCCCGGCCGAGCTCCGGCACGGGGCCGGGCCGCGGGACGGGTCCGGCCACCCGCACCCGCCTCTGGCGCCGCCCGCCCACGCACCCGCGCCGGGCGCGCCGCCCGCTCCGCCGGGGTACGCCGCCGATGGGTACGCCGTGCCACCGGCCGCGCCCGCGTACGTCCTGCCGCCGACCGCTCCCTTCGGCGCCCCGGCGGTGCCGGGGGAGCCACGCAGTCTGCGGGAGCGCCGGCGTCTGATCGGCCGCTCGTACGGCCTTGTCGCGCTGACGCTGCTGCTCGATGTCCTGGTGTACCGCGGGGCCATCCCGCGCGGGCTCGTGGTGCTGCCCCTGACGTCCTCCGCCTGCGGGTTCTGGCTGGCGGGCAAGGGCGGGGCGGCGTCACCGGCCGAGTCGCACCGGGTGGGGTCCGGACTGCTTCAGGCAAGTGCCCTGATTCCGCTGGTGGTTCACGTCGCCCTCGGCCTCGCGGCCCTCATCGACCTCGGCACCGTAGTGTCGGGGCCGTAGGGCCGGACGCCGTAGGGCCGGACGCCGGGCTCACATGCTGAGCGAGCGGGCGTAGTTGATCTGACCCATCACCCACTGGAACGTGCCGGCGTCGGTGGCGGGGATCATGGTGGAGTGGTGGCGTCCGCCGCTGTTCACGGTGACCTGGACGAAGCCGGTCGTCTTCTTCTCCTTCATCAGGAGGAAGAGCAGGCCCAGCAGGCAGAAGATGAAGAAGATGACCGCCAGGACGATGGCGACGGTCGGCATCTTCTCCTCCGTACGGGACATGTCGGTGGCGTTCCACACCGCGCCCTTGAGCGGGAGGGCGCCGGCCGGGGTCATGATCGAGCCGTTGACCACGGTGATGTCGCCGAGCGAGAGGAGCGGGGCCCCGCCGCCCATCACGGGCTGGTTCTGCGGCGGCCCCCACTGCGGGGCCCCGCCGCCCGGGTAGCCGTAGCCGGGAGCAGGGGCGGGCGGCTGGCCGCCCTGCGGAGCGCCGCCCGGGTAGCCGTAGCCGGGCCCGGAGTTGGGGTACGCGCCCCCCTGAGTGGGCCCCTGCCCGTAGTTGTCGTTCCCGTACGACTGGGACTCGGTCATCTTTCCCCCGCTTCACTTCGGCGCCTCGCGTGCGCTGCGGGGGAGATCCTCGCACAGCCGCGGGGTCAGGAATCCCGGCGGGGCTTGGGCTGGGCGGCCGTGAGGACCTCCGCCACGTCCAGGGTGACCTTCGCGCCGATCGACTCGGGCAGGGTCGGGCCGGCCGCGCCCCCGCCGGGGATCACCGCGCGCTCACCGCAACGGGTGAGGGCCCCGCCCCCGGAAGCGAACTTCCAGGTGCGGGGCCCTCGGGCACGCGTACGGGAACGGTCAGAAGCGGCGCGTGATCAGGGCGCGCTTGACTTCCTGGATCGCCTTGGTGACCTCGATGCCTCGGGGGCAGGCGTCCGTGCAGTTGAACGTGGTGCGGCAACGCCACACGCCGTCCTTGTCGTTGAGGATCTCCAGGCGCTGCTCGCCCGCCTCGTCACGGCTGTCGAAGATGAAGCGGTGCGCGTTCACGATCGCGGCCGGGCCGAAGTACTGGCCGTCGTTCCAGAAGACCGGGCACGAGGACGTGCACGCCGCGCACAGGATGCACTTGGTCGTGTCGTCGAAGCGCTCGCGGTCCTCGGGGGACTGGAGACGCTCGCGCGTCGGCTCGTTGCCCTTCGTGATGAGGAAGGGCATCACGTCGCGGTACGCCTGGAAGAACGGCTCCATGTCCACGACCAGGTCCTTCTGGACCGTGAGGCCCTTGATGGCCTCGATGGTGATGGGCTTGGACGGGTTGATGTCCTTGATCAGCGTCTTGCAGGCGAGGCGGTTCTTGCCGTTGATGCGCATGGCGTCGGAACCGCAGATGCCGTGGGCGCAGGAGCGGCGGAAGGTCAGGGACCCGTCCAGCTCCCACTTGATCTTGTGGAGACCGTCGAGCACGCGCTCCTTCGGGTCGATCTCCAGCTGGAAGTCCTCCCACGTCGCTTCCTCGGAGATCTCCGGGTTGAAGCGGCGGATGCGGAAGGTGACCGTGATGTAGGGCGAGTCCGCGAAGCCGGGCTCCGGCGCGCCTGCCGTGTCGGCCTTGTCCAGGGTCGGGGTTGCCATCAGTACTTACGCTCCATCGGCTGGTAGCGGGTCTGGACGACGGGCTTGTAGTCGAGGCGGATCGAGTCCTTGCCGCCGTCCGCGACCTCGCGGTACGCCATGGTGTGGCGCATGAAGTTGACGTCGTCGCGGTTCGGGTAGTCCTCGCGGTAGTGACCGCCGCGGGACTCCTTGCGCGCCAGGGCCGAGACGGCCATGACCTCGGCCAGGTCGAGCAGGTTGCCCAGCTCGATGGCCTCAAGGAGGTCGGTGTTGAACCGCTTGCCCTTGTCCTGGACGGACACGTTGCGGTAGCGCTCGCGCAGCTCGCCGATCTTCTCGACCGCGGTCTTGATCGTCTGCTCGGTGCGGAAGACCATGACGTTGGCGTCCATGGTCTCCTGGAGCTCCTTGCGGATGACCGCGACGCGCTCGGTGCCGGTCGCCGACAGCAGGTTCTCGACCTGGGCCTGGACCTGCGCCGCCGGATTCTCGGGCAGCTCGATGAAGTCCGCGGTGTGCGCGTACTCCGCCGCCGCGATGCCCGCGCGCTTGCCGAACACGTTGATGTCCAGGAGCGAGTTGGTGCCCAGGCGGTTGGCGCCGTGCACGGAGACACAGGCGACCTCGCCGGCCGCGTACAGGCCCGGCACGACCGTGGTGTTGTCGCTGAGGACCTCACCCTGGACGTTGGTCGGGATGCCGCCCATGGCGTAGTGCGCGGTGGGCTGGATCGGGATCGGGTCCGTGTAGGGCTCGATGCCGAGGTAGGTGCGCGCGAACTCCGTGATGTCCGGGAGCTTGGCGTCGAGCTGCTCCGGCGGGAGGTGCGTCAGGTCGAGGTAGACGTGGTCGCCCTCGGGACCGCAGCCGCGGCCCTCGCGGATCTCCGTGTAGATGGAGCGCGAGACGACGTCACGGGACGCGAGGTCCTTCATGACCGGCGCGTACTTCTCCATGAAGCGCTCGCCGTCCTTGTTGCGGAGGATGCCGCCCTCACCGCGGGCGCCCTCCGTCAGCAGGATGCCCATGCGCCAGATGCCCGTCGGGTGGAACTGGAAGAACTCCATGTCCTCCAGGGGCAGTCCGCGGCGGTAGCACGCGGCCTGGCCGTCACCGGTCAGGGTGTGCGCGTTGGAGGTCACCTTGAAGAACTTGCCGGTGCCGCCCGAGGCGTAGATGACCGACTTCGACTGGAAGACGTGGATCTCGCCGGTCGCCAGCTCGTACGCGACGACGCCGGCGGACTTCTTGACGCCGTCCTCCTCCACCAGAAGCTGGTCGAGCACGTAGAACTCGTTGAAGAACTCCACGCCCTCCTTGATGCAGTTCTGGTAGAGCGTCTGGAGGATCATGTGGCCGGTGCGGTCGCCCGAGTAGCAGGCACGGCGTACCGGGGCCTCGCCGTGGTTGCGGGAGTGACCGCCGAAACGGCGCTGGTCGATCTCACCGGCGGGCGTGCGGCCGAAGGGCAGGCCCATCTTCTCCAGGTCGAGGACCGCGTCGATGGCCTCCTTCGCCAGGATCTCGGCGGCGTCCTGGTCGACCAGGTAGTCGCCGCCCTTGATCGTGTCGAAGGTGTGCCACTCCCAGTTGTCCTCCTCCACGTTGGCGAGCGCGGCGGCCATGCCGCCCTGCGCCGCGCCCGTGTGGGAGCGGGTGGGGTAGAGCTTCGTCAGCACGGCGGTGCGGCTGCGCTTGGTCGACTCGATGGCCGCGCGCATGCCGGCGCCGCCGGCGCCGACGATGACGGTGTCGTACTTGTGGATCTTCATCGTTGAATTCCTCAGTCCCTCAGCCCGTGGACTAGCGCATGTTCGGGTCGAAGGTGAAGATCACCAGCGTGCCCAGCAGGACGGTGAACACCGTGGCGGTGTAGAGCAGCATCTTCAGCCAGAAGCGGGTGTTGTCCCGCTGCGCGTAGTCGTTGATGACGGTGCGCAGGCCGTTGGCGCCGTGCAGCATGGCCAGCCAGAGCATGGCCAGGTCCCAGATCTGCCAGAACGGGGACGCCCAGCGGCCCGCGACGAACGCGAAGCCGATCTTGGAGACGCCGCCGTCGAGCACGAGCTGGATCAGCAGGTGCCCGAGGACCAGGACGACCAGCACGATGCCGGACAGCCGCATGAACATCCAGCCGTACAGCTCGAAGTTCGTGCGGGTGGACTTCGGGGTCTTCTTGGTGCGCTTGCGGGGGGCCTCGATGAGCGGGGCCGGGTGATCGGTGTCGTACAGGCTCGCGCCCTCGACTTCGCCGATCGCGGCAGCGGAAGAGGTTTCGGCAGACATCTCAGTCCTCAGCTCCCGAACAGTTCACGGACGGCATGGCCGAGCACCGGGTAGAGCGCGCCCACCATCAGCACGACCCAGACACCCACGACGGTCCAGAGCATCTGCTTCTGGTAGCGCGGGCCCTTGGCCCAGAAGTCGACCGCGATGATGCGCAGGCCGTTGAGCGCGTGGAACAGGATGGCGGCCACCAGGCCGTACTCCAGACACGCGACGATGGGCGTCTTGTAGGTCGCCACGACTTTGTCGTACGCCTCGGGGGAGACACGCACGAGAGCGGTGTCGAGGACGTGGACGAACAGGAAGAAGAAAATGAGGACGCCGGTGACTCGATGAGCCACCCAGGACCACATTCCTTCCCGGCCGCGGTACAGCGTTCCAGCCGGCACGGAAGAACCCTCCGGGAGCGGTGTTGAGGGCCGGCCGGCTTCAGTGTCGGTCTGACCCGGCCGGGTACGGTCCACCGGCCCCGGTCATCGTAGCGACGAGATGTCGGTTCCCTTGCGCCGGGTCCATAGGTGTGATCAAACAGGCAATCAAACAGGCTCGTACGGCCTAGAGAACGCCGTGTGCCGCGCTCGGGGCGTCCGGTTCGGGCTGGCTTGCCACGAGATGGGCGAGCCGGGCGCGGGCGAGGCGGCGCAGTTCGTCGGCGGCGATCGAGCGCTCCTCGTCCGGGTCGTTGTTCATCCGCAGCCGGATGCCGCTGAGCACCTGGTCGAGGTGCTCGGCGGGGTGGAACCCGTCGAGACAGATCACGAAGGCGTGCCCGAAACTGCTCTCGTACGCTGCGTGTGCGGCCCGCAGCGCCGTGTGCGCGGACTGCGGCGCACTCTCGTGCAGGCCCGGCGAGAGCTCGTCGGCCAGCGCCTCGGCGAGGTCGGCGGCGCTCAGGTCGTAGCTGGCCTCGTCGGCCGCGGCGAGCAGCGACTCCAGGTCCGGGTACGGGCGGTGGGCGGCGAGCCGCAGTGCCCAGCGGCGGCTGGCACAGCAGGCGAGCAGGGCGGTTTCGGCCGCGCCGACCGGGGCGAGATTGAAACGGTCGAGCCCGTCGGGCCGTGGCGGGGCCGCCGGAACGGATGTGCCCCGGAGCTGATTCGGTATGGCTGCCCGCCCCTGGGCACGAGGAGTGTGATGAAGTGTCGGCGGTCGCTTCCGGGGGCCGGCGTGGGAATCGCTGGACAGCGTGGGCTCCTCGAACACTGCGCGGGACGCGGCAGTACGGGACGGGGCGTGCTGCGAAGCACGGAGACTGGAGTGGAAAGTGAGGTGGGAGTGCCGCCACGCTATCCACGTGGAAAGCGAGCTGCCCGACTGTTGCGCGAATTTCACCCGGACGTGCACACCGGGTCGCGCGCGGTGGACGAACTCCCGGGCCCATCGGCGTACCTTCGCCCCAGTTGTCCGGCCGGTATCGGGGGCCACCGGGTCCGGCCTTACTGTTGTTGGACGGGAGGTTTCTGAGTGATGTCGCGTTTCAGGATGTCACGGGCCCGGAAGACGGGATCCGAGGACCCGAAGCGGTCGTCCTCCCCGTCGTCCGAGGCGCGTGCCTCCCAGCCCCGTGCGCCGCGGTCCCGCCCCGCCTGGTCGCACCGGCCCCGCGGCCGGCGCGCGCTGGTGCTCAAGGTCGCCGTCGCGGGCGCGGCGCTGCTCGCCCTGATCATCGCGGTCTGGCCGGACGACGACACCCACGGGGGACACGGCGGCCCGGCCGACAACAAGCGCGCCTCCTCCGCGCTGCCCTCCCCCTCGCCGATCTACCCGATCTCCTCGCCGCCCCGCACCATCCCCTCCGTACGCGAACACCGCCCGGCCCGTGGTCCTGGCTTCCGGCCGGTGGACGGGACGCGGGTGATCGTGGACGTCAACAGCCAGAGCCTCGCGGACGAGGGCAAGCTCTTCGCGCAGGAGCTCGGCGCCGACTACGTCCTCGGCGGCCGGCCCCGCGAGGGCGACGTCGAGCTGGCCCTGACCCCGCCGCCGGCCGGCCAGAAGCCCGTGCCCGAGTCGTACACGCTGACCACCCGCGACCGCACGGTGCGGATCACCGGGGCCGACGACGCCGGGGTCTTCTACGGCACCCGCACCCTCAAGCAGGCGCTCAAGGGCGGCGGTGTGATGCCCGAGGGCGTCGTCGACGACCGGCCGGACAAGCCGCAGCGCGGTCTCAACCTCGACATCGCGCGCAAGCCGTACACCGAGGCGTGGATCGAGGACCAGCTGCGCCAGATGGCCGACCTCAAGCTCAACCAGCTCGGGCTGCACTTCTCGGACGACCAGGGCTTCCGCATCGAGTCCTCCAGCCACCCCGAGATCGTCTCGCGCGAGCACCTCAGCAAGCGGGACGTGCAGCGGATCGTCGCGCTCGCGACCAAGCTGCACATCACGGTGATCCCCGAGATCGACTCGCCCGGACACCTCGGCGCGGTGCTCGCCGCCCACCCCGACCTCCAGCTGCGCGACAAGGACGGCAAGGCGGTCAAGGGCGCCGTCGACATCGCCAACCCCGCCGCCGCCCGGATCGTCGACGACCTGCTGCGCGAGTACGCCGACCTGTTCCCCGGGACGTACTGGCAGCTGGGCGGTGACGAGTACCAGGCCCTGGCGGTGAAGTCCCCGGAGACGTCCTTCCCGGGTCTCGCCACCGCGGCCCGGGACAAGTACGGCTCCAAGGCGGACATCCGGGACCTGGCGACGGGCTGGCTCAACGACCGTGCGGCGGTGCTGCGTTCGGCCAATGCCGGGCGCACCCTGAAGGCGTGGAACGACGGCTTCTTCGCCGGTGGCGAGGTGGCCGCGGACCAGGGCCGCGAGGTCGAGTACTGGACCGGCAAGGAGCCCGGCGAGCGGGCGCCCGAGGACCTGCTGGCCCAGGGCCGCTCGCTGGTCAACCTCAACGACGAGTACCTGTACTACGTCCTGGGGGAGCCCGGCCCCTTCAAGTACCCGACGGGCAAGCGGATCTACGAGGAGTGGACGCCGCTCGTGCTGCGCGGCACCAAGCCGGTGGACGGCACGTACGCCCCGCAGATCCTGGGCGGCCGGTTCGCGGTCTGGTCGGACGTGCCGGGCGCGCAGACCGAGGAGCAGGTGGCACGCGGCATCCGGCTGCCGCTGCGGGCGGCGGCCCAGAAGCTGTGGGACGCGCGGACGCCGACGATGGACTGGGAGGACTTCAAGTCCCTGGCGGACCGGCTGGGCTGAGGTCTTGCAGGCACCGCCGGAAGAGGGCCGGGCTCCGGGGGGCCGGCCTTCTCCCCGCCTCAGCTGCTCCGCGGAGGCGTGAGCTCGTCGAGGTCGATACTGATCTCGAAAGGCACGGTGCGCCGGAGCGAGCCCCGGAAGATCCCGGCGGGGGCGTAGACCGCAGTGGGCCCGTCGAGCTCGTACACATGAACGGCGGGTGCGCCGTCCTCCTCTTCGATGCACCAGTAGTGCGGGATGCCTGCCTCCGCGTACTTGCGGAGCTTGACCGTTCGGTCGCGGTGGGCCGACTCGGGAGAGACGACCTCCACGACGAGCTTCACGTCCGCGGGGGCGTACCAGGTGCGGTCGGGGTCGTAGGCCAGATCCGTCAGCAAGAGGTCCGGCTCGGGTCGGTTACGGGCGTCGAGGCGGATGGTCATCTCGCGTTCGACCTCGACGCCGGCCGGTGCCTGCGCCATGAGGGTGGTGGTCAGGGCGGTGATGAGTCGGCCGTGCCAGGACCGCTGGGGCGACATCATGAAGACGAGGGCTCCGTCGATCAACTCCGTGTGGCGCGGTGCCTCGGGGAGGTGATCCAGATCCTCCGCGAACCAGCCTTCCGCGCGGGGCGGGCGCATCCAGTCGGGCAGTGCGGTCATGGCTTCACGGTAGCGGTTGCGTTCTCGGGAGGCCGAGAGCTCCCTGGCCCCCCGGAACCGCACTTCACCGTGGCCGTAGGCCCCTACGGTGCGGGGACGATGCCTCCGTCCACCGCGGCGTGACGGATACGTCGTACGAGGGCGAGCTGCTCGCGCCGGTCCCGGCGCTCCATCGCGTCGGCGAGCGCACGGCGGAAGCGCACCACTCCTCCGGCTTGTTGCCCGCTGGTGGCTCCGGAGCGATTCGCGCGGGCGGGTGAAGGCCGGGGCCGCTGGTACGCGTTGGCCATGTCGGTCGCCGCTGCTCCGCATCGAGCCTGGTCGGGACCGGGGAATTCGAAGGACGACCGGGGCCGCCACCCCCCACAGGAGAGGCCCCGGCCGTCTTCCGGCGGGGCCGTTGTGGCGACCCCGTACTTGCTTCAGCGCCGTGCGTGCGTTTTCTGTCACACCCCGCTGTGTCAGTGGGTCGTTGCAGGTTGTACAAGTCGTGGACTTAGGGGGCGCCGAGGCCGTAGCGTGCAGACTCGCGTTCGGGGACGCGACAGTGGTGACCAGCGGTGACATCGGAACAGCCAGTCAAGACAGGTGCAGGGATTGCTGGGGGACGACGCGGAGCTGACCGCCGCGGTGCTCAGAGCGCAGGACGGGGACGAGGAAGCCTTCCGTGCTGTCTATCGAGCTGTCCACCCGCGCCTGCTCGGCTACATCCGCACCCTGGTCGGCGAGCCCGACACCGAGGACGTGGCCTCCGAGGCCTGGCTCCAGATCGCCCGTGACCTCGAACGCTTCGAGGGGGACGCCGACCGGTTCCGCGGCTGGGCCGCCCGCATCGCCCGCAACCGCGCCCTCGACCACATCCGGATGCGCGGCCGCAGGCCCGCCGTCGGTGGCGACGAGAGCGAGCTGACCGGACGGGCCGCCGCCTGTGACACCGCCGACGAGGCGATGGAGGCCCTCGGCACCGGACGTACGATGGCGCTCATTGCCCAACTCCCGCAGGACCAGGCCGAGGCCGTGGTGCTGCGCGTGGTGGTCGGCCTCGACGCGAAGAGCGCGGCGCGGACCCTGGGCAAACGGCCCGGCGCGGTGCGGACCGCCGCGCACCGGGGCCTCAAGCGGCTTGCTGAACTGCTCGGCGCGGACGGCTCCCCGGGGGACGTGGCCCAGGATGTGGAGGAGCTGGGCGCCGTGCCGTCGCAGCGAGCGCCGGAACGCGGTGTGACGCAATCGCGCGCCCGGACGCAGAAGGACATGTGATGGCTGACGAGCGGCACGAGTGGCTTGACCGGGATGCCGCCGAGCGACTGCTGCGCGGCGAAGGGGTCGAGCCCGGTGACGAACGGGCCCGCGCCGAGGCGGACCGCCTCACGGCCCTGCTGCGTTCCCTCGGCCCCGCCGAGCCGGCCACCACCGAACTCCCCGGCGAGGAAGCCGCCCTGGCCGCCTTCCGCAAGGCCCGCCCCGAAGGCGCCGCGCACGGCGGCGAAGCGCTCGGTGTCGTACGGGTCGGACGGGTGGCCGAGCTGCCCGGGGCACCCCGGCGCAGACGGTTCGCACCGGTGCGCCTCGGCCTCGCCGCGGCGCTGGCCTGCTGTGCGATCGGCGGGGTCGCGGTCGCCGCGGGCACCGGTGTGCTGCCCGGCCCCTTCGCCTCCGACGAACAGGATCCCGTACCGGCCTCCACGGTCTCGGCGGCGGTGACCCCGGGCCCCGTCGCCACCTCGCCCTCGCACTCCCTGCCCCCGGGCTCGCCGAGCCCCGACCGGGCGGCGCCCTCCTCCGGCGCGCCCGCACCGGGCGACCCCACCCACCGGGCGAGCCCCGGAGGACCCGCCACGGGCGGCACGTCCGACCCCGGCCGCAAGGGGCCCGACCCGACGGGCGGCCCGGGCGGGGACGAGGGCGATGGGGGCGGCTCGGACGGCAATCGATGGCTGGCCCGGACGACCGAGGCGTGCCGGGAATACCGCTCGGGGAAGCTCGACTCGGACAAGCGCCGCGACCTGGAGTCGCAGGCCCATGGATCGGCCGCCCTGAAGGGCTTCTGCGATCTGGTCCTCGACGGCAGGCCCGGCAAGTCCGCCGGCGGAGGCGGCACCGGCTCCGGCGGCACCGGCTCCGGCGGCGACGGGCACGGCGGCGGCAAGGGCGGTGGCAGGGGCAACGGCGACAGCGAAAGCCCCGGGAACAAGTACGGCGGCGGAGGCGGCGGCAAGCAGAGCGCCGTCGTGCCCCGCCCCGGCAGGCTCCTGGACTGGCTCAAGCCCGGCACGCTCGGCCCGGCCGCCTCACTCTGAGGCCCCCGGGACGTCGGAACGCCCGGCCCGCCCGCCTCGGGCCGAGGCAGGCGGAACGCCCGGGCCGCCCGCCCCGCACTGCGGCCGCAGGACCGCCGGAAGACTCGGCCGGCGCCCCCGGAAGCGTGGTCCAGAACCCGCAGTAACGTTTTTTGAGACGGCGGCGCAGTACTGAGTGAGCCGACTGGTCATCGGCGGCGCAGATGAGCCGGGGTTCCCCCCGTACCCATGGCTCCGCGCGAATGGCGCGGGCGGGACACGTTCCCCCGGTCCCGCCCGCGCCCCCCACACGGAGCGACCACCCGAAGCGTCGGCTACCAGGAGACGACGACCTTGTCGCCGATGTGCACCTGGTCGAACAGGGCCGAGACCTTGGCCTTGTCCCGGACGTTCACGCAGCCGTGCGAGGCGCCGTTGTAACCGCGCGCCGCGAAGTCGGACGAGTAGTGCACCGCCTGGCCGCCGCTGAAGAACATCGCGAACGGCATGGCCGTGTGGTAGATCGTCGAGACGTGGTCGCGGCTCTTCTCGAAGACCTTGAAGACGCCCTCGCGGGTCGGCGTGTACTGCGAGCCGAAGCGGACGTCCATCGTCGACCGGACCTTGCCGTCGACCACCCACGACAGCGTCCGGCTGGTCTTGTTGATGCAGATCGTGCGGCCCGTCATACAGCGCGGGTCGAGCTTGGCGGCCGGCTTGTTGACCGCGCGGCCCGCCAGCTCGTCGGCCGTCGGCCTGGTGGTCATGCCGAGCAGCCTGTCCCAGGTCACGGTGTCCGTCTTGCCCGTCGCCGGGAGCCCGCGCTTGCCCTGGAAGCCCTTGACGGCGGCGGTGGTCGCGGCCCCGTACGTGCCCGTCGGGGTGTCGTCGAACCAGCCGATCTGGGCGAGGCGGGCCTGGAGCTCCTTGACCTGGGCGCCCTGGGAGCCGTTGGACATCAAGACCTTCGCCGGCGGCGTCGGCTTGGCCGACTTGCCGGCCGGGGCGCCGGGAGCGGCGGGTGAACCGGACGGTTTGTCGTCGGTGGCGGCGGAGGCGGACGCGGCGGGCGTGCCCTTGGCCGGCGTGGAGGAGGAGGGCGCCGCGGGAGTGGCGGGCGCGCCCGCGTCCGCCTTGCCGCCCTGCGGCCCGCAGCCCACGGCCACCGCGATGACGGCGGTCGCGGCGAGGGTTCTGGCTATGAGAGTGGTGCGTTGGTTCCGGCGCATCGGTCGCCCCCCTGTTCCTCTGGTGTCCCCTGAGACAGATTCCCGGCCCGAACGGTTGCAAAAGCTGCCGCAGGCATCGCGGATGCTGTGAGCAAGCTCCCAGCGTGCGCCTCTCCACCCGCCGCACGCCCGCCGCTACAGTCCGTCGCGAGGGTTGGGTACGAGTAGTAGAGCTCTAGCGGGAGGCACAGCACATGGCGCGCGAGTCTGAATCCGGGTTGCCCATCGAGCCGGTCTACGGACCGGACACCCTCGCCGGATGGGATCCCGCGGAGAAGCTGGGCGAGCCCGGCTCGTACCCGTTCACGCGCGGCGTGTATCCCTCGATGTACACCGGCCGGCCCTGGACCATGCGGCAGTACGCGGGCTTCGGCACCGCCGTCGAGTCCAACGCCCGCTATCAGCAGCTCATCGCCAACGGCACCATGGGGCTCTCGGTCGCCTTCGACCTGCCGACCCAGATGGGCCACGACTCGGACGCGGCGATCGCCTCCGGCGAGGTCGGCAAGGTGGGCGTCGCCATCGACTCCGTCGACGACATGCGCATCCTGTTCGGCGGCATCCCGCTCGACAAGGTGTCGACATCGATGACGATCAACGCCCCCGCGGCGCTGCTGCTCCTGATGTACCAGCTGGTCGGCGAGGAACAGGGCGTCGCCGCCGACAAGTTGACCGGCACGATCCAGAACGACGTGCTGAAGGAGTACATCGCGCGCGGCACCTACATCTTCCCGCCGAAGCCCTCCCTGCGGCTGATCGCGGACATCTTCAAGTACTGCCGGGCCGAGATCCCCAAGTGGAACACCATCTCGATCTCCGGCTACCACATGGCCGAGGCCGGGGCCTCGCCCGCGCAGGAGATCGCGTTCACGCTGGCCGACGGCATCGAGTACGTCCGCACGGCGGTCGCGGCCGGAATGGACGTGGACGACTTCGCGCCGCGGCTCTCCTTCTTCTTCGTCTCCCGCACCACGATCCTCGAAGAGGTCGCCAAGTTCCGTGCCGCGCGCCGCATTTGGGCCAAGGTGATGCGGGACGAGTTCGGCGCGAAGAACCCCAAGTCGCTGATGCTGCGCTTCCACACCCAGACCGCGGGCGTGCAGCTCACCGCCCAGCAGCCCGAGGTCAACCTCGTCCGCGTCGCCGTCCAGGGCCTCGCGGCGGTGCTCGGCGGCACCCAGTCGCTGCACACCAACTCCTTCGACGAGGCGATCGCCCTGCCGACGGACAAGTCCGCCCGGCTCGCCCTGCGCACCCAGCAGGTCCTCGCGTACGAGACCGACGTGACCGCCACCGTCGACCCCTTCGCCGGGTCGTACGTCGTCGAGAGGATGACCGACGAGGTCGAGGCGGCGGCCCTCGAACTCATGGAGAAGGTCGAGGAGTTGGGCGGCGCGGTCAACGCGATCGAGCACGGCTTCCAGAAGGGCGAGATCGAGCGCTCGGCCTACCGCATCGCCCAGGAGACCGACTCGGGCGAGCGCGTCGTGGTCGGCGTGAACCGCTTCAAGGTCGACACCGAGGACCCGTACGAGCCGCTGCGCGTCGACCCCGCGATCGAGGCCCAGCAGGCGGCGCGGCTCGCCACCCTGCGCGCCGAGCGCGACCAGGCGGCGGTGGACGCGGCCCTGGCCGAGCTGAAGAAGGCGGCCGAGGGCGAGGACAACGTCCTCTACCCGATGAAGGACGCCCTGAAGGCCCGCGCCACGGTGGGCGAGGTCTGCAACGCGCTGCGCGAGGTGTGGGGGACGTACGTTCCCACGGACGCGTTCTGATCCGCGCCTTCCGTCCGCGCGGGTGCCAGTCCGTGCGGGTGACCGGGGGCGGAAGCCGCATGCCCCCGGTTGCTCGCGTGCGGAGCGAGCTTCCGACCCGCACCCCGCACCCCGTACCCCGCGCGCGGCCGATGCTCAGCGGGGCGTGCCCGCCGGGGCCGCCTTGCGGGCCAGCGCCCCGCGCAGCAGCGGCGTCGCCCAGCGTTCGATGTACCGGTTCATCAGCCACGCCAGCGCCAGCATCGCCGCCACCGTGAGGGCGAAGGTGGCCGGGGCCGGGATGTGCAGGCCCCGGTGCAGTACGCCCACGACCACCCAGCCCAGGTGTTCGTGGACCAGGTAGAACGGGTAGGTGAGGGCGCCCGCCACGGTGAGCCAGCGCCAGTTCGCCCAGCGCAGGTGGCCGAGCGCGATCAGGGCGACCAGCACGAAGCCCAGCGTGATGATGGCGATGATCACCGAGGCGTGCCGGTTGGAGAAGGCCGCCGGGTTCGGCTTGTGCCACAGGCCCGCGACCGCCCAGTGCTGGCCGATGGCCCAGCTGACGGCGACGATGCCCCAGGCGGTGACGTCACGCCGGTTGCGGTGCAGCAGGTACAGGCCCATGCCGCCGATGAAGAAGGACGCGTACTCGGGCATGAACACGGCGTCCAGGAACGGCTGGTGGGCCGTCGCGGTGAGTGCGGCGGCCAGTGTCCAGCCCGCGCAGAACAGCACGACGCGGCGCCGGGTCGCGCCGGGCAGCACCACACAGACGGCGAACAGGGCGTAGAAGCGCAGCTCCGCCCAGAGCGTCCAGCACACCCCGAGCACCCGGGGCACGCCGACCGGCATCTGGAGCATGGTCAGGTTCACCACGAACTCGCTGGGTGTGACGGTCTTGTAGACCACCCAGGGCAGCGCGAACACGGCGGTGACGATGATCAGCGCGGCCCAGTACGCCGGGTAGAGCCGGGAGACGCGTGAGGCGAAGAAGGAGCGCAGGGGCCGGCCCCAGCCGCTCATGCAGATCACGAAGCCGCTGATGACGAAGAAGATCTGCACCCCGAGGCAGCCGTAGGAGAACCACTCGTGGGCGGACGGGAACAGTTTCTTGGGGGAGGCGCCCCAGCCCCTGCTGATGTCCCCGGAGCGGCCGCCGTAGTGGTAGAGCGCCACCATCAGGGCGGCGATCAGACGCAGCCCGTCGAGTGCGCGCAGCCGGGAGACCGGCGCCGCCACGGGCGGGCGCTCGGGTTCCTTCTGCGGCTGGCCGCCGCCGGTGCTTCGTACCCGCGGCAGGGTGTTGGTCACGGTGTTCCTCTTCCCGGCGGTCCGCTGCGGCCCGTCGGGCCTTGGCGTCGACAGAGTAGGACCGCCACGGCCCGCGAACGGGGTCGTGGCGGTGGAGTTCCGCTGCCCGTCGCGGACCGTTCATCTGCTGCCGGAACGGGTTTGCCCGGGCGTCGACCGGGGCCGGCGTCAGGCCGCGCCGAGCGAGGCGAGGTAGTCGTCGAGACCGGTGCTGTCCGCTCCCGCCCAGCCCACATGGCCGTCGGGCCGGACCAGGAAGAGGCCGCGTCCGTACGCCTCGTACGGGCCCAGCTCGTGCACCCGGACGAGGTCGGACGCGAGGGCGGGGGCCGGGGTGTCGACGGCGAGCAGGGTGAAGTGCGGGCCGCGCAGGAGGTCGAAGATCCTCCCCTCCGGCAGCGGGCCGTCCGGGGCGCGGTCGCCGGCCTCCAGGGCTCCGGCCCGGCCGGTGGAGAGCGGGCCGCCGCGGTAGCCGAGGCCGAGCTGGCCGGTGTCCGACCGGCGCCTGCTGTTCTCGCCGACCATGGCCGTGCGGTGCAGCCGGGTGCTCAGACCGAGCACGCCGGCGGCAATGGGCCGGCGCTCCTCCTCGTACGTGTCGAGCAGGGTGTCCGGGGCGCCGTGGCGGAGCACCTGGGCGAGCTTCCAGCCCAGGTTGTAGGCGTCCTGGACGCTGGTGTTGAGGCCCTGGCCGCCGGCCGGGGAGTGGATGTGCACGGCGTCGCCCGCGAGCAGGACGCGGCCCGCGCGGTAGCGGTCGGCGAGTGCCGCCCGGGGCCGGAAGTCGGAGGCCCAGTGGACCTGGGCGACCTGCTCCTCGGTCATGGGGGTACGGGTGGCGACCAGCTTGCGCACGCCCGCTTCGCTGGTGTCCGGGACGGCTTCCTCGTCGGTGTACTCGGCGATCAGCTGGAACAGGCCGGGCCCGCCGGGCAGGGGACAGATCAGCACGCCGCCGTCCGGACTGCCGTTCCACAGATGCCAGTTGAGGTCGTCGACGATCGCGTCCGGGGTCATGGTCAGGTCCGCGACGAGCATGGGCTTGGGGTCGACGCTCTCGCCCAGCAGGGCGATGCCGAGTTCGCGGCGGATGCCGGAGCGGCCGCCGTCGGCGGCGACGAGGTGGCGGGAGCGGATGGTGCGGCCGTCGGCCAGCGTGGCGGTGACGCCGTCGGGGTCCTGGGCCACCGCGGTCACCTCGGCGTGGAAGACGACATCGCCCCCGATGCTCCGCAGGTGCGCGTACAGCAGGTCCTGGAAGCGGGCCTGGCC
Source organism: Streptomyces sp. NPDC006691 (assembly GCF_042869955.1). Lineage (NCBI taxonomy): Bacteria > Bacillati > Actinomycetota > Actinomycetes > Kitasatosporales > Streptomycetaceae > Streptomyces > Streptomyces sp. NPDC006691. The sequence goes on from NZ_JBIAGW010000008.1 coordinate 282,649, forward strand.
GATGAGCAGGCCGTTGGCGTACGGCTCCCGCTCGGTGGGCTCGCAGCGCTCGATCATGTCCCACTCGCGGCCGCGCTCGGTGCCGTCGGGGCCCACCCACTCCAGCATGCGCGGGTAGTCGCGGCCGGCCCGCAGCACGGTCTCGACCAGGCCGAGGTCGTCGAGCAGTTCCAGGGTGCGCGGCTGGAGGCCCTTGCCGCGCGAGCCGGGGAAGAGCCGGTCGGACTTCTCGACGAGCAGGGCGGGGACGCCGCGGCGGGCGAGGTCGATGGCGAGCACGAGCCCGGTGGGCCCGGCGCCCACGATCAGGACGTCGGTGGTCGCGGGAGCGGCCCCGGCGGGGGCGGCGGGGGCGGAGCCGGGCACGGGTTCCTTAACGGTGTTAAGTTCCATGTTCGGAAGGATGCGCTTAACGGTGTTAAGTTGTCAAGGTGGCTACGACGAAGATCGACCGGGCGCAGGTCGCCGACACCGCGCTGCGGCTCCTGAACGAGGTGGGCCTCGACGGGCTCACCCTGCGCGCCATCGCGAAGGAGCTCGGGGTCCAGGCGCCCGCCCTGTACTGGCACTTCAAGAACAAGCAGGCGCTGCTGGACGAGATGGCGACGGTCATGTACCGGCGGATGGCCTCGGACGGCCCGCCGGGTCTCGCCGAGCCCACCTGGCAGGGCCAGCTGTGCGCCGTCAACCGCGCCCTGCGCGCGATGCTGCTCGGCTACCGCGACGGCGCGAAGGTGTACGGCGGCGCCCGCTTCACCGGCACCGACCACGCGGAGGCGCTGGAGGCCTACCTCGGCCGGATGTGCCGGGACGGCTGGGTGCTGCGCGACGCGGTACGGGCGGGCACGCTGGCGTACGCCTACACGATGGGCTTCGTCGCGGAGGAACAGGGCAGTGTGCCGGCGCCGGGCGGGCAGGGCGAGGCCTTCGACGTGGCCGCCCGCGCGGAGCGCCTGGCCGCCTACCCGCTGGCCGCCGCGGCGGGCGCGGACATCTTCGAGTCGTTCGACGAGCGGTTCGAGGAGGGCCTGACCGTGCTGGTGGCCGGCATCGAGGCGGCGTACCGCCCACGGGAGTGAGCCACGGCCGCCCAGGACCGGGGCCGGGGGCCGCGGTCCTTCGCGGCTAGGCCCGCCGCGGCGTCAGCCGCCGGACCCGCCGGGCCACCCGGCGCACCGTCGCGTTGCGCGGGATGAAGCCCAGCTGGGACGGGATCGCGCCGGGCAGGGCGAGCGCGGTCAGGCGGCGGCGCTTGAAATACCGCCAGGTGTGGGTGTTCAGGGAGGCCGAGAGGTAGCGCTCGGCCGCGCCGCGCAGGTCCGGGCGCAGCTCGGGCTGCATCGCATAGCCCACCGCGCGCAGCAGCTCCGGCAGGTCCACGGCCGGGTGTGCCTCGCCCTCCAGGGGCGGGAGCAGCGCGTCCGCGATCGTCACCGGGACCCGGTTGCTGTTCTGGTACGGGGCGATCCGGTCCAGGAGGAGTTCGGTGCCGACCCGGGCCACCGCAATGCCGTAGAAGGACGAAGCCGTCAGGAGCGCCGTCGAGAAGCAGCCCACGACGAGCGCGGGGGAGAGGCGCTCGTAAAGCACCTCGGCCATCAACGGGCGCTCCAGGACGGTCAGTTGGACGTCGAGCGTGACCGCCTCCGCCTCCAGCGCCTGTGACCAGGCAGGCGGCGCCGACGGGTGCGGTTTGAAGACGATCCGCCGATGGCCCCGCGCCGCCGCGCCCCGCAGCATGCGCAGGTGCAGCTCCTCCTCCTGGGCGGGGGTGAGGATGGACAGCGCGGACAGGTACTGGCCGAGCAGGAGGGCCGGCGGCTCGCCCTCCGAAGGGAGACCCGACTCGGTTTCCGCGGCCGCGAGTTCACCCACCGTCTTCACGAAGGCCGCCGTCGGCACCGTCTCGCTCGGCACGCCGAACTCCCCGAGCAGCAGCGGCCGCAGCTCCGGAACCAGGTCGAGGTGCAGCACCCGGCGCACCCGTGAACCGATGAGCGGGTCCAGCTTGTTGCGGGTCGGGCCGTAGGTCATCAGGCCGTCCGCGTACACCGTGACCGGCGCGTCCGGGAAGAGCTGGGCGACCGCCTGGGCCGGGTTCACCTGGATGGACTCCAGGGCGAGCTCGATCCGGTCGCCCCCGAGCTCCCACAGCACCCTCAACTGCCGCTCCCAGAGCGGGACATCGTCGGGGCGCGGGGACCAGCCGCCCGGGTGGAAGGGGGCGATGGTGTCGTTCCAGGAGAGCACCCCGTCGAAGCGGCCGCGCAGCAGCTCGAAGCCCGGCATGGTGTCGAGCGACGGCGACACCTCCGGCGCGGGCGCGTTGTTGCTGATGAGCAGCAGCCGCCGGTCGGCCGCGGGGAAGCAGCCGCTGTCGAGCGCGGCGGCGAGCGTGGCCACCCCGTACAGGGTGGACGCCGCGAAGATCTGGGTCGTGGGCATCAGGCGGCAGCTCCCGCCGAGGGTGCGGCCGGGCGGTGGCGCAGCCTGCGCAGCCGGGCGGCGCGGCGCGCGTCCATCGAGTTCAGGGCGTCCCTGAGGTGGTCCTGCGGCAGCCGTTTCAGCGCGCCCGCGCTCAGGGCCTTGAGTTTTCTGGCCACGGCCGGTTCGAACCTTTCGATGCTGCTCATATGGTGGGAAATGATCGCGCAGTACGTCCGCACGGCTTTCGGGAGCAATTCGTCCGCATCCCGGTCCTTGGCCGTCTCCGCTATTACTTGATCGAATGCGCGAATGAAATCGAGTTGTCGCACATCGCCGATTTGCGTCAGCGAGGAGGCGACCCCGCGCCGGTAGAACACGCCGAGCTGTCCCGTCACCGCGAACGACTCCGCCTCGCGGTGCAGCCGCCAGATCCACGGCCGGTCCTCGGCCGTGCGCAGCCCGTCGGTGAAGTGAAGGAGCCCGCGGTCGGCCAGCCTGCGGTGGTACATCCCGGCCCAGGCGAACGCGTAGTCCACCGAGGTGGAGCGGGTGGCGGGCAGGATCGCCTCGCGCGGCGACATCACCTCACCGCGCCGGCCGTGCGGCACCCGGTGCACCGTACGCTCCTGGCCGGTCACCTGGACGTGGTCCGTGCGGACGAAGTCACACCCCAACTCCTCGATGCGAGAGAGGAGTTGGGTGAAGTAGCCGGGGGCGAGCCAGTCGTCGCCGTCCAGGTACGTCAGATATTCGCCGCGGGCCGCGTCCAGGCCGGTGTTGCGGGCCGTGGCCAGACCGCCGTTGCGTTCGTGTCTGAGCAGCACCGCCCCCGGAAGCTCGCGTTCGGCCCGTTCGAGCAGCTCGATCGTGCCGTCCGACGAGCAGTCGTCGACCAGCAGGAACTCGAAGTCGTCGCGGGCGTTCGCGCGCAGACTTCGCAGGGTGTCGGGTGCGTAGGCGCGCACGTTGTAGAACGGCACGATGACGGAGAGCTTGACCACGGCGGTGACGCTAGGGCGCCGTTCCGTCATTCGTCCTGTCCGGCACCAAGATGACGGGTGAACGAAGAATGGCGGGACCGTTAACCCGTCCGCCGGGCTGTCCCGCACTCCTTGAGTAGTCGCGCTGTTAACCAGTTGTTGCAGTCGAGTTGGGCCGCGAATACGCGGGGCTTCCTAGTTTCTACGGCGTGCCATCACGTACCGATTCAAGGCTGCGGATCGCGGTTCTCGCGGATTCGGACACCCGGTGGAAATGGGGTGCGCTCACCGCGCGCCGCCTCGCCGAACAGGCTCCCGGGACCGACTCCGCCGCAACCGCGCCCCTCGCCCCCGAACTCGACGGCTTCCTGCTCCGGGGCCGCGCCACCCCCACGCCTCGCCAGCTCGCCGAGGTGGGGGTCGCGGCGGACGCCCTGCGCGAAGTGACGATGGCTCAATTCCTGGACGCGGTAGCCCTGTCGGGCCCCTCGGGCTCCCCGGTCCCGCCGTACGACGTCATCGTGCTCGCGCTCGTCGGCGGTGCCGCCCAGGCCGCGCTGCACGGGCTCGCCGCCCGGCTGCGGGGCCGGGCCCGCCGTCCGGTGATCGTCACCGGCTATGTGGGCGTCGTCTACGAGAAGCTCGCCGACGGCCTGCTGCTCCGGCACGGCGCCGACATCGTGCTCGCCAACTCCCGCCACGACGCCGGGCGTTTCCGCGCGGTCTACGAGGGCGTGGGCGCCGACGCCTCCGCCGTCACCGAGGCCGCGCTGCCCTTCCTCGGCGGCGCCGCCTACACGGCGCAGCCCGGCCGCGACACCGTCGTCTTCGCCGCCCAGCCCTCCGTACCGGAGAGCCGCGCCGACCGCCGGTACCTGCTGGAGCGCCTGGTCGGGCACGCCCGGCTGCACCCGGAGCGCGAGGTCGTCCTCAAGCTCCGCTCCAAGCCCGGCGAGCACACCACGCACATCGAGGAACACCCCTTCCAGAAGCTCGTCAAGGGCCTCGGCCCGCCGCCCAACTTCTCGCTCGCGTACGGGAACATGGGCGAGATCCTGGACCGCGCCGACCTGCTGGTGACGGTCTCCTCGACCGCCGCCCTGGAGTCGCTGCACCGCTCGGTGCCGACGGTCGTCCTCACCGACCTCGGTGTCCGCGAGGTCCTCGGCAACCACCACTTCCTCGGCTCCGGCTGCCTGGCCTCCTGGGACCGGCTCGACGCCGGGCACCGGCCCGTGCCCGACCCCGAGTGGCTCGCCGCCCAGGGCGTCGCCCCGGGTGACGCGTACCACCGCGCCTTCGATCAAGTGCGGGCCCGCATGGGCGAGTTGCTCGCCCGGGAGAGCCTGCCGCCGATCACCCCCTACTACACCGCCGCCACCGCGCCCGGCTACCTCCCGGGCATCCTCGCCCGCCACCACCTCGCCCCCGACGGCAGCCCGCTGCCGGGCGCGGCCCCCGCCACCGAGCGGACCGGCCTGCGCCGGGTGATCAGGGACGCCGTGCGCGACGCGGCGCGCGGCGCCTACCGCCACGGCGTACAGCGGGTCGCGCCCGTCATCCGCCGGATGGGAGAACTGTGATGCCCCCGACCGCCGCCACGAGCACGCCCCCCAAGGTGCTCGCCGTCATCCCCGCCCGGGGCGGCTCCAAGGGCGTGCCCGGCAAGAACCTCTCCTCCGTCGCCGGGGTCCCGCTCGTGGTGCGGGCGGTGCTCGCCTGCCGGGCCGCACGGCTCGTCACCGACGTCGTCGTCTCCACCGACGACCCGGCGATCGCGGCCGCCGCCCGCTCGGCCGGCGCCGACGTGGTCGTCCGCCCGGCCGGCATCTCGGGCGACACCGCCACCAGCGAGGCCGCCGTCCTGCACACCCTGGACGCGCACCCGGACACCGACGTGGTGCTGCTCGTGCAGTGCACCAGCCCGTTCCTGACCCGCGAAGACGTCGAGGGCGTGGCCGCGGCGGTCCTGGAGGACGGCGCCGAGACCGCCGTCACCGTCGCCCCCTTCCACGGCTTCCTGTGGCGCGAGGACGAACTCGGCGGCGGCCAGGGCATGGGCCACGACAAGTCGTTCCGACCGCGCCGCCAGGACCGTCCGCAGGACTTCCTGGAGACCGGCGCCGCCTACGCCATGGACGCCGAGGGCTTCCGCACCCACAAGCACCGCTTCTTCGGCCGGACCGCGCTCGTGCGCACCGACCCGGCCCGGGTCCTGGAGATCGACGAGCCGCACGACCTGCAACGGGCCCGCGCGCTCGCCCCCGTACTCGACCGGCTCCCCACCCCGACCCGGGACGACATCGACGCGGTCGTCCTCGACTTCGACGGCACCCAGACCGACGACAAGGTCCTCATCGACTCCGAGGGCCGCGAACTCGTCGCCGTGCACCGGGGCGACGGGCTCGGCATCGCCGCCCTGCGCCGGGCCGGACTCAAACTGCTCATCCTGTCCACCGAGCAGAACCCCGTCGTCGCCGCCCGCGCCCGCAAGCTCAAGATCCCGGTCCTGCACGGCATCGACCGCAAGGACCTCGCCCTCAAGCAGTGGTGCGAGGACGAGGGCGTCGACCCCCAGCGGGTGCTCTACGCCGGCAACGACGTCAACGACCTGCCCTGCTTCGCGCTCGCCGGCTGGCCGGTGGCCGTCGGCAGCGCCCACGACCCGGTGCGCGCCGCGGCGCGTGCCGTCACCCGCGCCCCCGGCGGCGAAGGAGCGGTCCGCGAGATCGCCGGCTGGCTCCTGGGACCCGAACTCACCGACACCCCACCGCTCCCGCACCTCCCCGAGACCGACCACACCCCCGCCTGACCTCCACGCCCGACCTCCCCACCCGATGTAAGGAAACACCCTCATGAGCAACCGTCTGCGCACCCTCGGCAGCCGCACCGCAGGCCCGGGCCACCCCGTGTACGTCACCGGCGAGATCGGCATCAACCACAACGGCGACCTCGACAACGCGATCGCCCTGATCGACGCCGCCGCCGACGCGGGCTGCGACGCGGTCAAGTTCCAGAAGCGCACCCCGGAGATCTGCACCCCGCGCGACCAGTGGGACATCGAGCGGGACACCCCGTGGGGCCGGATGACGTACATCGACTACCGCCACCGGGTGGAGTTCGGCGAGGACGAGTACCGCACCATCGACGCGCACTGCAAGGAGCGCGGCATCGACTGGTTCGCGTCGCCGTGGGACACCGAGGCCGTCGCGTTCCTGGAGAAGTTCGACGTGCCGGCCCACAAGGTGGCCTCCGCCTCGCTCACCGACGACGAGCTGCTCCGCGCCCTGCGCGCCACCGGCCGCACCGTCATCCTCTCCACCGGCATGTCCACGCCGAAGCAGATCCGGCACGCCGTCGAGGTGCTCGGCAGCGACAACATCCTTCTGTGCCACGCCACTTCGACCTACCCGGCCAAGGCCGAGGAGCTCAACCTGCGCGTGATCAACAGCCTGATGGCCGAGTACCCCAACGTGCCGATCGGCTACAGCGGCCACGAGACCGGCCTCCAGACCACGCTCGCCGCCGTCGCGCTCGGCGCCGCGTTCGTCGAGCGCCACATCACCCTGGACCGCGCGATGTGGGGCTCCGACCAGGCCGCCTCCGTCGAGCCCGGCGGCCTGACCCGCCTGGTCCGTGACATCCGCACCATCGAGGCGGCGCTCGGCGACGGCGTCAAGAAGGTCTACGACTCCGAGCTCGCCCCGATGAAGAAGCTGCGCCGCGTCACCGGCGTCGTCGCCCAGGCCGAGGCCGCCGACGCCGAGAGCGCCGGGGACCGCGCTCCGGCCGCGGTCTGAGGGGGCGGGCCCGCCGTGCCTCGGGACACCTCCGCCACGCTCGCCTTCGTGGAGAGCCCGGTCCAGCTGCTCAACGTCCTGGAGTGGGCCCATTCGCCGGGCCCGCTGCTCGACGGCGTACCCGCACAGCAGCGTCCCGAGGCGCCCGACCTTTCGGGTCTGACCGTCGTGGTGCTCTCGCCGACCGACCCCATGTCACGCGGCCAGCTGCGCCGGATGGCCGAGCTCGCCCGGGACGCCGGCACGAAGGTGCGCTGGGAGGAGGCCCGGGGCGGCCTCACGGCGCCGCTGCACACCATCGGCGGGCTCACCCCGATGCTGCGGCGGGCCGGCCGGATCGTCATGGGCGACCCGTTCTCGCGCTACGTCCAGCTCCTGCTCACCGTCTCCCGCGCCCGCGACCTGGTGGTCGTCGACGACGGGACGGCCACCATGGAGTTCGTCTCCCAACTCGCCCGCGGCGAACGCCTGGTGCGCTGGCACCGGCGGGGCAGCCGGGCCGGTATGCGCGACCTCGCGTTCGCGCCGGTCTCCGCGGCGGCCCGCCGCCGGCTCACCCCGGCGCGGCGCCGCAGCGTCGAGGTGTTCAGCGCGATGCCCGTCGAGGCGCCCGAGGGCGTCACCGTCACCGCCAACACCTTCGGCTGGACGCGCGCGGGCTTCGGGCCGCCGCGCCTGACCAAGGGCGCCGATCTGGTGGGGACCTCCCTGGTGGAGACCGGGGTCGTCGACCCGGACAGCTACCTCGCCGCGGTCGCCCAGCTCGCCCGTACGCACGGCGTGACCCGCTATTTCGCGCACCGCAGGGAGTCCGCCGAGAAGCTGCACACGCTGCACGCCCGTACCGGCCTCGAAGTCGTACGCCCCGACCTGCCGCTCGAACTCATCGCGCGCCGGGGCCCGGTGGGCCGCACGATCCTCAGCTTCCCCTCCACCGTCGTACACACCCTGCCGCTCGCGCTCGCGGGCACCGGGGTGCGGGTCGTGGTCTGCGACATAGACCCCCGGTGGCTCACCGACAAGGCCTCGCCGCGCGCCCAGGGCTTCCTGGACGGTGTGACGGGGACGGCACGCCGGGCCCACGGCCTGGCCAGAGTGGCCGCGTAGGCGGGCCCCGCGGGTGTCGTCCTGCCCTGGGGAGGGCGGCCGCTCCTACTCTGGGGGGAACGTCCGCGCCCGGACATCGGGCGGAAGGATGAAATAGTTTACCCAGTTGTCACGAACGGCATGCGCCGTGCGACCAGCTTTCTTTCCCCTATGCGGCTGAACTTTTGTTGATCGCGAGCGAGTTGACCCCTCAAGAGGCCTACCCTCAACGAGTGAACCAGTTGATGTCCCGTGAGTCGTCCGAAGCCGATCTGCCCGGCGAAGCACCGCTGCCCGGCGAGCTGAGCGAGGCGTTGTTCGCCGAACTCGTCGCCTTCCGGCGGGACTTGCACATGCATCCCGAGCTCGGCAACCAGGAGTTCCGGACCACCGCCGCGATCAAGGCCCGCCTCGAAGCGGCCGGCCTGGAACCGCGGGTGCTCCCTTCCGGCACCGGCCTCATCTGCGACATCGGAACCTGGGACCACGAGCGCCCCGCGCTCGCCCTGCGCGCGGACATCGACGCGCTGCCCATCCCCGACGCCAAGGCGGGCGTGTCCTACCGGTCCACCGTGCCCGACCGCGCCCACGCCTGCGGCCACGACGTGCACACCACCACCGTCCTCGGCGCGGGCCTGGTCCTCGCCGGGCTGCACCGCGAGGGCCTGCTGCCCGCCCCGGTGCGGCTGCTCTTCCAGCCCGCCGAGGAGGTGCTGCCCGGCGGCGCGGCCGACGCCATCGCGGCCGGCTGCCTGGACGGCGTGGGCCGGATCATCGCGGTGCACTGCGACCCGCGCGTGGACGCCGGGCGCATCGGACTGCGGCACGGCGCCATCACCTCCGCCTGCGACCGCCTGGAGGTCTCCCTGGACGGACCCGGCGGCCACACCGCGCGCCCGCACCTGACGACCGACCTGGTGACCGCCGTCGCGCGGGTCGCCGCCGACGTGCCCGCGCTGCTCGCCCGCCGCATCGACGCCCGTGCGGGCCTCGCGCTCACCTGGGGCCGCATCGAGGCGGGCCACGCCTGCAACGTCATCCCGATGCACGCCGAGCTGGCCGGAACCGTGCGCTGCCTGGAGCTGGCGGCCTGGCGCGACGCGCCCGACCTGGTCCACGCCGCGATCGACGAGGTGGCCGCCCTGCACGGGGCCAAATCGGAGATCAACTACGTCCGCGGGGTGCCCCCGGTCGTCAACGACCCGATCGTCACCGAGCTGCTCGCGGAGGCGATGACGGCCCGCCGCGGGGCGCACGCGGTCGAGGACACGGAGCAGTCACTGGGTGGCGAGGACTTTTCCTGGTACCTGGAGCATGTACCTGGGGCGATGGCCCGCCTCGGGGTCCGTACCCCGGGCTCGAATGCCCGGCTTGACCTGCATCGAGGTGATTTCGACGCGGACGAGGCCGCCATCAGGGTCGGGGTCGAACTCTTCACCGCCGCGGCGCTGCTCGATGGCAACCGCTCGTAACCGGACACTTCATCCTCTGTTCGCGGCGATTCGATAACGGCTTACGAACAGGGCTTTACGCGACATCTACGCGCGTTACGATCCGACGCGAAACCAGCGCCGGTAGGGGCGCCTCGGTTCAGGTTTGAAGGGACCTCCTCGTGCGCCGGGTATCCAAGATCGCTGCGGCAGGTATCGCCACCGCCGCGCTCGCGCTTTCCGCCACCGCCTGTGGCTCCACGTCCTCCCAGAAGGACTCGGGCAACTCCTCCTCGTCCGCCGCGGGCGGCAAGGGCGTCAAGATCGGTGTCGCGTACGACGTCGGCGGCCGCGGCGACCACTCGTTCAACGACTCCGCCGCGCGCGGCATCGACAAGGCCAAGGCCGAGTTCGGCGGTGACGTCAAGGAGCTGACCGCCAAGACCACCGACACCGAGGCCGACCGCGAGCAGCGTCTGACCGACCTCGCGGGTGCGGGCTACAACCCGGTCATCGGCATCGGCTACGCGTACGCGAACTCGATGAAGAAGGTCGCGGTCAAGTACCCGAACGTCACGTTCGGCATCGTCGACTCCGTCGTCGAGGGCCCCAAGAACATCGACAACATCGTCTTCACCGAGGAGCAGGGCTCCTACCTCGCGGGTGTCGCCGCGGCGCTGAAGACCAAGACGAACCACGTCGGCTTCATCGGCGGCGTCGACGTCCCCCTCATCAAGAAGTTCGAGGCGGGCTTCAATCAGGGCGTCAAGGACACCAAGCCCGACGTCAAGGTCGACAACCAGTACCTGTCGCACGGCTCGGACACGTCCGGCTTCGCCAGCCCCGACAAGGGCAAGGAAGCCGCCCAGGGCATGCTCGACAACGGCGCCGACGTCATCTACACCGCCGCCGGCTCCTCCGGCACCGGTGCGATCGAGGCCGTCGCGGGCAAGAAGGGCGCCTGGGCGATCGGGGTCGACTCCGACCAGTACCAGCAGGCCTCGCTCTCCAAGTACAAGAACTCGATCCTGACCTCGGTCGTCAAGAACGTCGACATCGGCGTCTACGACCTGATCAAGTCGATCAAGGACGGCAAGCCGCTGGTCGGCACCAACAGCTACCCGCTGGCCAAGGGCGGCGTTTCGCTCGCCACCAGCGGTGGCTTCATCGACGACCTGAAGGCGCAGCTCGACGCGGCCCAGAAGAAGATCGTCGACGGCTCCATCAAGGTCAAGACGACCCCGTGACCCGGGACGGTCACTGACCGTCTCCCGTCGCATCCGGCCCGGTGAAGCAGGGACCGCCCTGCTTCACCGGGCCATAACGAAGTGTCAACTCTACGCGCGTAGGCCGGAGTTGGCGCGCCAGGAGTGTGCTGAACTACTAGGCCGGGCGTCCGGCCGGTGGCCCAGTGCGCTTCCAGGCTTCCCCGGAAGCTCCCCGCCCCCCGCTCCTGCCCACGAGGAGAGTGCGCCATCAACGCGTCCAGCCCTCCCGCCGTCGAACTGCGCGGCATCACCAAACGATTCCCCGGTGTCGTCGCCAACAAGGACATCGACATCACCGTCCGCAAGGGCACCGTGCACGCGCTGTGCGGTGAGAACGGCGCCGGCAAGTCGACCCTGATGAAGATCCTCTACGGCATGCAGAAGCCGGACGAGGGCACCATCACCATCGACGGCGCCCAGGCCTCCTTCTCCAGCCCGGCCGACGCCATCGCGCTCGGCATCGGCATGGTCCACCAGCACTTCATGCTGGCCGACAACCTGACCGTCCTGGAGAACGTCGTCCTCGGCGGCGAGAAGCTGTACGGCATCGGCTCCAAGGCCCGCAACAAGATCAAGGAGATCTCGGACGCGTACGGCCTCGGGGTCCGCCCGGACGCCCTCGTCGAGGACCTCGGGGTCGCCGACCGCCAGCGCGTGGAGATCCTCAAGGTCCTCTACCGCGGCGCGCGCACCCTCATCCTCGACGAGCCGACCGCGGTCCTGGTCCCGCAGGAGGTCGAGGCGCTCTTCGACAACCTGCGCGAGCTCAAGGCCGAGGGCCTGACCGTCATCTTCATCTCGCACAAGCTGGGCGAGGTCCTCTCGGTCGCCGACGAGATCACGGTGATCCGGCGCGGCACCACGGTGGGCACCGCCGACCCCCGCAGTACCACCACCAAGCAGCTCGCCGAGCTGATGGTGGGCAGCGAACTGCCCTCGCCCGAGACCCGCGAGTCGACCGTCACCACGGTCCCGATGCTCCAGGTCGACGGCCTGAGGCTGGCCGCCACCGACCCCGACGGGGTGGTGCGCGAGGTGCTGTCCTCGGTGTCCTTCACCATCCACAAGGGTGAGGTGCTCGGCATCGCCGGCGTGGAGGGCAACGGCCAGGCCGAGCTCGTCGAGGCCATCATGGGAATGCGGATCCCCGACGGCGGGGTCATCACGCTCGACTCCACCGACATCTCCACGGCCCCGACGCGCAAGCGCCGCGAGGACGGCATCGGCTACATCCCCGAGGACCGCCACCGCCACGGCCTGCTCCTGGAGGCCCCCCTCTGGGAGAACCGGATCCTCGGCCACGTCACCGAGAAGCCGAACTCCAAGGGCGCCCTCCTCGACAACAGGGCCGCCCGCGTCGACACCGAGCGGATCGTGCGCGAGTACGACGTGCGCACCCCCGGCATCGAGGTCACCGCGGCCTCCCTGTCCGGCGGCAACCAGCAGAAGCTGATCGTCGGCCGCGAGATGAGCCACAACCCGAAGCTGCTGATCGCCGCGCACCCCACCCGGGGCGTGGACGTCGGCGCCCAGGCGCAGATCTGGGACCAGATCCGCGAAGCCCGCCGTGAGGGCCTCGCCGTACTCCTGATCTCCGCCGACCTGGACGAGCTGATCGGCCTGTCCGACGCCCTGCGGGTGATGTACCGGGGCCGTCTGGTCGCCGACGCCGACCCCGCCACGATCACCCCCGAGGAACTGGGTTCCGCCATGACCGGTGCCGCCACCGGCCACCTGGAGCACCAGGAGAACACTGGGGGAGAGGACCGATGAAGAAGCTCACCTCCCGCATCGACAAGGAGAAGCTGCTCCTCGCGATCGCGGCCCCCGTGCTCGCGCTCGTCGCGGCCCTTGTCGTCACCGCGCTGATCATCCTCGCCACCGGCAAGAACCCGTTCCCGGCCTTCAACGACATGCTGTCGTACGGCTCGGCGAGCGACAGCCAGGTCTACATCCTCAACAAGGCGACGACGTACTACCTGGCGGGCATCGCGGTGGCCATCGGCTTCCGGATGAACCTGTTCAACATCGGCGTCGACGGCCAGTACCGCCTGGCCGCGTTCCTCGCCGCCGTGGTCGGCGGCGCGCTGAGCCTGCCCGGCATCGTGCAGATCCCGATCATCATCGTCGTCGCCATGCTGGTCGGCGCGATGTGGTCGGCCGTCGCGGGCATCCTCAAGGTCACCCGGGGCGTCAGCGAGGTCATCTCGACCATCATGCTGAACGCCATCGCGACCGCGATCATCGCCTATCTGCTCCAGCCCGACCGGCTCGGCCAGCTCGACGAGGCGGGCACGCTCGTCTCGACCAAGCCGCTGCCCACGTCGTCCTGGTTCTTCACCATGGACATGGGCCCGGCCGGCCAGCTGTGGGGCTTCATCGTCGTCGCGGTGCTCGTCGGCGTCGCGTACTGGTTCACGCTGGGCCGCACCCGCTTCGGCTTCGACCTGCGGGCGGTCGGCCAGTCCGAGTCCGCGGCCGCGGCCAGCGGCGCCAACGTCAAGAAGATGATCGTCACCAGCATGATCATCTCGGGTGCGGTGGCCGGTCTGGTCGGCATGCCGACGCTGCTCAACGACAGCCACCAGTTCGACAACAGCTTCCCGCTCGGCCTCGGCTTCACCGGTATCGCCATCGCCCTGCTCGGCCGCAACCACCCGGTGGGCGTCGCGCTCGCCGCGCTGCTCTGGGGCTACCTGGAGCGCACCACCGGCCACTTCGAAGTGATCGGTTACGACAAGGAGATCCTCGGCGTGATCCAGGGCGTCATCGTCCTGTGCGTCGTGATCGCCTACGAACTCGTCCGCCGATACGGCCTCAAGCGCCAGCAACAGCGCGTCGGCGCCGAGCTCGCGGCCCAGGCCGCCAAGACCGAGACGGAGGTGACGGCATGAGCGTCACGACCGAAACGACCACGACCCCACCGCCTCCGGCCGGGGTCAAGCGGGGCAACGCCAAGCGCAAGTTCTCCCTCGCGCAGGTCCTGATGATCATCGCGGGCGCGCTGATCCTCGTCTCCGCCGTACGCGTCATCACCGGCGCCGACCAGCTCACCAGCGAGGGCCAGATCAGCGCCGCGCTCGGCCTCGCGGTGCCCATCGGGCTCGCGGGCCTCGCGGGCCTGTGGTCCGAGCGGGCCGGCGTGGTCAACATCGGCCTCGAAGGCATGATGATCCTCGGCACCTTCGGCGCCGGCTGGGTCGGCTGGCAGTCCAGCCCCTGGCTCGGTCTGCTCGCGGGCATCGGCTTCGGCGTCCTCGGCGGACTGATCCACGCGGTCGCCACCATCACCTTCGGCGTCGACCACATCGTCTCCGGTGTCGCGGTCAACCTGCTCGCGCTCGGCGTGACGCAGTACCTGGCCAAGCTGTTCTTCAACGGCGGCGAGGCCCAGGTCAAGGGCGGCAACCCCAAGCAGTCGCCGCCCGCCGACGCGCTGCCCAGCTTCTCCGTCCCGGGTCTGTCCTCCGGCCTTGAGTCGCTCCAGAACCACCACTGGTTCCTGATCTCCGACCTCGCCGGCATCGTCGGCGGCCTGGTCACCGAGGTCTCCTGGGTCACCGTCATCGCCGTCGCGCTGTTCGTCGGCACCTGGTGGCTGCTGTGGAAGACGGCCTTCGGCCTGCGCCTGCGGTCCTGCGGCGAGAACCCGATCGCGGCCGAGTCGCTCGGCGTCAACGTGTACTCCTACAAGTACGCGGCGGTCGCCGTCTCCGGCGGCCTCGCCGGTCTCGGCGGCGCGTTCCTCGCCCTGGTCACCTCGCACATCTACCTGGAGGGCCAGACCGGCGGCCGCGGCTACATCGGCCTCGCCGCGATGATCTTCGGCAACTGGCGTCCGGGCGGACTCGCCATGGGCGCGGGTCTGTTCGGCTTCTCCGACGCGCTCCAGCTGCGCAACGGCGGTCCCACCGTGCACGCCCTGCTGCTCCTGCTCGTCGTGCTGCTCGCGGCGCTCGCGGGCTGGAAGCTGTACAAGAAGGCCAAGCTGCAAGCCGCGATCAGCGCGGTGATGGCCGTGCTGATCCTGGTCTGGTACCTGCTGACCGACGACGTGCCCGGCGACTTCGTCGGCGCGACCCCGTACGTCGTGACGCTGCTCGTCCTCTCGCTCTCCGCCCAGCGTCTGCGGATGCCCAAGGCGGACGGCATGCGCTACCGGAAGGGCCAGGGCAAGTGACGCCGGAGCCCGACTGGGACGCTCTGCGCACGGCCGCGCGCGAGGCCATGTCCCGCGCGTACGCGCCGTACTCGGGCTACTCGGTCGGGGCCGCGGCCCTGGTCGACGACGGGCGCACCGTCACCGGCTGCAACGTCGAGAACGCCTCGTACGGCATCGGCCTGTGCGCCGAGTGCGGTCTTGTCTCGGCGCTCCAGCTCTCCGGCGGCGGCCGGCTGACGCACTTCACCTGCGTCGACGGGCACGGTGACGTGCTGGTGCCGTGCGGCCGGTGCCGTCAGCTGCTCTTCGAATTCGGCGGTCCCGAGCTCCTGTTGGAGACCCCGAAGGGCATCCTGACGCTGGCCGAGATGCTGCCCCAGGCCTTCGGCCCGGACCACCTGAAGTAACCTCGCGGCCCTCGCACCCCGGTGCGGGGGCCGCACTCTCAACCTCCCTCTATGCGCGTAGAGTCGCGCACGTAACGTGCACCAAGCCGGAAGGAATGCCATGGACGTCATCTCCGTCATCCGCACCAAGCGAGACCGGGGCGAGCTGTCTCCCGAGCAGATCGACTGGGTCATCGACGCGTACACGCGCGGCGAGGTCGCCGACGAGCAGATGTCCGCCCTGGCCATGGCGATCCTCCTCAACGGCATGAACCGCACGGAGATCGCCCGCTGGACGGCGGCGATGATCGCCTCCGGCGAGCGCATGAACTTCGACTCGCTCTCGCGGCCGACCGCCGACAAGCACTCCACCGGCGGCGTCGGCGACAAGATCACGCTGCCGCTCGCCCCGCTGGTCGCCGCCTGCGGCGCGGCCGTGCCGCAGCTCTCGGGCCGCGGTCTCGGCCACACCGGCGGCACCCTGGACAAGCTGGAGTCCATCCCCGGCTGGCGCGCGCTGCTCTCCAACGAGGAGATGCTGAACGTCCTGGACACCACCGGCGCGGTCATCTGCGCGGCGGGCGACGGCCTGGCCCCCGCCGACAAGAAGCTGTACGCGCTGCGTGACGTGACGGGCACGGTCGAGGCGATCCCCCTGATCGCCTCCTCCATCATGTCGAAGAAGATCGCGGAGGGCACCGGCTCGCTGGTCCTGGACGTGAAGGTCGGCACCGGCGCGTTCATGAAGAACATCGAGGACGCGCGTGAACTGGCGTCCACGATGGTCGCGTTGGGCACGGACAGCGGTGTCAAGACGGTGGCCCTGCTCACCGACATGTCCACCCCGCTCGGCCTGACCGCGGGCAACGCCCTCGAAGTCCGGGAATCCGTCGAGGTGTTGGCGGGCGGCGGCCCCGCCGACGTCGTCGAGCTCACCATCGCACTGGCCCGCGAGATGCTGGACGCGGCGGGCATCAAGGACGCCGACCCGGCGAAGGCGCTGGCCGACGGCTCCGCGATGGACGTGTGGCGCCGGATGATCGCGGCCCAGGGCGGCGACCCGGACGCGACCCTGCCGGTCGCCCGCGAGCAGCACGTCATCACCGCCCCCTCCTCGGGCGTCCTGACCCGCCTGGACGCGTACGACATCGGCGTGGCCGCCTGGCGCCTCGGCGCGGGCCGCGCCCGCAAGGAGGACCCGGTCCAGGCCGGCGCGGGCGTCGAACTCCACGCCAAGCCCGGCGACACGGTGACCGCGGGCCAGCCCCTGCTGACCCTGCACACGGACACGCCGGAGAAGTTCGAGTACGCGCTGAAGTCGCTGGACGCGTCGTACGACGTGGCACCGGCCGGCACGGCGTTCACGGCGACTCCGATCGTGCGGGAACGTATCGCCTGACCTGGGCTTTCTCGGGGGTTTCCTCGTATGGGTGAACGGGACCGGTGGGCCTCCGCCGGTCCCGTTCGGCATGCTGCACTCGTGACGAACCGACGCGGGGAGACCGGCATGAGCGCACTCACCGTCGACCACTCCGGCACCGGCCACGAGTGGGACGACATCGTCCGGATCCGGGAGGAGACGGACGCACCCGAGGGCTGCAAGGTGGAGATCATCGAGGGGATCGTCACCGTGTCACCACTGCCGTCCGACGAACACAACGACACCGCTGAACAGCTGCACTGCCGCCTCTACAGCGTGATCCCGGAGGACTGGGCGATCTACCAGAGACTGGGGATCGTCCTCCGGCAGAGCGCGGGCCTCTACATGCCCGACCTCGTGGTGATGCCGCGATCACGGCTGAGCCAGGGACCGGACGGCCGTACGGCCGCGGAAGACGCCGAGCTCGTGGTCGAGATCACCTCCAAGAGCAACGCCAACCATGACCGGGTGACGAAGACCCACGGCTACGCCAAGGCAGGCGTGCCGTTGTACTTGCTCCTCGACCCCTGGCACTCGGGCCGACCGACCGCGACGCTCTACGGCGAACCGGAACACGGCACCTACCGAGTCCTCGGTACGGTCGAGTACGGCGAGAAGCTGACGCTGCCCGCCCCCTTCGGCCTGGAGATCGACACCGGAAGCTTCCCGGTTCGCTAGCCCCGGTCCGCATCCGCCACCGATGAGTTCCGCCCTCCGACCCGGTCTCATCGTTGTGGAAGCCACCGACTCCCCGGAGCAGCACCCTGTCCTCGTCGTCCCCCACCCCGTCACCTTCGCCGACGTCCCGCTCCTGTGCGAGCGGCTCCGCGGGCTGTACGGGGGCGGGGCCCGGGAGGTCGTGTGCGACCTCGCCGCGGTCACCCGGGCCGACCTCGCGGCCGTCGAGGCGGTGGCCCGGCTGCGGCTGACTGCCCGGCGGGCCGGGGGGCGTCTGCGGATGCGGGGCGCCGGGGCCGGGCTGGTGGCGCTGCTTGAGCTGGTGGGGCTGGGGTCGGACGCACCGTGAACCCGCCCTCGGCCGCGGGTCGGTGCGCGGCTGGCCGCGCCCCTTGCCTCACCTACCGGTGCGAGCACCTTCCCGTGCGGGCACCTTCCTGTGCGGGTTCCCGTACGGGTTCCTGTGCGGGCCGTCAGCCCACCACCGGAACGGGGTTGTCCGGGGAGTCGAGCCAGGCCCGTTCACCGTCGCCCCCCATGGCCAGCCCGAACCGCTCGAACCCCGGCCCGCCCCGCGCCTCCCACCAGAGGTACGCGGCCTCCGTTTCGTCCCACAGCCGTCGTGGCCCGCTCTGCACCACCGCGAAGGAGTCCGCCTCCGGCTCGTAGTCGGCGGACGCCCACGACAGCAGGTCGGTGCTGTACGTCCACAGTGTGTACGAGCCGTCCCCGTAGCGCTCCACGCTCCAGAACGCCCCCGGCATCTGGAGTCCGATGGCGAACTGTTCCACCCATCCGGCCACCTTGGCGGGGGAAAGCCCGGTAGTGGTCTCGGCGCCGTCGGCCGGCCACGCCTCGCCCTTGAGGAAAGCGTCGTGCGGGGGCAGGCCCGGGCGCTGTTGCCGAAGCCGCATGAACGCACTGGAGCGCGTGAACCGCCCGCCGGCGGTCCCGTCGCCGGCCACGCTCAGTCTGACGATGGCCTCACCGCCGTACAGCGTCCCCCAGGGGGTCACGATCAGCCCGCCGACGCGTGTCTGGTCCACCCAGGCTCGCGGAACCTGTCCGACTGAGCAGGTGGCAATGATCCGGTCGTAAGGGGCCCCGCCCGCGTGTCCGAGCTGTCCGTCTCCGACGATCACCAAGGGAGACAGCCCGGCTCTGCGATGACGCTCTCCGGCCGCCTTCGCGACCTCGGGGTCGTACTCGACGGAGACGACGTTCCCCTTGCCGAGCCGGTGAGCGAGCAGGGCCGAACTCCAGCCGGTTCCCGTCCCGATCTCCAGGACCCGGTGCCCGTCCCGCACGTCGAGATCGGCCAGCATGGAGAACACCATGCGGGGCTGGGAATTGGAGCTCGACGGAGTCCTGCCCAGGCCTTCCCCGGTGTGGCTGCCGTCGTCCCATTGCGTAGTCAGCGGGATGTCGGAGTACACCGCCCTGAGCCATGCGTCCGGGTCCGTCGCGCGGTCGACCACGGGGTTCTGCCGGGTGCCGTCGGAGATGCCCGGCCAGATGCGGTCAGGGACGAACAAGTCCCGGGGGACCGCGCGGAAGGCGGGCAGCCAGTCCGGTTGCAGGGCGCCCGAGGCAAGGAGCGCGGAGGCGAGCCCCGCAGGGCCGGCCCCCTCTGCGCGCGTGATCATCCGGTGCTACTTCTTCGCGGGGCCGGAGCCGTCGGAGGGGTTGCCACCGCTCGTCTCGGAACCGCCACCGCCGTGCCCGCGTCCGCTGCTGCCGTCATCCTGCTGGCTGCCGCCCTGGCCGCTTCCGGTACCGCCGCCGTGCTTCGACATGTGATGTTCCTTCACTCGTGATGGTGGGGGGATGCTGCCCCACCCTGGCGGGGTGGGAGTGTGTGGGGGTCTTGTCGACCCGATCCACGACGGCGATGTGCTGCGCGTGCCGGTTACGGACCTCACCGACTGGTCCCGTCGTCCTCAGCGCACCGAGGGTGCCAATAGGCGACGCCGGGCGGTCCGTTCCGCCCGGCGAGGATTCCCCGCCGGGCGGGCAGGTGGAGGGGGATCGGTTGGTGACAGGCCGGGCATGTCTCGCGCTTCACGGTGTAGGTCACGTACTCGAACTGGACCGCCTCGGCAGCGGACTTGTCTTCCACGCCAACTCTCCCTCTCTTCGCTCCCTCTCTTTGCCCGCCGCGCAGTCGACTTCCTGCGGGCACGGTGGGTGCGGGCCGGTCTGTCCAGGGCCAACACCCTTGCAACGCCGCACAGTTGGTGCCCCTTGCTGTCATTTCTGGACGCATGCGGTGGCTATTCGGTGCCTTCTGCTTCGGCCCGCTCGGCCTGGTCGGCCGGCGCCACGACGGCCGTGTCCTGGATCGTGCGGGAGAACATGGCGTGACCGGTGCGAGCCGTGTGCTCCCGCATGGCTTGACTCACCTCGTCGGTCGTTGCCGTCGGCAGGACCACGTAGTGACACGCCCCGTTCGTGCACGTGGCCGAGACGCGGAAGGCCGCGTCCGGGAGCGTCGCGACCGAGTAGCGCTCGAACCGCGCTGCGCTCTCGCTGCTCATCGGCGCCGCCCCTCGACCGGTGAATCCGTCGGCCCGGTGACCGGTGCTGTCCACGTCCATGGCGCGGTTCCTTCCTCGGTGGCCTCTCCTGCCTCTACGCAACCGCACGACCACGCTCGGCGGTACCGTGTAAGGACGGTCAGAGCATGAAAGCCATGAACGCCACGCGAAATGCCGGGAGTTGAGGGCATGGCCAACCGGACGCGCATCCCGAACGAGAGTTTGAACCGGCTGCTTGAGCAAGCCAAATGGTCTCGCTCTCAGTTCGCGCTCATCGTCAACCGCATGGGTGCGGAAGCCGGAATGGATCTTCACTACGATCAATCGGCGGTGTCCCACTGGGTGGCCGGGACCACACCGGTCCCCCCGGTCAGGCGCCTGATGGTCGAAGCGTTCTCACGCAAGCTGCACCGGACGGTGACACACGCGGAGGCCGGCCTGCCGCCGGCCGCATCCGACCAGGCGCCGCCCGGCATCGACACGGTGGAGGAAATCGTCGATCTGGGAAGGGCCGACATGGACCCGTCGCGCCGGGGCGTCATCGCCGCAGCCGGCCTGTTCTCCGCCGCCCTGGCCGTGCCGGTGTTCTCCGAGGACGCGCATGCCGCCGACGCCGCCCCCGTGGTTTCCGGCAAGCAGACGGTACGGATCGGCGCCGGACAGGTCGAGTCGGTCCGCAGGATGACCGACAAGATCGCGGACATCCTTGACGAGTTCGGCGGAGCGCATGCGAGGCCGATGGCTGCGGCGTTCCTCGTCAACACCGTTGTTCCGTGGCTGCGCGCCGAAGCGACCGACGCGGTCCGGAAGGACATGTGGGCCGCCGCCTCGGACCTCGTCTACCTGACGGGGTGGATGGCCATGTACGAACGGGACCATGGAACGGCGCAGACGTACTACCTCAAGGCACTGAAGCTGGCGAACCGCGCGGAAGACCATGTGACGTACTGCCGAACGCTGCGCGGTATGAGCCTCCAGGCGTCAAACCTCGGGTACGGGCCGCTGGCGCTCACGTTGGCCGACTCGGCAGCCGAAGCGGCCCCCAAGGCCGGCCCCCGCCTCACGGCGTTTCTCACCGGTCAACAGGCACACGCCACCGCGATGGTGGGAGATCACCGGGGCGCGCGGACCCTCCTTGCGGCGACCGAATCCGCCTTGATGCGGGCGGACAACCGCCGCGAGTCGATCGGCGGGTACGACCAGTCCGCATACGCCTTCCACGTGTCGCACGTTCTGTACGAGGGGAGGGACCTGCCAGGCTCCATCAGCGCCCTGCAACAAGCGCTCAAGGTCCAACCCGTCAACGAGCGACAGGGGAGGGTCCACTTCTACGCCGTGCTCGCCCAACGCCAGCTTGAGTACGGCCACCTCGACGCCGCTTGCGACTCATGGGCGCGCTTCCTGGAGGACTACGAGCATGTGGCGTCCGCCCGGGGGGACGAGCATTTCGACACGATGCGGCTTCGCCTGAAGCCGCACAGGAACACCCGAGCCGTCCGCCAACTGACCACGCGGATCAACGAGGTTGCCCGGCTCAAGGCGTAAGGCCCCTGAGCCTGGAGCGCCCCCGCCAACCCGCCCCTCGAAGCGGCGGGCTCCTCGATGTCGACGTGCGCGGTGTCGACCGGACGGCCTCCCTTTCAGCGCGCCGGCACCGGCTCCCCCTCCGCGTCCAGCCGGGCCGGGAGGTCGAAGAGCGGGAACCAGCGGTCCGTGTCCAGGAACGAGCAGATGCCGGACACCTTGCCCCCGGTCGTCTCGATCACCATCAGGGCCCACGGCGTGAAGCCGCCCGCCGGGTCCGGGTGGTAGTGGGCGAACGCGGGCGTGCCGTTGGCCACCGTCGGGAGCAGGCGCGAGCCCCGGCAGACCTCGCCCACGCCGAGCATCCAGCCCACGATGTCGTCGTGGCCGCGCAGCCACAGGTCGTACGGCGGCATGGACAGCGTCGCGTCCTCGTGGAGCAGGGCGGTCAGGGCCGTCATGTCGTAGCCCTCGAAGGCCGCCACGTACCGCTCCAGGAGCTTCTGCTGCTCCTCGTCCAGCGGATCCGCCGCGTCCGACTCCCTCGGCTCCGACTCGGCCAGCGTCGAACGGGCGCGCTGGAGCGCCGAGTTGACCGATGCCACGCTCGTGTCGAGCAGCTCGGCGACCTCCGCCGCCTTCCAGGCGAGCACCTCGCGCAGGATCAGCACCGCGCGCTGCTTGGGCGGCAGGTGCTGGAGCGCCGCGACGAAGGCGAGCCGCACCGACTCGCGGGCAACGGCCGCCTCCGCCGGGTCCTCGATGGTGGGCAGCACCCGCCCGTCCGGCACCGGCTCCAGCCAGGTCACCTCCGGGCGGGAGTTCAGCTGCGCGTTGGCCACCGGCGTGGGCGCCGTCAGGTCCATGGGGCGGGCCCGTTTGTTGCCCGCGGTCAGCATGTCCAGACAGACGTTGGTCGCGATGCGGTAGAGCCACGAGCGCAGCGAGGAGCGGCCCTCGAACTTGTCGATGCTGCGCCACGCCCGCACCAGCGTGTCCTGCACCGCGTCCTCCGCCTCGAAGGCCGAGCCGAGCATGCGGTAGCAGTACCCCGTCAGCTCCCTGCGGTGTTCTTCGAGGCGTACGTCCAGATCCGCCGCCGCTGCCAGATCACTCATCGGTCCACCCCGCGTCGTGCCGTGTAATGCCAGCACTTCGGAAGCTACCCGACCCCACTGACAATCGCGCGTGAACGGAAGAACGCGCAGGTCAGTGGCGGGCGTGGGCCAGGTGCAGGCCGTGGCCGCGGCGCTCGGCGCGGGCCGCGTGCGAGCCGTACAGGGTCACCGAGACGACGCCGAGGACCGCGAGGATGCCGAGCAGGACCGTGGCCGGCCAGCCGCCGGAGTGGAAGGCGACCGCGCCGAGCGTGCCGCCCGCGCTGGAGCCCAGGTAGTAGGCGGACTGGTACAGCGCGGACGCCTGCGCGCGGCCGTGCTTGGCGGTGTGGCTCACCGAGGAGGAGGCGACCGCGTGGCCCGCGAAGAAGCCCGCGGTGATCAGCACCAGGCCGGCCAGGATCGCGGGCAGCGAGGAGGCGAGGGACAGGAGCAGGCCCGCCGCGGTCGTGGAGACCGCCAGGTACAGGGCGCCGCGCCGGCCCACCCGGGCCACCAGCTTGCCGGCCGCGGCGGAGGAGACCGTGCCGACCAGGTAGACCAGGAAGATCGAGCCGATCAGGCCCTGCGGCAGGTTGAAGGGCGCCGCGGTGAGGCGGTAGCCGATCACCGTGTAGACCGCGCCGAACACCGTCATGAACAGCGCGCCGATGGCGTACAGACGGACCAGGAGCGGATCGGCGAGGTGGCCGCGCACCGTGCGGGCCAGGGCGCGCGGGTTCAGCGAACCCGGCGTGAAATGGCGGGCCTTGGGGAGCAGCAGCCGGAACACCACCGCGCACACGGCCGCGAGCGCGCCCACCGCGAGCAGCGCCGCGCGCCAGCCCCAGGCCTGCGCGACCCAGCCGGTCAGGATGCGCCCGCTCATGCCGCCGATGGAATTGCCCGCGACGAACAGGCCGATCGCCGCGACCAGCGCCTTCGGCTTCACTTCCTCCGCCAGGTACGCCATGGCCGAAGCGGGCAGCCCCGCGATCGCCGCGCCCTGCACCGCGCGCAGCGCCACCAGCCAGCCCACGTTCGGCGCGAACGGGACGAGCAGGCCCACCGCCACCGCGACGGCCAGCGACACCGTCATCATCCGGGTCCGCCCGAACCGCTCGGACAGCGCGCTCAGCGGCAGCACGAACAGGGCGAGCGCGCCGGTCGCCGCCGACACCGTCCAGCTGGCCGCGCTCGCCGTGGCCCCGAGGTCCGCGGAGATCAGCGGCAGCAGGGCCTGGGTGGAGTAGAGGAGGGCGAAGGTGGCGACACCGGCGGCGAAGAGCGCGAAGCTCATCCGGCGGTAGCCGGCGGCGCCGGGGGTGAGCTGGAGCGGGGACGACGAGGGGGAGGCGGCCACGGTGGTGGACGCCCCGGTACTGGCGGGAGGCATACGACGACCGTAGGCCCGTCGTGTTTATGCGTCCAATGCACAGATGGGGGACAATCGATCCACTCCCGCATCAGCAAAGGTCAGAGGCGCGCGTGTCATTGAACAGTTACGAAGAAGACATGGCGATGGCATTGGCGCCGCGCCTCGCCTACTTCGCCGGAGTGGCCCGGCACGAGCACGTCACCCGCGCCGCGCACGAGCTCGGAGTGCCCCAGTCCACCCTGTCGCGCGCGATGGTCCGCCTCGAAGAGGACCTCGGCGTCGCCCTGTTCGCCCGCAAGGGCCGTACGGTCTCGCTGACCGCCGCGGGCCGCACCTTCCTCGGCTCCGCCGAGCGGGCGCTCGCGGAGGTCGGCCGGGCCGCCGAATCGGTGCGCGCGGACGCCGACCCGGCCGCCGGCAAGGTCGCCTTCGGCTTCCTGCACACCATGGGCTCCGAGACCGTGCCGGGCCTCATCCGCGCCTTCCGGGTGGACCACCCCCGCATCCGCTTCACGCTCGTCCAGAACTACGGCGAGGCGATGATCGAGCGGCTGCGGGCCGGCGAGCTCGACCTGTGTCTGACCTCGCCGGTGCCGGACGCGCCCGACCTCGCGGCCCGGCGCCTGGACGAGCAGCGGCTGCGTCTGGTGGTGCCCGACGACCACCGCCTCGCGAGCCGCAAGCGGGTACGGCTCGCGGAGGCCGCCGACGAGACCTTCGTGACCCTGGAGCCCGGTTACGGGCTGCGGCGCATCACGGACGACCTGTGCGCGGAGGCCGGATTCGCGCCGCGCATCGCCTTCGAGGGCGAGGAGGCCGAGACGCTGCGCGGCCTGGTCGCCGCCGGGCTCGGCGTCGCACTCCTGCCGCCGCCCGCGGTCGCCCGGCCGGGCGTCGTCGAGCTGACCGTCACCGCCCCGCGCGCGGTGCGCGAGATCGGCGTCGCCTGGCTCGACGGGCACCCGGACACCCCGCCGGTGGCCGCCTTCAAGGCCTTCCTGCTGTCGCGGCGGGGGAAGCTGATCCCCGAATAGTCCGCGCCAGGATCCGCAACTCCCTCACGGATGAAGGGACTTGCCGAAGCCGGCGGCCAGTGGCATCCGCAGCCCCAGCGGCGGCGGCGCGGCGAACGCGTCGGTGACCGGGCGGGCGTACGGCCGTGAGAACAGGGTGCCGAAGACGAAGTCGACCGCCAGCGCGTGGACTTCGGGCCGGTGCTGGCGCATCGCGTGGCCGTCGGAGTGCACTTCGAAGCGGCAGGTGTCCCGGTTGGCCTTCTTGGCGCGCTCGGCGAGCCGGTAGGACAGCTCCGGGTCGCTGCGCGAGTCGTTGGTGCCGTGCACGATCATCACGCGCCGGCCCACCAGCTGCTTCACCGGCTCCGGGTCGGCCGCCATGTCGTCCTCGGGGATCCAAGGGGCCAGCGCCAGAACGGAGTTGACGGCCGGATGGCCCGCCGCCCGTAATGCGGCCCGGCCGCCCATGCCGTGCCCCGCGAGGCACACCGGGACGTCTCCGTAGCGCCGTACCACCTCGTCCGCGGCCCACTCGGCGTCCGTCGCGAGCCGTGCGTCGCCGCCGTTCCAGCCCTGGCCGCGGTAGTGCACGGCGTGCGCCACCAGGCCGTCCTCGCGGCCGTCCCTGGCCAGCCTGCGGGCCAGCGGCAGCGCGGCCGCGTACGCGAGGGGGGAGGGCCGGCGTGCTGAGACGGGATCGCCGTCCGGCAGCACGAGGACCACACCGCTGACCGTCGCGCCGGCGCCGGTCGCGCCGACGGCCCGTCCCAGCCGGGCAGCAGGCAGGGGAATCGCTTGCTGTGCCATGGCAGAACAGTCTCAGAAGCCCGGGTGTACGCCACCCGTCCGCACGGTCACTGTTACGTATCGACGGCCCGCGGAAGCCGGGTGATCTACGCGCGTAGGGGCTAGAGTGCGCAGATGACGAGCCAGACCGCATCCGTACCCAGCCCGGATCAGATCAGCCGTGCCCCGAAGGTGCTGCTCCACGACCACCTAGACGGGGGTCTGCGTCCCGGGACCATCATCGACATCGCCCGCGAGACGGGCTACCAGGGCCTGCCCGAGACCGAGGCCGACAAGCTCGGCGTCTGGTTCCGCGAGGCCGCCGACTCGGGCTCCCTGGAACGGTACTTGGAGACGTTCGCGCACACCTGTGCCGTCATGCAGACCCGGGACGCGCTGTTCCGCGTCGCCGCCGAGTGCGCCGAGGACCTCGCCGAGGACGGCGTCGTCTACGCCGAGGTGCGCTACGCGCCGGAGCAGCACCTGGAGCAGGGCCTCACCCTCGAAGAGGTCGTCGAGGCCGTCAACGAGGGCTTCCGCGAAGGCGAGCGGCGGGCCCGCGCGAACGGCCACCGCATCCGGGTGGGCGCGCTGCTCACCGCGATGCGGCACGCGGCCCGCGCCCTGGAGATCGCCGAACTCGCCAACGCCTACCGGGACTCGGGCGTCGTCGGCTTCGACATCGCGGGCGCCGAGGCGGGCTTCCCGCCCACCCGTCACCTCGACGCCTTCGAGTACCTCAAGCGCGAGAACAACCACTTCACCATCCACGCCGGCGAGGCATTCGGCCTGCCGTCGATCTGGCAGGCCCTCCAGTGGTGCGGCGCCGACCGGCTCGGCCACGGGGTGCGGATCATCGACGACATCGAGGTCGCCGAGGACGGCGGCGTGAAGCTCGGGCGGCTCGCCTCGTACGTGCGCGACAAGCGGATCCCGCTGGAGATGTGCCCGACCTCCAACCTCCAGACCGGCGCCGCCACCTCCTACGAGGACCACCCCATCGGGCTGCTGCGCAAGCTCCATTTCCGGGCCACCGTGAACACGGACAACCGGCTGATGTCGGGCACCAGCATGAGCCAGGAATTCGAGCATCTGACGAAAGCCTTCGGTTACACACTGGAAGACATGCAGTGGTTCACGGTCAATGCGATGAAATCAGCATTCATTCCTTTCGATGAACGACTGGCCATGATCAATGACGTGATCAAGCCCGGTTATGCCGAGTTGAAATCCGAATGGCTGTTCCAGCAGACCGCTACGACCAGCGGTTCTGCGACGGCGAGCAACTGATCATAGGTAGAGGAAAGCGGCCGGGAGTGTGAACTCGCGGCCGCTTTCACATGTTTGCGGCCCGGGTGGTCTGCTGACTACCTTGGCGAGCCGCTCACCTTTCCCTCCCCAAGGACGAATTTCTGATGAAGCAGTCTGCCAAGACGCTCGGTGTCGTTGCCCTCGGTGCCGCATTCGCCGCCGCTGCCGCCGGGACGGCCTCCGCCGTCCCCTCGGCAGCGGCCCTGGGCGCGCTGTCGACCGTGACCGCGGGCACCCCGATCGGCGCCGCGTCCAAGGTGCTGCCCGCGGCCTCTCCCGAGGCGCTTGCGGGCGGACAGAAGGCGACGTCCGGCGACCCGGTGGGCAGCCTGCTCGGCGGCCTGCCCACCAGCTCGCTGCCGACCGGTCCCGTGGCGAGCAACCTGACGAGCGGCGGCCTCACCGGCTGAGCCCCCGGCACGACGTCCCGTCGGGGCGCACACCCGTGAGCCGGGTGTGCGCCCCGACGGGTGTGAGTAGGGTCTGGATCATGCGCCCGAAGGCGGCCGCCCGAGCGGCGGTGCTCACCGTGACCGCGCTGCTCGCCGCCGCCTGCGCCGGACCGCCGGACGGGCCGGCCGAACCGGTGGGCACCCGGGCGGCGACCGCACTGGAACGGGCCGCCCTCACCGCGGACGACGTACCCGGATACGAGATCTCCCGCGCCCCATCGCCCGACGGCCCCCCGGAAACCGTGCGGGCCGACCGCGCGGCCTGCGCCCCGCTGGCCGAGGTGATGGGCGGGGCCCCCGACGACCGGGCCCGCGCGACGGTGAGCCGGGGCCTCGGCTCGCGGCGGACGCCCGGCCTCGCGGTGTCGGCCTCGCTCTCCGCGTACGCGCCGCCGGACGCCCGGCACCTGATGGACGGGCTCAGGTCGGCCCTGGCCCGCTGCGGTGCCGGATTCGGCACGGAGCTCGACGGCCGCAGGGCCGCCTACCGGGACGTGCGCGCGGTGACGTACGAGGTGAAGGGCGACGAGTCGGTCAGCTGGACGGCCTCCCTGCTCGCGCAGGGCGCGCCCGCCCCCGTGCACATGGTCGTGGTGCGCCAGGGCGCCACCATCGTGCGCTTCATGGCGATCAACCTGTCGGATCGGGCGCCGACGGCCGCCTCCGTGCCGCACGACATCGCCGACCGTCAGCTCGCCAAGCTGCTCCGGACCGTCGGGGACCGACCGCTCGCGCGGTCACCAGGCGGCGCGCGGGGACTTCTCGGCGGGGATCAGGGCCCACATCGCCAGGTAGACGAGGAACTGCGGTCCCGGCAGCAGACACGAGACGAGGAAGATCAGCCGCATCGTGGTCGCGGAGGTGCCGAAGCGCCGGGCCAGCGCTGCGCACACCCCGCCGATCCGGCGGCCTTCGGTCGGGCGGACAAGAGGGGCGCTCATGACGGCTCCTTCGGAGCTGGAGTGCGGGAGCCGCTCTGACCGGGCTCCCTCGCGATGTCTCCATCCTCCCGGCCGGAGGCCGTCGGAGCGTCGGACTAGGGGGCCATCCCAACCCTGGGAATGGTCGGGGTTCGTCCCTGAGCCGTCTCCTCCCGGAGGACGGGTTCGGGGTGCTCGCGCTGGTTCCTGCGGCGGAGACTGCGCCGTCCCGCCGGTACCACCGCGAGATGGGCGAGGGCCACGCCCGCGGTGTTCAGGAGCAGCGAGTCGACATCGGGGACCTGACCCGGCACGGCCGTCTGCAACAGCGTGATGCCGAGCGAGATCAGCGCCCCGGCGAGCACCGTACGGACCAGGGACGCCAGCGGGGAGACCCGCAGGCGTCCGCCCGCCATCGGAAGCAGCACCCCCAGCGGGGCGAGCAGCAGCAGGCCCTCGCCGATCTGGTGCGCGGCCTGCAACGGGCCGAGCGCGAGGTCGGCCTTGATGCCGGCGAAAGGCGTCAGATTGGTGGCCGTCACCCACATCACGTCCCGCGGCCGCAGCGAGGTCCACGCCACGAGCAGCAGATGCGCGAGGAGGAGGACGCCGCCCACGATGCGGACCCGGATGACGGCGCTGCCGTCTTGACATTGACGCTGCTGCACGCCCCCCAAGACGCCGGCCGCGACGGGAACGGTTCCGCCGCGGCCGAGTGATTCGGTGCACCCGCTCCGGCCCCCGCCGGGCCGAAGGGCCCGGACCGGCGGGACCGGCCCTACGCGCTGCGGGTGGGCCGGGGGATGTCACCCAGGGTGGCCGCGCTGTCCGGACGGGACTTCATCTCCGAGGTGCAGGTGTAGCCGCGGGCCGGATCCTCGCCGGGACCGCCGAGCACCACCTGCTGGGTGCCGGGCGCCGTCGGTGTGTTCTCGGCGTACGTGCAGACCACCTGCGACAGGGCGAACGCGGACAGGTCCTCGGGGCTGCGGCTCAGGCGCAGCGCGCCCGCCGGGTCGTTCTTGCGGCCCGCGGTGACGGTGAGCGGGCCCTTGACCTCCGTGGTGAACCCGGCGTCCTTCTCGACGCCCGACGGCGCCGCCATGAGCTCGTCGAGCAGCACCTGCGCGAACCGGAGCCGGTCCTCGCTGCCCTTGTACTCGGAGATCCGCACCGACCGCTGCGTGGTGACCAGCTGCGCCCCGCACACCAGATAGACCTCGACGGTGACCCCCTCGAACTGCGGGGCGACCGCGTTGTCCGGCACCTCGCACGGCACCCGGGACGGAGCCGGGCCCGCGTCGACCGGTACCGAGGTGGGCCGGATGCCGCAGCCGGCGGCGGTCGCGCCCAGCGCGAGCAGCCCGGCCAGCACGACGGCTGCCCGGCCAAGTCGTCCTCTCACTGCGCCGCGTCTCCTTCCGGCGTCTCGGCGGTGGCGGGGGCCGGGTCCAGTGGGAGCCGCAGCACGAACACGGCGCCGCCCTCGGGGGAGTTGGCGGCGGTGATGTCGCCGCCGTGGATGTGCGCGTTCTCCATCGCGATGGACAGGCCGAGCCCGCTGCCCTCCGAGCGCGGCCGCGAGGCGCTCGCCTTGTAGAACCGGTCGAAGACGTGCGGCAGTACGTCCTCGGGGATGCCGGGCCCGTGGTCGCGCACCGCGATCACCAGCTCCTCGCCCTCCACGCGGACCGCGACCCGTACCGGCGAGCCGCCGTGCTTGAGGGCGTTGCCGATCAGGTTGGCGAGCACCACGTCCAGGCGGCGCGGGTCGACGCGGGCCATGATGCCGCGCTCGGCGTCCAGCTCCACGGCGTCCAGCCAGGCCCGGGTGTCGATGCACGCGGTGATCTGGTCGGCGATGTCCACGTCGTCCAGGACCAGACGCGCGGTGCCCGCGTCGAAGCGGGTGACCTCCATCAGGTTCTCGACCAGGACGTTCAGGCGCCGGGTCTCCGAGACCACCAGGCGCACCGCGGGCGCGATCATCGGGTCGAGGCTGTCCTCCTCCTCGTCGAGGACCTCGGCGACGGCCGTCAGCGCGGTCAGCGGGGTGCGCAGCTCGTGCGACATGTCGGCGACGAAGCGGCGGCTCGCCTCCTCGCGCGCGCTCATGTCGGTGACCTTCTTCTCCAGGTTCTCGGCCGTCCTGTTGAACGTCCTTGACAGATCGGCGAGTTCATCGGTTCCGGAGACGCGGAGCCGGGTGTCGAGCTTGCCCTCGCCGAGCCTGCGGGCCGCGTCCCCGAGCCGCTGTACCGGCCGCAGCACGGTGGTGGCGGCCGCCTGCGCGAGCAGCGCGGAGGCGAGCAGCGCGAGGAAGGTGGCGATGCCGAGCGACCAGGCAAGGGAGTTGAGGTCACGCCGCTCCTGGTCGAGCGGGGCCAGCATGTACCCCGTCGGCCCGGCGCCGATGATCTTCGTGCCGCCCACCAGGTAGGGGCGCCCGTGCAGCGTGATCCGCTGCCAGAACAGGTGGTACGGGTAGGCGTTGCTCTGGGTGACCTTCTGCTTCTTCTCGACGGCCTCCCGGAGCGAGGCGGGCACGTCGTCGAGCGTGAAGCCGTCCACGTCGGACGCGCCCACGATCGGCTTGCCGGGGGCGCGCTCGGCCATGAGCAGCACGTTGTAACGGGAGTTGCTGCTGTCCGCCATCTGCTTGGCCGACACCTGGAGGTCGTGCTCGGTGGGCTGGAGAGGCAGCGAGGCGGCCCGGTTCTGCATGCCCTGGCGGAAGTCGTTGAGCGCCGAGTCCTGGGTACGGACCAGGACGGCCTCGCGGTTGAGCCAGTAGGCGATCCCGGAGGCGGAGACCGCCGCGGTCAGCGCGACGAGGGCGAACACCACGACGAGGCGCAGCCGCAGACTGGTCCAGCGCAGTCCGGCGAGTACGGTCCGCTTCACCGGGCCTGCTCAACCGGCGTGCGGGGGAGGTGCGTCAGGTTCACGAGGGCGTGTCCAGGCGGTAGCCCACGCCGCGGACCGTACGGATCAGCGTCGGCGAGGACGGCACGTCCTCGACCTTGGCGCGCAGCCGCTGCACACAGGCGTCCACCAGGCGGGAGTCGCCGAGGTAGTCGTGCTCCCACACCAGCCGCAGCAGCTGCTGCCGGGACAGCGCCTGGCCCGGACGGCGGCTCAGTTCGAGCAGCAACCGCAGTTCGGTGGGCGTGAGTTGAAGGTCCTCGCCGTTCTTGGTGACGGTCATCGCGGCCCGGTCGATCACCACGCTGCCGAACGCCGCCGAGTCGGTGGCCTCGCGCTCGCCGCGGCGCAGCACCGCCCGGATCCGGGCGTCGAGGACCCGCCCCTGGACCGGCTTGACAACGTAGTCGTCGGCCCCGGATTCGAGGCCCACCACCACATCGATGTCGTCGTTGCGCGCGGTCAGCAGGATGATCGGCAGCTGGTCGGTGCGCCGGATGCGGCGGCACACCTCGAAGCCGTCGATCCCGGGCAGCATCACATCCAGCACGATCAGGTCGGGCCGCTGCTCGCGCAGCAGTTTCAGGCCGTCCTCTCCCGTCGCCGCGGTGGCCACACGGTGGCCCTGGCGTGACAGGGAGAGTTCGAGGGCCGTGCGGATGGCGTCGTCGTCCTCGATCAGCAACAGGAAAGGCACAGAGGTCATTCTGGCCCATGAGCCAGAGGAGTACGACCCCCGTCCGGCCCCTGACCCGCGACAGCGCGTTCACAGGCCCCTGTGACAGGCCTGTGACACTCGGCGGACACCTCCATGAAGTGGCCCCGGCAGGCTCTTCCTCGTAACCGGGCAAGCCGATGAACTGACTCCACCCGACGGGGGGCGCGAGATGAAAGCACTGCACAGCAACAACTCCAGCGCAGTTGTGACGCGTCTCCACGACGTCGTACGGAGCACCGAGAAGTCCGGCGCCGGTGCGGGGGTACGGGGGTGCGCTCGCGGCGCCGGGCGTCAGCACCCGTCCTACATGACGGTCGTCGACGCCCCCGCGGTTCCGGCCGCGGGGAACAATCCGCAGGGGAACGGCCAGGCGGCGTACGGGGAGGGCTCGGGGGAGCGGAACAGCCTGTCGGAGGCGGAGTTCACCGCCTACGTCCAGGAGCGCCGCGCCTCCCTGTACGCCACCGCCTACCACCTGACCGGCGACCGCTACGAGGCGGAGGACCTGCTCCAGAGCGCGCTGTTCTCCACCTACCGGGCCTGGGACCGCATCAGTGACAAGGCGGCGGTCGGCGGCTACCTCCGCCGGACCATGACCAACCTGCACATCAGCGCCTGGCGGCGGCGCAAGCTGAACGAGTACCCGACCGAGGAGCTGCCGGAGACGGCCGGCGACACGGACGCGATGCGCGGCACCGAACTGCGCGCGGTGCTCTGGCAGGCGCTGGCCCGCCTGCCCGAACCGCAGCGCACGATGCTGGTCCTGCGCTACTACGAGGGTCGTACCGACCCGGAGATCGCGGACATACTGCACATCAGTGTCGGCACGGTGAAGTCCAGCATCTGGCGCTCGCTGCGCCGGCTGCGCGAGGACGAGGTCCTCAGCTTCGGGCGTGACGAGGAGGAGTCCTTCGGCGAGCTGGTGGCCTGAAGGTCTGGGGGAGGGGACGCGGGTGGTCCGCGGGGGACACGGGGACCACTCACGGGAAAAAGGGGAACCGGGGGAACGGGGGAAGCGGCGGGGCCATCGGCCCCGCCGCTTCATCGTGTGCGCGTACCTCGACTCATCGTGTGCGCGGACGTCGACGGTGGCCCTACGCGGCGGCCACCGTGCGGCAGCGCCCCGCCGCCGCGTTCGCGATGCGGCCGAGCGCCTCGTCCCGGCCGCAGGGGTGGGCGCCGAGCGCCGCCTGGCGGGTGACGATCGCGCGCTCGGCGAGCATCAGGCGCCAGCCGCGGCGCAGCAGGAACGCCACCGACTTGCGGCCCTCCTTCAGATCGCGCAGCAGTCGGCGCCGGAACGTCGTCGAGGGGCGGCCGCGCAGGCAGATCGCGTCCGCGAGCACGCCGAGTTCCTGGCACCGGGCCACGATGTCGGCGGCGAAGATGCCCTCCGCGATGAACAGCGGCGTGCGGTCGATGCCGAACGCGGCGCTGCCCGTGATGGAACTCGTCGCGATCGAGTAGACCGGCACCGCGGTACGTCCCGTACGGCACAGTTCGACGATGGCGGCGACCGCCGCGTCCGCGTCCCAGGACCGCGGGGAGTCCCAGTCGATGTCCGTGCTGCCCGCCACCACCGGCAGGGTCGGGTCGTCACCTTCTTTGTAGAAGTCGTCGAGGCGCAGCACGGGCAGGTCCGTGCGGGCGGCGAGGGACGACTTGCCGGAGCCGGAGGGCCCCGAGAGCAGGACGACGCGCGTCGGAATGGCAGAAGAGCTCACGGGACACCAGTGTGAGCCATGCACCCGTGCGTGGGACCCCCCGGGGAGGCCGTTGGTATCCAGCATCACATCTCAACTACGCTTCGCGATCGCGCGATTACACGCCTTCGGACGAGAGTGAGTGGGATCCCATGGGACAACACGAGGCCCCCAGGCCCGCCAGAAGCCTGCGTCACCGGGCGCTGCTGAGTGCCGGGCTCACCGTGACGGCGGCCGGTGCCGCCCTGGTGGGCGGGGGCTCCGCCCAGGCCGCCCCGGTCGGCCAGAGTGCGTCGAACACCGACCTCACGGCGGCGGTGCACGGGGTGACCGGCTCGGTCGGTCATGCCGTCGGCCCGGCGATGGGGCTGCGGCTCGACCCGCTCGCCAACACCGGTGTCGACCCGCTGACCAATGGAGTGGGCACCCAGATCGCCGACTTCAAGCCGGTGTCGACGACGGCCGCGACCGGTGTCCTGACGAGCGGCTCCGCCCTCAAGGACCTGCCGCTCGCGGGTCAGGTCGCCGGGCTGCTGTCCCGCTGACGGGTGCGCGAAGGGCCCCCGCCGTCCGTGACGCCGGGGGCCCTTCGCACGGCTCAGTACGCCGAGCCGGAGGCGCCCAGGGAACCCGTGGGGTGCCAGACCGTCTTGGTCTCCAGGAACGCGGTGAGGCGCTCGGTGCCCGGGTCCGCGGTGAAGTCCACGGCCTTGGCGCGCAGTACGCGCTTGAGGTTGTCCGCCGCCGCGATCTCCAGTTCGCGCGCCAACTCGGCGTCCGCGCCCGTCAGATCGACCGCGTTGACGTCCTGGTGGGCGGCGAGCGGCGCCGCGATCTCGGCCGTCTTCCCGGACAGGACGTTGACGACGCCGCCGGGCAGGTCGGAGGTGGCCAGCACCTCGCCGAGCGAGAGCGCCGGCAGGGGCGCCTTCTCGGAGGCGATGACGATCGCCGTGTTGCCGGTCGCGATGACCGGCGCGAGGACCGAGACCAGGCCGAGGAACGACGAGTCCTGGGGGGCCAGGACCGTGACGACACCGGTCGGCTCGGGGGTGGAGAGGTTGAAGAACGGGCCCGCGACCGGGTTCGCTCCGCCCACCACCTGGGCGATCTTGTCGGTCCAGCCCGCGTACCAGACCCAGCGGTCGATCGCCGCGTCCACGACCGCGCCGGCCTTGGACTTCGACAGGCCCTCGGCCTCGCCGACTTCACGGACGAACTGGTCCCTGCGGCCCTCCAGCATCTCGGCGATGCGGTAGAGGATCTGGCCGCGGTTGTACGCGGTCGCGCCCGCCCAGCCGCCGAACGCCTTGCGGGCCGCGACGACCGCGTCCCGCGCGTCCTTGCGCGAGGAGAGGGGCGCGTTGGCCAGCCACTTGCCCTTGCTGTCGACCACTTCGTACACCCGGCCGCTCTCGGAACGCGGGAACTTCCCGCCCACGTACAGCTTGTAGGTCTTGAAGACACTCAGACGCGTCGGAGTCTCAGACATCGAGGTAGCCCTCCAGGCCGTGCCGGCCGCCCTCGCGGCCGAAGCCCGACTCCTTGTAGCCGCCGAACGGCGAGGTCGGGTCGAACTTGTTGAACGTGTTGGCCCAGACGACACCGGCGCGGAGCTTGTTCGCGACCGCGAGGATGCGCGAGCCCTTCTCCGTCCAGATGCCGGCGGAGAGGCCGTACTGGCTGTTGTTGGCCTTGGCGACGGCCTCGTCCGGGGTGCGGAAGCTCAGCACGGACAGGACCGGGCCGAAGATCTCGTCGCGGGCGATGGTGTGCGCCTGCGTGACGTTCGTGAAGAGCGTCGGGGCGAACCAGTAACCCGCCGAGGGCAGTTCGCACGGGGCGGACCAGCGCTCGGCGCCCTCCGCCTCGCCCGTCTCGGTGAGCGCGGTGATCCGGGCCAGCTGCTCGGCCGAGTTGATGGCGCCGATGTCGGTGTTCTTGTCCAGCGGGTCGCCGAGGCGCAGCGTGGAAAGACGGCGCTTGAGCGAGTCGAGCAACTCGTCCTGGATCGACTCCTGGACGAGCAGGCGCGAGCCCGCGCAGCAGACCTGGCCCTGGTTG
Organism: Streptomyces sp. NPDC006691; assembly: GCF_042869955.1. NCBI lineage: Bacteria > Bacillati > Actinomycetota > Actinomycetes > Kitasatosporales > Streptomycetaceae > Streptomyces > Streptomyces sp. NPDC006691. Next base: position 318,717 of record NZ_JBIAGW010000008.1, read on the forward strand.
AAGAAGATGCCGGTGACGATGCCCTCGACGGCCTGGTCGATGGGGGCGTCGTCGAAGACGATGTTGGCGCCCTTGCCGCCCAGCTCCAGGGTGACCTTCTTGTCGGTGCCGGCCACCGAGCGGGCGATCGCCTTGCCGACGGCGGTCGAGCCGGTGAAGGCGACCTTGTTGACGTCCGGGTGCTCGACCAGGGCCTGGCCCGCGTCGCCGTATCCCGTAAGGATGTTGACGACGCCCTTGGGCAGGCCCGCCTGGCGGCAGATGTCCGCGAAGAACAGCGCCGAGAGGGGCGTGGTCTCGGCGGGCTTCAGGACGACCGTGTTGCCGGTGGCGAGCGCCGGGGCGATCTTCCAGGCCAGCATCAGGAGCGGGAAGTTCCACGGGATGACCTGGCCGGCCACGCCCAGCGGGCGCGGGTTCGCACCGAACCCGGCGTGGTCGAGCTTGTCGGCCCAGCCCGCGTAGTAGAAGAAGTGCGCGGCGACCAGGGGAAGGTCCGCGTCGCGGGTCTCCCTGATCGGCTTGCCGTTGTCCAGGGTCTCCAGGACGGCCAGCTCGCGGCTGCGCTCCTGGATGATCCGGGCGATGCGGAACAGGTACTTGGCGCGCTCGGAGCCGGGCAGCGCCGACCACTTCTCGAACGCCTTGCGCGCGGCCTTCACGGCGCGGTCCACGTCCTCGGCGCCCGCGCGGGCCACCTCGGACAGGACTTCCTCGGTGGACGGCGAGACGGTCTTGAAGACCTTGCCGTCGGCGGCCTCGGTGAACTCGCCGTCGATGAACAGGCCGTAGGACGGCGCGATGTCGACGACCGAGCGGGACTCGGGCGCGGGCGCGTACTCGAACGCGGCCGTCTTGTTTTCCATTGCCATGGTGATCAGTCCACCGTCACGTAGTCGGGGCCGGAGTAGCGGCCGGTCGCCAGCTTCTGACGCTGCATCAGCAGGTCGTTGAGCAGCGAGGAGGCGCCGAAGCGGAACCAGTGGTTGTCCAGCCAGTCCTCGCCCACGGTCTCGTTGACCAGGACCAGGAACTTGATGGCTTCCTTGGTGTTGCGGATGCCGCCGGCCGGCTTCACGCCGACCTGGGTCCCGGTCGCCGCGCGGAAGTCCCGTACGGCTTCGAGCAGTACGAGGGTGTTGGCGGGGGTGGCGTTGACCGCGACCTTGCCCGTGGAGGTCTTGATGAAGTCGGCGCCGGCCATCATGCCGAGCCAGCTGGCGCGGCGGATGTTGTCGTACGTCGACAGCTCGCCGGTCTCGAAGATGACCTTGAGGCGGGCCTGTTCACCGCACTCGGCGCGGACGGCCGCGATCTCCTCGTACACCTTCAGGTAGTGCCCGGCCAGGAACGCGCCCCGGTCGATCACCATGTCGATCTCGTCGGCACCGGCCGCGATCGCGTCCCGTACGTCCGCGAGCTTCACCGGCAGCGCCGCGCGGCCCGCGGGGAAGGCGGTGGCGACGGACGCGACCTTGACGTCCGAGCCCTTCAGCACCTCCTTCGCGGTCGCCACCATGTCCGGATAGACACAGACGGCGGCGGTGTGCGGGGTGCTGCGGTCGGTCGGGTCGGGGTGGACGGCCTTCGCGGCGAGCGCCCGGACCTTGCCCGGAGTGTCCGCGCCTTCCAGGGTCGTCAGGTCGATCATCGAAATGGCCAGGTCGATGGCGTACGCCTTGGCCGAGGTCTTGATCGAGCGGGTGCCGAGGGACGCGGCGCGCGCTTCCAGGCCCACCGGGTCGATGCCGGGGAGCCCGTGGAGGAAGCGGCGCAGCGCGCCGTCGGACGCGGTCGCGTCGGCGAAGGCAGCTGCTGGTGCATTGGTGGGCATGGTCACCAGATGAGCATATCTACGCGCGTAGCTGCCTGTACAGCCCCCGGAGTGCAGGTGGCCGCCGGTGAGGTCTGTCACACCGCTGTGACATGGAATGGACGCTTCTCGTACAGGTGATCCATAGATTTCTTCTCGCAGCCACCGCCCAGCCTCAACGGCCCCACCCGGCAGAGGAGGCGGCATGCGACCTCCACCTCATCCTCTCCGGCCCACCGGCCGCCCTGTTCCACGGAGTCGTTCATGTCGACCTACACCCGCACCCCGCTCCGCGCCGCGATCACCGTCGCCGCCCTCGCCGGAGCCCTCCTCACCCCGGCCGCCGCGTTCGCGGCGACCTCCACCGCCACCTCCGCCCCGGCCGCCGCCCAGCCGGCCGCCGACCGCTACGACGGCCAGAAGGTGCTCGTCTACAAGGACGCCGGACACGGCGTGATCGCCGTGCTCCGCAACGGCTCCGAGGGCCCCGAGGCCTGGCTGCGCGCGGTCGGCCCGAACTGGAAGCCGGGCGATGTCTGGGCGGTGAAGGTGATCGCCGCGGTGAGCCGGCAGACGCCCAGCGACACGGCGAAGGAGTACGTCCCCGGACTGAAGGCACAGCTGCTCAAGGCCGACACCGCCACGCCGGTCCTGCGGGTGACCGCACCCAACGGCACCGTGAAGACGTACGCCCTGCCCAAGGGCACCGCGGCCAAGCCGACGGGCACGCCGTCGACCAAGCCGACGGAGACGCCGTCGACCAAGCCCAGCGGGCAGCCCGGCGGCACCACCACCAAGGGCTGCGCGGTCTCCGTGACCGAGGGCATCGGGGCGGGCACGGACGCCATTCTGACGATGGGCACCAAGGGTCCCTCGGTCACGTTCGCGGGCGCCGACGGCACTCCGGCCCCGCGCCTGGGCAAGCTCGACCGTCAGCACCCCAAGCTCCCCGAGTCGGCCGGCATCTACGCCGAGATCCTGAACCCGTACAGCGCTGCCCCCAAGCTGAAGTACAAGACCCAGGGCGGCTGGACCATCCCCTACAGCTACCACTCCTTCCCCAAGCTCCCCAAGGGTTGTGTCCTCGAAGGCGCTGCGGCCGCCAAGCCCGCGGTCAACACCGCCGCCCAGACCGGAGCCCAGACCACGGTCGTGCCGAAGGGCGCGGTCGCGGCCGGCGCCGAGTTCAAGCAGGGCGGCACCGACAAGGGCGCGCTGATCGCGGGTGGCGCGGCCGTCGCCGCGGCCGGTGGGCTCGGGTTCGTCGTGGTGCGGCGGCGCTCGGCCGCCCGTATCTGATCGTCGCCCGGCGGGCCTCCCCCGGGGGAGGCCCGCCGCTCTACCGCCCTGACCGGAGCACCTCATGTCCCGCATGCGCGCCGTCCGTCCGGCCGCCGCCGCCCTGCTCGTCCTCGCCGTCGGGGTCACCGCCGCCGGGTGCGGCTCCGACACCCCCGAGCCCACCCCGCCCCCCAGCGTCTCCGCCGCCTCCAGCGCCCCCGCGGCCGCCAGGGCCGCCGTCGCCCTGCCCGCCTCCAAGCCGGTGCGGGTGCGGATCCCGTCGGCCGGGGTCGACGCGAGTCCGATCCTGGACCTGGGGCTCGCCGCCGACGGCACCGTCGAGGTCCCCTCCGTCGCCGACGCCGAGCGGATCGGCTGGTACGACAAGGGCGTCACCCCCGGCCAGAAGGGGCCGGCCGTACTCATCGGACACTTCGACACCGTGAAGGGACCCGCGGTCCTGCGGAACGTCTCCAAGGTCAGGGTCGGCGACACCGTCTCGGTCACCCGCGCCGACGGCAGGACCGCCGAGTTCAAGGTCAGGGCGCTGGAGCAGGTCGACAAGAAGACCTTCCCGACCCAGAAGGTGTACGGCGACACCGACCGCCCCGAGCTGCGGATCGTCACCTGCGGCGGCGAGCTCACCGGCGGCCACCGCCCCGACAACATCATCCTGTACGCGGATCTGGTGGCCTGAGCTGAACCGGCTCCGGGGGCGTGAGGCAGAATCGGGCCATGACGAGCCCCACGCCGCCCACCGAGCCGGCCTACGCCGACCGGACCTACCGCTCAGCCCCCGGTATCGCCGGCGGGGCGCTGCTCCTCGCGCTCGCCCTCTGGCTCGGCGTCGACGCCGTGGTCCAGGGGAGCGGCAACGCGCCCTGGCTCTCGCTAGCCGTGCTGCTGTGGGTGGTGCCGCTGATCGCCGCGTTCAGCTTCCGCCCGGTGGTGCTCGCGAGCGCCGACCGGATGCTCGTGCGCAACCCGTTCCGCACGATCACGCTGCCCTGGGCGTCGGTCGCGGACGTACGGGCCGGGTACTCCAGCGAGGTCTTCGACCAGTCGGGCGCCAAGTACCAGCTGTGGGCGATCCCCGTCTCGCTGCGCCGGCGCAAGCAGGCCGCCCGCCGCCGGGCGCGCGACGCGGCCGTCGGCGGACAGCCGGAAGCGTCGGTCTCGGCCGATGCCACCGACCGGGCGCGGATGGCACCCGCCGACCAGGCCATCCGGGACCTGCGCGACCTGGCCGAGGAGAACGCCGCCCGCGAGGGCGCGCAGGGGCCGGTGAGCATCCGCTGGGCGTACGAGATCATCGCGCCCGCCGCCGCCGGTGCGGTCCTGTTCGTCGTCCTGCTCGTCATCGGCTGAGGGCTGCTCATCATCGGCTGAGGGCCCCCGGCCGGGCCGCACAGGGGATGCCCGGCCCGCTCACGGCGGGCCGTTCCACACCAGGAGCATGTACGCGCCCAACCACGCCGAGGACAGGGTGGCCGCGCCGAGCACCAGGGCGGTCACCGTGCGGCGGGCCCGCGCGAGCATGAGCGCGACCGGGAGTAGCAGCGGAAAGCCCGGGACCAGGAAGCGGGCCCGCGGGAAGTAGACGCCGCCGCTGCCGAGCACGACGACCAGCAGGGCCCCCGTGAACACCAGGAGCACCAGCGGCTGGCGGTCGGCGAGCGAGAGCAGGTACAGCGCGCCGGCCGCGATCAGGACCGCGGTGACCAGGACCAGGAACAGGGGCGGCCGGTTCGCGTACACCAGCAGGCCGCGCATGTCGCGCAGGGTGCCGATGCCGCCGTCCCACTGGTTGTCCCACACCTTCTGCACCGCGAAGTAGCCGTCCCAGCGGCCGATCCGCACTCCCACCCAGGCCACGTACGCGCACCAGCCGACGGGCGCCACCAGACCGCCCGCCACCGGCCGCCACTCCCAGCGCCGGGCGCGCACCAGGGCGGCGAGGGCCGCGAGCGAGACCGCGGCGGCGATCGCGATGCCGGTGGGGCGGGTCAGCCCGGCGAGTGCCGCGAGGGAGCCCGCCCAGAGCCAGCGACGGGTCAGCGCGCAGTACAGCGCCCATGCGGTGAGCGCGGTGAACAGGGACTCGGTGTAGCCCATCCACTGGACCACCCCGACCGGCAGCGCGGCCCACAGCACCGTGAGCCAGGTGCCGGTGCGCCGGCCGTGCAGCCGGTCGCCCACCGCGAACACCCCGCACGCGGCGACGAGCGAGAACCCGACCGCGAGCACGAGCGCGACGCTGGCGCGCGAGCCCGGTGTGACGGCGGCGACCGCCTTCACCAGGACCGGATACAGCGGGAAGAAGGCGAGGTCGTTCAACTCGCCCGCGTGCAGGGCGTGTTCATAGCCGTGGTCGGCGATGTCGAGGTACCAGTTGGAGTCCCAGGACTTGGCGAGGACCGGCCAGAGCCCGCGGTGCTGTACGTGCGCCCACTTGGCGAGGACGAGGGTGCCGAAGAGGCGGACGACGAGGTAGCCGAGCAGTGCGGGCCCGGCGTACGCGAGCGCGGTGCGCGCCCGCTCCCGGGCCGGTGGGCGCCCGCCGGTGCCGTGCGGGGCCGGGTGCCGGCGGGCGGCGGGGACGGGTCTGGGGCGGACCGTGGTCGTCGTTGGGGGCGGCGCGGTCGGGGGCACTGCGACAGCTCCTTGGCTCGGACGCGGCGAAGGGTACGGGTCACCCTTTCTCGCCCGCCCCCGCGGAATGCGGCACCGCTGCGTCAACTGCCGTACGAAATCACCCGAAAGCAGGACCGGGGCGGTGGTCCCTTGACCACCGCCCCGGCTTCTTTGCCGCGTCGAGCCCGCGTCGAGCCCACGCTGACCAACCGTCAGATACCGGCGGCCGCCGCGAGGTCCTTCTTGATGCCGGCGAGCAGCTCGGCGCCCTTGGCGCGGGCCGCGTCCAGCTCCTCGGCGGAGCCGACCGGCACGACGACCTCCAGGTAGCACTTGAGCTTGGGCTCGGTGCCGCTCGGGCGGACGATCACCCGGGCGCCCTCCAGGTAGTAGCGCAGACCGTCGGTGGGCGGCAGCTGCTCGGTGCCCTCCGTCAGGTCCTCCGCCTTGGTGACGGCGAGGCCGGCGAGAGAGGTCGGCGGCTGCTCGCGCAGCCGCGCCATCGCGTCGGAGATGACCGTCAGGTCCTCCACGCGGACCGACAGCTGGTCGGTGGCGTGCAGGCCGTGCGCGAGCGCCAGCTCGTCCAGCAGGTCCAGGACCGTGCGGCCCTGCTCCTTGAGGACGGAGGCGAGCTCGGCGAAGACCAGGGCGGCCGTGATGCCGTCCTTGTCGCGCACGCCCTCGGGGTCGACGCAGTAGCCGAGCGCCTCCTCGTAGCCGTAGCGGAGACCGTCCACGCGGGCGATCCACTTGAACCCGGTGAGCGTCTCCTCGTAGCCGAGCCCGGCCGCCTCGGCGATGCGGCCGAGCAGCGAGGACGACACGATCGACTCGGCGAACACGCCGGTCGCGCCCTTGGAGACCAGGTGGGCGGCGAGCAGCGCGCCGACCTCGTCGCCGCGCAGCATCCGCCACTCGCCGTCGCGGCCCTTGACCGCGGCCGCGCAGCGGTCGGCGTCCGGGTCGTTGGCGAGCACGATGTCGGGGTCGGTGCGGCGGGCCGTGGCGAACGCCAGGTCCATCGCGCCCGGCTCCTCCGGGTTGGGGAAGGCGACGGTCGGGAACGCCGGGTCGGGCTCGGCCTGTTCGGCGACCAGCACCGGCTCCGGGAACCCGGCCCGCGCGAACGCGGCGAGCAGCACGTCCTTGCCGACGCCGTGCATCGCCGTGTAGACGACGTTCGCGGTGCGGGGCGAGCCCTCGGTCAGGACCGCGTCCGTACGCGCCAGATAGGCGTCCAGGACCTCTTCGCCGAGCACTTCCCAGCCGCTCTCCGGCCGGGGCACGTCGTGCAGGGACGCGACCGCGTCGATCTCGGCGGCGATCTCCGCGTCCGCCGGCGGCACGATCTGCGAGCCGTCGCCGAGGTACACCTTGTAGCCGTTGTCCCGCGGCGGGTTGTGGCTGGCCGTCACCTCGACGCCCGCGACGGCGCCCAAGTGCCTTATGGCGTAGGCGAGTACGGGCGTCGGCAGCGGCCGGGGGAGGACCGTGGCCTTCAGGCCGGCGCCGACCATGACGGCCGCCGTGTCCCGCGCGAAGTCCGCGGACTTGTAGCGGGCGTCGTAGCCGATGACGACGAGCCCGTCGCCCTGGCCCTTCGCCTTCAGGTACGCGGCGAGGCCGGCGGCGGCCCGGATGACGACCGAACGGTTCATCCGCATCGGCCCGGCGCCCAGCTCGCCGCGCAGCCCGGCGGTGCCGAACTGAAGCGTGCCGCTGAACCGCGCGGCCAGCTCCTCGACGTCCGCGCTCTCGATGAGCTTGGCCAGCTCTTCGCGGGTCTCACTGTCGGGGTCCTCGGCCAGCCAGGCCTCGGCCCGCGCGATCAGGTCCTGCGTCACGTTGTCAGCCTTTCGCGAGAAGGGGCGGGAAGGGATCAGATGCGGTCGAGTACCCGCGTGAGCAGCTCGCCCATGCGCGCCGCCGAGTCGCGGCCCGCCTGGAGCACCTCTTCGTGGTTGAGCGGCTCGCCGGTCAGGCCGGCGGCGAGGTTGGTGACCAGCGAGATCCCGAGGACCTCGGCGCCGGCCTCGCGGGCGGCGATGGCTTCGAGCACGGTCGACATGCCGACCAGGTCGCCGCCGAGCACGCGGACCATGTTGATCTCGGCCGGGGTCTCGTAGTGCGGGCCGGGGAACTGGACGTAGACGCCCTCCTCCAGCGACGCGTCGACCTCCTTGCACAGCGCGCGCAGGCGCGGCGAGTACAGGTCGGTGAGGTCCACGAAGTTGGCGCCGATGATCGGCGAGGTGGCCGTCAGGTTGATGTGGTCGCTGATCAGGACCGGCTGGCCCGGGCGCATGCCCTCGCGCAGACCGCCGCAGCCGTTGGTCAGGACGACGGTCTTGCAGCCGGCGGCGACGGCGGTGCGCACGCCGTGCGAGACGGAGGCGACACCGCGGCCCTCGTAGAAGTGGGTGCGGCCGAGGAAGACCAGGACGCGCTTGTCGCCGATCTTGTACGAGCGGATCTTGCCGCCGTGGCCCTGGACGGCCGGCGCGGGGAAGCCCGGCAGTTCGGTCACGGGGAACTCGGCCTCGGGGGCGCCGAGGGCGTCGACGGCCGGCGCCCAGCCGGAGCCCATCACCAGGGCGACGTCGTGGGTCTCGGCGCCGGTGAGCTCGCGCAGGCGCGTGGCGGCGGCGCCGGCGGCGGCGTAGGGGTCGTCCTGGAGCAGGTCCGGGGTGGCAGATGCGTTCACTGAGTCTCTCGCCTCGCGAAGGAACGTCGTCCCGCCCGGTGACTGTCCGGCCGGGTCCGGGGGTTTTCCCCCGGTAAAGAAGATGTACGCGCACGAGCGTAACCGCTGAAGTCCTACGCGCGTAGATGTGCAGGATAACGGACCTGCCGGATCCGTTTGTGGCTTCGCACGAAAGCGCGGTCACGGGGGCGCCACCGGACGCGCCCGACCTGGAGCGGGGCTCAGCAGGACGGCCGGGTGGTGTTCAGCAGGGGCGCTTGCGCAGCTCCATCACGTAGTCGTGCGGAGCGCCCGCGGACTCCGCCGCGTCGGCCAGCTCGCCCAGGTAACGGGCCGAGGGCAGACCGCCCTCGTACCCGTTCAGGACGTAGAGCCAGGCCGCCTCCTCGCCGTCCAGCGTGTGCACCCGCACCCGCATCCGGCGGTAGATGTCGAGCCCGACCCCCTCCCACCGGTCCATCGACTCCTCGTCGAGCGGCGCGATGTCGTAGAGGGCGACGAAGACCTGGGAGCGGGGTGCCTCGACGATCGTCGCGAGGGCGCCCTCCCAGCCCATCTGCTCCCCGCCGAACGTCAGGCGCCAGCCGTTGAGCCAGCCGGTGCCGCGCAGCGGAGAGTGCGGGGCGCGGCGGGTCATCAGCCGCGGATCCAGGTTGCCGGCGTACGCGGCGTAGAGCGACATGGTGTCGAGGGTACGACAGTGGCCCACCGGGGCAGTTCGCGCCGCCCGTCACCGCCGGGCGCCCTCCGCATCCCGCCACGGCGGCCGAATGGCGCCCCCGGGGCGAAGACACTTGAAGCGTGCGGGACAATGAAGTACGTACTGCGTTCCCCCGGGGCCCCGCCCCGGACCCCCGGCCGGGCGGGCAGGCAGGCCGGGATCGACACTACGAGGCGGACTTTTTCGTGACGCGGATCGTGATCATCGGTGGCGGACCGGGCGGATACGAGGCGGCCCTGGTGGGCGCCCAGCTCGGCGCGGAGGTGACCGTCGTGGACTGCGACGGTCTGGGCGGGGCGTCGGTGCTCACCGACTGCGTGCCGTCGAAGACCCTGATCGCGACGGCCGAGGTGATGACCACCTTCGACTCTTCGTACGAGGAGTTGGGCATCCTCGTCGCCGACGACACGCCTCCCGAGGAGCAGTCCGCGCGCGTCGTCGGCGTGGACCTCGGCAAGGTCAACCGACGCGTCAAGCGCCTCGCGCTCGCCCAGTCCCACGACATCACCGCCTCCGTGACGCGCGCGGGCGCCCGCGTCATGCGCGGCCGTGGCCGGCTCGCCGGGCCCCAGGGCATCGACGGCACCCGCGACGTGATCGTGACGGCCGCCGACGGCACCGAGGAGATGCTCACCGCCGAGGCCGTCCTGATCGCCACCGGCGGCAGCCCGCGCGAGCTGCCCGACGCGCAGCCCGACGGCGAGCGGATCCTCAACTGGACGCAGGTGTACGACCTGGACGAGCTGCCCGAGGAGCTCATCGTGGTCGGCTCCGGCGTCACCGGCGCCGAGTTCGCGGGCGCCTACCAGGCGCTCGGTTCCAAGGTCACCCTCGTCTCGTCCCGCGACCGCGTGCTGCCCGGCGAGGACCCGGACGCGGCGGCCGTCCTGGAGGACGTGTTCCGCCGCCGCGGCATGAACGTCATGGCCCGCTCACGCGCCGAGTCCGCCAAGCGCGTCGGCGACCGCGTCGAGGTCACCCTCTCCGACGGCCGGGTCATCAGCGGCAGCCACTGCCTGATGGCCGTCGGCGCGATCCCCAACACCGCGAACATGGGTCTTGAGGAGTCGGGCGTACGCCTCAAGGAGTCCGGCCACATCTGGACCGACAAGGTCTCGCGCACCTCCGCCCCCGGCGTGTACGCGGCCGGCGACGTGACCGGCATCTTCGCGCTCGCCTCGGTCGCCGCCATGCAGGGCCGCATCGCCATGTACCACTTCCTCGGTGACGCGGTGGCCCCGCTGAACCTGAAGACGGTCTCCTCCAACGTCTTCACCGACCCCGAGATCGCCACCGTCGGCTACACCCAGGCCGACGTGGACGCGGGCAAGATCGACGCCCGGGTCGTGAAGCTCCCGCTGCTGCGCAACCCGCGCGCCAAGATGCAGGGCATCCGGGACGGCTTCGTCAAGATCTTCTGCCGTCCGGGCACCGGCATCATCGTGGGCGGCTGTGTCGTCGCGCCGCGCGCCAGTGAACTGATCCATCCGATCTCGATCGCCGTCGACAACAATCTGACGGTCGAGCAGATCGCGAATGCGTTCACCGTGTACCCGTCGCTGTCCGGCTCGATCGCCGAAGTGGCCCGTCAGCTGCACACCCGCAAGAAGGCCGGAGAGGCGTAACTCCCCTGGTGGGGCGGGGGGTTGGCGAGTGGAGCACGGTGTCCTGGAGGTTACGGCCAGGCATATACCACTCGACGACCCCCTTTGAGTGCACCTTCTGTTATTCGGCGCAAACTGCTGAAAACATTCGGCCGCCCAAGTTACTGTCAGTTTCGTGTTCGCTGCAGAACGTCGCCAATTGATCCTCGAAATGGTGCGCGCCAACGGGGCGGTTTCGCTCCGTGAGCTCGCCCGTGTCGTCCAGACCTCCGAAGTGACCGTACGGCGGGACGTGCGGGCCCTTGAGGCCGAAGGACTCCTCGACCGCCGGCACGGCGGTGCGGTGCTGCCGGGTGGCTTCACCCGGGAATCCGGCTTCCCGCAGAAATCCCATCTAGCCACCGCGGAGAAGACGGCCATCGCCGACCTCGCCGCCGGTCTCGTCGAAGAGGGCGAGGCCATCGTGGTCGGCGCGGGGACGACCACGCAGGAGCTGGCCCGCCGGCTCGCGCGGATCCCCGGACTGACCGTCGTCACCAACTCCCTTCTGGTGGCACAGGCGTTGGCCCATGCCAACCGGGTCGAAGTCGTCATGACCGGAGGCACCCTGCGTGGCTCCAACTACGCCCTGGTGGGCAGTGGGGCCGAGCAGTCCCTCCAGGGTCTGCGGGTGTCCCGCGCCTTCCTGTCGGGCAGCGGTCTGACGGCCGAGCGCGGTCTTTCCACGTCCAACATGCTCTCCGCGAGCGTGGACCGCGCCCTGGTGCAGGCCGCCGCCGAGGTCGTGGTCCTCGCCGACCACACCAAGCTCGGCACCGACACCATGTTCCAGACGGTGCCGACCGACGTGATCACGCGCCTCGTCACCGACGAGCCGCCGGGCCACGACGACCGTGCCGCCACCGAGTTGCAGGCCCTCGCCGACCAGGGGGTGCAGATCGCCGTCGCGGGCGTCGCGGGCGCCCCGGCCGGCGAACCCGCCCCCGGCCGCCAGCCCCGCCGCGACATGCCCCTGCCCGGCCAGCGCCGCACCCACGCCCCCGGCGCGGGACCGCAGTTGCGCAGTGCGGCGGCGATGGGCGAGCCGCAGGGGCCGGGCGAACGGGCGCGGGTCGCGGACATGCGGCGGCGCTAGGGTCTGTCCGGCGGATCTGGTCGCCGTCGAGCGCCCCCGGCCGTGCGGTGCCGTCCCGGGCGAGATCCGCCGGACAGGTCCTAGCCCCTCAGGCCCCGGTAGGTGAGGGCGAGCAGCCGGTCGGCCAACTCCGGGTCCTCCGGGGACTGTTCGGCGGCCAGCGCGATGGCGTTGGTCAGCTGGAGGAGGTCGGCGATGGTGACGTCGGCACGTACGGAACCGGCTTCCCGAGCCCGTACGAGCAGGGCGTCGCCCGCCTCCCGCATCGGCTCGCTGCACCGGGCCAGGGCCGAACTCGCGTCGCCCGAGGCCGACATGAGGGCGCGGGCCAGACCCCGGTACAGGCCCGCGTGCGTGATGATCGCGCGCAGCCACTCGATCAGCGCGGTGCAGGACTGCTCGGCGTCCAGCAACTCCCTTGAGCGGGCGAGCAGTACGTCCACCTCGCTCTGGAACACCGCGCTCAGCAGGGCCTGCCGGGTGGGGAAGTGCCGGTACAGGGTGCCGATGCCCACGCCTGCGGTGCGGGCCACGTCCTCCAGGGAGGTGTCCGTGCCGCGCTCCGCGAAGGCGGTTCTGGCCGTGGCCAGGAGGCGGTCGTGGTTGCGCCTCGCGTCCGCGCGCAGGGGTCGGGGCCGCTCCGCGCCCGCTTTCCCATCCATGCCCCCAGCATGCCACCCCGGGGCCCTGGGGGTTTGCCCGCCCGCCCACCCGTGACCCGGGGTTGGTGGGTTCCGGGCCCCCTGGGGCTGTGCCCCAGACCCCGGGCATCTTGCCCGCCCTCCCGCCCGTGACGGGGGTTGAAGGGTTCAGGCCCTGGGGGCTCCGCCCCAGACCCCCTTTGAGGGGCTGCGCCCCTCGGACCCCCGCAGGGGGCTGCGCCCCCTGCACCCCCGGTTCGGGGCTCCGCCCCGGACCCCGTATCGCGCCTGAACGGCGCTCGTCCT
>NZ_JBIAGW010000009.1:0-320921 GCF_042869955.1 Streptomyces sp. NPDC006691
CATGAATGTTTACCCGTAATCGGGTGCACACATCACGTAAGAGCGGGACGGAACCACCGGAATAAGGCGGCCCGTCCACAGCGTCCTCGCTGTGTTGTCGCCTGCCGGTCACAAGGACCGACAGGACTTTTCAAAGGAACCTCGATCCGCCGGAGCGGATACGGGGTTGTCAATCTGGCGTTGACTTTTGGCACGCTGTTGAGTTCTCAAGGAACGGACGCTTCCTTTGTACTCACCCTCTCGGGCTTTCCTCCGGGCGCTTCCCTTCGGTATTTCGTGTTCCCGACTCTATCAGACTCTTTCGTGTCCGATTCCCCGTCGAGTGGGGTTGCCCTCCCGGCCGTTGGGCCGTTCCGACGTCCCGAACTCTAGCGGATTTCCCCGGCCGATTCATAATCGAGTCTTCCGGTCCGACCGAATAGAATTCCGGCATACCGAAATTCATCCCGGGCGGGAGATCGTGCTGAGTTGGGGTGCCGCAGAATCTGCGGCGGACGGTTGTCGCAGAACCGATACGGCTCCGTGGCAACCCGAAGAACCTTACGGACCAGAACTTCCCGCGTCAACTTAAACCCCGGCCCCCGCCTCCTTCGAGGCGGTAGCGTTCCTTCGTGACCTTGATCCTTGAGACCAACACCGCCGTCGCGCACGCCTGGTGGTGGCGTACGGGAGACGGCCCCGTAGCTCCGACCGATCTGGCGCTGCTCAGCAACGAGGAACGCGCTCGTGCCGCGCGGTTCGTGCACCAGCGGAGCGCGGTGAGCTTCGTCGCGGCGCGGGCGGCGAGCCGCCGGATCCTCTCCGGGCTGCTCGATGTGGCGCCCGAGGAGATACGCCTGGGGCGTCGGCCCTGTCCGGGCTGCGGCGACCCGTTGCACGGTCCGCCAGCGGTCCTCGCCCCGGCCACACCCCTGTGGATCAGCATTTCGCACACCCACAGCTGCGGCATGCTCGCCGTGGCCCGTGTTCCGGTGGGCGTGGACGTGGAGGCCGTACGGGACTTCTCGGTCGCGGACCTCGCCTCCTCCACCCTGACCGAGTCCGAGCGCCACGTCGTGCTCGGCATCGAGGAGGGTGCGGCCCGCACCCGGGCCTTCCTGCGCTGCTGGACGCGTAAGGAAGCCGTACTCAAAGCGGTCGGGGTCGGGATCGCCACCGATCTCACCATCGTCGAGACCCGGCCGGAACACTCCGGCCCCGCCGTCGTGGCCACCGGGGTGCCCGGAACGCCCTCGTCCTGGGTGGTGACGGACCTGGCCGTGCCGGACACCTGGGCCGCGGCCCTTTCCGTACCCGCCGACGCCGACGGCAGCCGTCCCGAGATTCGCCTCCACCAGCACGTGTAGGTCGGTGCGTTCAGGTCTGCACGGGGTGAGCCCGCGGGATGCGGCCTCGGCGGGGCACGATGGGCCTCCTCCTGCCCTGCCGAGGCCGGCTGCGGTCATCCATCCTTCGGGTCCGCCGCCCAGGAGTGCCCGAGTCCCTCAGCTCCCGCGGCCTCCCTTGGCCCCCTCAACTCCCCCGGCCTCCTTGGCCCCCTCAGCTCTCCTCCGCCCGCCTCAGCCAGGGCCCTATAGGACACCCGCAGTCGTGACGCGAGCGGCGTACAGGAATTTCGTAGATCTCGGCAGGTTCCCGGGGCGAGACTGGCGGCTCCGGCCCGCTTCCGCGCCGGAGCCTTCCGCGCCGGTACTCACCTCGCCGGTGCGTTCCTGACCGGCCCGGCCGGCGCTCCCTATGGAACGGGCGACCTCGGGAAGATCTCTCGGCCCAGTCGGGCGGGTGCTGAACTGCCGTGCCCGGCGCATGAGTTCATCCGACCCGCACGACATCACTTGACAGGCGTTGAGGCATGGAAAACGACCAGGCAGTCAGGCTCGAACAGGTCAGCAGGTGTTACGCGTCCGGATCGTCGGCGGCGGTGCGCGCCCTCGACGGGATCACGGTCGGTTTCGACCGCACGACCTTCACCGCGGTCATGGGCCCTTCGGGCTCGGGCAAGAGCACCCTGTTGCAGTGTGCGGCCGGTCTCGACCGGCCCGACGCCGGCCGGGTGGTCGTGGACGGCGTCGAGCTGGGCCCGCTCGGTGAGAGGGCGCTCACCGAACTGCGCCGGGACCGGATCGGCTTCATCTTCCAGGCGTTCAATCTGCTGGGCGCGCTGACCGCCGAGCAGAACGTGGGGCTGCCGCTGCGGCTCGCGGGGCGCCGCCCCCGGGCGGCCGAGGTACGGGCCGCGCTCACGCAGGTCGGCCTGGGCGAGCGCGGCGGGCACCTGCCCTCGCAGATGTCGGGCGGCCAGCAGCAGCGGGTGGCCATCGCCCGCGCTTTGATCACTCGGCCGAAGGTGCTGTTCGCGGATGAGCCGACCGGCGCCCTGGACAGCGGCTCCAGCCGTACGGTCCTGGAGTTGCTGCGTGCCCTGGTGGATGAGCAGGGTCAGACCACGATCATGGTGACGCACGACCCGGTCGCCGCCTCCTATGCGGACCGGGTGGTCTTCCTCGTCGACGGCCGGCTCACCGACGAGATGCACCGGCCGACGGTCCAGCGGGTCGCCGAGCACATGGCGCGGCTGGAGGCCGGCGCGCAGTCGCAGCCGGTCGGCACGAACGGGGGCCGGTGATGGGCGAGTTCGGCCTGCTGATTCCGGTGGCGGTCGCCACCCTGCGCAAACGGTGGCTCGGCTTCGTCGGCTCGTTCGTCGCGCTCACCCTGGGCGTGGCGCTGATCGCCGCGGCGGGGCTGCTGGTCAGCACCTCGGCGGGGCTTGAGAACGACGACCCGTCGGCGCCGTCCCTGAAGAAGCTGCTCATTTTCATGGCCGGAATGTCCGGCTTCGTGTCCGTCTTCGTCGTGGCGTCCACGTTCGCCTTCGCGGTCGCCGGTCGGCGGCGCGAGACCGCGCTGCTGCGGGCGGTGGGTGCGACGCCCCGGCAGGTCCGGTCGCTCGTGCTCGGTGAGGCGGTCGTCGTCTCGCTGGTCGCCTCGGTGTGCGGCGCTCTGCTCGGCCTCGGAGTGGCACCGCTGTTCGCGCGCTGGCTGGTGTCGCGGGGCGCCGCCCCCGAGGGCTTCACCGTGGACCCGGGTGCCGGTCCGCTGCTCGTCGCCGCCGCCGTCGAGATCGCCGTCGCGGTGCTCGGCGCCGCCGCGGCGGCCCGTCGGGCCGGCCGGGTCCGGCCGGTGGAGGCGCTCGGCGACGCTGCGGTGGACGGCAGGGTGATGACGCTCGGCCGCTGGCTGTGGGCCGTCGGGTACCTGGTGGTCTTCGCCGCCGTACTGCTCCTGTTCCTGACCATGCCGACCGCGATGCAACACGATCCGCAGTTGCGCGATCCGCAGAACATGCCGGTGTGGTCGCTGCTCATTGACGTGATGGCGATCATGGCGGTCGCCCTGTTCGCTCCACTGCTCGTGCCGCCGCTGGTGCGGCTGCTCACCCTGCCGGTGCCGCTTGCGTCCGGCGCGGTGGGCCTGCTGGCCCGGCAGAACGCCCTCAAGGCGGTCCGGCGGACCGTTTCCACGGCGACCCCGATGTTCCTGGTGGTCGGCCTCACCGGCACGGTGGTCGGCTCCACCCTGACCTTCGGGGATGCCCGGAGCATCCAGTCCCGGGCGGTCCTCAGCGCCCAGTACGTCGTCGAGCCCGAGAGCGGGGCGACCCTTCCGGCGGGCGCGGTAGGACAACTGCGGGCGCTGCCCGGCGCTCACACCACCACGGTCCGCACCACGCTGCTCACCGGCCTCGACGGCGTCAACTCCGCCTCCGCCGGGGCCACTTCGGGCACCATCGCGGCGACCGCGATCGACGGGGACGCGGCCATCACGTGGAAGCTCCCCACGGATTCCGGTTCGCTGGGCCGCCTCCGCGGATCCACGGTGGCCGTTTCCGAGGCGCTCGCCCGTTCCAACGGCTGGCAGGTGGGCGACCGCCTCACCGCCTCGCTCGCCGACGGAACACCGGCGACCCTGACGCTGGTCGCCGTGGTCAGGACGCCGTTGAGCCTCTCCGAGGTCCTCCTTCCGTACGCCGCGGTGGCCGGCCATCTGAGCGGAGACCCGCAGCCCACCGCGGCCTACGTCTCCACCCGCCAAGGCGCGGCGCCCGAGGCCGCGGGCACCAAGGTCACACCGGCCGCTGCCTGGGGCAGCGGCGACAACGACCCGCGGGCCCGGTCCGACTGGGTCGCGATGCTCGCGATCCTGGGGCCCGCGCTGCTCTACGCGCTGATCGCGATCGTCAACACGATGACGATGTCCACCGGCGACCGGCTGCGCGACTTCGCCACCCTGCGTCTGACCGGCGGCAACGACCGCCAGGTCCTCTCCATGGTGGGCATGGAGGCGGTGCTCACCGCGGCAACCGCCACCGTGCTCGCGCTGCTCGTCACCACGGGCACCCAGGCCGCCACCCTGATGCTCGTCAACCGCCGCATCCTGGACGCCGGTTCGCCGCTCTCGCTGGGCCTGCCCTGGCCGGCGATCGCGGCGGCCGCGACGGCCGGGCTCGTCCTCGCACTCGTCTCCAGTCTCGTACCGGCCCGGCTCGCGCTGCGCACCCGCGCGCTCGATTTCGCCGGGTCTCGCCAGTGAACGGGTAGGAACCGACATGCGTGGACCGTGGCGTACGGGGGCCGCCGGGGCGGGGCGTGGGGGTGCGCCCCGAGACCATCTGCCGCCCTCGCGTACGGAGTGTCTCCGGATATGCCGCAACTCAGATGCAGAGAACCGTAGTTGAGATCAGCCGTCCGGCGCTCAGCCGGCCTGGACCAGCGTGACCCGTGCAGGACGGCCCACGGGCAGGGACTGGACGTACAGCAGTACGAGGGGGTGGAAGCGGTAGAGGGGGTGGAAGGGGTGAGGGAAGGCGGCAGGGGCGCCTGTCCCGGCATCGGCCTCGCTCATCGGGCGGACGATCTCCAGGAGCGCCCCGTCGGCGAGCCGCTCCACCAGGTCCTCGGCACGCCGGTCGGGCAGCCCGAGCACGGCGGCGGCCGAGGCGGCGGAGAACGGCCGCGCGCCGAGCGCCGACAGGCGGGCCAGGAGGCGTCGGCTCTCCTCGTCGGTGTGCGCGAGCCAGTTCGCCAAGGAGGCCGTCAACTCCATCTCTCCGAAAGAGAGTTCGTGGAGTCTGGTGTCGGTTTCGGCGAGCCGGGCGGCCAGCCGGGCGAGCGACCAGTGGGACCGGGCGGCGAGCCGGGCTCCCGCGAGGCGCAGCGCGAGCGGCAGTCCCGCGCAGTGGTCGGCGATCGCGCGCGCGGCGCCGGGCTCGGCTTCCGTGCGGGCCCTGCCCGCCGTGGCGGCGAGCAGATCGACGGACTCCTCGGGGCTCAAGGGTTCGACGCCGAGGGTGACGGCTCCCACGGTGACGGCGAGCGGGGCGCGCCCGGTGACCAGCACGGCCGCCTCCGCACCGGACGGCAGGAGCGGGGCGAGCCGGCGGCCGTCCGTCGCGTTGTCGAGCAGGACCAGGATCCGGCGTCCCGCCATGCTGGTGCGATAGACGCGGACGAGTTCGTCGAGGTCGTACGGGACCGCCCCGGAAGGCTGCTCGCCCAGCGCGCGCAGCAGGTGGGCCAGGATGTCGCGGGGGTCCTTGGCGGTGCCGTCCGGCGCGGCGAGGTCCGCGTAGAGCTGGCCATCGGGGAAGTGCCCGCGGTTCTCGTGCGCGGCGTGCACGGCCAGTGCGGTCTTGCCGATGCCGGTCATGCCGGTGATCAGACAGCGGCGGGGCGTCGCGCGGCCGTCGGGAGTGAGCAGACGGCGCAGAGCGGCGAGTTCCCGGGCTCGGCCGGTGAATCCGGCGGTGGCGGGCGGCAGCATGGCGGGGGCGCGGACCACGGACGCGCCGAAGGGCGGCCGAAGGGCGGCCGGCTCGGGCTCGGCGGTGTGGACGGCGGCCAGGTTCGCAGTCCTCCGCCCATCGGGCTCCGGACCCAAGTCCACGACCCGGCCCCGGTCCACGACCCTGCCCCTGCCCGGGTCCAGGTCCAGGTCCAGATCCAGGTCCAACGTGCCGCACAGTACGGCCTGGTGCGTGTGCGCCAGGTCGATGCCGGGGTCGACTCCCAGTTGCTCGGCGAGCACCGTGCGGCCCTCGTGGAAGACGTGCAGGGCGTCGGCCCGGCGGCCGCAGCGGTACAGGGCGGTCATCAACTGGGCCCGCATCCGCTCGCGCAGGGGGAAGTCCGCCACCAGGCGGGTCAGTTCGGCGACGATCCGTCCGTGCCGGCCGAGCGCCAGCTCTGCCTCCATCCGATTCTCCAGCGTGGCCGCGCGGTCCTCCTCCCACTGCGGAGTCTCTTCCTCCGCGAGGAATTCCGTGACGTTCCCCAACAGGGGTCCCTGCCAGAGTGCCAGCGCATTCCGCAACAGGTTTCCGGCATCCTCATATCGGTGCTCCTGGAGCGCTTGACGGCCGAGCCGGTCGAGACGCTCGTACTCCACGATGTCCACCAGGCCGTCACCGGTCCTGAGCGCGTAGCCGGGCGGTCGGCGCTCCACGGTGGCCTCGGGCTCCAGGAGTCTGCGCAGCCGCGAGACGTACGTGTAGATCTGCGCGCTCATCGTCGCGGGCGGGGCGGCGCCCCAGAGCAGACGGCTCAGCCGGGCGTCGGGCACCACACGGCCCCGGGCGAGCACCAGGGCCGCGAGGAGGGTGTGCGCCTTCGGACCCGAGAGCGCGATCCGCTGGCCCGCGCGTCTGACCTCGACCGGGCCGAGCAGGTGGAAGTCCATGGTTCCCCGTTCAACGGTGGGCGTGGTGTCGGCTGTGCGCCCACCTTGTCCAGCCGCTGTGTCCCGCCGATTTTGAATCGATTTCCTCGGCCGGAGATGGGAGAGCCGTTCGTCGACCGCCCGGCCGCCCCGCCGCCCGGCCGCCCCGGACCGCCCCGGACCGCCCCGGCCGCCTCGCCGTCGCCGATCACCCCGACACGTCGGCACCCCGACACGTCGGCACCCCGACACGTCGGCACCCCGACACGTCGGCACCCCGACACGTCGGCACCCCGACGCGTCGGCACCTCGGCACCCGGCACCCGGCACCCGGAACCTACCGGTGAGAATCTCTGGAGCCCGACCCCCCGCACTCCCCCAAAGTTGGCCAACATCCGCCACGCTCGGCCGAGTTGCTCAGCCGTCGAGCAACCCGGCCAACTGCCCGGCCGACACCCGGGCGCCCGGTGCGGCCGATTCGACCAGCGCGATCAGCCGGTCGGCACGCTCCTGCCAGGCCTTGGCGGCGACCGACGTGAACGCCTGGCGGGCCCGTTCGAACCGGTCCACTGCCCCGGCCCGGCCCGCCATCGCGTCCGTACACCCGAGGTCGATCTCGATCCGCCCCCGCAGCAGGTCGTCGGACAGCTCACCCGCGATACCGAGGGCCTGCTGCAACATGTCCTGAGCCTGCGTCAACTCGCCCTGGCGCCAACTGGTTTCACCCAGCAGACGCAGTGCGTACATCTCTCCGACCCGGTCGCCGCCCGCCCGGGTCAGCGCGATCACCTGCCGGCCCGCCCGGCACGCGTCGTGTGTCCGGCCGTCGCGCAGCAGCGTGTCGGCGAGCCAGTAAAGGCTCTGCGCCTCGGCCCGCCAGAAGCCGCCCTCACGGCTTCTGGCCACGGCCCGCTCGGTCAGTTCGATGGCGTGGGGGAGGTTTCCGCGCTGGCTCTCGATCTGGGCCAGCAGGCCCATCGAGTGCAGGGCGCTGCGGACCTCCCCGATCCGCAGCAGGGCCTCCATCGCCGCCTCGTAGTGCTCGGCGGCGCTGTCCAGGTCGCCCTCGAAGTGGGCGCAGATGCCGAGCAGCCGGCGCACCCGTGCGGCGCCCGATTCGTCGCCGGTCTCCCCGCACAGCCGCAGAGCGGGCACCAGGCGTTCCACGGCGGCCTCGTAGCGTCTTTGATTGATGGCGAGCGAGCCGAGCGAACGCAGCATCATCGCCTCACCCGTCCGGTCGTCGGCGCCTCGCGCGGCGGCCAGCGACTGTTCGGCGCACGACTGCCAGTCCTCCAGGCAGTGCCGGGTCTCGAACAGGGGGGTCGCCGCGGCGGTGAGCAGCCAGCTGACGGCCGGTTGCGAGGACTGGGCGGCCTGTCCGATGACCCCGGCCATGGCCGATCGCTCCTCCTCGAACCATCGCATGGGGTCGGCGAGGAGTTCCTCGACCAGTGCCTGCGGCAGCGCGGGCCGGTCGGGCCTGCGGCCGAGGCCGCCGTGCCCCTCGACCCTGCGGTGGGCCTCCTCGGCGAGCGCGAGCCAGTCACCGAACGCCCTGTCCAGGGCCTTGGTACGGTCCGCCTCGCCGTCCTCGGCGAGCGCGAGTTCCCAGGCGTACAGGCGCAGCAGGTCCTGGAAGCGGTAGCGGGCCGGCCTGCCCGGCGGCCCCGGGACGGCTTCGAGGAGCTGGGCGTCCACCAGCTGCTCGATGAGGTCTTCGGCCGCCCACAGGTCGGTGTCCAGTACGGAGGCTCCGACCCAGGCCGCGAAGTCGGGGACGTTGAGCAGGCCGAGTCTTCGGTACATGCGGGCCGCGGCCGGGTCCAGATCGCGGTAGCTGAGCCAGAGCCCGGCGCGCACTCCGCCCTGGCCCGGGCTGAGTTCGTCGAGTCGGCGGCGCTCGTCGGCCAGGCGGCCGACCAGGGACCGCAGCGACCAGTGCGGGCGGGCGGCGAGGCGGGCCCCCGCGATGCGCAGGGCGAGCGGCAGCCGGTCGCAGAGCTCGCTGAGCCGGGTCGCGGCGGCCGGATCGGCGGTGAAGCGGTCGGGCCCGGCCACCTGGGCGAGCAGCGCGGTGGCCTCGCCCGGGGCGAGGGTGGGCAGGGCGAGGCGCAGTACGTCGTAGTCACCGGTGAGGTCGTCGATGGCGTCCCTGCTGGTGATCAGCACACAGCACCTTCCGGCGCCGGGCAGCAGGGAGCGCACCTGCTCGAAGGAGCGGGCGTTGTCGAGCAGGATCAGCATCCGCCGGGTGTCGAGCACGCTGCGGTAGAGGGCGGCGCGGTCGGCGGTGTCGGCCGGGATCTGCGGGCCGGGCACGCCCAGGGAACGCAGCAGCCGGTCCAGGGCGGCGCCCGGCGAGACGGGGTCGTCCTTCTCGTCGTACCCGCGCAGGTCGATGAAGAGCCGCCCGTCGGGAAAGCGGGCGGCGACCTGGTTGGCCCAGTGCACCGCCAGGGCGGTCTTGCCGACGCCGGCGACCCCGGCGACGACCCCGACGGCCAGGGGGCGCGAGCCGTAGCTGTCGTCCAGCATCCGGTCGAGGCGGGCGAGTTCGTCCAGGCGGCCGGTGAACGCCGCCGCGTTGGCGGGGAGTTGGGAGGGTACGGCCGTGACCGGGACGGTCGGGGCGTCGACCGCGGGCTGCGCCAGGTCGGGAGAGTCCTGGAGTACGAGGTCGTGCAGGGCCCGCAGCGCGGGGCCGGGCTCGATGCCGAGCTGACCGACCAGGATGTCGCGCCCCTCCCGGAAGATCTCCAGGGCTTTCGCGCGGTGCCCGGAGCGGTACTCGGCCAGCATGAGGAAGCCGCGCGCCTGCTCGCGGAGCGGGTTCTCCCGTACCAGCGCGGCCAGTTCACCGATCAGCGCCTGATGCCGGCCGAGCTGGAGCTGTAGCCCGGCCCACTCCTCGCGCAGGTCGAGCCGGAGTTCCTCCAGGCGGGCCGCGGCCGATTCGGCGGGCTCGCCCTCGATGCCGTCCAGGGCGCGGCCGCGCCACAGGCCGAGCGCCTCCTCCACCAGGGCGCCGGCCTCGGCCGCCCGCCCGCGCCGGGCGGCGTCCCGGGCGCGGCCGGCCAGATCCTCGAACTCCCGCGCGTCCACGCGGTGTCCACCGGTGGAGAGGAGGTATCCCGGGTGCGAGGTGACGATCAGTTCGTCGGCCCCCGCGGCATCCTTGAAGATCTTGCGGAGTGCCCCGACGCAGATGGCGATCTGGTTGCGCGCGGTGGTCGGCGCCCTGCCGTGCCAGACCGCCTCGATCAGGCCGTCCACGGAGACCACGCGGTCCGGCGCGAGCAGCAGCGCCGTCAGGACGATCCGCTGCCGTGCACCGCCGAGGGCGATCCGCTCGCCGTCGACCCGCACATCCAGCGTGCCGAGCAGTCCGAACACGATCCTGCGCACAAGCCCGCTTCCCCCCAGCTCCGGCCTCCCCCAAGATCATTCGACCATCACGCGGAGCCGGGCCGGCGGACAACTCCGAAGACCAAGCATGCGCCTCGGTCGTCGTGGAGCTTCACACGAACCCCCGGCCCCCTCCGGAGGGAGGCCGTCCGCGTCCCGGGCACGGCTGGGTACGGGACAGCTCGATCGTGGGTGCGGTTCCTCAGTCGGGTGCGCACCAACGGGCGCGTGCGACGGCAGGTCGAGGCATCACGTGTCGAGATGGTCGACGAATATGCCGATCAGGATACGACCCTGCAACCGAGGGTCGGGGAGGCTGAAATGGATACGGTTGCGCTTGACGTCCTTCTTGCCGTGCCACTCGCAGCGGTACGCCTCTCCCTCATGCTCGACATCCCGTTGTTTCATGGCTCCCCTGTTGGCATGCGTCTTGGAGCTCTCAGGTGAGAGGTTGAGCCCTCTGCTCCCCAACTCTGCCTGAATGTCGTTGGGTTGGCCCGCGTGTTTCACCAGGGCGACCGAGAAATAGTCGTTCAGCACGGACAGCGCCTTCACCACCCAGTCACGCATCTCGGCGTACGAACCGTCGAACTTGCCGAAGGACAGCGAATCAGCGAACACAAGGCCCGGATAAGCATCCTCGGCGCGGTCGAAGAAATCCGCTTCCGCAACGTCCTCCTTGGCGAACAGGGACCGCCAGAAATCGAGGAGTTCCAACGGCTGCGCCAGGAAGTACACGTGGCCCGAACCGGAACCCACATGGGTGCCTTTGACCGGAGAGACGGGATGCCAGCCGTGCCGGTCAGCCGTCGGGAAAACGAGACATCCGACGTGGTGCCCCCGGGTCGCGTGCAGCCAGGCGTATCCGACGGACCAGGCCAACTCCTGGACGTTTTCGCTGATCTCCACCTGGTCGGGCAGGCCGGGCAGTTCGGTGTCCCACGTCGGACAGCGGTCCATCAGGCCGGCCATGCGCAGCCGGGCGTCACGCCCCACCTGTGGCGTCCCGCCTTCGTAGAGGACGTCGTAGAGCTCGCGTCCATCCACGCACTCCGTGTCGAACCACCATGGCGAGACCGCAACTGTGTGCTGCTCCCCCAGCTCCGCCAGTGTGTCGTTGAAATCGCTCAGCAGGTCCGTCAGCTGGTCCTCCGTGAGCCCCCGGAAATTCCCTGCTCGTGGCCGCGTTCGGTCTGCGGCACGTCGTGTGCCTTGATGCGGCATCCCGGATGCCGGTCTCCCGGGTCACGACGGTACCGTCCTTGCGCGGTCGGCCCGGCCCGCACCCGCTCGCAGCGCTCACAGCGCACTTGCCCCGAGCCTGGCGGCCCGCCCCGTTGGTTCCCGCGCTGCACGTGCCGGAGCAGGTACGCAGACTTCTCAACCCCCGGCACTTCACGGTCGCCGATCCCGGCGGGGTCGCGGGCCGCCATGTGTGCGTGCTGGAGGACACTTGGGTACGGGGCGGACACGCACAGTCCGCCGCCGCGGCTCTCGCCGCAGCCGGGGCCGCCGACGTCACGGTTCTGACGATCGCCCGGCGGCTGGCGCCCTCCTACGCGCTGAACCGCGCTTTCATCGAAGGCACGCGGCAGGACTACGCACTGGACCACTGCCCGGTTTCCCCCGGCCCCTGCTCGGCCCCCGACTGATGCCTTCCACCCCTGTCGTCCGGAAGCCGGTCACCCTCCGGATGCCGAGGACGGGGCAGTGCCAAGCCACAAACGGTCGCGGGCCCGCGTCATGGCGACGTACAGCTGGGTGCTCACCAAGTCGTGCCGCTCACGGGCGGCTGCCTGAACGCCTCCGGCCCCGTCGGCCCGGCTGCTCGTGGGTCCGTTCAGAGCGTCGGTGTAACGGGGCAGGAAGACGTGCTTGAAGTCGAGCCCCTTGGCGCGAGTGTAGGTGCCCAGTTTCACCGCCTCCGTCGCGTTCCCGTCGTAGTCCTCCAACAGGCACACGGGAATTCCGTTGCCTTCCAGGAGCCGCTTGTAATGGCCGACTGCGTATCGAGTGAAGCAGAGCACGGCGGAGCCCGCGTGGTCGTCGTTGGCTTTCAGAGCCCGTACGAGTTCATGGTCGTGCTCCTCCGCACTCCCCCGGTCGACCTTGGTGACTACCCCGTCGTGACAGGTCAGTTCGATCTCCCTCTCGCCCTTCCCCGAGGTGTCGTCGAGGTCGTCGAAGGCAACGTCCGCCACGATCTCCAGCGCGGTGGCAAGGATCTGCGGTGCGTTGCGGTAGTTGGTGCGCAGCACCTGCCCCCGGTCACCCCTGACCTCGACACCGGCATCACTGAGCCGGAACCCTCCCGGGTAGACGGCCTGTTGGCCGTCTCCGACGAGCAGGAGCCCGTTGGGAGCGTCTCCCACGAGGGCGTGCAGCATCTGGACGGCGACCTGCGGCAGATCCTGAGCCTCGTCGACGACGACGGACGCATACGGCGCGGTCTCAGCGGCTCCGTTCCGCAGCTCCGCCAGCGCCATCGTCAGCACGTCCTGGAAGTCGTGGACACGGGCCTGGGTCCTGAACCTTTCGTACGTCTCGAAGAGCTCCCATACTGCCTCCCGGTCCTTCAGCTGAGGGACGGTACCGCGCCCTCGGCCGCGCCGAGTGAGACCTGCGTACGTATCGAATTCGGTGATGCCCCGGCCCTTGATCACGTACTGGATTTCCTGGTCCCAGTAGCGCGAGTCCGGAACGAGTTCGTTCAGCCGACCGTCCCTGCCCGCCCTGAGCCAAGCGCGGCTGAAACTGGTCTCGGCCTTGGCTCGGTCGAGGCGTACCTCAACGTCGTGCTGCCGAAGGAACTCCAATGCGAATCCGTGCAGGCTCCGGAAGTCCACGCGGTCGCTGACGTACGGAGCCATGGTGTGCAGAAAGGTCTGCTGCACCCGCGGAAGGTTGTTGGCGAAGGTTACGTACAGGATCCGCCGGTCCGTACGTTGCGCCAGGTGAGCGGCGCGGTGCAGCGCCACCACCGTCTTGCCCGTGCCGGCCGGGCCGCTGATGCGTGCTGGACCGTTCCAGTTTCTGCGGACCAGGGAGAGCTGGTCGGGAGCGAGGAAGGTCATCCAGTTTTCGATGGGACCGCGCTGCGCGGCCTGCAACGCCTCGTCCCTGACGGAGTCCGCCGTGAACAGGCCGTCTGCCTCCTCCCCCGTGGGAACCGTCGTCCGGTCCTCATCCATGCGGACGAGCTCGTACTGGGGAAAGGTCCTCGCGAGGTGCTCTGCGATTGCCCTCGCCTGCGCCGGGTTCAGTCGCTGCCGCTCAGCGATCAAGGCCGACAGTACGTTCCGGGTGTCCAGGAGGCGGACCTGGCCGCTCGGCTCATCCGCGCTGATGAGGGTGAACACCACCACGGGGCGCACCGCGACGGGCGTCAGCCCGAGTTCTGCCGCGGATTTCGCCACTGCCCTGTTCATCGCCCACAGGGCAGTGGTCCCGTCGGCCGGGTCCCCCGGCCCGGAACGGTTGCTGACGTCCACGACGAAGATTCCTCCCGGGCCGACGAGTAACATGTCGGCGGCCTCCGCACGGGGCCACCCGCCGGTCCGTGGCCACTGCCGGTCCACCAGCAGGTACCAATGCAGGCGAGTGAGGGTCAGGAAGTGGCCCGCCACCTGTATCTCTCCACGGCCCGCCGTCCCCCAGCGGGCAGCCGCAGCAGCGTGCGCCATCTGCCACCTTGTGTCCACCCTCCGCTCCTGCGTGCGTTGCTGCCGTGCTCGACGCGAGAAACCCGGCCCCGTAGTCATCCGGCACCGCCCCCATTCACTCGGTGGATCACCGCAGCATAGGCATCGCGGGGATCGAGAAGGTAGGTCGCATTCCACCCGGAGGGAGCGCTCGGCATCGTGCGCCGCCCCGGGTGCGACGAGGCGGCGCGAAAGCAGCAACTCGGTTTCTGGCGCGGGACGATGGAAGCCGATCGCTCCTTGCCCGCTCGGATGCCGGTGGCGGGTCCTTCGAACCGGGGCTGGAGACATCCCGTCCACCGGTGAAGGACCGGAAGTGGCTGGAGCGGTGTCCGGCTCCGCTGGATACCGTCTCGAAAACAGCCTTCAGCTGGCACAATGCAGCGAAAATGCGCGGGAGTTGACGGGGCGGGATGTGCGATGCGACATCAGGCGCTGGTGGTCGGAGTCGAAGGACCGGCCGTGGACCCCGCCGAGGAGTCACCCCCGCAGTGGCAGCCGCTCCCCTATGCGGACTCGCACGCGCGACGGGTGCGCGAGACGCTGGAGAAGCGGTACGGCTACGTTCCGCTCAAGGCCGTCCAGGACCCCGTGACCACTGCCGCCGCGCTGGAGGACGCCCTCACGCAGGCGGTCAGGAGCGAGGCCGACTTCACCGTCATCCATCTCCTTGCCCATGGGGAACCCATGCGCAACGGCTACGACGTACAGGCTGTGGGCGGGGATGGCCAGCTCACCGAGCCCCTCACCCGCTGGGTCAACATGGCGGAGGCCCGGCCAGCCGACGGCATGGGCGATCCGGCCGTCCTGCTGATCCTCGACCTTTGCCATTCCGGGGCTGTGGTGACCGAGCACCTACGGTCGCTGGTCCGGCCGGAACGCCGTCGTGTCTGGGTGATCGCCGCCTGCCACTCTGATCAGAATGCCTATGACGGCCGTCTGAGTGTCGCCGTCGACGAGGTACTCAGCGGTTTCGCCTCCGGGGCTCTGAAACTCGACGCGTCGATGCCGTACATCCCGATCGGCAAGTTCTGCCGCGAGGTAGCCCGCCAGGTGGAGTCCCGGAGCACGGCCGGGTATGAGCAAACAGTCGAACGGCCCCTGGTCCCGCTCGGTGCGGATCTTTCCCACCTGAAGTTCTTCCCCAACCCTGGATACGAGCCGGCCCGCCCAAGCCGGATCCGAGGCGTGGATGCTGCCGTGTTCAGGCTTCTCGATGAAGTGGCCGACGCCCGCCACTTCGTGATCCGGGCCCATGGCGCCGACAGCGCCTTCGGCGACCTCGGAGCTCCGTCCTTCACAGGCCGCAGCGATGAACTGCGGGAACTGGCAGGGTGGCTCGAAGGCCGAGGGCCCTCCTTGCGCGTCGTCACCGGCGTACCTGGCGTCGGCAAGTCCGCCCTGATAGGCACCTTCGTGTGCGCCGCGCATCCGGTACTCCACGAGGCCACTGAGCAGCTGTGGCGACCATCGGGTGGCGACATACCCGAAGCCACCGACGGTCTTGCGATCGTTCACGCCCGGCGACGCAACGTACAGGAGATCCTTGCCTCGCTCGCCGCCCAGTGGAAAATCGACGCGCCCGAGACTGCCACGCCATGGACGACGGACCAGCTCATCACTGCGCTGAGGGCCGAGCCCGAACCGCCCTGCCTCGTCATGGACGCAGTGGATGAAGCCGAGTACCCGGCCGACCTCGTGAGCGCCGTGCTGCTGCCGCTGGCCTCCAGACAGCGAATGGATGGGAGGCCGCTGTGCAGGATGCTCGTCGCGACACGACCCGAGGCGGCACCGGGGCCACTCATCGAAGTCGCCCGTGCGCAGGGCGGGTTGACGGATCTGGACAGGGTGCCGCCCTCACAACTCCGCAAGGACCTGGTCCAGTTCGTACGACGTGTGCTGCGGCCGCTGGGCCCCGATGCAGCTCCATGGTGTTCGCTCACGGCCGCCGAGAGTCTGGGCAACGCGCTGGCCGACACCTTGTTGAGAGGATCACGCGAGTGGGGCGAGTTCCTCGTCACCGGGCTCTACCTACGGCTCCTCCAGGAGCGGGGGACACCACCTGAGACGGCCGGTCGAGCCGCAGCGCTGGGCAGTGCCGTACCCCAGACCCTCGACGCGGTTCTCGACCTCCACCTACGCCGGGATCCCCGGCCCGGCCTGCACGAGTTGCTGGCGGCACTGGCCTGGGCCGAGGGCGCGGGGATGCCCGAGGATCTCCTGGCCCACGTGGCGAACCCCGGACCGGAGCTGTCCGCAGAGGATCGGACGACCACCGCTGAGATGCTGCGGGCCGCGCGCTTCTACATCCGCCGCAACGTCGACGGCGAAGGCACACCGCTCTACCGGCTCTTCCACCAGGGTCTTGCCGACCGGCTCCGCGAACGTCCCGTCCTGGACGCGTCCACCGTCTGGGAGCGCCTTCTTTCAACCGTGGGCACGAGCAGCTCCGGCCGGCGTCGGTGGGAGAGCGCGGAGCCTTACCTGTTGAGGCACGCCGCCCGCCACAGCGCGCTCGCCGGCAAACTCGGCGAACTCCTCGAAGACGGCGACTACCTGGTCCACGCGGCGCCCGCCCCACTGGCCGAGGAGCTGTACCACCGGGAACACGGCCCGCACGGAGCCGTCTATCTGACGTCCTATGGTGCTCACCACAGGAGTCCGCCCGACCAGCGGCGCGACATCCTCGCCGTCGACGCGGCCCGACACCAGCAGTGGCGTTTGGCCACCGACCTCACGCGGGACACAGGACGTCGCATTGTCTGGACCGCCGGCCGGCCGCTCCACTCCGGCCTCCTGACGACGCTGACCGGTCACCGCGGCAAGATCTGGGACCTGACGACCCTCAAGATGAACGGTCGGCCCCACGTCCTGACCGCCGGCCAGGACGGCACGGCCCGGTTGTGGGACATCGACTCGGGGGCGATGACGCTCGAACTGGACCATCGAGGCTCTCCGGTGGGCGGGGTGGTCGCCGGCGCGGCCGCCAACAACGCGCAGCTCGCCGTGACCGGCTGCGACAGCGGCGAACTGCGGGGGTGGGACCTGTCCACGGGCCTACTCCTCTGGACGGTCCAAGCACATCGCGGGCCGGTCTGGTCCATGGTGGGCCTGCGGTACGAGCGGATACCCGCAGTGGCCAGCGCGGGAGAGGACCGGACGATCCGCTACTGGGATATCGCTACCGGGAAGCCGCTGGCCACCACCGAGTTGACGGCCATCAACGGCCATGTGTGGCAATTGTCCCGCGTATCGGTCGACGGCAAGGGCGATTGTGTCGTCGCCTGCTACGACGACTGGGTCAAGGTCCTGAGCATCCACGGCGAAGAGGTGGATCTGCCGCACACCGACCGTGGACGACTGTCGTGCTATCGCTATCTCGATCTGGGAGAGGGCCCCGAACCCGTGGCAGGAGATCGGGACGGGATCATCTGGGTCGGTACCGACGAGGGCCTTCAGCTCCTCAACGAGGACCACCCCCATGCCGACGCCGTTACCGACCTCGCTGCCGTGACGCTGGACAACGGCACGTACATCCTCAGTGCGAGCGAAGACGGAGTCGCCCGGCTGAATCCGGTGTCCGGTGTCGGCCGCCGACGGCAGGTCGCCAGCCACACCACGGCGATCAGCCGGATCGCCGTGGTGGCCGGTCACGATCGAACCCGCATCCTCACCGCGGGGAACGGTGGGACCGTCCGCATCACGGACGCCTCCATGAGGGAGGTCCCGCAGCGCCATTCCGGACACACACACGCCATCAACGCGCTGGCCATCCTCCCCGACGGCCGTCCGATCTCGTGCAGCGAGGACGGAACGATGGTCTTGTGGTCGGCAGACGGTGGCATCGAACGGCGGGTCGCCCTCTGGTACCAGGCGGACTACCCGATGCCGGACGCAGCCACAGGCATCGCGCTCATGGAATCCGGCGAGCATCCGCGCGTGCTCGCCTCGTGCGCATACGGCGGCGTCGCCCTGTGGGACTTGAAATCGACGGATGAGAGGCTTGAGGAGCGCGTTCTCGGCGTCGTGGGCTCATCCGCGGCGATCGCGAGTACCGCGGTGCGTGGAACCACCTACGTCATCCACGCGAGCGCCCGTGGCGAAGTCGTCGTGTCGAGCGCCGACGATGTAGACACGGCGGCCAGGTGGCCGGACGTCGACATCAGCGACCCTGCGTGGGCAGAGGGCTCCGAACGCACCTTGCTGTCACCCTTTGAACGGGTGCTGACGGAAGGTGACATGTCGGACCCGTCGTGGGCGCGAGAGGAGGAGCGCGCCCTGCCCACCTCGGCCGAGTCCGCGCAGTGCTTGTGCCTGGCGGCCACCCCCTCCCATGTCCTCGCCGGATACGGCTCCGGCCACGTCTGGTCCGCCCGCCTCCTGGGCGCGCCCCGCCCGCGGCTCCTCACCCGGCACCCGGTCGCTGTCCACACCGTCACCGCCCTGGCCATCGACAAGCGGCCCTACGTTGCCAGCGGTGACGCCCGAGGTGAAGTGCGCGTCACCGCTCTCGACACCACACGGACGTTCACGCTGAGTGGCCATACCCGGGCGGTCTTCACCTCGGCACCGGTTCTCCTTGACGGCCGCCCTCACCTCTTCACCGGTGGACTCGACCGCTCCCTACGTCTGTGGGACGTAGGGAGCGGCAGCCAGGTCGACATCTTCTGGTTCCCCGACACCGTGTTCGCCATCGCCGTCGCTCCCGACGGCGCGCTGTACATCGGGGTCGGCCCCGACATCGTCCACCTCGCACCGGACGGCCGACGCCTGCCGTACCCGGATCCGACCTCCGAGCAAAGGACCATCATCCGATGACTGCCATGGTGGCCGTGCACGGCGTGGGCCACTTCCTCTCCGCCGTCCCGCCGGAGGAGATCGTCACCGCGCGCTCGGCGGCCTGGGCCAAGGACCTCGCAGCCGGCCTCGGCACAACCGCCGAACACCTCCCCGTCACCTACTCCTACTATGCCCACCATCTCCACCGGGGCAGGCCCGTCTCGCAGGGCGTCGCCGACGACCTCGACACGTTGGTGCGCGAGCACCCGGGCCTGACCGAAGGCGTTACCCACTGGGCCGAATCGCTGGGCGAGGCCCTGGACTTGGAGCTGCCGCCACCCGCGACGGCTCAGGGTCGCCTGGCCGTTCCACTCCGGCAACTCGTCGCCATGATCTCCGAGAGCCTGAGTCTCGACGGCCGCCTGACCCAAGCGTTCATCGCCACCTTCTTCCGGGACGTCACTCGCTACCTAGGAGACAAGAACGGCTCCACCCGCGCGGCGGCCCGAGAGGAGGTCGCCGGCACCATCGCCTCAACCGGCGCCCGTGTGGTGATCGCTCACTCCCTCGGCAGCGTCGTGGCCTACGAGGCCCTCCACGCCCATCCAGAGCTCGAAGTCGATCTGCTCCTGACGCTCGGCTCCCCACTCGCCCTGCGCCACGGCGTCTTCGACCTTCTGTCACCGGCCCCGGTCGACGGCACCGGGCGCCGTCCTCCCGGTGTACGTCGGTGGGTCAACCTGAGCGACCACGGAGACATCGTGGCGATCCCCCGGCCGTTCAAGCAGCGCTTTCCCTCGGTCGATCTCGATCTGACGGACAGCATCGCGCCGTTCGACTTCCACCGCGCGTCCCCCTATCTGAGGTCCGCTGCGGTGGCCTCGACGCTGGCGCCCTATCTCCCCACCTCCTGACACACAGCCTGATAGAACGCGAAAATGCCCGCACAGAACTACCTGTGCGGGCATCAGCCGGACCGTCGTCAGCCGCTCAGGATCAGCCCTCGTCCGGCGTCAGCCGCAACGAGATCGAGTTGATGCAGTACCGCTGATCCGTAGGCGTCGGGTAACCCTCGCCCTCGAAGACATGGCCGAGGTGGGAGCCGCAGCGGGCGCAGCGGACCTCGGTGCGGAGCATGCCGTGGGTGCGGTCCTCGATGAGTTCGACCGCGTCGGTGTCCTTCGGGTCGAAGAAGCTCGGCCAGCCGCAGTGCGACTCGAACTTCTCGCCGGAGGTGAAGAGTTCGGCTCCGCAGGCGCGGCACTCGTACACGCCCTCGGTCTTGGTGTCGGTGTACTCACCGACGAACGCGGGCTCGGTGCCGGCCTGGCGCAGGACCTGGTACTCGGCGGGGCTCAGCTCCGCGCGCCACTGCTCGTCCGGCTTCTCGACGTCGTACGCCATGGGGTGCTCCTCGCTCGGATCGGGTCGCTTCGGGACGGGTCAGTTCGACAGGCGGGCCAGGATGGCCGGGCCGAGGTCCGTCACGTCGCCCGCTCCCATGGTGAGAACGAGATCGCCGGGGGCCGCCATTCCCGCGACGACGTCCGGGACCGTCTCCTTGTCGTGGACGGCGGTGACCTGGGCCCCCGCCGCCCTGGCCGCGTCGATGATCAGCTCGCTGGTGACACCGGGGACCGGGTCCTCGCGGGCCGGGTAGATGTCGAGGACGACGGAGAGGTCGGCGAGGGCGAGGGCCTGGCCCATCTCCTTGCCGAGTTCCTGGGTGCGGGAGAAGAGGTGCGGCTGGAAGACCACGAGGAGGCGGGAGTCGGATGCCGCGCCGCGCATCGCCTCCAGGTCGGCGGTCATCTCGGTGGGGTGGTGCGCGTACGAGTCGATGACCTGGACGCCCTTGGCCTCGCCCTTGAGCTGGAGGCGGCGCTTGACGCCGGTGTACTTGCCGAGCGCGGAGGCCAGGTTGTGCGCGGGGATGCCGAGCGCGACGCCGGCGGCGAGGGCGGCCACCGCGTTGTGCGCGTAGTGGCGGCCGGGGACCGAGACCGTGAAGGTCAGGAACTTGCCGTTCAGGAGGACCGTCACCTCGGAGGTGAGGCCGCGCGGGGTGACCTTGTGGACGCGTACGTCCGCCGTCCCGGACTCGCCGTAGGTGACGACCTTCAGCGACGACAGGTCGCGCACGCGCTGGGTGAGCTCGACCGCGCCGGGCTGGTCGGCCGCGATCACCAGGGTGCCGCCGGGGCGGACCTTGCCGACGAAGGTCTCGAAGGAGTCGTAGATCTCGTCCATCGAGGCGTAGTTGGCGTGGTGGTCGAGCTCGACGTTGAGGACGATGGCGACCTCGGGGTCGTACTTCTGGAAGCTGCGGTCGCTCTCGTCGGCCTCGGCCACGAAGATGTCGCCCTCGCCGTGCCGGGCGTTGGTGCCGGGCCCTTCGAGGTCGCCGCCGATCGCGTACGACGGGTCAAGACCCAGCTCGGTCAGGGCGACGGCCAGCATCGAGGTGGTGGTCGTCTTGCCGTGCGTGCCCGCCACCGCGATGGCGCGCAGGCCGCCCATGAGCGAGGCGAGCGCGTCGGAGCGGTGCACGACGGGCACGGACAGCTCGGCGGCGCGGGTCAGTTCGGGGTTGTCGGCGCGGATCGCGCTGGAGACGACCACGCAGGTGGCGTCGTCGGCGAGGTGGCCGGCCGCGTGCCCGATGTGCACGGTGGCGCCGAGGGCCCGCAGCGCCTCGGCGGTGGCGGACTCCTTCGCGTCGCTGCCCGCGACCCGGGCCCCGCGCTGGGCCAGGATCTTCGCGATGCCCGACATGCCGGCACCGCCGATGCCGATGAAGTGCGGCCGTTCCATGGCGGTGGGAATGGCGGAGGCCATGCGGTTCTCTCCCGGGGTGCGACGTACAGAAGGAGCCCCCACCCTAATTCCTGTGGGGGCTCCGGCCGCGACACGGCTCCCGGTGGGGGCCGCGGGGACTACTCGCTGTGGGCGAACAGCTTGAGGACGGGCACGCCCACCTTGTGCCGGGCGCGCGAGGCCCAGTCGCGGTGGAAGAACTCCTCCACGTAGTGCGGCGCCGTCAGGACGATGACCTCGTCGGCGCCCACCTCGTCGACCACGCCCTTCAGCATGTCCAGGGGGTGGTCGTCGACCACCTGGCCCACGGCCGTGCTGCCCGCGTTCCGCAGGGACTGAAGGGAGTGCTGGAGGGCCACTTCGGCGGGGCCCTGTGCGGCGGAGCCCTCCGGTTCCTCGCCCTCGTGGACGGCATCGTCGAGCTCGCCGAGCGCCACGTCGTCGATCGCGCGCAGGAGCCGGTCCTGGTCCCCCCTGGGCTGCATCAGGACGACGAAGGAAATGGGCTCGTCCCCGTGCAGAGTGGTGACGAATTCCACGTCGACGGAGGTCAGGGGCTTCTCGATCATCAATACGCTCGTGAACACGACAGGCGCCCTTCTGTTCTCTCCATGGCCGCCGCCACCGTAAGTGGCGGGTCCGGCCTCTGCGGAAACCATCCTTCCCCGTATCCGCACGGGGTCTGCGTGAATAAGTGTGCCCAGCGTGAGCTAACCGGAACGATAAATTCCGCCGATCGTCAGATCCGACGGTAACGCGTGTACAGGTACCCGGCGTCCTCCAGTACGGACGTCGGAGCGAACCGCCGCGGGACCTCGACCGCGGGCCCCGACGCGATCCGCGGGGCGTCGCCCGCGGTCAGGGTCGGCGAGATGGTCAGGCACAGCTCGTCGAGCACCCCGGCGGCCACGAACTGGCCGAGCAGCCGCGGCCCGCCTTCGGTGAGCATCCGCGGCAGGCCGCGCTCGGCCAGCGCCGCGACCATCCGGCGGGGCTCGACGCCGGCCCCCTCGCCCGCGACCACCACCTCGCAGCCCGCCCGCTCGGCCTGCCTCACCCGGTCGGGGTCGGCGGCCGCCCCGGTCAGGATCAGCGTGGGCACGAGCGGCGAGGTGAACAGCGGCAGCGTGAAGTCGAGGTCCAGGCTCGCGGTGACGACGGCGATGACGGGAGCGGGGCCCTGCCCGGCGGCCTGGCGCCGCTCGGCGAACCCGGCCCGCGCCCTGGCCGGCCGGTACCCCTCCAGGCGTACCGTTTCCGCACCCACCACCACGACGTCCGCGAGGGCGCGCAGGACGCCGAAGATCCGCATGTCGGTGTCGGAGGACAGCGGCTGGGAGCGGCCCTCGTGGTGGCCGGCGCCGTCGAGCGAGGACACCATGTTGGCCCGCAGCCAGGGGCCACCGCCCCGGGGGTAGGCATAGGCGTCGGCCAGCCGGTCGAGCGGCCATTCGGTGCGTGCGGCGTGTTCTGTGGGGTCGGCGCCCTCGGCCGGTCCGGCGGCCCGGACGTCTTCGGCCGTCGGTGTCTGGTCGGTCACAGGGAACAGTTGTCGCATGCGGTGCAGTCTGGCACGGCGCTTACAGTGGGGAACTGTGTCGACCAGCCCCATAACCGAAGCGGCCCCCGTGTCGCTCTGCGCCCGCGCGCCGCATGTCCCCGCCGACCGTCTGGTCGCCGAGATGGTGCCGCCGCCGCGGTTCGACTCGGTGCGCTTCGAGACGTACGTGCCGGACCCGAACCAGCCCAGCCAGAGCGAGGCGGTCACCGCCCTGTCCTCCTTCGCGGCGGGGCTCGGCGGCGCGCACGCCGTGGGGGCCAAGCGGCGCTGGTTCGCGAAGAAGCCGGCCGCCGCGCCCGGGCCGCGCGGGGTGTACCTCGACGGCGGTTACGGCGTCGGCAAGACGCACCTGCTCGCGTCCCTGTGGCACGCCACCCCGGCCGAGCCGGCCCTGAAGGCCTTCGGCACGTTCGTCGAGCTGACCAACCTGGTCGGCGCGCTCGGTTTCCAGCAGACCGTGCAGACGCTGGGCAACCACCGGCTGCTGTGCATCGACGAGTTCGAGCTCGACGACCCGGGCGACACCGTCCTCGTGTCCTCGCTGCTTCGCCGGCTCGTCGAGCAGGGCGTGGCGCTCGCCGCGACCTCCAACACGCTGCCGGGCAAGCTCGGCGAGGGCCGGTTCGCGGCCGCCGACTTCCTGCGCGAGATCCAGGGCCTGTCCGCCCACTTCCGGCCGCTCAGGATCGACGGCGAGGACTACCGCCACCGGGGTCTGCCCGAGGCCCCCGCCCCGTACACCGACGAGCAGGTCACCAAGGCCGCGTACGTCACCGAGGGCGCCGCCCTCGACGACTTCCCGCAGCTGCTCGACCACCTCTCGCGCGTCCACCCCAGCCGGTACGGCGCGCTGACGGACGGGGTGCGGGCGGTGTGCCTGACCGATGTGCGCCCGGTGCCCGACCAGTCGACCGCGCTGCGGCTCGTGGTGCTCGCCGACCGCCTGTACGACCGCGAGGTGCCGGTGCTCGCCTCCGGGGTCGCCTTCGACCGGCTGTTCAGCGACGAGATGCTGAACGGCGGCTACCGCAAGAAGTACTTCCGGGCTATCTCCCGTCTGACCGCGCTGGCCCGCGACGCGAAGGGCCTTGTGGGGCAGTAGGTTTGGGGCCGAGGGGGCTCATGCTGCATCCGTCCACCGCCCCCTCGGCCACAGAAGGGAAACATCATGGCCACCACGCGCACGGCGCACACGGTCTGGGAAGGCGAGCTCCTCAAGGGCTCCGGCACCGTCAGCTTCGACTCCTCGGGTATCGGCTCGCAGCCGGTCTCCTGGCCGTCCCGCGCCGAGCAGGCCAACGGCAAGACCAGCCCGGAGGAGCTCATCGCAGCCGCTCACTCCAGCTGCTTCTCGATGGCCCTTTCGCACGGTCTGACCGGCGCCGGCACCCCGCCCACCCGCCTGGAGACCAAGGCCGACGTCACCTTCCAGCCCGGCGAGGGCATCACCGGCATCGTCCTGAGCGTGCGCGGCGAGGTCCCCGGCCTGGACGCGGACGCCTTCCAGGCCGCCGCCGAGGACGCCAAGAAGAACTGCCCCGTGAGCCAGGCCCTTTCGGGGACGAGCATCTCGCTCAACGCCGAGCTCGTCTGAGGCTGCCGCCAGCGGTAGCGCCGGCCGCCGTTCCATCGCACGATCGAGGGAACGTGAGGCGGCCGGAAGGGGTGCGCAGTGGCCGGTAAGGGCAAGGCCCGCAAGGGCGCAGACAAGCCCGGGCAGGACCTGCGCGAGCTGCTGCGCATCCCCGAGGGCGACCGCGTCACCCTCTCCTCCTACGCCACGGACGCCACCCCCGGCGGTCCGAAGGACAAGGCGGCGGGCCTGGCCGCCACCGCCCGGATGGGTGAGCGTCTCGCCGATCTCCAGGAGCGGCTGTACGCGGCGAGCACCGCCGGCGACCGGCGGCGGATCCTGCTGGTGCTCCAGGGCATGGACACCAGCGGCAAGGGCGGCACGGTCAAGCACGTCATCGGCCTGTTCAACCCTTCGGGCTGCCGCATCAAGGCCTTCAAGGCGCCGACCCGCGAGGAGCTCGCGCATCCGTTCCTGTGGCGCGTCTCCAAGGCGCTGCCGCAGCCCGGCGAGATCGGCATCTTCGACCGCTCGCACTACGAGGACGTGCTGATCGCCCGGGTACGGGAGCTGGTCCCGCGCGCGCAGATCACGCTGCGCTACGGCCACATCAACCGCTTCGAGCAGTCGCTGGCCGACGACGGCGTGACCGTGGTCAAGGTGTTCCTGCACCTCGGCCACAAGGAGCAGCGGCGCCGGCTGCTCGCCCGCCTCGACAACCCGGACAAGCACTGGAAGTTCAACCCCGGGGACATCGACGAGCGCGCGCTGTGGCCCGACTACCAGGAGGCGTACGAGATCGCCCTGGAGCGCTGCTCGACCGCCGCCGCCCCTTGGTTCCTGGTGCCGGCCGACCGCAAGTGGTACCGCAACTGGGCGGTCAGCAAGCTGCTCCTGGAGCATCTGGAGGCGCTGGATCCGCAGTATCCGCCGGGCGACTTCGACGTCGAGGAGTGCAGGCGCCGACTGCTCAAGGGCGCCTGATCCAGGGCGAGTTGAGACCTCGGCGAGTCGAGACCTGGGTGAGGCGAGGCCTGGGCGAGTTGAGACCTCGGCGAGTCGAGACCTGGGTGAGGCGAGGCCATGGCCAGTCGGGACCTTGCCTCAGGAAGGCCGACTCATCAGGCCCGAGATGTCGACGGCATCGGCGGCGGCCGGAGTGGCGGTCGGCACCGGCTTGTCGAAGCCGTCGAAGCGTACGGTCGCGTCGGGTGCCGCGGCGCCCCGGGTGACGGTGAACCGCACCGGGTAGGGCTTTCCGGTCGCGGCCACGTCGAGGGTGTAGGTCCGGCCCTAGGTACCCGCGCCCGAGCCCAGGTCGCCCTGGGCCGTCACGTGCAGGGACCGGGCGCCGAGCAGCGCGCCGTAGGCCCCCGGGCCGAGGATGCCGGGGCGGTTCCGCTGGGACGACCCGCGTGCTGGGCCGTGCGGCATTGGCCGGAATCTCGGGGACGGCCGGGAGTGCCGTAGGCAAATAGGCCGATACGATCGGCTACTTTCCGTTTGTGACCATTACTGCGCGAAAACTGCTCACGGTTGCCCTGCTCGGTGCCGCCCTCACGGCCTGTGGCTCCGACCCCGCCAAGCCCCCGCACCAGGCCGCCGACAAGGCCGCACCCTCGGCGCCCGCCGGGGCCGGGGCCCCCAAGACGACGAGTGCCGCGACCCTGGCGCCCGGGCCCGGCGGACTCACCCCGGTCTTCGAGCGGGCACCCCAGAATCCCCAGGGCGAGAAGGTCGTCGCGCTGAGCTTCGACGCCGACATGACGGCCGACCAGGGCCCGCGCGCGGCGGGCGGCGAGCGCTTCGACAACCCGGCGCTCATCGCCGACCTGAAGCGCATGAAGGTGCCGGCCACCGTGTTCATGACCGGCCGGTGGGCGCAGGAGTACCCGGCCGAGGCCCGTGCCATCGGCACCGACCCCGACTTCGAGGTCGGCAACCACTCCTACAGCCACTACGCGTTCAAGACGGACTGCTACGGGCTGCCCGTCGTCGAGAAGGACGCGATGCGGGCCGACGTGGAGAAGGCGACGGCCCAGTTCAAGGCGGCCGGGGTGACCAACGCCGTGCCGTACTTCCGCTTCCCCGGCGGGTGTTACGACGACGAGACGCTGCGTGCGCTCGCCCCGCTGAAGATGACCGCCGTCCAGTGGGACGTGGTGAGCGGGGACGCCTTCGCCAAGGACGCGAACGCGGTGGCCGAGCAGGTCCTGGCCGGCGTCAAGCCCGGGTCGCTCGTGGTCATGCACTGCACCCGCAGCGCGGCACCCGTCACCGACACGGCGCTCCAGCGCATCGTGCCGGAGCTGCGCAAGCGCGGCTACCGCTTCGTGAAGGTCTCCGATCTGATCCGCGACACCGCGCAGCACACCCAGCACGCCCAGCACTGACCGGCGCCGCACAGCGGGTCCGGCTCGTCCCGGGCTCAGCCGGAACAGGCCGCGCGCTGCGCCTCCTGCCACTCGCACACCGGGCAGAGCGTGCTGCC
Organism: Streptomyces sp. NPDC006691; assembly: GCF_042869955.1. Taxonomy (NCBI): domain Bacteria; kingdom Bacillati; phylum Actinomycetota; class Actinomycetes; order Kitasatosporales; family Streptomycetaceae; genus Streptomyces; species Streptomyces sp. NPDC006691. The sequence continues at coordinate 27,048 of NZ_JBIAGW010000009.1, forward strand.
CCTGGTCGACTCCGGGTACTCGGTCGGCGCCCGGCACAGCACGCACTCGGCGAAGGGCCCCTCGTACGCTCCGGGCGCGGGGGCCCCGTCCAAGAGGGCCGCCTCGCAGTAGGTCGTGTCGTCCTGCGGCTGCGTCTCGTCCATGCGTCCGAGCCTAATCGGCGTACGGGACCGGCTCATCGCCGTACGGGACCCGGCTCATCGCCGTACGGGGCCGGCTCATCGGCGTCGCGCGCTGAGCGCGCAGACTCCGGCGGCGGCCGACCCCGCGAGCGCGAGCGCCGCGCCCAGCGGTACCAGGGCCAGGTGCACGGCTCCGGTCCGTGAGCCGGTGACCAGGCCGAACACCGCGTACTGGGCCGGTGAGGGGGCGAGGACCAGGGCGAGCAGCGCGGCCAGGGCGGTGAGCGCGAGGGACCAGCCCCGGGCGCGCAGCACCGGACGGCTGCCCAGGGCGCCGACCACCGCTCCCGTCAGGACGCAGACCCCGGCGGCGATCAGACCGGCCGCGCACGCGGCACCGAGCGGCACCGGGACTCTGCGGTCGCCGCTCACCGGATCGCTCACGGCGGCGACGTACGCCATACCGACGACCCCGAGCAGGGCCGCGCAGCCCACCGCCGACAGGAGCGACGCGAGGTGCACCCGGGCCGGGCCCGCCGTGGCGGCCGCGCAGGCGCGGGCGGCCTCCGGTTCCTGGGTGACGCAGATCCGCACGAGCCAGGCCGCGACCGGCAGCAGGCCGGCCGCCGCGTACCCCATCGAGTCCAGGACCGGCTGCCCCTGCTGTACGCCGATGCCCAGCAGGGCGGCGTACAGCAGAACGGGGGCGAGCCAGCGCTGGGAGCGCAGGAGCAGGGCGCTCTGATAGCGCACGAGGGGGACGAGTGGGCTCATGTGCCGCGCACTCCTCGGATGTGCCAGGGCGGCTCGGCCGCGAGCAGGGCACGCAGCAGATCGTCCGACCGGTCGGCCGGTACGCGCAGTGTGCGCAGGCCCTCGCTGGACGTCAACTCCTCTGGCGCACCCGGCAGTTGGGACGGGAGCGGCCCGGTTCCGGTGATGTCGACGAGAGTGAGCGCGGCGTGCGACGGTCCGGCCACGGCATGCAGCCCGGTGCCCGCGACCGCGTACCGGGCGTCCTCGCGGCCGGCCAGCCGGGCGGGGTCGTGGTCGACGAAGACGACCGTGCCGCCCGCCGTCACGCGCTCGCGCACCGCCCGGTCCAGCTCGGCCCGGGCCGCGGTGTCCAGGCCGGTCCACGCCTCGTCCAGGACGAGGAGTTCGGGTTCGGCGAGCAGCGCCTGGGCCACGGCGACCTTCTGGCTGGTGCCCTTGGAGAGCTCGGCGAGCGGGGTGCCGGCGTGCGCCGCCGCGCCGAACCTCTCCAGCCACCGCCCCGCGCGCTGCCTCGCCGTGCGCCCCGGCAGGCCGTGCACACGGCCGAGGTGTGTGAGGTATCCGGCCGCCGTGAAGGGCAGCGCGGCGGGGAAGCGTTCGGGGACGTAGGCGGTGCGGGGGCGGCCGGTGATGCCGCCCTCCGTCGGGGCGTCGATTCCGGCGATCAGCCTCAACAGGGTTGATTTCCCGGTGCCGTTGGTGCCCTCGATCCGTATCAGGGCGGCCGCGGGCAGGTTCAGGTCGACGGCGCGCAGCACCCAGGGACCGCCGATGCCGTACCGGCGGCCGACCCCGCGCAGGTTCCGGACGGTGCTCAATGCTGCTGGGGCTTCTGCGGCGTCGCCTCGCTCGGGCGCACTATGACGTAGCCCTCGCCCTGGAGCATCAGCTGGACGGCCTCGCCGGAGCCGCCGCGCAGCATCGAGCCGATGGACTGCGAGCGGTGCAGGGAGGTCTGGAGGTTGGCGGTCCAGCCGACCACCGCGTCGGTGTCGACGTAGACCGGCAGCTGCGGGGAGACCGGGATGACCAGCGGGTTGCCCTCGCAGACCAGGCCGAGCCGGCCGTAGCCGGTGAAGACGCTGTTGAAGAGGCCACCGCCGGCGATGCCGGAGCCCTTGACCGTCTTGATCTCGTAGCTGAGCGAGGCGTCGAAGCACAGCACGTTGCGGCCGTTGATGGTGAGCGCGTCACCCTGCTCGATGTCGACGATGAAGCAGTTCTGCGCCTCGTGCGCGAACCAGGCCTCGCCCTGGCCGGTGACCGCCATCAGCGGCAGGCCCTCGCCGGTCACCGCGCGCTTGAGCATGCCGCCGATGCCCTGGCCGCGCCGCTCGAACTGGAGGCTGCCGCGGTAGGCGATCATCGCACCCTGGCGCGCGAGCATCTCGCCGTTGACCGCGTACTTGATGGACTTGGCGTTCTCCAGCGTCATTCCGGCGGCGGCCGCGGGCTGGGCCATGTTCTCGATGGCGAAAAGGTCGCTCTTCATGCGCGCATCCTGTCCCGGAACTCTTCATTCCGCCAAGAATCACCGATTCGGCGGCTGGCAGACTGGTGGAGTGAGCACCGAGGACACCCAGAACCCCGCTTCCGACAGCCCCTTTCACGACGCCTCCCCGCGCGACGAGGCGCGGCAGTACGTACTGCCGCTCGTCGTCCACATCGAGAAGGCCGATCCCCCGGCGCGCACCGACGCCCTGGAGACGGCCGCCCGCGCGGTGCTCGTGATGCTCTCCGACGAGCGGTCGCTGGGCGAGGGGGACGACGAGGGCGAGTGGGCCCGGGTGATGCGGGACTGGCAGGACGCCCGGATCCGCAAGGTCGTGCGGCGCGCCCGCGGCGCCGAGTGGCGCAAGGCCTCGGCGCTGCCCGGCATCACGGTGACCGGCAAGTCGGCGGAGGTGCGCGTCTTCCCGCCGGTGCCGCTGGACGGCTGGCCCAAGGAGCTGGCCAAACTCCAGGTCTCGGGTACGGACCTGGACGACCCGGCCGATCCGGACACCCCCGATCCACTCGCGCCGGTGCTCTGGCTCAACCCCGACCTCGACATGTCCGCGGGCAAGGCGATGGCCCAGGCCGGACACGGCGCCCAGCTCGCCTGGTGGGAGCTGACCGGCACCGAGCGCAAGGCCTGGCGCGAGGCGGGCTTTCCCCTCGCGGTACGCCCCGCGGACCCGGCCGCCTGGCGCGACCTGACGCTCAGCGGGCTGCCGGTGGTCCGCGACGCGGGCTTCACCGAGATCGCCCCGGGGTCCTGCACGGTGGTCGCCGACCATCCGGCCCTGCGGGCGCGTCTCGCGCGTGGCTGAGAGTGGCGCATCCACCCTCGCGGACACGGCCGGTGCGCGGCCGAGGGTGGCGCATCCGTCGTATCCGTCCCAGCGGACCGTCTCGCGCGCGGCTGAGGGTGGCGCTTCCACCCTCGCGGACGCGGCCGATGCGTGGCCGAGGGTGGCGCATCCGGACAGGTCTTCGCCCCGCTGAACACACCACCCGCCCCATCCGTACCTCCCGGTACGCCGAGCAGCGCTCGTGCTCTCAACTGGCCGTCCCTGGAGGCATCTTGTCGCGTGGAATAGTCCGCTCCAGCCGTTTCGCCCTGCGCCACGTGAACGGGACGGGGCTGCTCATCGCGGTGCTCGTGGCGACCATCGGCGCGCTCGCCTTTCCCGTGTGGTCGTACGCCGACCGCTCCAGCACGCCGCAGGCCAACCTCGACTCCTCGTCCACGCCCACTCCTTGGGGCCCGCTGTCCGCCACGGACCGGGAGTTCGTCACCAAGGTGCGGCTCGCCGGGCTGTGGGAGGGGCCGGCCGGACAGCAGGCGCAGGAGCGGACGCCCAGCGCCGCGATCAAGGCGGCCGGGGACCACCTCGTCATGGGCCACGCCGCGCTGGACAAGCACGACCGGGACGTCGCCGCGAAGCTCGGCATCGAGCTGCCGAACCAGCCCAACGCCCAGCAGCAGGGCTGGCTGCGCCAGCTGACCGCGGACACCGGCACCGCCTACGAACGGGACTTCGCGAACCTGCTGCGCGCCGCCCACGGCAAGGTGTTCGCCCTGGTCGCCCAGGTCCGGGCGACCACGCGGAACTCGCTGGTGCGGGACCTGGCGACCGACGCCAACAACACCGTGCTCGACCACATGACGATGCTGGAGGCCACCGGTCTGGTGGACTTCGACGCGCTGGCCACCCCCAGCTGACGCGGCCGCCCCGCACCGGGCATGGCTGTTCGCGCGCCTCCCCGCGCACCTCGACCCGCCCTCAGGGGCGCATCGCCGCCGCCTGTTCGCGCGCTTCCCCACGTCCTTGCCGGGACCGGGGCCGGGCGGAGCGGAAACCTCAAATCAAGCTCTGAAGGTGACCCGGCCAGGGTTCGTCGCCGGAGCCGGGGGCCATGACCTGTCCATGAAGCATTTGGGCATCGGCATCGGCTGGCGGCCGGAGATCGCCGGGGCGGTCGAGGGGCTCGACGGCATCGACTGGGTCGAGGCGGTCGCGGAGAACCTCTGCCCCGGGCACCTCCCCGACTCCCTGCTCCGGCTGCGCCAGCGCGGGGTCACCGTCGTGCCGCACGGGGTCTCGCTGGGCCTCGGCGGGGCCGACCGGCCGGACCCGCGGCGCCTGGCCGACCTCGCGGCCCGGGCCGAGGCGCTCGGCTCGCCCCTGGTCACCGAGCACATCGCGTTCGTGCGCGCGGGCGGCGAACTGACCGCGTCGCCGCGCCTGGAGGCCGGTCATCTGCTGCCGGTGCCGCGCACCCGCGACGCCCTGCGGGTGCTGTGCGAGAACGTGCGCATCGCGCAGGACGCCCTGCCGGTGCCGCTCGCCCTGGAGAACATCGCGGCCCTGATCGACTGGCCCGACGAGGAGTTGACGGAAGGTCAGTTCCTGTCGGAGCTGGTCGAGCGCACCGGGGTCGGGCTGCTCATCGACGTGGCCAATCTGCACACGAACCGGGTGAACCGCGGCGAGGACCCCGCGAAGGTCCTGGCCGACCTGCCCCTGGAGGCGATCGCGTACGTGCACGTGGCGGGCGGTGTCGAACGGGACGGCGTCTGGCACGACACCCACGCGCACCCCGTACCGCAGGCGGTGCTCGACGTCCTGGCCGACCTCGCCGCCCGCGTCTCACCGCCGGGGGTGCTGCTGGAGCGCGACGACGCGTTCCCGCCGGCCGAGGAGCTTGCGGCCGAACTCGGCGCCATCCGGGACACGTTGGCCGTGGCCGAGCCGCCCGCTCCGGTGACGGGTCCCCCGCCCGCGGCCGTCACCGAAGAGGCCGGCGCCGGGTCCCGGGACCGGCTCGCCCTCGCACAGGCCGCCCTGCTCTCCTCGCTCACCGCGGGCACGCCCGCGCCCACCGGGTTCGACGGGCGGCGGCTTCGCGTACAGGCCCGCTCGCTCGCGGCCAAGCGGGCCGATGTGGTGGCCAAGGTCGCGCCCGAGCCGGCGGCGCTGCTCGGGCCAAACTACCGGGAGGCGTTCCTGGGATACGCCAAGTACCGCCCCATGCAGGGGGGTTACCGCCAGGACGCGCTCGACTTCGTCCGGTTCCTGCTCGACACGGGGCGGCCCGCCGACGCGGAGGCGCGCCGGGCCCTGGCCCGCTGGTGGAAGGAGCGGTCGGGACCGAGGCCACCGGGGCGCGCCGCGCGGCTGCTGCGCACGCTGACCCGGGCGGCCTGACCCGGCCCGCCCCGCGAAGCGGATATGACGGCGGGGCAACCTACCCCACCCACAAGGGAGTTGGTGCGGACTCCCGCATCACGTGACGACCCCCACACCACCCGGCCACCCACTTCACCGAACCGCCTCCGAAACCAGCGGCATCCGCACTACCGTGCGGCACCGCACCAGGAGGCATCCATGCGTCGCTTGTTGTCCGGTACCGGACTCGTCGTCATCGCGTTGGCCGCGACTCTGCTCGCGCTGCTCTTCCCCGTCTGGTCGTACGCCGACCGCGCGGGCACCCCGCTCGCCGACTTCAACGCCGGTACGGTACGCACCCGTTGGGGTCCACTGACGGCCGCCGACCGGGACTTCGTCGTCCGGGTGCGGCTGGCCGGGCTCTGGGAGGGCCCGGCCGGGCGGCAAGCCGTCCAGCGGGACCCCAGCGACGCGGTCAGGGCGGCCGGGCAGCACCTCGTCGACGGGCACGCCTTCCTCGACGCCCGGGTGCGCGAGGTCGCGGCCCAGCTCGGCATGGGGCTGCCGGACCAGCCCAACGCCCAACAGCAAGGCTGGCTGCGCCAGTTGACCGCGGATTCCGGCGCCGCCTACGAGCGGGACTTCGCGAACCTGCTGCGCGCCGCCCACGGCAAGGTGTTCGCCCTGGTCGCGCAGATCCGGGCCAACACCCGCAACTCGCTGGTGCGCGGGCTCGCCGACGACGCGAACACGACCGTCCTCGACCACATCAAGATGCTGGAGGCGACCGGGTTCGTCGACTTCGACGCGCTCGCCCGGGACGCCGCCGCGGCGGCGACGGCGAACCCCACCGGTCCCCCACCGCCCACCCCCGGGGCGACACCGCCGAGCGCCGTGCCGCTCCCACCGGAGCCCGCCGACAGCGCCGAACCGCCCACCGGGTCCGAGCCGTCGTTCCCCCTGCCCCCGGCCGCCTCCCGCCCGAGGGACGAGGCGTCTCCCGCACCCGGGGCACTCCACACTCCGTAACGAAGCGATAACCCGGCGTCCAGATTGTGGACAGACTGTGGCGGCGAAGCGTCAACTTCGCATAGAACTCGGCCATGTTCTGGGTCCTGTTCCTTCTGCCCGCGATGGTCGCGGCCGGGTTCTCCTGCGGCCGGCTCTGTCTGGCCGCCGTCGCCGCCGCACGCCCCCGGCCGCGTACGGACGACGGGCGGGGCCTGTCCTGCTACGAGGCGGCGTTCCTGGCGGGCGGCCCCTACCGGGTCGTCGACCTCACCCTCGTCTCCATGCACCGGGCCAGCCGGCTGCTGCTCGCCCACACCGGCTGGGCCACCGTCGTCGACCCCGAGGGCCGCGACGACCTGGAGCGCTCGGTCCTGACGGCGATCGGCCCGGGCGGCCAGGAGCGGATCGAGGCGATACGGTCCGGCACCGCCGCCGCCGAAGCGGTGCGCGCCCTGGCCGACCGGCTCGCCGGCGCGGGCCTCGCGGTCCCCGACGCCGTACGGTCCGGGGTCAGCGCCTCGGTGAAGTCGGTGCGCGGCGCCGCCCTGCTCATCACCGCGCTCGCCTGCGCCGCCCTGTTCATGCCGGGCGAAACGGGCACCGGGCGCCCCGAGATCGCGGCCTGGTTCGCGCTCCCGCTCGTCCTCACGCTGGGCTGTCTGGCCATCGCCCGGGTGGAGATCCACCCGTACACCCGCTGGGCCTCGCCGGACGGGCAGGCACTGCTCGGCGGGCTCGACGCGGCGGGCGACCCGCTCACCGCGGTCGCCGTGCGCGGGCTGCGGGCCGTGGAGGACCCCCAGCTGCGCAGCGCCCTGACGAACGGCCGCTTCGCGCATCGGAGTCAATGACCGCGCCCGGCGCGGCCCCGCTGCTTTACTTTCACTCGTCCGAAGTATCCCCTTCTGGTCTGTATGTACTTCCGTAGTACCGCAGCACGAAAGGGATGTACCGGCGATGAGAGCTGTAGCCCTGTACGGGACCCTGGGTTCCCTCGTCCTTTCCGCCCTCGTCGCCGCCCCCGCGGGCAGCGCCGACCCGCTGACCGCCGAGGCCCGCGGTGTCACGGCCGCCGCCCAGCGCGCCGCCGCCAGGCCGATCGCCTTCGGCCGGTGCCCCGAGGTGGAGGCGCTGCCCCCCTCCGTGCAGTGCGGAACGGTCCAAGTCCCCCTGGACTACAGCCATCCGACGGGCCGTCAGATCTCGCTCACCGTCAGCCGGACCAAGGCCAAGGGCAAGCCCGCCGAGCGGCAGGGCGCCCTCGTCTTCAACCCGGGCGGGCCCGGCGCCTCCAGCATGTACTTCCCGATGGTCGCCGGGCTCTCCGACTGGAAGCGGATCGCCGGGGCGTACGACCTGGTCGGCTACGCCCCGCGCGGGGTGGCCCGCTCGGCGCCGCTGTCCTGCCAGGACCCGGCCGACTTCGCCAAGGCGCCCACCGAGTCGCCCACCTACCCCTCCGAGTCGTACAAGCTGGAGCGGATCGCCCAGGCCCGGGCGTACGCCGAGGGCTGTGCGCGCAACGCCGGGGACGCGCTGCGGTTCTACACCAGCATCAACAACGCCCGTGACCTGGACGTGCTGCGGGCGGCGCTCGGCGAGAAGAAGCTGACCTTCATGGGCGCCTCCTACGGCACCTACTTCGGGGCGGTGTACGCGACGCTGTTCCCCTCGCACATCCGCCGGATGGTCTTCGACTCGGCGGTCGACCCGGACCCGCGGCAGATCTGGTACCGCAACAACCTGGACCAGTCACGGGCGTTCGAGAACCGCTGGGCGGACTTCCGCGCCTGGGTCGCCAAGCACGACGCGGTCTACCACCTGGGCAGCACGGCCGAGGAGGTGCTGGGGAGCTACGAGCGGGTGCGGGCCCGGCTGACCCGCGAACCGGCGGGCGGCACCGTCGGTCCCGCCCAGTTGCAGGCCGCGTTCCTCAAGGCCGGGTACTACGACGACTACTGGTCGAGCCGGGCCACCGCGCTCTCGGAGTACCTCAAGGGCAATGAGCGTCCACTGGTCCAACAGGCGTCGCCCAAGCCGGAGTCGGCGGTCGACGACGAGAACGGGAACGCGGTGTACACGGCCGTCGAGTGCAACGACGCGCCCTGGCCCAGGGACTTCACGACGTGGGACCGCGACAACACCGGGCTCGCGGTGACCGCGCCGTTCGAGACGTGGGACAACGCGTGGATGAACCTGCCGTGTGCCTACTGGCCGGCCCCGCAGCAGAAGCCGGTGGACGTCGGCGCGCGGCCGGGGGCGCTGCCGACGACGCTGATCCTGGCGGCCGAGCGGGACGCGGCGACGCCGTACCCGGGGGCCCTGGAACTCCAGCGGCGGCTGCCGGGCTCCGTACTGATCACGGAGAAGGACGCCGGTACGCACGGCATCGCGGGTGGCTCCAACGCCTGTGTGAACGGCTATGTGGAGGACTACTTGCTGAACGGCCGGACGCCGGTGCGGCGCGCTGTGTGCGCGCCGCACCGGGAGCCGAACCCGGTGTCGCTGGACGAGCGGGCAGCCGGCAGGCCGGGGCGTGTGTTGCCCGCTCTCTGATCTTCCGGGTCAGGGATGACCGGGGTCCGCTCGCGTGGCGCGGGCCCCGGTCACCTGGTCTTGCTAGGCCAGGCCCGCCACGAGGTCGGCCACGCTCTTGCGGCGCCCCGTGTAGAACGGGACCTCTTCGCGGACGTGCATCCGGGCCTCGGAGGCGCGCAGGTGGCGCATGAGGTCGACGATGCGGTGCAGTTCGTCGGCCTCGAAGGCCAGCAGCCACTCGTAGTCGCCGAGCGAGAACGAGGCGACCGTGTTGGCCCGCACGTCGGGGTAGCCGCGGGCCATCTTGCCGTGGTCGGCGAGCATCCGGCGACGGTCCTCGTCGGGCAGCAGGTACCAGTCGTAGCTGCGCACGAACGGGTACACCGACACGTAGTCGCGCGGGTTCTCGTCGGCCAGGAACGCCGGGATGTGCGCCTTGTTGAACTCGGCGGGCCGGTGCAGCGCCATGTTCGACCACACCGGTTCGAGCGCGCGGCCCAGCTTGGTGCGGCGGAACAGGTTGTAGGCGCTCTGGAGCTCGTCGGAGGTCTCCGCGTGCCACCAGATCATGATGTCGGCGTCCGCGCGCAGACCCGACAGGTCGTAGGTGCCGCGGACAGTGATGTCCTTGGCGGCGAGCTGGTCGAACAGCTCCTGGACCTCGTCGGCGTAACCCGACCGGTCCTCCGGGAGTACGTCGCGCAGCTTGAAGACAGACCACAGGGTGTAGCGGATGACCTCGTTGAGGTCCTTCGCCTTCTTCCCCGCGTTGGGAATCTTTTCCGGAGCAGCACTCATGTGGCTATTGTCCCGCGTCACTCCGGGTGTTCCGCGCCAGGGTCGACGTGGCAATGATCTCGTCCGCGGCGCGCCGGGCGCTCGCGACGCACGCGGGGATGCCGACACCGTCGTAGACGGCGCCGCAGACCCGCAGTCCGGGCAGCTTGGCGACCTCCGCGCGGATGCGGGCGACCTTGGCGAGATGGCCCACCGGATACTGCGGAAGGCCGCCGATCCAGCGGTTGACGCGGGTCGCGACGGGCCGCGCCGACAGGCCGATGGCGTCGCCGAGATCGCCGAGCGAGACGTCCACGAGGTCGGCGTCGTCCCAGTCCAGATGGCGCTCCTCGCCGTAGCGCCCGATCGAGGTGCGCAGTACGAAGAGGTCCGAGCCGCGCTCCTTGACCCAACTCCACTTGTACGAGGAGAAGGTGGAGGCCTTGATGGTGCGGCCGTCCACCGGTGGCACCAGGAACCCCGAACGCTCCTCAAGACCGGCCAGATCGGCCCGCCGGAAGGCGAGGGTGACCAGGACCATCGAGGCGTACTCGACCTCGGCGAGCTCGGCGGCGGCGGCCGGCGCCTCGGCGCCGAGCAGCTCGGAAGCGGACCAGGCGGGGTTGGACAGGATCACGCCGTCGGCGGCGATCAGCTCGGCGTCGGTACGGATCCGCCAGCCGTCGGCGGTCCGGGCGAGCCCCAGGACGGGGGCCTCGGTGCGGATCTCGCCGCCCTGGGCGCGTACCGCGTCGGCGACCGCGGCCGGCAGGGTGCCCATGCCGCCGTCCAGGCCGGCGAACACCGGCCCGGTCTGCGCTCTCGCGGCGGCCCTGGCCTGGATGTCCTGGACGCCGTCGAGGAGCGAGCCGTGGGTGCGGGCCGCCTCGTAGAGCTGGGGCACGGCGGCCCGCATCGAGATCTTGTAGGCGTCGCCCGCGTAGACCCCGCCGAGGAGCGGCTCCACCAGCCGGTCGACGACCTCGCGGCCGACCCGCTTGGCGACGAACTCGCCCACGCCGATGTCCTCGCCGACCTCGCTCGGGGCGAGCTCACGGTCCTGGGCGACCCGGGCCAGGCCCTCGGCGGAGAGGACGCCGTGGAGGGTGCCGGGCTCGGCGGGAACGCCCATCACATGGCCCGTGGGCATCGGCCGCAGCGCGCCGCGGGTCCAGATGGCCGCGCCCCCCGCGGCGGGTGCCTGGATCCGGTCGCCGAGGCCGACCGCGCGGGCGAGGTCCACGCCCTCGGGGCGGCGGGCCAGCATCGACTCGGCGCCGAGATCGACGGGCGCGCCCTCAATCTCCCCGGCGAGCAGCTTGCCGCCGAGCACCGCGCTGCCTTCGAGGACGGTCACCCGGGCACCGGACGCGAGCAGCCGGTGGGCGGCGGCGAGGCCGGAGATACCGCCTCCGACGACGACGATGTGCGGGGCGCGGGCGGGGGCGTTGTCCATGCCTCCACTGTCTCAGACCCCCGCCGACCACCGGAAACGAGCCCCGCGGCGCACGGCGGGGGACCTCAACCCGGGCTTCCGGCAGGCGAGTTGAGGCCCGCCCTCGGCCAACACCCGGGCCGCTCCGCCGCGGGCGGGGAATACCGCGCGTCCCCCGTACGTATCGTCACCAGGAGCAGCGACCCTCACGAGCGGAGGCAACACCCATGGCGGCGGAGCGACTGGTGGTCATCGGCGGTGACGCGGCGGGCATGTCCGCGGCCTCCCAGGCCCGCAGGCTGAAGGGCCCCGAGGAACTGGAGATCGTCGCCTTCGAGCGGTCGGACTTCACGTCGTACTCCGCCTGCGGCATCCCGTACTGGGTGGGCGGCGACGTACCGACCCACGACGACCTGATCGCCCGCACCCCCGAGGAGCACCGCGAGCGCGGCATCGATCTGCGGATGCGTACGGAGGTCACGGAGCTCGACGTGACGGGCCGCCGGGTGCGCTCGCGCGATCTGGTGTCGGGAGCCGAGGAGTGGACCTCCTACGACAAGCTCGTCATCGCGACCGGGGCGCGTCCGGTGCGGCCCGCGCTGCCGGGGATCGAATCGCCCGGGGTGCACGGGGTGCACACCATCGACGACGGACGGGCCCTGCTGGAGAGCCTGGCGGCGGCACGGGAGCGGCGCGCGGTGGTGGTGGGCGGCGGATACATCGGCATCGAGATGGCCGAGGCGCTGCTCGGCCGGGGCTTCGAGGTGACGCTCCTGACCCGCGGCGCCGAGCCCATGCACTCGCTCGACCCGGACCTGGGACACCGGCTGACCGAGGCGATGGAGCGCTCCGGGATCCGAGTGGTCACGGGCGCCGAGGTGACCGAGGTGCTGACCGGGGATTCCGGCCGGGTGCGGGCGGTCGCGACGGGGTCCACGGAGTACGCGGCGGACGTGGTGGTGCTCGGTCTCGGCGTCACCCCGGGTACGGATCTGGCCCGTGCGGCCGGGCTGCCGCTCGGGGAGTCCGGCGGACTGCTCACGGACACCTCGATGCGGGTGCGGGGGCACGCGGACATCTGGGCGGGCGGCGACTGTGTGGAGGTGCTCGACCTGGTCTCGGGCCGGCACCGCTTCATCGCGCTCGGCACGCACGCCAACAAGCACGGCCAGATCATCGGCTCCAACGTGGCCGGCGACTACGCCACGTTCCCGGGTGTCGTCGGCACCGCCGTGACCAAGGTCTGCGCTACGGAGGTGGCGCGCACCGGCCTCACCCAGCGGCAGGCCGACGAGGAGGGGCTGCGGTACGTCACGGCGACCATCGAGTCGACCACCACCGCCGGCTACTACCCGGGCGCGGCCCCGATGACCGTGAAGATGCTGGCCGAACGGCGCACGGGACGGCTGCTCGGCGTGCAGATCGTGGGCGGCACGGGCGCGGCCAAGCGGATCGACATCGCGGCGGTCGCCCTGACCGCCCGTATGACGGTGGATCAGATGACCGCCCTCGACCTCGGCTACGCCCCGCCGTTCTCCTCGGTGTGGGACCCGGTCCTGGTGGCGGCGCGCAAGGCGGTGTCGAAGGTGCGCGCCGCCGGATAGCCGGAGCGTGCGCGCCGCCGGGCAGCCGGAGCGAGCGCGCCGCCGGGCCGTCGCTACTTGGCGGTCTGCTCGTGGACGTACGCGACGAGGCGGGTCAGCGAGTCCGGGTCCATCGAGGGCAGCACGCCGTGGCCGAGGTTGAAGATGTGGCCCTCCAGGCCCGCGGCCGCGTCGAGCACCTCGCGGGTCTTCTCCTCGACGGCCGCGGTCGGCGCGAACAGGACCGCCGGGTCGAGGTTGCCCTGGAGCGCCTTGCCGGGGCCGACCCGGCGGGCCGCCTCGTCCAGCGGGACGCGCCAGTCGACGCCGACGACGTCCGCGCCGGCCTCGCCCATGAGGCCGAGCAGCTCGCCGGTGCCGACGCCGAAGTGGATGCGGGGCACGTCGTAGGGGGCGACCGCGTCGAAGACCTTCGCCGAGGCGGGCAGGATCGAGCGGCGGTAGTCGGCGGGGGCGAGCGCGCCGACCCAGGAGTCGAAGAGCTGCACCGCGGAGGCGCCCGCCTCGATCTGCACCTTGAGGAAGGCTGCGGTGATCTCGGCGAGGCGGTCGAGCAGGTCGGCCCACAGCTCGGGGTCGCCGTACATCATGGCCTTGGTGTTCTCGTGGTTGCGGGACGGGCCGCCCTCCACGAGGTAGCTCGCGAGCGTGAAGGGGGCGCCGGCGAATCCGATGAGCGGCGTGGAGCCGAGCTCGCCGGTCAGCATGCCGATGGCCTCGGTGACGTAGTGGACGTCCTCGGGGGTCAGGTCGCGCAGCCGGGCGAGGTCGGCCCGGGTGCGGATCGGCTCGGCGACGACGGGGCCGACGCCGGGCTTGATGTCCAGGTCGATGCCGATGGCCTTGAGCGGGACGACGATGTCGCTGAAGTAGATGGCCGCGTCGACCTTGTGCCGGCGCACCGGCTGGAGCGTGATCTCGGTGACCAGCTCGGGCCGCATGCACGACTCCAGCATGGGGATGCCCTCGCGCACCTTCAGGTACTCCGGCAGCGAGCGCCCCGCCTGGCGCATGAACCAGACCGGCGTGTGCGGGACGGCTTCCCGCCTGCACGCCTTGAGGAACGCGGAGTCGTGCGTCTTGCTGTTCGGCTGGCCCAGAGGGCGGTCGTTGGCGCTCACGACCAGAATCTTCGCATGTGCCCGCAAGCCGCTGTCCCGGGCCGGGTGTCCCCACCGGCACCGGGCGCACGTTCCGCCTCGGGTCTGTCCGGCGGACCTGGTCGCCGTCGAGATGCCTCGGCCCTGCGGTGCCGGTGAGCTCGGCCTTGCGGTGCTGGTGAGCGGGGGCCCGGTGCGTCCAGCCGCACGGCGGAGGAGGGCGACGACGCGATGGGCGTCCCCTGTTCGAGCGGAGCCGAGCACTTGGGCCTCGGCAGCCGACAGCAACGCCGCAGAAGCAGGGATCTCCCCTGCTCCAACGAAGTTGAGCGCCTGGGGAAGTGCCGGGCCCGCGCGTCCCGGACAAGATCCGCCGGACAGGCCCTAGTCTTCCCCGCATGGCTGCCGCTCAGGGACGAACTTCGGATGGCGCTGACGGCAGGGAAGCCGCGGACGGGACGACCGTTCCGATCCCCTTCCGTCGGGCCGTCGACGCACTGCGCACGGCGCGACTGCGCCCCGAGATCGAGGTGGACGAGACACGTCCGCCCCAGCGTCTGGCGCCGCACGCCTACGCCGTGGAGGCGGCGGTCGTCGAGGGCGAGGACGATCTGGCCGACGGGCGGCTCGTCCTGCTTCACGACCCGGCCGGACATGACGCCTGGCAGGGCACCTTCCGTCTGGTCACCCTCGTACGGGCCGAACTGGAACCGGAGATGGCGGCCGACCCGCTGCTCCCCGAGGTGTGCTGGTCGTGGCTGACCGGCGCCCTGGAGGCGCGCGGGCTGTCCTACGGGGAGGCCAGCGGCACGGTCACCCGGGCCGGATCGCACTACTTCGGCGGCCTTTCGGAGCGGCTTCCGGCCACCCAGATCGAGATCCGGGCCTCCTGGACCCCGCGCGAGGGGCACGGCGGGGTGCCGGACACGGCGGGTCATCTCGCCGCCTGGTGCGATCTGCTGTGCCAGATCGCCGGCCTGCCGCCGGCCACGGGCTCGACCGAGGGGGGCAGCGGGGTGGTGACCCTGCCCCAGCGGCGCGATCCCCGCTGACCTGGCGTTTCCTGTCGCCCCGCGCCCCGCTTCGGCGGGGCGCGGGGCGTTTTCGTCGCGCTCCCGAGGCGGCCGTGCGCCCCGCCGATTACTCGACGATCGAGCGCCTGTCCGAATTGCCCTAAATGTTTCTCACCAAATCGTGATCATTCTCTAAAGGCCGAGGGGTTTGGTGCCGAAGAGGTTTGTGACCCTAACTGCACGGTTCGCCCCGGCTTCATCCCCGAGCCGGCTTCGTCCCGCACCTTTCCAGGAGGCCTGGTGTCCGTTCTTCTTGAGCAGCCCGCAAGCCTGGTCGCCTACCGCCCGAACAAGCCGACGGCCATGGTCGTCGTTGCCGACCCCCGAGTCCGCTCCACCGTCACCCGGCACCTGTGGGCGCTCGGAGTACGTGACGTCATCGAGGCGTCGTCCATCGCGGAGGCCCGTCCCCGCGTCGGCAACCCGCGCGACATCTGCGTTGCCGACGTCCACCTGCCCGACGGTTCCGGGCTGACCCTGCTGTCCGAGACCCGAGCCGCCGGCTGGCCCAACGGCCTGGCCCTGTCCGCGGCCGACGACATCGGCGCCGTGCGCAACGCCCTCGCGGGCGGTGTGAAGGGCTACGTCGTCACCGGTACCCGTACCAACATCGGGCACCCCGGCCGCCCCGGCGCCGCCCCCATCGGCTCCGCCGCCGCCCGTATGCACCGCCGCCCCCCGGGTGCCCCGAGCCACCCGGGCGGCTACCGCGAGCTCTCCGGCCGTGAGGTCGAGGTGCTCCGGCTCGTGGCGGAGGGCCAGTCCAACAAGGCCATCGGCGTCTCGATGGGCCTGTCCGCCCTGACCGTCAAGTCCCACCTCGCCCGGATCGCACGCAAGCTCGGCACGGGTGACCGCGCCGGGATGGTGGCCGTCGCGCTGCGGACCGGAATCATCCACTGACCGGTTTACGACCCTCACGCGCCCGTCGACGGAACGTTCCGTCGACGGGCGCGGTGCATACACAGATACCCTTGACAGGTGACCGACGCCCATAAGACCGCAGCAGAGACAGCACTGCGAACCACCGGGGGCGCTCCCCCGGACGACGTCGAGAAGGCGCCGATTCCCTTGCTGGAGCCCCGAGAGGGCATTCCGCCCGTCGTTGCCACCGACGAGGCCCTGGCCGAGGTGGTCGCGGCCTTCGCGGCCGGCACCGGCCCCGTCGCCGTCGACGCCGAGCGCGCGTCCGGCTACCGCTACGGGCAGCGCGCCTATCTGGTGCAGATGCGCCGGGAAGGCGCGGGCACCGCGCTCATCGACCCCGTTGGCTGTCCGGATCTCTCCGCTCTGGGAGAGGCACTTTCGGACACCGAGTGGATCTTGCACGCCGCTACGCAGGACCTGCCGTGCCTGCGCGAAATAGGCATGGTTCCCTCCCGGATCTTCGACACCGAGCTGGCCGGCCGGCTCGCGGGCTTCCCGCGGGTGGGACTGGGCGCGATGGTCGAGAGCGTGCTGGGGTACGCCCTGGAGAAGGGCCACTCGGCCGTCGACTGGTCGACCCGGCCGCTCCCCGAGCCCTGGCTGCGGTACGCGGCCCTGGACGTGGAGCTCCTCGTCGATCTGCGCGACGCGCTGGAGAAGGAGCTGGACCGGCAGGGCAAGCTGGAGTGGGCGCACGAGGAGTTCGACGCGATCGCCTCCGCCCCGCCGGCGCCGCCGCGCAAGGACCCCTGGCGCCGCACCTCCGGCATGCACAAGGTGCGCAGGCGCCGCCAGATGGCGGCCGTGCGCGAGCTGTGGACCGCGCGGGACAAGGTGGCGCAGCGGCGTGACGTCTCGCCGGGCAAGGTGCTCAGCGACTCCGCGATCATCGAGGCCTCGCTGGCCCTGCCCGCCCATGTGAACGCGCTCACCGCGCTGCCCGGATTCGGGCACCGGATGGGGCGGCGTCAGCTGGAGCAGTGGCAGGCCGCCGTCGACCGCGCGAAGGCCCTGGCGGAGGCGGAGCTGCCGCAGCCCGGACAGGCCTTGCAGGGGCCTCCCCCGCCGCGCGCCTGGGCGGACAAGGACCCGGCCGCCGCGGCCCGGCTCTCGGCGGCGCGGGCTTCCGTCTCCGAGCTTGCCGAGCGGCTGAACATGCCGCAGGAGAACCTGATCACTCCGGACACCGTGCGGCGGGTGTGCTGGGAGCCGCCGGGGGACCGCTCCTCGGCCGCGGTGGCCGCCACGCTGGCCGCCCATGGCGCCCGGCCCTGGCAGATCGCCCAGGTCACGCCGCTGCTGACCGCGGCGCTCGCGGCGACCCCCGCGAAGCCCTGACCGACGGCGAAGCCCTGGCCGGCCGCGGGGCTCTGACCGGCCACGAGGCCCTGACCGGCCGACGAATTCCGGCCAGATTCCGGGTGCGGCCGCGCGGATGACCCTGGGGCTCCGGTCCTGGGGCTCCGCCCCAGACCCCGGGTGCGCCCCTCCCCACCCCTTCCCGCAACCCTCCGGGGGTGTGAGGAGGGTGCCGGGTATGGAGGGATGCCGGGCTTGGAAAGGGTGCCGGGGTACGGAGCGGTGCCGGGTACGGCTGCGGGCCGTGCGTGGCCGTTCGCGCAGTTCCCCGCGCCCCCAACCCCAGTCCCGGCTGCGGACCGTGCCCGCTTCTCGCGCAGTTCCCCGCGCCCCTGAACCCCTACCCCGGCTGCGGGCCGTGCGTGGCCGTTCGCGCGGTTCCCCGCGCCCCCAACCCCAGTCCCGGCTGCGGACCGTGCCCGCTTCTCGCGCAGTTCCCCGCACCCCTTGAACCCCTACCCCGGCTGCGAGCCGTGCGTGGCCGTTCGCGCAGTTCCCCGCGCCCCCAACCCCCGTCCCGGCTGCGGACCGTGCCCGCTTCTCGCGCAGTTCCCCGCGCCCCTTGAGCCCCTACCCCGGCTGCGGGCCGTGCGTGGCCGTTCGCGCAGTTCCCCGCGGCCCTCGGCGGTGCCGGTGCTGGCCCATATCGGGGCATTTAGGTGCATCTTGGGGTCCCCCTGCTCCTTGCGAGTTTTGGGGCGGGTGGGCAAATCCGCCGGGGTCCGGGGCGGAGCCCCCGTAGGTGTGACGTTCGCCGCTCCCGGCCCCGGGGGTGGGCATGCTGGTTACTCGTAAGTAGCATGGGTGGAGTGAGCGCGCGCTCAGTCGCGTGCGCAGCAGTGCAGTGCCACCCCGCACCCTGGAGGAGAGCCATCGTGCCTCGTACCGTCAGGGACGTCGTCTTCGTCGACGGCGTCCGCACCCCGTTCGGCAAGGCGGGCCCGAAGGGCATCTACCACGAGACCCGGGCCGACGATCTGGTCGTCAAGGCGATCCGCGAGCTGCTGCGCCGCAACCCGGCCCTCGACCCCGCGAAGATCGACGAGGTCGCCATCGCGGCGACCACCCAGATCGGCGACCAGGGCCTGACCCTGGGCCGTACGGCAGGCATCCTCGCGGGCCTCCCGCAGTCCGTGCCCGGCTACTCCATCGACCGCATGTGCGCGGGCGCCCTGACCGCCGTGACCTCGGTCGCCGGCTCGATCGCGTTCGGCGCGTACGACGCCGTGATCGCCGGTGGCGTCGAGCACATGGGCCGCCACCCGATGGGCGAGGGCGTCGACCCCAACCCGCGGTTCGTCAGCGAGAAGCTGGTCGACGAGTCCGCCCTCTTCATGGGCATGACCGCCGAGAACCTGCACGACCGCTACCCCACGATCACCAAGCTCCGCGCCGACGAGTACGCGGTGCGCTCGCAGGAGAAGGCCGCCAAGGCGTACGCCGACGGCAAGATCCAGCAGGACCTGGTCCCGATCTCGGTGCGCAACACCAACGCCGAGGTCGGCGAGACCGGTTGGGGCCTCGTCACCGCCGACGAGCCGATGCGCCCGGGCACCACCCTGGAGAGCCTCGCGGGCCTCAAGACGCCCTTCCGCGTGCACGGCAACGTCACCGCGGGCAACGCGGCCGGTCTCAACGACGGCGCCACCGCGTCGATCATCGCGTCCGAGGAGTTCGCGCGGGAGAACAACCTCCCCGTCAAGATGCGCCTCGTCTCCTACGCCTTCGCCGGTGTCGAGCCCGAGGTCATGGGCTACGGCCCGATCCCGGCCACCGAGAAGGCGCTGGCCAAGGCGGGTCTGTCCATCGGTGACATCGACCTCTTCGAGATCAACGAGGCGTTCGCCGTCCAGGTCCTCGCGTTCCTGGAGCACTACGGCATCGCCGACGACGACGCGCGCGTCAACCAGTACGGCGGCGCCATCGCCTACGGCCACCCGCTCGCCTCGTCCGGCGTACGCCTGATGACGCAGCTGGCCCGGCAGTTCGAGGAGCAGCCGGAGGTCCGCTACGGCCTCACCACCATGTGCGTCGGCTTCGGCATGGGCGCCACGGTCATCTGGGAGAACCCGCACCACAAGGACGCCGGAGGCAGCAAGTGAGCACCACCACCGCTGAGCTTCTCAAGGGCGCGGCCGAGCTGTTCCCGGACGAGGTCGTGACGTCCGCGCACGTACGCCACCTCGAACTGCCCTACGGCGCCGGGCGCTTCGCGCTCATCACGCTCGACAACGGCTTCGACCACACCAAGCCGACCACCTTCGGCCCGGGCTCGCTCGCGAACCTGAACGCCGCCATCGACCAGGTGGAGAAGGAGGCGGCCGAGGGCTCCATCGTCGGCGCCGGCGTCACGGGCAAGCCGTTCATCTTCGCGGTCGGCGCCGACCTCAAGGGCGTCGAGATCCTGAAGCGCCACGAGGACGCGCTCGCCATCGGCAAGAGCGGCCACGAGGTCTTCAAGCGCCTCTCCGCGCTGGCCGTGCCGACGTTCGCGTACTACAACGGCGCCGCCATGGGCGGCGGTGTCGAGGTCGGTCTGCACTGCACCTACCGCACCGTCTCCAAGGCGCTGCCCGCGTTCTCGCTGCCCGAGGTCTTCCTCGGTCTGGTCCCGGGCTGGGGCGGCTGCACGCTGCTCCCCAACCTGATCGGCGCCGAGAAGGCCGTCTCGGTCATCATCGAGAACTCGCTGAACCAGAACCGCCAGCTCAAGGGCAAGCAGGTCTTCGAACTCGGCATCGCCGACGCCCTGTTCGAGGGTGCCGACTTCCTGGAGCAGTCCCTCATCTGGACCGCGAACGTCCTGAAGGGCGACGTCACCGTCGAGCGCCCCGAGGTCGACCGGGGCGAGGCCTGGGACCAGTCCGTCGCCAAGGGCCGCTTCATCGCCGACTCCAAGGTGCACGGCGCGGCCCCGGCCGCCTACCGCGCCCTCGACATCATCGCGGCGTCCAAGGACGGCGACCTCCAGGCCGGCTTCGACGCCGAGGACGGCGCGCTCGCCGACCTGATCATGGGTGGCGAACTGCGGTCCGGCATCTACGCGTTCAACCTGGTCCAGAAGCGCGCCAAGCGCCCGGCCGGCGCGCCGGACAAGAACCTGGCGCGCCCGGTGACGAAGGTGGGTGTCGTCGGCGCCGGCCTCATGGCCTCGCAGCTGGCGCTCCTCTTCCTGCGCCGCCTCGAAGTGCCGGTCGTCCTGACCGACATCGACCAGGAGCGCGTCGACAAGGGCGTCGGCTACGTCCACGCCGAGATCGACAAGCTGCTCGCCAAGTCGCGGATCAACCAGGACAAGGCCAACCGCCTCAAGGGCCTGGTCTCCGGTGTCCTCGACAAGGCCGAGGGCTTCTCGGACGCCGACTTCATCATCGAGGCCGTCTTCGAGGAGATCGGCGTCAAGCAGCAGGTGTTCGCGGAGGTCGAGGCGGTCGCCCCGGCGCACGCGATCCTCGCCACCAACACCTCCTCGCTGTCGGTCACCGAGATGGCGTCGAAGCTGAAGCACCCCGAGCGGGTCGTCGGCTTCCACTTCTTCAACCCGGTCGCGATCCTGCCGCTCCTGGAGATCGTCCGCGGCGAGCGGACCGACGACGTCTCGCTGGCCACGGCCTTCGGGGTGGCGCGCAAGCTGAAGAAGACCGCGGTCCTGGTGAAGGACGCCCCGGCGTTCGTCGTCAACCGCATCCTGACCCGCTTCATGGGCGAGATCCAGAACGTCATCGACGAGGGCACCCCGGTCGCCGTCGCCGAGAAGGCGGTCGAGCCGCTCGGCCTGCCGATGTCGCCGCTGGTCCTCCTGGAGCTGGTCGGCCCGGCCATCGGTCTGCACGTGTCCGAGACCCTCCACCGCGCCTTCCCGGACCGCTTCACGGTCTCCGAGAACCTGGCCGCGGTCGTCAAGGCCGGCAAGCGCGGCTTCTACGTGTACGACTCCGGCAAGCCGGAGCTGGACCCGGAGGTCGCCGCCCTCCTCCAGCAGGGTGACGTCGCCCTGACCGAGGAGCAGACCCGGGACCGCGTCCTGGACGCGGTGGCACAGGAGATCGGTCTGATGCTGGACGAGGGCGTCGTCGCCGAGGCCCAGGACATCGACCTCTGCCTGATCACGGGCGCCGGCTGGCCCTTCCACCTGGGCGGCATCACGCCGTACCTGGACCGCGAAGGCGTCTCGGAGCGCGTGAACGGGAAGAAGTTCCTGGCACAGGGCGTCGCGAGCGTCCCCGCGTAACGCCGCTCGCCCGTACGACAGCGGCCCCGCACTTCGGTGCGGGGCCGTTCTCGTGGCCATGTACCGTGCCGGACACCTCAGTTGACGGATCGTCATACATGCGGCTGGCGGTTGGGCTGTCCCTGCCGGTCATCGCGCGGTCAAGAGGTCCGCGGACGCACGCGCGAAGGCCCGGGACCGTTGGTGTGGTCCCGGGCCTTCGTGTGCGCTCGTCGTCGCGTCAGACCTGCTGCCAGGCCTCCAGGGCCAGGCCCCGCTCGTCGGTGCGCTGGCGGGTGATCCGCAGGCCGCCGTCCGGGGTGAACACGCCGAGGACGATGCGGCCCTCCGCGTCCAGGGTCAACGCCGGGGCGCCCGCGCAGACTTCGCCGGTGGGTGTCCAGCTGACCCCGGCGCTCTCCTGCTCGGTGGGGTAGGCCGCTATCGCGGGCCGCCCGTCGCGGTCGCGCTGGGCGAGCACCGTGCAGTCGACGCCGTCGATCTCCTTGCGCAGCACCGCGACCGGACCCGTGCCCTTGCCGCCGAGCGACTCGACCGGGCCGTCACCGCGCCAGGCGCGCACCTCGCCGGACTTCGCGTCGCGCAGGAAGAAGGTGACCCGGCCGTCCTCGCCGGTCTCCAGGCCGGTGACGGTGGCCGTCTCCGGGGTGCCCGGCAGCTTCTCGATCCGCTCGAACTTGGCGTCCGCCGCGGCCCGTTCGAAGCGCATGATGCCGTTGTCGGACGGGGCGTGGATGACCATCCGGCCGCCCGCCGACGCGACGACCGATATCGAGCGGTCGGCGCCGTTGCCGTTGAGGTCGGCCCAGCCGGCCCACTTGCCCGACGGCTCCTGGCCGCGCGCGGAGACGCCGCCGAAGGCGTTGCGCACCACGATCTGCGCGTTGCCGTTCGAGTCCACGCCCACCGAGGGGTGGCCCATCTTTAGGCCGAGCTTCCAGTCGCGCCGCGGGTAGGGCGAGCCCACCACGGCCCAGTTCTTGACCGGGCGGCCCGACTGGTACTGGATCGCGTGGACCAGCTCGGTCCAGGTGGCGCCGTCCTCGATCGGGGTGTGGCGCAGCGCCGCCAGGTGGACGTAGCCGTCGGCGCCCTGGGCGATCGAGAGGTGGCCCTGGAGGCCCTTGCCCGGTGCGACGAGTTCGGGGCCGGTCCACGCGCCGCCCGGCCGGGACTCGGTCCAGCGGGCCACGCCTTCGCCGGCGGGAGCGTACGCGGTGAGCCGGCCGTCCTTGCCGAGCCGGAGCCAGTCGGTGACCGTGGGCCGGCCGTCCTCGGCCACCACGACAGGGGTGGCGGCGACCGGCGCGGTGACGATGCCGCCCGCCCTCGCGGGCTGTGCGCCCGATGCCTGTCGAGACCTCTGTGCCATGGTCCGCGACCACCTTTCCCCACCGGATCCGCGCGACGCGTCCGGGTCCAGCAAACCAGCGACTTTCAGCGACCATAACACTGGTCACGGCCCCCGATTTCCCCGGGATTTCCGTCCCGACGTGCGGCTTTTCGCCACCGGTCACCGGCGTCCGGCCCCCGCTCCACCCGTCGCCGTTCGCCCGGCCGGGTGAGGCGGCGCTCAGCGCGCGCGCACGTAGAGGACGGCCCCGTCCACGACCGCGGCGCGCTGGTACCGGGAGTCGAGGAAGCGCCGCAGGCTGGGGAGGTGGTCGGGTGCGAAGGGCAGGCCCCGCGAGTCGTCGACGACGAGTGCCGGGGGGCGGCCGGCGAGTTCGCCGCGGAACACCGGCCAGGCCCCCGCGACCCCGTACCTCTCGCCCACCTGGGGGCCGTCCCGGCCGCCGCTGTAGTTGGTGAGGAGGCCCGCGGTCAGATAGCGGCTCGCGGGGGCGCGGCCGGCCAGCCAGTACGTCTCGGGGTGTATGCCCCACACCAGGACCCGGTCGGCGGGGCCGGTGCGGGCCTCGACGGCGGCGGCGAGGCGCTCGGTGTGGGCGAGGTCGGGGCGGGGGGCGAGCAGGCCCCACAGCAGGAAGAGCGCGCACGCGCAGGCCGAGGTGAGCAGGGCGCTGGTGAGCCGGTACGGCGGCAGGATCTGGAGGGCGCCGGTGGCGAGCAGCACCAGGGGCGGGATGAGCTGGAGGTAGTAGTGCCCGAAGAAGTGGAAGCCGAGCAGCACCGCGCCGGCCGACGCGAGCAGCCAGAGCCACAGGTCGACGGCGCCGGTCCGCGCGATGCGCAGCACCCGTACGACCGGCGGCAGGAGCCCGGCGCAGCCCGCGGCCAGAATGAGGGTGTTGGTCAACCCCCTTGCCAGGACGTGGAGTTCGGATCCGGTGAAGGAGGCGTACGACGAGGATCCGGTGACCGTCCAGAACAGGAAGCGGGAGGGGCCGGTGAGCAGGGCCGTCGCGACGACGGGGAGCACCACCCCGACTCCCGTACGCAGCAGGGCGTTTGGGCGTCCGTACGGGTGCCGGTACAGCAGCCACAGGACGGGGGCGAGGGCCGCGCCGCCGGTCTGTTTGGTGAGGCAGGCCCCGGCGATCGCGAGGCCGGCCCTCGTCCACTGGCCGCGGTCGGCGCAGCGCACCGCGGCCGCGGTGAACGGCAGCATGAACACCTCGAAGGTCGCGGCCTGGGCGTCCTCGGGGTTGAGCCCCACTGAGACGAGCAGATACAGCACGCCCGCGGCGCGGCCCGCGCGGTCGCCCCAGCGGCGGCGCGCGGTGGAGGCCAGCGCGAGCGCGGTGAGGAGCTGGGCGGCGACGGCGGCCAGGCGCAGCGGGCCGAGCGAGCCGTCGCCGCACAGCGCGAACGCGGCCTCGTACAGCCAGGGCAGCAGCGGCGGTTTGCGGTCGACGACGGTGGCGTACAGGGTGCCGCCGCTCGCCAACTGCCGTGCCTGGACGGCGAGATAGCCCTCATCGGGGTTCCACAGCGGATGCCGGAACGAGGGGACGCGGGTGACGAGGGCGAGCACGGTGAGGACCGGGAGCAGCCGCCGCCAGTAGGGGGCCGGGGCGGGGCCGGTCGGGCCGGTGGGGCGGTGGCGCTGGCCCGGCAGCACGCTCGTGGTCACGGATCGTAGTGAGGGTGACGGCTCGGCGAGCATGCGTGCCACCCTATGCGGCCCCGTACGCCCTGATCACGCGGACATACGGGGCCGCGTGGAATCGGGCGCCGGTTACGGAGCGTCGCGCGCGGCGCGCTTTTCGACGATGCTGTGCCGGCGGCCGTAGGCGAAGTAGATGACGATGCCGATCGCCATCCACACGGCGAACCGGATCCAGGTCTCCGCCGGCAGGTTGATCATCAGCCACAGCGAGGCGGCCGCCGCGAGTCCGGGGACCCACGGCACCAGCGGGGTGCGGAAGGCGCGGGGCAGGTCGGGGCGGGTGCGGCGCAGGATGACGACGCCGATCGAGACGATGACGAAGGCGAACAGGGTGCCGATGTTGACCAGTTCGGCGAGTTCGCTGAGGCTGGTGAAGCCGGCCACGATCGCGATGATCACGCCGAGCAGGATCGTCGGCCGGTGCGGGGTGCGGAAGCGCGGGTGGACGTGTGAGAAGAACCGGGGCAGCAGCCCGTCCCGGCTCATCGCGAAGAACACCCGGGTCTGGCCGAGCAGCAGGATCATGCACACCGTGGTGAGGCCCACGGCGGCGCCGAAGCTGATGACGCCGGCGAAGACGGGGTGTCCGACGGCCTTGAACGCGTCGGCGAGCGGCGCGTCCACCGAGAGCTCGGTGTAGTGCTGCATGCCGGTGACGACGATGGACACGGCCACGTAGAGGACCGTGCAGATCAGCAGGGAGCCGAGGATGCCGCGCGGCATGTCCCGCTGCGGGTTCCTGGTCTCCTCGGCGGCGGTGGCCACGACGTCGAAGCCGATGAAGGCGAAGAAGACGACGGAGGCGGCGGTGAAGATGCCCATCACGCCGAAGTTGGTGGGTGCGTACCCGGACATCAGCTGGATGAGCGGCGCCTTGAGGTCGCTGCCCGCGCTCTGCGGCTGCGCCGTGGGGATGAACGGCGAGTAGTTGGAGGACGTGATGAAGAACGCCCCCGCGACGATCACGATCAGGACGACGACGACCTTGACGGCGACGACGACCGAGGTGACCCGGGCCGAGAGCTTCATGCCGAGCACGAGGATGACGGTGAGCACGAGGACGAGGGCGGCGGCCAGGATGTCGAAGCCGAAGCCGTGTGCGCCGTCCCGGCCGCTGAGCGCCTCGGGCAGGTGCCAGCCCGCGTTGTCCAGGAGCGAGCGCACGTATCCGGACCAGCCGACCGCCACCACCGCCGTGCCCAGCGCGAATTCGAGCACCAGGTCCCAGCCGATGGTCCACGCCGGGAGCTCGCCGAGCGAGGCGTAGGAGAAGGTGTAGGCCGATCCGGCCACCGGCAGCGTCGAGGCGAACTCGGCGTAGCAGAGCGCGGCGAGCGCGCACACCACGCCCGCCACGACGAACGCGATGGAGACCGAGGGCCCGGCGTTCTCCTTGGCCACCTTGCCGGTGAGGACGAAGATGCCGGTACCGATGACGACTCCGACCCCGAAAACCGTCAGGTCGAGCGCGGACAGGGACTTCTTGAGCGCGTGTTCTGGCTCCTCTGTGTCCTGGATTGACTGTTCGATCGATTTGGTCCGGAACAGACCTCTACTGGCCACCCGTGCACCTCCGCTAGCTCATCGTCCTCGCCATGATCGGGAGGAGGGGAGGTACGGGTACCGGGCTGGGCGCGTTTTTCACGCGAACGGGCCGGACCAATCACCCGTACAGGCAGATCGGTCCGGCCCTTCGGCCCGTCGTCGCATGATCAGTCGCGGGCGGGCTCCACCGCGGCGCGGCTCTCCTCGTAGCGGCCGTCCAGCTTGGAGACCAGACCGGTGACCTGACGTGCGATGTCCGGCGCGGTCAGACCGATCTCCGTCATGACCTCGCCGCGCGAGGCGTGGTCGAGGAAGCGCGGCGGGATGCCGAAGTCGCGCAGCGGGACGTCCACGCCCGCGTCGCGCAGCGCCTGGCTGACGGCCGAACCGACGCCGCCCACCCGGCTGTTGTCCTCGACGGTGACCACGACGCGGTGCTTCTCGGCGAGCGGCGCGAGCGCCTCGTCGACCGGCTTGACCCAGCGCGGGTCGACCACGGTCGTGGAGATGCCCTGGGCGTCGAGCAGGTCGGCGATCTCCAGGCACATCGGCGCGAGCGCGCCGACGGAGACCAGGAGCACGTCCGGGCGGACGGCACCGGCTGCGGGCTCCCGCAGCACGTCCATGCCGCCGATGCGGCCGACCGCCTGGACGGCCGGGCCGACCGCGCCCTTGGAGAAGCGCACCACGGTCGGCGCGTCCTCGACCTCGACGGCCTCGCGCAGCTGGGCGCGGACCTGGTCGGCGTCGCGCGGGGCGGCGATCCTGAGGCCCGGCACGACCTGAAGGATCGACATGTCCCACATGCCGTTGTGGGAAGCGCCGTCGGTGCCGGTGACACCGGCCCGGTCGAGCACGAAGGTCACCCCGCACTTGTGCAGGGCCACGTCCATCAGGACCTGGTCGAAGGCGCGGTTGAGGAAGGTGGCGTACACCGCGAAGACGGGGTGCAGACCGCCGGTGGCCAGGCCCGCGGCGGAGACCGCCGCGTGCTGCTCGGCGATGCCCACGTCGTAGACGCGCTCGGGGAAGGCCTTGGCGAACTTGTCGAGGCCGACCGGCTGGAGCATGGCCGCGGTGATCGCGACGATGTCCTCGCGCTCCTTGCCGAGCTTGACCATCTCCTCGCCGAACACCGAGGTCCAGTCGAGGCCGGAGGTCGACACCGGCAGGCCGGTGTCCGGGTGGATCTTGCCGACCGCGTGGAAACGGTCGGCCTCGTCCGCGAGCGCCGGCTGGTAGCCGCGGCCCTTCTCGGTGAGGCAGTGCACGATGACCGGGCCGCCGAAGCGCTTGGCGCGCTGGAGGGCCGACTCCAGGGCGTCGATGTCGTGGCCGTCGATGGGGCCGACGTACTTGAGGCCCAGGTCCTCGAACATGCCCTGCGGGGCGATGAAGTCCTTCAGGCCCTTCTTGGCACCGTGCAGGGTCTCGTACAGCGGCTTGCCGACGACCGGGGTGCGCTCCAGGAGGTCCTTGCCCTTGGCCAGGAAGCGCTCGTAGCCGTCGGTGGTGCGCAGGGTGGCCAGGTGGTTGGCGAGGCCGCCGATGGTCGGCGCGTACGAGCGCTCGTTGTCGTTGACCACGATCACCAGGGGGCGGTCCTTGGCGGCGGCGATGTTGTTGAGCGCCTCCCAGGCCATGCCGCCGGTGAGGGCGCCGTCGCCGATGACGGCCACCACGTGGTCGTCCTTCTTCAGCACCTCGTTCGCCTTGGCGAGGCCGTCGGCCCAGCCGAGGACGGTGGAGGCGTGGCTGTTCTCGATGACGTCGTGCTCCGACTCGGCGCGGGCCGGGTAGCCGGACAGACCGCCCTTCATCTTCAGCTTGGAGAAGTCCTGCCGCCCGGTGAGCAGCTTGTGGACGTAGCTCTGGTGTCCGGTGTCCCACAGGACCCGGTCCCGGGGCGATTCGAAAACGCGGTGCAGCGCGATGGTCAGTTCCACCACGCCGAGGTTCGGACCGAGGTGTCCGCCGGTCTTGGAGACCGCGTCCACCAGGAAGGTCCGGATCTCTGCCGCCAGCTGGTCGAGCTGCTCCGGGCTGAGCCGGTCAAGATCGCGCGGTCCCCTGATACGGGTAAGCAGCGGCACCCGTGCCTCCTTGCATCCGTGCTGGTCGAGCATGCCGATCCGTTGAGTCTAATGTTCCGCCCGTGGCCGCGGGCCCGGGGCGGTGCGTTGTGTGTCACCCGGGTGGCTGACGGGCACTCGCACACACGGACGTGCCCGGCGCCTCCTGGGCACCGGGCACGTCGGGAAGCGGGCAGGTCAGGCGCGGCCCGCGGACTTCTGGGTCTTCCGGGTGATGGCGTCGATGATCACGGTGATCAACAGCACGCCGCCGGTGATCATCTGCTGGATCGCGGCGGCGACGCCTTCGAGGGCGAGGCCGTACTGGATCGAGGTGATCACCAGGACGCCCAGCAGGGCGTTCCAGGTGCGGCCGCGGCCGCCGAAGAGGCTGGTGCCGCCGATGACGGCCGCCGCGATGGCGTTCATCAGGAGGTCACCGCTGCCCGCGCCCTGGTTGGCCGCGCTGATCTTCGAGGCGAGGAAGAGGCCGCCGACGGCCGCGAAGGTGCCGGAGATGGCGTAGACCGAGGTGCGGACCATCACGATGTTGATGCCGGCCCGGCGCGAGGCCTCGACGCTGCCGCCGAGCGCGAAGATCATGCGGCCGTACGAGGTGCGGCGGAGCACGAAGTCCGTGAGGATCAGCACCGCGAGGAAGATCACCACGGCGAGCGGCAGGCCCTTGTTCTGGTTGAACATGTAGGCCACCGCGAAGGCCACCACGGCGAGCAGCGCCGTGCGCAGCACGATCTCGCTGAGCGGCCGCGACGGGACGCCGGCGGCCTCGCGGCGGCGGCTGTCGAAGAACGCGGACAGGAAGTACACGGCGACGGCCACCAGGGCCGCGCCGTAGGCGACCGCGACGTCGCTGAAGAAGTAGTTCGACAGGTTGTAGAAGACGCCGGAGCCGCTGGTGTTGATCGTGCCGTTGTCGCCCAGGATCTTCAGCATGAAGCCGTTCCAGAACAGCAGACCGGCCAGCGTCACGGCGAAGGCGGGGACGCCGATGCGCGCGAAGATGAAACCGTGGATGGCCCCGGCGACCGTACCCGTGAGGACGGCCAGGATCAGCGCCAGCCACTCGGGCGTGCCGTGCAGGACGCTGAGCACCGCGAAGGACGCGCCCGCCACACCGCTGACCGAGCCGACCGACAGGTCGATCTCGCCGAGCAGCAGCACGAAGACGATGCCGACCGCGATCATGCCGGTACCGACCATCGCCACCGAGATGTCGGACAGGTTGCCCGCGGTGAGGAAGTTCGAGTTCAGGCTCTGGAAGACGATGCAGATGATGATCAGGCCGACGATGACGGGCAGCGCGCCCAGCTCACCGGCCCGTACCTTGCGCTTGAGCTCGCCGAGGTAGCCGGCGAAGCCCTGCTCGCGCACGAGCAGGCGCGGGTCGACCGCGGCGGAGGCGGCGTCCGCGGCGGGCGGCGCGTCGACCGGGGCCGTGGCCGGCTTGCCGAGGTCGGTCGGGGAGGTCTTGTCGGTGCTCACTTCTGAACCTCCGCGTTGCGCGCCGCACGGCGGGTCACGGCGTTGTCCGTGGCCCCGGTGATGGCGGAGATGATCTCTTCCTGCGAGGTGGTCTTCACGTCGAAGACACCGTTGTTCCGGCCGAGCCGGAGCACCGCGACCTTGTCGGCGACGGCCTTCACATCGGCCATGTTGTGGCTGATGAGGACGACCGCGTGGCCGCGCTGGCGCAGCCGCTCCACCAGGTCGAGGACCTGGGCGGTCTGCTCGACGCCGAGCGCCGCGGTCGGCTCGTCGAGGATGACCAGCTTGGGCTCGCCGAGCATCGAGCGGGCGATGGCCACGGTCTGGCGCTGGCCGCCGGAGAGCGAGGCGATCGGGATGCGCACGCTCGGGATGCGGATCGACAGCGTGGTGAGCAGTTCGCGCGAGCGGCGCTCCATCTCGACCTCGTCGAGGACGCCGCGCTTCTTCAGCTCGCGTCCGAGGTAGAGGTTGCCGACGACGTCGATGTTGTCGCACAGCGCGAGGTCCTGGTAGACCGTCGCGATGCCCAGGGTCTGGGCGTCGTTCGGCTTGCCGATCTGGACGGCCTTGCCCTCCCACTCGATGACGCCGTCATCGATGGGGTGCACGCCGGCGATCGTCTTGACCAGCGTGGACTTTCCGGCGCCGTTGTCGCCCACCAGGGCGACCACTTCACCGGCGTGGACCTCAAGCTCTACGTCGGTGAGCGCCTGAACGGCACCGAACCGCTTGGAGACCCCGCGCAACGCCAACACGGGCGTAGCGGACACGTGAACCATCTCCTTCGCCGCCTGACCGGCGGGGATGCCGCGCCCGAAGGGGTGGGGGCGCGGAGGTCGAGCAGAAGAGAACAGCAAGAGCCGAAACGTTCCGTCCGGCGCCCCCGCCGCGGCGGGGGCTGAGCGGGCGCGGGGCGCCGGAGGGTTTCGGAGGGCTCAAGTCCCTTGGATGGCAAGGGACTTGGCGAGAAGAACTACTTGAGGCCCGCCGCGTCGCAGGCGGCCTTGTAGTTGGCGGTGCAGATCTCGGCGACCGTGTAGATCTTGTCCTTGATCACGGTGTCGTTGATGTTGTCCTTGGTCAGCGAGACGACCGGGACGATGTTCGACGGGACGGCCTGGGTGGTCGGCGAGTCGATCTTCTTCGGGGCGAGCGAGCCGAGGTCCTGGCCCTTGGCGAGCTTGACCGCCATCTCGGCGGCGATCGCGTCCTCCTGCGGGTAGGACTTGTAGACGCTCATGTACTGCTCACCCGCGAGGATCCGCTGCACGCCCGCGAGTTCGGCGTCCTGGCCGGTGACCGGCGGGAGCTTGGCGAGACCGGCGGCCTTGAGGGCGGTGATGATGCCGCCCGCCATGCCGTCGTTGGCGGAGTAGACGCCGATGACCTTGTCCTTGCCCAGGGCGGAGAGCGCGCCCTCCATGTTGGCGTTGGCGTTCTCGGGCTTCCACTCCTTGGTGTCGTACTCCTTCCCGATGTTCACCTTGCCGTCGAGCTCGGCGTGGGCGCCCTTCTTGAAGAGCGCGGCGTTCGGGTCGGTGACGGCGCCGTTCATCATGACGATGTCGCCGGACTTGGCCTTGTCGCCCAGGGCCTGGAGGAGGGCCTTGCCCTGCACGTGGCCGACTTCCTCGTTGTCGAAGGACACGTAGGAGTCGATGGGGCCCTCGGCGAGGCGGTCGAAGGCGACGACCGGGATGCCGGCCTGCTTGGCCTTCTTGACCGAGGCCGCGATGGCCTTGGAGTCGACCGAGTCCACGATGAGCGCGTCCACCTTGTTGGTGATCATCGTGTCGGCCTGCTGGTTCTGCGTCGTCGCGTCCTGCTTGGCGTTCGCGTAGACGATCTGGCCCTTGCCGTTGGTCAGTTCCTTGACCTTGGCCTCGATCAGCGGCTTGTCGAACTTCTCGTAGCGCGCGGTCTGGTTCTCCGGGAGCAGCAGACCGATCTTGAGGTCGTCGCCCTTCTTGGCGCTGTCGGACGACTTGGTGCCGCCGCCCGACTCCTTGGCGCTGCCACAGGCGGCGAGTGTGACGGCCATCGCGGTGGCGGCAACGGCTACAGCGGCACGACGCATGTTCGTGTTCACTTCAGAAACCTCCCTGACGAGGCCGCGACGTTGCGGCCGAGGTGGCTGGAAGTCAACTCGGCGTTAAGCCCACCGTCAAGGAGTAAATCCTTAACGAGATGACAACGGTGCCATCCGTTATCTAAGTGAAGGCAGGCGCCGAGGCGGGGAGTGCACTGTCCAACAGGGTCGAATCCCCCATTTCACTCAGTACGAGGGCCAGCGCGCCGAGCACTTCGGCACGTCCTCCGAGGGCCCCCGGAAGGACCGACAACTGCCGCGCGGCGCTGGGGATCGCATACCGCGACACGGAGTCCCTGATGGGACCCAGAACCAGCTCCCCGGCCTCCGCCAGATCGCCTCCGAGGACCACCCGGCTGGGGTTGAGGAGGTTGCACAGGTTGGCGACGCCGCTGCCGATGTGGCGTCCGACATCGGCGATCACCCGGCGGCAGCCCGGGTCGCCCTCACGGGCCATCCGGACCACCCGCTCCATCGTCAAGTCTGCCCCGTGGCTGGATTGCAGCAAGGGGAGCACATAGCGGGCGGCGGTGAAGGTCTCCAGGCAGCCGCGGTTGCCGCAGCGGCACACCGGCCCCGACTCGTCCAGGGTGATGTGCCCGATCTCCCCCGCGGTGCCGCCGGGCCCCCGGTAGATCTGCCCGTCGATGACCAGGCCCGCGCCCACACCGCTGGCCACCTTGATGTACGCCAGGTCGCGCACCCCGCGCCCGGCGCCCCAGACCAGCTCGCCGAGCGCGCCCAGGTTGGCGTCGTTGTCGACGTACACCGGCACACCCAGGCGCCCGGCGAGCTCCTCGCTGGGGTTGATGCCGGTCCAGCCCGGCAGGATCGAGGTGGAGCCGAGCGTGCCGGACTCCACGTCGATGGGCCCCGGGACGCCCAGGCCCACCCCGATGACCTTGTCCTGGCCGATGCCGGTGGCCGCGATCAGCCGGTTGACCAGCTCTTCCGCCCGGCCGAAGCCCTGCGCGGAGGAGGCGTCGACGTCGAGCGGCTCGGACTCCTCGGCGAGTACCTGATGGGCCAGGTTGCCGACCGCGACCCGCAGGTGCGTATGGCCGAAATCGACGCCGATGACGATGCCGGCCGAGCCGCTGAGCGAGACGCTGCGGGCCCGCCGGCCGCCGGCCGAGGTGGGGGTGACCTCAACGGTCCCGCCGTCCTTCAGCTCGCGCACGATGTTGGAGACGGTGGCCGCGGACAGGCCCGTCGCTCTGGCGATCTCGGCCTGGGTGAGCGAGCCGGCCATGCGCACGGCCCGTACGACCCGCTCAAGGTTGGCCCGGTGCAATGACGTCTGCGACCCCGGAGTCTCCATCGACTCATCCACTCCCACCGTAGGCGGGCGGCACGACGGCCGCCCCCGCACGGAGCCGCAGCAATGAGGCCCCGTCTTTTCTCCAACATGTGAACCCTAAGCTCAGCCTTCAGGGTGGTCTCCCGTCAAGACCTGAGCAGACGCGGTACCGATCGGGGAACGCACGACCGCCCGTGGGCGCGGGGCCCATGGGCGGTCGGGGGGAAGAAGGCGGCTGCGAAGGGGCGGCTACTTGAGCGCTCCCGCGGTCAGGCCCGCCTGGACCTGCTTCTGGAAGACGATGTACACGGCGAGCACGGGCAGCATCGCGATCGACAGGCCCGCGAAGAGCGCGCCCCAGTCGCCCTGGTAGCCCTGCTGCACGGCGAGGTCGGCGAGGCCCTGGGTGAGCACCCAGTGGCTGGTGTCGCCCTGGTTGAGCACCAGGGGCAGCAGGTACTGGTTCCACTGGCCGAGGACGTTGAAGATGCCGATGCTGATGATGCCGGGCTTGGCCATCGGCAGCATGATCTGGAAGAACGTCCGGGTGTGCGAGGCCCCGTCGATCAGCGCGGCCTCGGCGACGGTGGTCGGCAGCGTACGGAAGAACGCCGTCATGAAGAACACCGTGAACGGCAGCGAGTACGCGATGTAGATGAGCACGAGCCCGGGCAGCGTGTTCAGGATGCCCAGGTTCTTGCTGACGAAGAACAGCGGGACGAGCACCATCACCACGGGGAACGCCATGCCGCCGACGAACAGGAAGTAGATGAACCTGTTGCCGGGGAACTCGAAGCGGGCCAGCACATAGGCCGCCATCGAGCCGAGCAGCATCGTGCCGAAGGTCGAAAGACCCACCACGAAGGCCGTGTTGAGGAAGTACTGCCCGATGTTGGCCTTGCTCCAGGCCCGCGACCAGTTGTCGAAGTGGAACTCCGTGGGCAGCGACCAGGGGTGGGTGAGGATGTCCCCGGAGGTCTTGAACGAGCTCCACAGCGCCCACAGCAGGGGTACGCCCACCATGAGCGCCCAGACCAGGAGGAACACGTGGGAGAAGGCGTTGAGCACGCCTCCCTCGCTGCTGCGCCACTTCCAGCGGGCGGCGCTGGCGGTGGGCGGTACGGCGGCCTTCTCGCCGTCCACCTGCATCGTTTCGGTCGTCATCGCGCCACCCCTAGAACTCGATCCGCTCGCGGCGCGAGAGCCGCATGCTGAGAATGGCGAACACCAGGGTCACGATCAGCATCGCGACACCCATGGCGGCGGCCATTCCGTACTGGCTGTTGTCCCGGAACGCCGTCTTGTAGAGGAGCAGCGGGACCACGTCGGTGGATTCGTCGGGGCCGCCGACGTTCACCGACATCAGCTGCACGTAGATGAACGCGTCCATCGCGATGATGCCCATGTAGACCCAGGCGGTGGCGACGGTGTCCCGCAGCAGCGGCAGGGTGATCCGGAAGAACGTCTTGACCCGGGAGGCGCCGTCCAGCAGGGCCGCCTCGTAGATCTCGCCCGGGATGGAGGCCATGCCGGCGGAGAACAGGACGACGTAGAAGCCGACGTTGGCCCACACCATCACGACCATGATGCAGATCAGCGCGATGCTGGAGTCGCCGAGCCAGGACTGCTGGAGCGAGCTCAGACCGACGCTGGAGAGCAGGGAGTTGAGCATCCCGTTCTCGGGGTCGGGGTTGTAGATCTGCTGCCACAGGATCGCGATGATCGTGATCGAGAGGACCTGCGGGAAGAAGAAGATCACCTTGTAGAGGCCGGAGCCCCGCACGCCGGCGACCCCCGCAGAACCTCTGCGACGGCCGCCGACATTCAGCATGAAGGCAAAGAAGAGACCGAAAGCCAGCGTGACGACCGGCACGCAGAGCAGCAGAAGGACGTTGTGCCACAACGCCTTCCAGAAAAGATCGTTGTGGATCAGCTTCTGATAGTTGTCCAGACCGATGAAGTTCTTCTCGGGGGTCAGTCCGCTCCAGCTCGTCAGCGAAATCTGGAAGTCCTGGAGGAAGGGCGAGATCACGAGGACCCCGTACAGCGCCAGGGGAATTGCCAGGAATCCGATGATGAACCGGTACTTGCCGTGTCGCATGTCGCCGGTCGCTCTCGTCTCAGCCAGTAGTGGTAAGCGACCTCGTCAGAGGTGCTTGAACTTCGGGACGGAGGAATCCTTCTTGGTGTCGTCCGAAGCCTTCTGGGCCTTGTCGATCCATTCGGCCGCCTTGATCTTGCCGGAGAGCAGGTCGAGGGTCAGGTTGCCGATGGTTTCGTTGTTGAGCTTCTTGTACCAGTCCTGGAGCCGGGAGTTGAGGACATTGGGTCCTGCCGCCTTCAACGCGGCGTTCGCCGAGGTCAGGCCCGGCGTCAGGGAGAGGCCGTCGGCGGCGCCCTGGACACAGGTCAGCGACTTGATGGCGTTGGTGAAGTTGGTGGTCTGCTTCTTGCTGAGCATGATGCGCAGCAGTTCCATGCCACCGGTGGGGTTCTTGCCGTCCTTGGCCACGATGAACGGCTCGCCGGCGGCCGCGTACAGGGCGCCGAAGGGCAGCTTGTCGTTCGGCCCGGAGCCGATGAGGGAGCCGACCGCGAGGTCGAAGTCCTTCGGCATGGTGGGCGCGGCCTCGTTCTCCACCCAGGAGCCGTCGGCCACCATCGCGGCGCGGCCCTGCGTCCAGGCGGTCTGCATCTGGATGTGCGTCATGCCCTCGGAGCCCTGGAGGAAGTAGCCCTGGCCCGCCAGCTCCTCGTAGTACGAGATGACTTCCTTGACCGCGTCGGTCTTGAAGGCACCGTCGTCGAGGTTGTCGATCGCGTTGAGCGCTTCCTTGCCGCCGACCTTGCCGATCTGGTGCAGCAGGTCGAAGTGCACGTAGTACGGGTACTTGCCCGGGTACGTGAACGGGGCGATGCCCGCGGCCTTGATCTTCTTGCAGAGCGCCAGCATGTCCGAGAAGGTCTGGGGGTAGGTCCAGCCCTTGTCCTTGAACAGCTTGTTGGAATAGAAGGTGCCGTAGACGGTGAACGCGTAGTTGAACGCGTACAACTCCGGTGATCCGAACTGGCCCTGCTCGATGGTGCCGGCGATCAGGACGTCGCGCACCTTCTTCGAGGGGTCGTCGATGGTCGGCGCGTCCAGGAGGGGGGTGAGGTCCTGGAGCTTGCCGGTCTTGGCGAGGGCCGCGGTGTCGAGGTTGTCGGCGCCGGAGTTGTCCATGAAGTCCGGCGGGGTGCCGCCGGCGAATCGCGGCTGGAGCTTCGGGCCGATGGCCTGCGTACCGGTGTGCTTGATCGTGATGCCGTACTTGGCGTTGTAGTCGGCCTCGGCGGACTTGATGTAGTCGTCGCCGAAGCCGCCCTTGAAGACGAACGCCTCAAGAGCCGTGCCCTTGTTGACACCCAGCGGGTTGTCCGCCGACTTGGTGCCCTGCGAGCTCGGCTTCTTGGTGGTGTCACCGCCGTCGGAACTGGCACATGCGCTCAGCAGCGACGTCGCCGGCACCGCCAGCAGGCCGATTGCCATGGCCCGCTTGAGTGCGTCACGGCGGTTGATCTCGGATCCCATGCTCAAGTCCTCGCCTTCTCCAGGACTCATGCGGTGCAGCGGAATCCGCCGACGCCCGCGAACAGTTGAAGCGTGAGTGATCTCGTACATCCATCGCGGAGGCTGCCCGGTCCCGGGCCGACCGGCCCGCACGCGTTCCCCCCGCCCGCGTTCAGCGGGTTGCCCGGACGCCGACAGGTATAGTCCACTTCCCGTCAACTGAGCAAGATCGAAAGCACGGTTGGCCGACAGTCTTTCCCGAGTTGAGACCTCGCGGATATATCTCTTGGTACGTACCAATGTGGATCAGGCTGTTCCTTTTGACGCGCATTACACACCTTGACGTCCGCATTGCCCCGCCGAATCCGGCCATCCATTCCTTCCCAACGCCCTTGACACCAACCGGCACTTGCCGCGCTACTGGATCCTGCGTTTCCGCTCTGACAACGTTGTCCACCTCGCACCTGCCGGTTGAACCCGGCACGCGCCGAAGGAAAGGGCCCGCATGCTGCCCAGATCCCGGTACCGACGAGCGCCGGCGGCCGCCCTGGCCGCCGCCTCGTTCCTGCTCGTAGTGACGGCCCCCTCGGCCGTCGGAGCGCCGTCCGCGACGGCCCAACCCCCGCTGTCCGGCGGCCGGTTCAGCACCTCGTTCGAAACCGGTCAGCCCCAGCCGGACTGGACCAATACCGTAGATACGGACCGCACGGGGACCAAGCGGGCCTCCGGGGTCGACGGCGCGTTCACCAGTGGGATACCGGGCAATGTGACCGACAGGGTCACCGACGTCCGGGCCAGCGCCGAGAACACCGACGGCGGCGAGGTGAAGGAGAACCTCGTCGACGGTCAGCCCAGCACGAAATGGCTGGCCTTCCAGCCGACGGCCTGGCTCGAATTCGACCTGTCCGAACCGGTGAAGACGCTCACCTATGCGTTGACGTCGGCCAACGACGCCCCCGAGCGCGACCCCAAGGACTGGACCCTGAAGGGCTCGGCGGACGGCAAGGACTGGAAGACCCTGGACAGCCGCTCCGGCGAGAGCTTCAAGGACCGCTTCCAGACCAAGACGTACGACTTCGCCAACACCACGGCCTACGCGCACTACCGCCTGGAGATCACCGCCAACGGCGGCGCCCCCCTCACCCAGCTCGGCGACATCCAGTTCTCCGACGGCGACACCAGCACCCCGGCCCCGCCCGACATGCTGACCGCGCCGGACCGCGGCCCGGGCGGCTCCCCCACCGCCAAGGCGAACGCGGGCTTCACCGGGAAGCGGGCGCTGCGCTACGCCGGTACGCACAAGGCGGAGGGGCGGGCCTACTCGTACAACAAGGTCTTCGACGTCGACCTGCCGGTCACCCGGGACACCGAGCTCGACTACAAGGTCTTCCCGTCGATGACGGAGACCGACCTCAGCTACCCGGCGACCAACGTGTCCGTGGACCTCGCC
The DNA here is from genome assembly GCF_042869955.1 of Streptomyces sp. NPDC006691. Classification (NCBI taxonomy): domain Bacteria; kingdom Bacillati; phylum Actinomycetota; class Actinomycetes; order Kitasatosporales; family Streptomycetaceae; genus Streptomyces; species Streptomyces sp. NPDC006691. The sequence goes on from NZ_JBIAGW010000009.1 coordinate 65,246, forward strand.
TTCACCGACGGCACCCGTCTGAGTGATCTGAAGGCCCTCGACTCGCACGGCGGGGTGCTCAGCCCGCAGGGCCAGGGCGCCGCCAAGACGCTCTACGTCAACCAGTGGAACCAGGTCTCCTCGGTGATCGGCACGGTCGCCGCCGGCAAGCGGGTCGACCGGATCCTGGTCGCCTACGACTCCCCCAAGGGCCCGGCCAAGTTCCAGGGCTGGATCGACGACCTCAGCATCGCGCCGAAGAAGCCCGCGAAGCCGCTGGCGCATCTGTCGGACTACGCGCAGACCACCCGCGGCACCAATTCCAGCGGCTCCTTCTCGCGCGGCAACAACTTCCCCGCGACCGCGGTGCCCAACGGGTTCAACTTCTGGACCCCGGTCACCAACGCCGGTTCGCAGGACTGGCTGTACGACTACGCCCGGCGCAACAACGCCGACAACCTGCCCACGCTCCAGGCCTTCAGTGCCAGCCACGAGCCGAGCCCCTGGATGGGCGACCGGCAGACCTTCCAGGTCATGCCCTCGGCGGCGGCCGGCACCCCGGACGCGTCCCGGACCGCCCGCGCGCTGCCCTTCCGGCACGAGAACGAGACCGCGAAGCCGTACTACTACGGCGTCACCTTCGAGAACGGCCTGCGGACGGAGATCACGCCGACCGACCACGCGGCGATGATGCGGTTCACCTATCCCGGTGACGACGCGAGCCTGATCCTCGACAACGTGACCAACCAGGGCGGCCTCACCCTGGATCCGGGGACGCGTTCCTTCACCGGCTTCTCGGACGTCAAGAGCGGTCTGTCCACCGGCGCCGGACGGCTCTTCGTGTACGGGGTCTTCGACACGGCGGTGACCGCGAGCGGCAAGCTGCCCGGCGGCGGAGGCGCCGACGTCACCGGCTACGCGCGGTTCAAGCCCGGCAAGAACCGCACCGTCACGCTGCGCCTCGCGACCTCCCTCATCAGCGTGGACCAGGCGAAGGCGAACCTGGCCGCCGAGATCCCCGCGCGCACCGGCTTCGACACGGTCAAGGACCGGGCCCGTGGGGCCTGGGACAAGATCATGGGCCGCATCGAGGTCGAGGGCGCCTCCCAGGACCAGCTGACCACCCTGTACTCCTCGCTCTACCGGCTGTACCTGTACCCCAACTCCGGCTTCGAGAAGGTCGGTTCGAAGAACCGGTACGCCAGCCCGTTCGCGCCGAAGGCCGGCGAGGACACCCCGACGCACACCGGGTCGAAGGTCGTCGACGGCACGGTCTACGTCAACAACGGGTTCTGGGACACCTACCGCACGACCTGGCCGGCCTACTCGCTGCTCACCCCGAAGAAGGCCGGCGAGATGGTCGACGGCTTCGTGCAGCAGTACAAGGACGGCGGCTGGATCTCGCGCTGGTCCTCGCCCGGCTACGCGGACCTGATGACCGGCACCAGCTCGGACGTGGCCTTCGCGGACGCCTATGTGAAGGGCGTGAAGTTCGACGCCGAGGCCGCCTACGAGGCCGCCCTGAAGAACGCCACGGTCGCCCCGCCCTCCTCCGGCGTCGGCCGCAAGGGCATGACCACCTCCCCCTTCCTCGGCTACGCCCCGACCTCCACCCCCGAGGGCCTGTCCTGGTCGATGGAGGGGTACGTCAACGACTACGGCCTGGCGAAGATGGGCCAGGCGCTGTACGAGAAGACGAAGAAGCCCCGCTACAAGGAGGAGTCGGCGTACTTCCTGGGCCGCGCCCAGAACTACGTGAAGCTCTTCGACTCCAAGGCCGGCTTCTTCCAGGGCAAGGACGCCAGCGGCCAATGGCGCGTGGACAGCGCCAAGTTCGACCCGCGCGTCTGGGGCTACGACTACACCGAGACCAACGGCTGGGGCTACGCCTTCACCGCCCCGCAGGACTCGCGGGGCCTCGCCAACCTGTACGGCGGCCGGTCCGGCCTCGCCCAGAAGCTGGACACCTACTTCTCGACCCCGGAGACGGCCTCGCCGGACTTCGCCGGCTCGTACGGCAGCGTCATCCACGAGATGACCGAGGCACGGGACGTGCGGATGGGCCAGTACGGGCACTCCAACCAGGTCGCGCACCACGTCACGTACATGTACGACGCGGCCGGCCAGCCCTACAAGGCGCAGGAGAAGATCCGCGAGGTGCTGCGGCGCCTCTACAACGGCAGCGAGATCGGGCAGGGCTACCACGGTGACGAGGACAACGGCGAGCAGTCGGCCTGGTACGTGTTCTCGGCGCTCGGCTTCTACCCGCTGGTGATGGGCAGCGGCGAGTACGCGATCGGCTCGCCCCTGTTCACCAAGGCGACCATCCACCTGGAGAACGGCCGCGACCTGGTCGTGAAGGCGCCGAAGAACAGCGCGTCCAACGTGTACGTGCAGTCCCTGAAGGTCGACGGGAGGGCGTGGAACTCCACGGCCCTGCCGCACGACCTGCTGGCGCGGGGCGGCACGCTCGACTTCACCATGGGCCCGCGGCCCTCGTCGTGGGGGACGGGCAAGAACGCGGCGCCGGTCTCCATCACCCGGGACGACAAGGTGCCCGCTCCCCCGAGCGACGCGATCACCGGGTCGGGCCCGCTGTTCGACAACTCCTCCGCCACATCCGGTGAGTTGACCACTGCGGAGCTGCCGGTGGCGGGGCCGACGCGGGCGCTCCAGTACACGCTCACCTCGGCGGACCGCGCCAAGGCGCCGACGTCCTGGACGCTCCAGGCCTCCACCGACGGCACGACGTGGAAGGACGTCGACCGGCGCACCGGCGAGCGGTTCTCCTGGGACCACCAGACCCGGGTCTTCTCGCTGCGCGCTCCCGGTTCGTACGCGCACTACCGGCTGGTGAGCGGCAGCGGGACGGCGACGCTCGCGGAGGTCGAGCTGCTCTCCTGACCGGTTTGGCACGGTATCGACCCGACAGGGTCCATCTCCGCGCCAAGTCATGCCAGTTGACATGTAAAGATGCGGTGGAACTATCACGGCGGGATGCCGGACGGCTCATGAGTCGCCCGGCATCCCGCTCGTGACCTCACCACCACAACAGGAGCACTACGTGGCCAACTTCAGTGGCCGTAAGACCGGCAAGGCGCTCTCCCGCCTCGCCGTGGCGGCGATAGCCGCCGCCCTCGTCGGCGTCAGCGCCGGCGCGGCCTCGGCCGACGGTGTCTACCCGGGCCACACGCCCGCGGCACCGAAGCACGCGCCCAAGGCCAGGAACTTCGCCGCCGCGGCCCCCGCGGCGACGCCCGGCAACGCCGCGAACCCGATCTTCGCGCTGTTCGCCGTCGACAACGCGAACCAGGGCTGGGTCTACGGCCCGAACGGCACCGGCGGCCTGAGCGCGCGCTCGTTCGTCGCCCCCTTCGCGTACCTCGCCAACGACACGTTCGTCGACGACAACGCCGACGGCGAGATCGACGGCGAGTGGCAGTGGAACGGCGCCGGAGACATGCGCTACTTCAGCGAGACCACCCCCGAATCCGGCAAGCCGATCGGTGGCGGCTGGAACATCTACGACAAGGTGCTCTCGCCGGGCAACCTCGCCGGCGCCCAGGGCTACGACATCATCGCGCGCGACAAGGCGGGCGTGCTCTGGCTGTACCTCGGCTACGGCAACGGCACCGTGGCCAGCCGCATCAAGGTCGGCGGCGGCTGGGACGCGTACACCCAGATCGCCGGCAAGGGCGACCTGGACGGTGACGGCAAGGCCGACATCGTGGCCCGCGACAAGGCCGGCGTGCTCTGGTTCTACAAGGGCACCGGCAGCTACAGCGCACCCTTCGCGGGGCGCACCAAGATCGGCGCCGGCTGGAACGCGTACAACACGCTGGTCTCCACCGGCGACGTGGACCTGGACGGGAAGACCGACCTCATCGCCCGCGAGCCCAACGGCAACCTCTGGCTGTACAAGGGCACCGGCAACGCGGCCGCCCCGTACCAGTCGCGCGTCAAGATCGGCTCCGGCTACCAGATCTACCGCCTGATGACGTCCTGACCCATCGGCACGCGGGCGGCAGGGCCGCACTTCCCGGAAGGGGGGTGCGGCCCTGCCGTCGTTCGAGATGCCGGTGCGGCCTCCTCGCGGAGAAAGTCCACTCGTTGGAGGGAGGGAAAATCCCATCTTCCGCCCATAGCTAACGAGTTGACATGTAAAGATGCGGTGGAGCTATCGCGGCGGGATGCCGGACGACTCGTGAGCCGTCCGGCATCCCGCCCGCGCCACTGTCACCGACATCAGGAGCGATACGTGGCCAGAATCAACAGCCGTAAGAGCGGCAAGTCGTTCTCCCGATGCGCCGTGGCGGTGATCGCCTCCGCCCTCGTCGGCGTGAGCGCCGGCGCGGCCTCGGCCGACAGCATCCACTGGCGCCACCTGCCCGCCACCACCAAGCACGCGCCGACCGCCCGGAACCTCACCGCGGCCGCCACGCCCACCAACGCCGCGAACCCGGTCTTCCCGCTGATCGGGGTGGACAGCGCCAACAAGGTCTGGGCGTACGGCCCGAACGGCACCGGCGGCCTGACCCCGCGCGAGGCGACCGAAGGCACCTTCCCGGACCTCTCCGCGGACGCGTTCGTCGACAACGACGCCGACGGCTACCTCGACGGCGAGTGGCAGTGGAGCGCGAACGGCCAGCTGGACTACTACGTCAACTCCGATGTCCCGAAGCCGATCGGCGGCGGCTGGAACATGTACGACAAGGTGCTCTCCCCCGGCAACCTCGGCGGCGCCCAGGGCTACGACATCGTCGCGCGCGACGCGACGGGCGTCCTGTGGCTGTACCTCGGCTACGGCGACGGCACCGTGACCAGCCGCATCAAGGTGGGCGGCGGCTGGGACGCGTATACGCAACTGGCCGGCAAGGGCGACCTGGACGGTGACGGCAAGGCCGACCTGGTGGCCCGTGACACGGCCGGTGTGCTGTGGTTCTACAAGGGCACCGGCAACTACAACGCGCCCTTCGCCCCCCGGACCAGGATCGGTTCGGGCTGGAACATGTTCGACACGCTGGTCTCCAGCGGCGATGTGGACCTGGACGGGAAGACCGACCTCATCGCCCGCGAACCCAACGGCAACCTCTGGCTGTACAAGGGCACCGGCAACGCGGCCGCCCCGTACCAGGCACGGGTGCAGATCGGCTACGGCTACGACGTCTACCGCCTGATGACGTCCTGACGCTCGGCACACGTGCGGCAGGGCCGCACCTCCGTGAGGGAGGTGCGGCCCTGCCGTCGTTCCTGGTGCCGGTGCTGCCTAGTTGCGGATCAGGCTGCGCAGCACGTACTGCATGATGCCGCCGTTGCGGTAGTAGTCCGCCTCGCCGGGGGTGTCGATGCGGACGACCGCGTCGAACTCGACGCCGGTGTCGGTGGTGACCTTCACCGTGCGCGGGGTGCTGCCGTCGTTCAGGACGGTCACGCCGGTGAAGGAGAAGGTCTCCTCGCCGGTGAGGCCGAGCGAGGCGGCGGTGGCGCCCTCCGGGAACTGGAGCGGCAGGACGCCCATGCCGATGAGGTTCGAGCGGTGGATGCGCTCGTACGACTCGGCGATGACGGCCTTGACGCCGAGCAGCGCGGTGCCCTTGGCGGCCCAGTCGCGGGACGAGCCCGAGCCGTACTCCTTGCCGGCCAGGATGACCAGCGGGATGCCGGCGGCCTGGTAGTTCTGCGAGGCGTCGTAGATGAAGGAGACCGGCGCGTCGGCCTGCGTGAAGTCACGCGTGAAGCCGCCCTCGGTGCCCTCCGCGATCTGGTTGCGCAGACGGATGTTGGCGAAGGTGCCGCGGATCATGACCTCGTGGTTGCCACGGCGCGAGCCGTAGGAGTTGAAGTCACGACGCTCGACGCCGTGCTCCGTGAGGTACTTGCCGGCCGGGGTGTCGGCCTTGATCGCGCCGGCCGGGGAGATGTGGTCGGTGGTGACCGAGTCGCCCAGCTTCGCGAGGACGCGGGCGCCCTCGATGTCGGAGACCGGGGTGGTCTCCATCGTCATGCCCTCGAAGTAGGGGGGCTTACGGACGTAGGTGGACTCGGCGTCCCACTCGAAGGTGTTGCCGGTCGGGATCGGCAGCGACTGCCACTGCGCGTCACCCGCGAAGACGTCCTGGTAGGACTTGTTGAACATGTCCTCGCCGATGGCGTTGGCCACGACGTCGTTGACCTCGGCCTCGGTGGGCCAGATGTCCTTGAGGAAGACCGGGTTGCCCTCGGTGTCGGTGCCGATCGCCTCGGTGGTGATGTCGACCTTCATCGAACCGGCGATGGCGTACGCGACGACCAGCGGCGGGGACGCCAGGTAGTTCATCTTGACGTCGGGGTTGATCCGGCCCTCGAAGTTGCGGTTGCCGGAGAGCACCGAGGTGACCGCGAGGTCGTGCTCGTTGATCGCCTTCGAGATCTCCTCGTCCAGCGGACCGGAGTTGCCGATGCAGGTGGTGCAGCCGTACCCGACGAGGTTGAAGCCCATCTTGTCGAGGTACGGGGTGAGACCGGCCTTGTCGAAGTAGTCGGTGACGACCTTCGAGCCCGGGGCGAGGGTGGTCTTGACCCACGGCTTGCGGGTCAGGCCCTTCTCCACGGCCTTCTTCGCGACGAGCGCCGCGGCGACCATCACGTACGGGTTCGAGGTGTTGGTGCACGAGGTGATCGCGGCGACGGTGACGGCGCCGTGGTCGATCTCGAAGGTGGTGCCGTCGGCGAGGGTGACCGGGGTGGGCCGGGTCGGCACGCCGTTGGTGGTGGCCGGGGCGTCGGAGGCCGGGAAGGACTCCTTGCCCGCCTCGTCGTCGTCCTCGACGTAGTTGCGCACGTCCTGGGCGAACCGCTCGGCGGCGTTGGCGAGGACGATGCGGTCCTGCGGGCGCTTGGGGCCGGCGATGGAGGGGACGACCGTGGAGAGGTCGAGCTCCAGCTTCTCGGAGAAGTCGGGCTCGGCGGCCGGGTCGAGCCAGAGGCCCTGCTCCTTGGCGTACGCCTCGACGAGGGCGACCTGCTGGGCGTCGCGGCCGGTCAGACGGAGGTACTTCAGCGTCTCGTCGTCGATCGGGAAGATCGCGGCGGTGGAACCGAACTCCGGCGACATGTTGCCGATGGTGGCGCGGTTGGCGAGGCTCGTGGCCGCCACACCCTCGCCGTAGAACTCGACGAACTTGCCGACGACGCCGTGCTTGCGCAGCATCTCGGTGATCGTGAGGACGAGGTCGGTGGCGGTGGTGCCCGGGTTCAGCTCACCGGTCAGCTTGAAGCCGACGACGCGCGGGATGAGCATCGAGACCGGCTGGCCCAGCATCGCGGCCTCGGCCTCGATGCCGCCGACGCCCCAGCCGAGCACACCGAGTCCGTTGACCATGGTGGTGTGCGAGTCGGTGCCGACCAGGGTGTCCGGGTAGGCCTGGCCGTTGCGGACCATGACCGTGCGGGCCAGGTGCTCGATGTTGACCTGGTGGACGATGCCGGTGCCCGGCGGGACGACCTTGAAGTCGTCGAAGGCGGTCTGGCCCCAGCGCAGGAACTGGTAGCGCTCCTTGTTGCGTCCGTACTCCAGCTCCACGTTCTGCGCGAACGCGTCCTTGGTGCCGAACTTGTCGGCGATGACGGAGTGGTCGATGACCAGCTCGGCCGGGGAGAGCGGGTTGACCTTCGCCGGGTCGCCGCCGAGCTCCTTGACGGCCTCACGCATGGTGGCGAGGTCCACGACGCAGGGCACGCCGGTGAAGTCCTGCATGATCACGCGGGCCGGCGTGAACTGGATCTCCTCGCTGGGCTGGGCCTGGGAGTCCCAGTTGCCGAGCGACCGGATGTGGTCGGCGGTGATGTTCGCGCCGTCCTCGGTGCGGAGCAGGTTCTCCAGGAGAACCTTCAGGCTGTAAGGGAGGCGCGCGGAGCCCTCGACCTTGTCCAGCTTGAAGATCTCGTACGACTCGTCGCCCACGCTCAGCGTGGTGCGGGCGTCGAAGCTGTTCGCCGACACGACAGTCTCCTTCATAAGTGTGCGCGTTCCACCACAATCCTGCCGCCACGACATGTTGTCGATTCGCTGAGGTAAGGCTAAGTTAGGTAACCCTTACCGAGCGTCGGCTGCGGTGCGCCCCGGTAGATATCTCGATGTCGAGATAACTCTAGTACATGGCCGCCGGTGGGTCATGCGCGGGCGCCGGTGATGTCTCGCGTCGGGTTGACGGCCGGCATGGCGTGGCGACGCGTACTCGGCATCCGCTCCGACGCCCGGCCGACCGCCCGAAGCCCGCCGCCCGGGGCGTCGGCGGGGCGGTTGCCGTTGGATCGCGAAGACGTGAGCGCCGCGAGATTCGCGAGGGCCCCGAGGGCCCCGAGGGCCCCGAGGGCCCCGAGGGCCGCGAGATTCGCTGCCGCTCACAGGGCGACCCGGTGATCTTCACGCTGGCACCTGTGCCGAAGAGCCGGCTCCGCAGGTGTTCCGGTTCGGGGCCGTCAACAGGCGCAGCGCCCGCACCGGCGGACGGCCGGCGGCAACTCGCATGCGTCGGCCGTCAAGCGAGCGGGCTCGTTCCGGCAGACGGCGTCGACAAGCGCCTCCCGGGCCCGCTTGGCCAACTTGAGCCGGACAGAGACCAACGATCCGCACCCCGCGTTCGACCGGCTTCTCCGCCGGCGGACGGCCGGTGCGGTGCACCCGCACGCGCATCCTTGGCGGGGGCCGCTCTGCCCACGGCCAAGCAAGCCCGCACAACCCCGCGGACCGTGTTTGGGTGGGCCGATGGAGATCCTGATATTGGGCGGAACGGCATGGGTGGGCCGCGAGTTCTCGCGGCAGGCGCTGGCACGTGGGCACCGGGTGACCTGCCTGGCCCGCGGCGAGAGCGGAGAGGTGGCCGAGGGGGCGGACCTCGTCGTCGCGGACCGGCGCGACCCGGCGGCGTACGACGGTTTGACCGGCCGGGACTGGGACGCGGTGGTCGAGCTGTCGTGGCAGCCCGGCTTCGCCCGGGCCGCACTCGCGGCGCTCGGCGGGCGGGCGGCCCACTGGACGTACGTGTCGTCGGTCAGCGCGTACGCCTCGCACGGGCCGCTCGACGCGGACGAGTCGGCGGAACTGCTCCCGGCGACCCAGCTGGACGAGGTCGGCCCCGCACAGTACGGGGAAGCCAAGGTGGCCTGCGAGGAGGCATCGGCGGCCGCGGTGGACGACCGGCTGCTCGTCGTGCGGCCGGGACTGATCGGCGGCCCCGGCGACCACACGGGCCGCTCGGGGGCCTGGGCCGCCCGCGCTGCCCGCGAGCCCGAGGCTCCGCTGCTCGTGCCGGCCTCCCAGGGCGTGGGGACCCAGTTCGTCGACGTGCGGGACCTCGCGGCCTGGCTGCTCGACTGTGCGGAGAGGCGAACTACCGGCACCTACAACGCGGTCGGCCCGGTCGTCCCGCTCGGGGAATGGATCGCGCTGTCGCGGGAGATCGGGGGCCACACCGGCCCGGTGGTGGAGGCCGACGACGACTGGCTGCTCGACCGGAAGGTGGTCCAGGCCATGGGCCCCGAGTCGCTCGCCCTGTGGGTGGCGGACCCGGACTGGGCCGGCTTCAGCGCCCGCAACGACGCCGCCGCGAGAGCGGCCGGCCTCGGGCACCGGCCCCGGGAGCGGCTCCTCGCGGACACCCTGCGCTGGGAGCGGGAAGAGGGCCTGTCCCGGCCCCGCCGAGCCGGCCTGAGCGGCGAGCGCGAACGCGAACTCCTGGAAGCGCTGGGCTGACGAGCACGCGGGGGAAGGGGGGCAGGGGGGCAGGGGTTGGCCGCCCCAGGAGACCGCCCGCACCGTGCGCGAGGTTCGCGTGCGAAGGCCGGCCGTGCGGCGCGGGCCGCCGTCCAACGCGCGACACGCCCGGCGGCCGGAACATCCCCATCCCCGGATGGACCCCTTCCGTTTGCGGCCCCGGTACGGAAATCGCAGGATCGTAATTGACGGTCCTTCACCCTGTTGGCCCACCCGGGCGCGAGCGTCATCTCATATCTGAGATAACCTGTCCCTATGGCAGACGACTACCTCGTACGCATCGGCAAGCTCATCCGTGACGCCCGGCAGCACCGGGGCTGGACACAGACGCAGTTGGCCGAGGCTCTGGGCACCAGCCAGAGCGCCGTGAACCGCATCGAGCGCGGGAACCAGAACATCAGCCTTGAGATGATCGCGCGCATCGGGGAAGCGCTCGACAGCGAAATCGTCTCGCTCGGGTACTCCGGCCCCATGCACCTGCGGGTCGTGGGCGGCCGCCGCCTCTCCGGCTCGATCGACGTCAAGACGAGCAAGAACGCCTGCGTCGCACTGCTCTGCGGCTCGCTGCTCAACAAGGGCCGCACCGTGCTGCGCCGGGTGGCCCGCATCGAAGAGGTCTACCGCCTCCTCGAAGTCCTCAACTCCATTGGCGTGCGCACCCGTTGGATCAACGAGGGCGTCGACCTGGAGATCGTGCCCCCGGCCGAGCTCGACCTGGACGCCATGGACGCGGCGGCCGCCCGCCGCACCCGCTCCATCATCATGTTCCTCGGCCCGCTGCTGCACCGCATGGACCGCTTCCGGCTGCCGTACGCCGGCGGCTGCGACCTCGGCACCCGCACCATCGAGCCGCACATGATCGCGCTGCGCCGGTTCGGCCTGGACATCACGGCCACCGAGGGGATCTACCACGCCGAGGTGTCCCGCACCGCGCCCGACCGCCCGATCGTGCTGACCGAACGCGGCGACACCGTCACCGAGAACGCGCTGCTCGCCGCCGCCCGCAACGACGGCATCACCGTCATCCGCAACGCCTCCTCCAACTACATGGTCCAGGACCTGTGCTTCTTCCTGGAGGCGCTCGGCGTCAAGGTCGAGGGCATCGGCACGACCACCCTGACCGTCCACGGCATGGCCGACATCGACGTCGACGTCGACTACTCGCCCTCCGAGGACCCGGTCGAGGCGATGAGCCTGCTCGCCGCCGCCGTCGTCACCGAGTCCGAGCTGACGATCCGTCGGGTGCCGGTGGAGTTCCTGGAGATCGAGCTCGCGGTCCTGGAGGAGATGGGCCTGGACCACGACCGCACCGCCGAGTACGCCGCCGACAACGGGCGCACCCGACTGGTCGACCTCACCGTGCGCCCCTCCAAGCTGGAGGCGCCCATCGACAAGATCCACCCGATGCCGTTCCCCGGCCTCAACATCGACAACGTGCCGTTCTTCGCGGCGATCGCGGCGGTCGCACAGGGCCAGACGCTCATCCACGACTGGGTGTACGACAACCGCGCGATCTACCTCACGGACCTCAACCGCCTCGGCGGCCGCCTCCAACTCCTCGACCCGCACCGGGTCCTGGTGGAGGGCCCGACCCGCTGGCGCGCCGCCGAGATGATGTGCCCCCCGGCGCTGCGCCCCGCGGTGGTGGTCCTCCTCGCCATGATGGCCGCCGAGGGCACGTCCGTCCTGCGCAATGTGTACGTCATCAACCGCGGCTACGAGGACCTGGCCGAGCGGCTCAACTCGGTGGGTGCGCAGATCGAGATCTTCCGGGACATCTAAGACACGGTCACGGCCGAACCGCGCCCCTCCCCGAACCGCCGTCAAGCGGAACGGGGAGGGGCGCGGCGGCGTTTCCCGGCCGCGGTGGCACCTCCCGCCCCTGTGGCACCTCCCCCTTCGGTGACGCGTTCCGGCCTCGGCGACCTATCCGGACCCTGTAAGCCCCCCGGGCTCCACCACCCCGGGCGCATCACTCCAGAAAAAGTTAGGTTAGCCTTACCTGAGTCGAGGGGCTTCGGTCCTGTGCCGTGAGGAGTTGCCTTATGAGTGCTGCCGCAGATGCCGGACCGACCGAGCCGACCGGGTCAACCGGGTCAACCGGGTCAACCGGGTCAACCGGGCCTGACGCCGCCGAGCGCGTTCGTTCCGTACTGGCCCAGGCCGCTTCCCTGTCCCTGATCACTCAGGCGCGGAGCTACGACCTGATCGGCATGCACGCGGTCGATTCGCGGGGCCGGATCTCCCTCCACCCCCCGGCGGACAGCCCGTTGGCCGCCCAGATCGCCACCGCGCCGCGCGGCAGTCTCGCGGCGCTGCTCGACTTCACCGATGTCGCCGCGACCGCGGTCCGCGACCGCGTACGGGCCCGGGTGACGGTGTCCGGCTGGCTGACGCCCCAGGAGCCGGGCCGCATCGACGGGCGGCTCCGCCTCGACACCGCGCGCGTCACGCTGCGGACCGCGGCGGGAGCGGCAGAGGTCGGGCTCGACGAGGTCGCCCTCGCCGAACCGGATCCGCTCGCCGTCGAGGAGGCCGCCATGCTGACCCATCTGGCCGACGCCCACGGGGAGTTGATGGCCGAGCTGGCCGTTCGGGCCGGGTCGCGACTGCCGCCGGGCGTCCTGCGCACGGCCCCCTTCGCCCTGGACCGCCGCGGCATCACCCTGCGCTGCGAGTACCGCCGGGGCCACTGCGATCTGCGCTTCCCCTTTCCGTCCGAGGTCCGCGACCCGATGGAGGCCGGCGAGCAGGTCCGGCGGCTCCTCACGGCGCCCCGGTGTGCCCACCCGCACGCGACCGAAGCCCGCAGCCGCGCCGCCAACTGAACCGGCGGCGACCGCCGGAGCAGCCGGCGCCGTTACGGTCGGGCGTCTCACCAAGGTGCCGATAGATTAGGTTAGGCTTGGCTAAGTAAGGCGGGTGGGAGCCGCTCGCCTCAGCGTCCGCGATCCAGAGATCCGCGCATCCAGAGAATGGAAGAACATGACCGTACGGGTCGCGGTGGTCGGCGCCAGCGGCTACGCGGGCGGCGAACTGCTCCGCCTGCTGGCTTCGCACCCCGGGGTGGAGGTCGGCGCGGTGACCGCGCACACCAGCGCGGGACGCCAACTCGGTTCCGTACAACCGCAGTTGACGGGGATGGCCGATCGTACTCTGCTGGCGACCTCCGCCGCGTCGCTGCGCGGGCACGACGTCGTGTTCCTCGCCCTCCCGCACGGTCAATCCGCCGCGCTGGCAGCGGAGTTGGAGCCCGGCGCGGTAGTGGTGGACTGCGGCGCCGACTTCCGGCTGCGCGACCCGGCTGCCTGGGAGCGGTTCTACGGCTCGCCCCACGCCGGCACCTGGCCGTACGGCCTGCCCGAACTTCCGGGCGCACGAGCCGAGTTGCAGAGTGCCACCCGCATCGCGGTGCCGGGCTGCTATCCCACCGCCGTCACCCTCGCCCTGTTCCCCGCCCACGCCGGCGCGCTGGTCGAACCGGAGGCCGTCGTCGTCGCCGCCAGCGGGACCTCCGGCGCCGGGCGCTCGCCCGCGCCCCACCTCCTCGGCTCCGAAGTGATGGGCTCCATGAGCCCGTACGGGGTCGGCGGCGGCCACCGGCACACCCCGGAGCTGGTGCAGAACCTGTCGCGGGCGGCCGGTGAGCACGTGACGGTGTCCTTCACCCCGACCCTGGCGCCCATGCCCCGCGGCATCCTCGCCACCTGCTCGGCCCGGCTGCGCCCGGGGATCGCGGCGGCCGGACGGGACGACGAGGTGCGCGCGGTGTTCGAAGCCGCGTACGCCGACGAGCCGTTCGTGCGGCTGCTGCCGCCGGGCCGGTGGCCGTCCACCGCCGCCGTCCTCGGCTCGAACAGCGCCCAGGTGCAGATCGCCGTGGACGGCGACGCCCGCAGGCTGATCTGCGTGAGCGCCATCGACAACCTGACGAAGGGCACCGCGGGCGGCGCGGTGCAGAGCATGAACATCGCCCTCGGCCTGCCGGAACGGCTCGGCCTGCCCACGAATGGAGTGGCCCCGTGAGTGTGACCGCCGCCCAGGGATTCCTCGCCGGCGCAGTGAGCGCCGGCCTCAAGGAGTCCGGTGACCTCGACCTCGCCCTGGTCGTGAACCGGGGGCCGTCCCGCGCCGCCGCCGGTGTCTTCACCGCCAACCGCGTGCAGGCCGCGCCCGTACGGTGGTCCCGCCGTGTGCTCGGCGACGGGCGGATATCCGCGGTCGTGCTCAACTCCGGTGGCGCCAACGCCTGCACGGGCCCCGGCGGCGCCGAGGACACCCGGCTGACGGCCGAGGAGACGGCACGGGCCGTGGGCACCGCCCCGGACGAGGTCGCGGTGTGCTCGACCGGCCTGATCGGGGTGCGGCTTCCGATGGACCGCGTGACGGCCGGCGTGACCGCCGTCGCCGAGCGGCTCTCGGCCGACGGCGGCGAGGAAGCGGCCGTCGCGATCAAGACGACGGACTCCGTCCACAAGACCGCTGTGGCCACGGCCGACGGCTGGACGGTGGGCGGCATGGCGAAGGGGGCGGGCATGCTCGCCCCCGGTCTGGCCACCATGCTCGTGGTGCTGACCACGGACGCCGAGGCGAGCGCCGAAGTGCTGGACGCGGCGCTGCGCGAGGCGGTGCGCACCACCTTCGACCGGGTGGACTCCGACGGCTGCATGTCCACCAACGACACCGTGCTGCTGCTCGCCTCCGGCTCCTCCGAAGTGGCGCCCGAGCCCGCCGCACTCACCTCGGCCGTGCACAGCGTGTGCCAGGACCTGGCCCGGCAGTTGGTCGCCGACGCGGAGGGCGCGTCCAAGGAGATCGAGGTGGTGGTCGTCGGCGCGGCCTCCGAGGCGGACGCCGTGGAAGTCGGCCGTTCGGTGGCCCGCAACAACCTCCTCAAGTGTGCGCTGCACGGCGAAGACCCCAACTGGGGACGGGTGTTGTCCGCGATCGGCACGACATCGGCCGCCTTCGACCCGGACCGTCTCGATGTGGCCATCAACGGCGTGTGGGTGTGCCGGGACGGCGCCGAGGGCGCGCCCCGCGACCAGGTCGACCTGACGGGCCGTCATATCGTGGTCACCGTGGACCTGCGCTCCGGCGACCGTTCGGCCGTGCTGTGGACCAACGACCTGACGGCCGAGTACGTCCACGAGAACAGCGCGTACAGCTCGTGAGCGGGGCGGGCACGGCCGAACCCAGGACACCGGACGCGGCGCCGGTACCGCACGCGGCGCCGCCGGCGGTCGCGGAGACGACACCGGACGCCCCCGATGTGCCGTGGCCGGAGGGACTTCAGGGGCGCACCGTCGTCGTCAAGTTCGGCGGCAACGCCATGGTGGACCCGGCGCTGCACCGGACGTTCGCCCAGGACGTGGTGGAGCTGTGGCACGCGGGTCTGCGGCCCGTCGTCGTGCACGGCGGCGGGCCGCAGATCAGCGCCCTGCTCGACCGGCTCGGCCTGGAGGTCCGCTTCGAGGCCGGACTGCGGGTGACCACACCCGAGACGATGGACGTCGTCCGCATGGTGCTCACCGGCCGGGTCCAGCGGGAACTGGTCGGGGCCATCAACGCCCACGGGCCGTTCGCCGTGGGCCTGTCGGGCGAGGACGCGCACACGATGACCGCCGTGCGCCGGGCCGCCCTGGTGGACGGCCGGCCGGTGGACATCGGCCTGGTCGGCGACATCGTGGCCGTGGACGCCTCCACGATCAGCGCGCTTCTGGAACGGGGCCGCATCCCCGTGGTCTCGCCCGTAGCGCGCGGCGAAGACGGCCAGATCTACAACGTCAACGCCGACCTCGCGGCCTCGGCCCTCGCCGTGGCCCTCGGCGCGGACCGGCTGATGGTCATGACCGACGTCGAGGGGCTCTACGCGGACTGGCCGCACAGCGGCGACGTCATCGACCGCCTCGACGCCGCCGAACTGGCCGCGATGCTGCCGGAGTTGACGAGCGGCATGCTGCCCAAGATGGAGGGCTGTCTGCGGGCGGTGCGGGGCGGGGTCAGCCGGGCGCAGGTGCTCGACGGCCGGGTGCCGCACGCGCTGCTGCGCGGCCTGTTCGCCGAGGACGCACCCGGCACCACGGTGGTGCCGGACGAGGAGCCCGGGCCCGCGGGACCGGGCGGCAAGGAGGACGGCGCGTGACCGCCGACAGCACGACCGGGCTCAGCGACCGCTGGCGCGCGGTGATGATGGACACCTACGGCACTCCCCCACTGGCCCTGGTCAGGGGCGAGGGCAGCACGGTGTGGGACGAGGCGGGCCGCGCCTACACGGACTTCACCGGCGGGATCGCCGTCAACGCCCTGGGGCACGCGCACCCGGGCCTGGTCGCGGCCGTCGCGGAGCAGGCCGCCCGGCTCGGGCATGTGTCGAACCTGTTCGTCGCGGAGCCCCCCGTCGCGCTGGCGGAGCGCCTGGTGGGGCTCCTCGGCAGGCCGGGCCGGGTCTTCTTCGCGAACTCGGGCGCCGAGGCCGTCGAGGCCGCCTTCAAGATCGCCCGCCGGACGGGGCGCCCGCACCTGGTCGCCGCCGAAGGCGGCTTCCACGGACGCACGATGGGGGCGCTCGCCCTCACCGGCCAGCCGGCCAAACAGACCCCCTTCGCGCCCCTGCCCCCACAGGTCACCCACGTTCCCTACGGCGACACGGACGCACTGCGCGCCGCCGTCACGGAACGCACCGCGGCGGTCGTCCTGGAACCCCTCCAGGGCGAGGCGGGGGTCGTCCCGGCTCCCGCGGGCTATCTGCGGGCCGCCCGCGAGATCACCCGGGCCACCGGCAGCCTGCTCGTGCTCGACGAGGTGCAGACCGGGATCGGCCGCACCGGCCACTGGTTCGCGCATCAGGCGGAGCCCGGCCTGGAACCCGATGTGGTCACCCTCGCGAAGGGCCTCGGCGGCGGTCTGCCGATCGGCGCCACGGTCGCCTTCGGTCGGGCCGCCGAGCTGCTGACCCCCGGTCAGCACGGCTCCACCTTCGGCGGCAACCCGATCGCCTGCGCGGCCGGGCTCGCCGTTCTGGAGGCCGTCGAGAAGGAGGCCCTGCTCTCCCATGTGACGCGGGTGGGCGCGCGCCTGAGCGACGGCATCGAAGAGTTGGCGCACCCGCTGGTCCGCGAAGTGCGGGGCACGGGGCTGCTGTTGGGCATCGTGCTCGGTGCGCCGCTCGCCGCACGGGTCCAACGGGCCGCGCAGGAGGCCGGGTTCCTCGTGAACGCCGCCGGGCCCGGAGTCGTCCGGCTGGCCCCCGCCCTGAACGTGCCCGAGGATCGCGCCGACGCCCTGGTGGCGGCGCTGCCCGCGATCCTCGACGCCGCGTACGGGATTGGCGGCGCGGCCTGAACCCCTGGTGACGCGTGGCTGGTTCAGGGGCGGGTCCCGCACGGGGCCCGCCCCTTCGGCGTTCTACAGCGTGCGGGCCAGTACGCGCGCGTCGCGGGCGGGGTCCAGGGTGCGAGCCCAGGCGGGCGGGGCCAGTTCCGGACCGCTGGGGACGAAGCCGTGGCCGAGGAAGAGCCGGCCGCTGCCGGTCGTCGCGGTGAACAGCATCGTCAGCGCGCGGCCGCGCGCCCGGGCGAGCGCCGCCTGCAGGAGGCGGCCGCCCATGCCCGAACCCTGCCGGTGGGCGGCGACGCAGAAGTTGTAGAGCACGCCGTCCGCGGCGTGTTCACTCAGCCCGAGGCCGCCTTCGAGCGTTCCGTCGAAGGCCTGGGCGACGAGGAAGTCGGACGCCCGGGAGAGGTACGCGGAAAGGGGACGCTCGCGGAGCGCGCCCGCACGGGCGAACGGACGGGAGAGGGCGGCGAGCGCGGGGCCGTCCCCCTCGTGGGCCGGCCGCACCAGGAACCCGGGGGCTCCGCGCCATCGGGCGGCGGGGGCTCGGGGCGGCAGCGCGGCGAGGGCGGCAGGGGGCAGCGTGGCCGTGGTCAAGGCGTTCCTTCCTCGGGTCACCGTTCGCGGGCACGGGGGTCTCCCGGACGGAGCCGGGGGCGGCAAGGCGCCCGGTGACCCCCGCGGAACGGTCCAACTAAGGTTAGCCTTACCTGACTTGCTGGACCAACTCGGCACCCTGGGAGGGTCCACCGGTCCGCTGACTCATGGGCGGACCGCCGGCCCGTGGACCCATGGGCGGACCGCCGGCCCGTGGACTTGATGGCGCGTCGGCCGATGTGCCGCCAGGTGGCGGGCCCCTCACTGGACGGCGGGGCCCGTGACTACCCGCACGGGCGGCCGGGGTAGGCGTCCGTCTCCGGCGCTCCGGCCGCGCGCATCCGGCGTATCACCTCTCCCAGGGTCGCCTCGTCCACATCGAGTTCCACATCGAGCGGCATGTTGGACTCCCGGTCGAAGACGAGGGATTCGGCCCCGCCCCGATGCCAGATCACCCAGCGCGGCGAGGCCGCCGGTTCCTCCCACAGCGGGGCGAGGCGTTCCAGGGCGTCCGTCCGACTGCGCACAGTTTTCCCGTCTCCGTTGCTTCTCGTCCGTCGACGAAGGTGGCAACGACCTCGATGCCGCCGACTCCGTGGAGCCGGCCACCCGGGTCGCCGCGCCGGGCTTTGCCGGTCAGGCGTCCACGGCCGCCGCGAGGGAACGGGGGCGCAGATCGGTCCAGTTCGACTCGATGTACTCCAGGCACGCGTCGCGGGACGACTCCCCCAGCGCGACCGTCCACCCGCCGGGCACCTCCACGAACGACGGCCAGAGCGAGTGCTGGCCTTCGTCGTTCACCAGGACCAGGAAACGGCCGTCGGCGTCGTCGAACGGGTTGGTGCTCATGCGGGGGTTCCTCCTGGCACCCGACGGACCGGCCCATGCGCCCGGACGCGGGAGCGTCACCGGACAGCAGGAGCCGCGCCCGTGGGGGTGGTTGGTCTGGATGGGATCGGCCACGAGGCGAGCCAGGCTTAGGTTAGGCTCACCTAATCATCGAGCTTAACGTTTCCCCTTCGTCCTCACAAGGAGACACCGATGCACGCATCCGGACCACGCCCGGGGAGCACGGACTCGACCGGCGTCCCCGCCGGTTCCCCGTCCGGCCCGGACGGTCCGTTCGGCCCCTTCGGCAGGTTCGGCCTGCCCGGCGCGCCCGGCACCGACGAGTTCTGGGCGGCGGCTCCGGTCAGCGTGCCGTCCGGCGACGGAGGTTGGGCCACCTTGTTCCGTTGGCGGGGCGCCCCGGCGGCCGTCGAGTTCGAGAGCTGGTCGGATCCGGTGCCGCTGGTGCGGTGGCGCGACACGGACTGCTGGTACGCCGAGGTGCGCATGCCCGCGCGACTGCGGGTGACCTACCGGTTCCGCACGGACGACGGGGCGTACGCCGATCCGTACAACCCGGCCGGGGCCGGCGGCGAGCGGTCCATCGCCGCCACCCCGGACGCCCCGCCCCAGCCGCACTGGCCGGCCGTCGCCGCGTCCGACGTACTGCCCCTGCCCCGCGCCCGTATCCGCTGGGCCAGTGAGCGCCTCGGCGGACGACGCACCGTGCGGGTCCATCCGGTGGGCGGCGGCGGGCCGGTGGTGCTGCTGCTCGACGGGGACGACTGGCTCCATCTGCACCCGGCGATGACCGCGTTCGACGCCGCGTTCGCGGCGGGCGAGATGCCCCCGGCCACGCTGGTCTTCGTGCCGGCCAAGGACCGGCTCGGCGAGTTCGGGTGCCGTCCGCAATGGTGGGAGGCGATCCGGGACGAGCTGCTTCCGCTGGTGGCGGGCGGTGAAGTGCCTGCCGATGTCGGCACGTTGGTGGTCGCCGGGCAGAGTCTGGGCGGTCTGAGCGCGCTGTACGCGGCGCTGGAGTTCCCGGAGCTGGTGTCCCGCGTCGCCTGCCAGTCGGGGTCGTTCTGGTGGGAGCCGGGGGCCGAGGACCTCCCCGATCCGCTGGGCGGTCCGGTCGGCGGGGCCATCGCGGCACGGCTGCGGGAGCGCCCCGCGCCGGCCGGGCTGAGGATCGCCTTCGACCTGGGCGAGCACGAGACACGCATGCGGCCGCACTGCGAGACGGTCGAGGCGCTCACCGAGAAGTCCGGCGCGACCGTGCGGATTTCGCGGTCGGCTGCGGGCCACGACCGGGCGGGCTGGCGGCAGGCCCTGCTCAGGGACGTGGCCTGGGCACTGTCCTGACGGGCGGGAGCCGGCCGACGGCAATGGCCCGGGGCCCGGCGCGATCGCGCCGGGCCCCGGGCCATTGCCGTGGTTCATCCGGTCACCTGGTCACGGCCAGGCTGTACGCCGGGTCGGTGGCCAGCAGCTTGCGGTGGGTGCCCTCGGCCGTCACGACTCCGTCGTCCACCACGAGGACCCGGTCGGCCGCGTCGAGCAGGGCCGGACTGCTGGTGATCACCAGGGTGGTGCGGCCCCGGCGCAGCTCGGCGATGTTGCGCGCGATGAGCTGCTCGGTGACGGCGTCCACCGCCGTCGTCGGGTCGCGCAGCACGAGCACGTCCGTGTCGGCGGCCAACGCCCTTGCCAGGGACAGCCGTTGGCGCTGGCCCCCGGACAGGTTCGCGCCCCGGTCGCGCACCTCGTAGTCGAGCCCTTCGCGGTGCAGGGCGACGACATCGGTCAGCAGGGACGCCTCGACCGCCTCGGACAGCGTCCGGCTCGTCCCCGACGGGTCGATGTTCGACCGCAGCGTCCCGGCGAAGATCTCCCCGTCGTACGGGTTCACCAGGAGGTGCTCGCGGACCGAGTCGACCGTGAGCCCGGCGAGCTCACGCCCGCCGACCCGGACCACTCCCCCGTAGGCCTCCGGCGGGACCTGGAGGGCGAGGACGGCGGCGAGTTCGGCCGCCGCACGCGGCTGGTAGGCGGCGATCGCCGTGAACTCCCCCACCGGCACCTGGAACTTCAGCCCCTGAAGGGACCCGTACCGCACGCAGTCGATCTCCAGGTCACCGCCCGGGACCGCACGCTCCGCGCCCGGGGCCGCCACCGGCGGGGCGGAGAGCACCAGGGCCATCCGCTCGGCCGAGGCGCGGGCCGTCATCACGTACTTGGGCATGTCCGAGAACTGCTTGAGCGGCTCCATGATGAACTGCGCGAGGCCCACGGCCATGACGAGCTGACCGATGTTGATCTGCCCGTCGAAGGCCAGCCAGCCGGCCGTCAGGGTGACCGAGACCGCGAGGATCGCGTTGAGGCCCAACGCGGTGCCCGCGTACACACCGTTGATCCGGGCGACGGTGACCGACTGTTCCCTGGCCTGCGTGCTGACCTTCCGGTAGGACCGGAACGCCGCGTGATTGCCGCCGAAGCCGTGCAGCGGGCGCAGGCCGGTGATCAGGTCGGCGACCTTCGCACCCGCCCGCGCCACCCGGGCCTGCTGCTCCTTGGTGCTGCTGCCGATGCGCCGGGACATCACGCTGAGGACCGAGAGGATCGCCACGGTTCCCACCATGACGAGCAGCCCGAGCCGGAGGCTCGCCATGCCGAGGGCGACCGCCGCGATCAGCAGCGAGATCGTCGAGCTGATCAGGATCGGCACCACTTCGACGATGTCGGCCGTCTGGTCGGCGTCCTCGGTGGCGATGGTCAGCACCTCGCCGGACTTCAGGCCCGTCCTGCGGGCCACCGGCTGGAGGCCGCAGGCCGCGACCCGCACCCTCCAGCGGTGGGCCTCGGTCGTGTTGGCCTTCTGCAGGATGCGCATCCCGAACCGCCACGACAGGGACACCGTCGTGATGATCACGGCGAGCGCCGCGACGGCCAGGGCGAGCGATCCGGCGCTGCGCTCCCGCAGCGTGTGCTGCACGATCTGGCCGAGCGCGATGGGGAAGGCGGTCTCACCGGCCTGGTAGAGGCCCATGAGAACGGTGCCCCAGACCATCGCGCCGGCGTTGCGGCGTATCGCCGTGCGAAGGATGTCGGATCCCGGGCGGGATCGCTGGACGTCAGGAGTGCTCATCGATGTGACGGGCCATCGCTTCCGGGGTTCGCAGGGTCAAGAGATCACGGATCGTGATCACCGGGCCGAACTCCCGGCGCAGGAGCCCGACCAGTCGTACGGCCAGCATGGAGTGTCCGCCGAGGGCCATGAAGTCACCCACGGCACTCACCTCGTCGTCGTCCAGGTCCAGGGTCTCCGCGAAGTACTCGCAGACCAGGATCTCGGTCCCGGTTTCCGGGCCGCGCTCACCCGAAGTGGTCAGCGCACCGAGCGGCTTCGGCTCGGGCAGGGCCTTGGTGTCGGCCTTCCCGTTCACCGTGAGCGGGATGCTGTCGACCTGGGCGTAGTGCGTGGGGCGCAGGAAGTCCGGAAGGCGCCGGCCCACCTCGGCGGCGACCGCCGACAGGTCGGCGCCGTCGTCGAGCACGAGGTAGGCGGCCAGCCGGTGGGCGCCGTCGACCTGCGGGTCGGGCTGTGCGACGGCGGCGGTGAAGGCCACCGCCGGGTGCGCGGTGAACGCGGCCTCGACCTCGCCCAGTTCGACCCGGTGACCGCGGATCTTGACCTGCTGGTCGGTGCGGCCGAGGTACATCAGGTTCCCGTCGGGGCGCCGGACCACCAGGTCCCCGGTGCGGTACATCCGCTCGCCGGGCGCGCCGAAGGGGGACGCGACGAACCGGTGCGCGGTCTGGGCCGGCCGGCCGAGGTAGCCCCGGGCGATGCCGACGCCCGCGACGTAGAGCTCGCCGGGGACGCCGTCGGGCAGCGGCCGCAGCCACGGGTCGAGGACGTACACGTCGGTGTTGTCGATGGCCACGCCCACCACCGGATCCTGGCACTCGAAGGTGCCGACGCCCAGGGTGTTGATGGTGTATTCGGTCGGGCCGTACAGGTTGTAGCCCACTGTCCCCTCGGTGTCGGCGAGCCGGCGCCACAGGGCCGGGGTGACCGCCTCGCCGCCGAGCAGCACCAGGGCGGGGCGCCGGCCGGGGTTGTCGAGCAGGCCCTCCGCCACCAGTTGCTGGGCGTACGTCGGGGTCACGTTGACGACGTCGATCCCGTGCTCGCCGCAGTACTCGACCAGGGCGGGCGCGTCCCGGCGCAGTTCCTCGTCGCAGATGTGCACCTCGTGGCCGTCGGCGAGCCACAGGAGCTCCTCCCACGACATGTCGAAGGCGAACGACACGGTGTGGGCGATCTTGAAGATCCGGTGGCCGTGCTCGGCAAGCACCGGCTCGAAGATGCGGCGCTGGTGGTTGATCAGCATGTTGGTGAGGCCGGCGTACTCGGTCACGACGCCCTTGGGCTTCCCGGTCGAGCCGGAGGTGTAGATCGTGTACGCCGGGTGGCGAAGGCGCCGCGGGTCGTCCGGCGCGAACGTCGTGAACGGCTCGGCCCCCGGCAGCGGGCGGTCCAGCTCGATCAGCTCGCCGGTCAGGCGCCGGGAGACGGCACTCACGGTGAGGACCACGTCGGGGCGGGCGTCCTCGACGATCGCGGCGATCCGCTCGTCCGGGTGGTCCAGCTCCAGCGGTACGTACGCGGCTCCGGTGCGCAGCACCGCGAACAGCGCCACGATCGAGTCCAGCGAGCGCGGGATCGCGAGGCCCACGGTCCGCTCGGGGCCGATGCCGCGCGCGGCGAGCACACCCGCCAACCGGCGGCTGCGGAGCTGGAGTTCGGCGAAGGTCATGCTCCGGCCGTGCGCGACGAGCGCGGTCCGCTCCGGGGCCTTGTCGGCCGCCAGGTCGAAGCGGTCGACCACGGTGTCCGTGCCGATGTCGGTGCGCTCGGCGGGCTCCGGCGCGGGAGCGAGGCCGCGCAGCGCTCCCACCGGTCCGGTGGAGCCCGCGAGGTCCGTGAGGACACGCACGTAGTCGTCGAGGAGGCGCTGGGCACCGGCGCTGTCGCCGTGGCGGTGCTCCAGCTTGACCGTGAGGCGGTCGCCGGGGGTGACGACCCAGGTGAAGGGGTAGTGCGTGGAGTCGTCGGACTTCACCGCGGTGATGCCGTGGCGGGCGTTCATCTCGGCGAACGCATCCATGTCCAGGAAGTTCTGGAGCACGAAGAGGTTGTCGAACAGCGCGTCGTGGCCGCCGGCCCGCTGGATCTCGCCGAGTCCGAGGTGCTCGTGCTCCATGGCCTCGACCCGTGCACTCTGCACGGCCGCCAGGTAGTCGCCGACGGTGTCGTCCGGCCGAGCCCTGGTCCACATCGGCACGGTGTTGAGCAGCACGCCGACGACATCGGACAGGCCCTCGCCCTCGCGTCCCGAGACGGTGACGCCGAACACCGCGTCACCGCGGCCCGTGCGGGCGCCGAGCAGCAGCCCGAACGCGGCGGTCAGGACGGAGTTCAGGGTGACGCCGTGGGCCCTGGCCGCCTCCCGCAGCAGGTGCGACCGCTCGTGGGAGAGCGTGTGGACGAGTGCGGGCGGCAGGTCGTCGGAGAGGGCGGGCGCCGGTCCGGCGAGCAGGGTCGGGCCCGGGAGCCCGGTCAGGTGCTCGGCCCAGAACCGCTCGGACGCGGCCTGGTCCTTGGCGGCGATCGCCCGGGCGCAGTCCTCGAACGCGGGGGTCGCCGGGCGGGTGTCGGGCTGTTCGCCCGCGAGGACGGCCTCGTACGCGGTGAACAGGTCGCGCAGCACGATCTCGCGGGACCAGCCGTCCCACAGCAGCAGGTGGTAGCTGAGGAGCAGGCCGTCGCGGCCGTCCGGCAGCCGGATCACGGTGAGCCGGATCAGGGGCGGCTCGGCCGGGTCGAACCCGGTGTTGCGGTCCCGTACGCGCAGGGCCTCGACCTCCGCGTCGGTGGACAGCTCGACCGTGTGGACGTCGATCCGCCGGCCGGCCTTGAGGACCTGGACCGGGTTGCCGTCGTCGTCGGTGGCGAAGCCCGCGCCGACCACCGGGTGCCGGGCGATCACCGAGGCCATGGCCTCGGCCAGCGCGTCGGTGTCCAGGCGCCGGTCGAAGGCGAAGTAGCTCTGCGCGACGTACTGCCCGGCCGAGCCCGCCATCTGTGCCTGGAAGTACAGGCCCCGCTGGAGCGGGGTGACCGGGGCGGTGCGCTCGGCCGTCACGGCCGCGTCCGCGATCCGCTCCAGGGCGCGCAGCCAGTGCCCGGTGATCTCGTCGGGGATCTCCTCGGTGAGGGTGAAGGTGGCGTGCAGACTGCCGGTGGCGGCGTCCGTCCAGGCGTTGACCTCGACGGCGTACGGGCTGCCCTGGTCGCCGCCGGCGATGTGCGGCACCTGGGATTCGCCGCTCCGGCCCAGGTAGTTGAACAGCACCTGCGGGCGGCCCGAAAGCAGCGGCGCCGTCTGCGGGTTGAGGTAGCGCAGTCGCCCGTAGGCGAGGTGTCCGACCTCGTCGGGCTGGCGCTCGGCGAGCTCGCGGGCCGCGGCGACGGGGTCGGTGTGCGCGGTGAGCCGGACGGGCGCGATGGCGGTGAACCAGCCGACCGTGCGGGTGTAGTCGTGGTGTCCGAGCACCGGGAAGCGGCCGTGCCGTTCCAGCTCGACGGCCAGATCGGTGGGCGATTCCTGGACCTCGGTCAGGGCGGTGCGCAGGGCTCCGCACAGCAGCTCCGTCAGCGCGATGCCGAGGGCGGCGGGCGCCGTCCGTGTCACGCGATCGCTGACGTCGGGGCCGAGCACCACCGTGGTCTCGCGCGGCACGCCGCTGAGCGCGGGCAGCAGCGGGGGCGCCTGGAGCGTGTCGATCCAGTGTCCGAGGCCGTCGGCGTCGACGGCGGAGCGCAGGGTCAGCGCCTGGGCGTACTGGGCGTAGGACGTGGTCGCCGGGGCGAGGGCCTCCCCGCGCAGCGCGGCCGCCAGGTCGTCGAGCAGGATCAGCCAGGACACCGCGTCGACCGCGAGGTGGTGCACGGTGAGCACCAGGGTGCGGGTGGAGGCGAGCCAGGAGAACGCGACGACGTTGCCCGACTCCGGGTCGAGCGATCCCGCGGCCTCGTTCGCGGCGGTCTCGGCGTCCGCCGTGTCCGGGCGCAGCAGGACGACCTCGCGGGCGGCTTCGGTCACCAGGGACCACACGCTGTGCTCGGTGGTCAGCCGCATCCGCAGGGCCGGGTGGGCGGCGAGCAGCGCCGAGGCGGCGCGCTCGATGGCGGCGGGCCGGGTGCCCTCGGGCACGTCCAGCGTCCGCGCCTGGGCGAACCGGTCGAGGGAGCCGCCCAGTTCGCGCTGGCGCAGGATGATCGGGGTGGGCGGCAGCGGGCCGTCCTCGCGGGGCGCGGGCCCGGAGGTGGCGGCGGTCGAAGGCGTCTGCGGGGCGCGGGTGGCGAGGAGTGCGGCGAGCGCCCGCGGGGTCTTGTGCAGGAACACGTCGCGGGGCGCGATCGGCAGGCCGAGCGCCCTGGCCCGGTTGACCACGGTGATGGCGACGATGCTGTCGCCGCCGGCACCGAAGAAGTCGGTGTCGGCGTCCGCGTCCGGGTGGCCGAGCGTCTCGGCGAAGACGGCGACGAGCGAGGACAGGGCGGAGTCGGTGACGGCGGCCGGGGCTTCGTCGTGTGCGGCCCGAGCGATCAGGGCCTTGCGGTCGAGCTTTCCGTTGACGGTCAGCGGCAGCGCGTCCACCGGCAGGACCCGGCCCGGCACCATGTGCACGGGCAGCTTGTCCGCGAGGAGGGCGGAGAGCTCGCCGGACACCTCGCCCACGATGTGCGCGACCAGGTGGTCGCCGCTGTCCGCGACGGTGACGGCCACGTCGGTGACGCCCGGCAGGTCACGGACGGCGGACTCGACCTCGCCGAGCTCGATGCGGAAACCCTTGAGCTGGACCTGGTCGTCGGCGCGGCCGGTGAACTCCAGCTCCCCGTCCAGGGTGCGGCGGGCGAGGTCGCCCGTGTGGTACATCCGCGTTCCGTCGTTCGTGAACGGGTTCGCGACGAACCGGCCGGCGGTCAGGCCGGGGCGGCCCAGGTAGCCGAGCGACACCTGGTCCCCGGCCACGTAGATGGCACCCTCGTGGCCCGGCGGCACCGGAGCGAGCCGGTCGTCGAGCAGATGGGTGACCAGGCCAGGCAGGGCGCCGCCGATGGGGCTGACGTCGTCGCCGGGCCCGAAGTCCGCGTCGGTCAGCACCCGGTGGGTCACGTGCACGGTGGTCTCGGTGATCCCGTACATGTTGACCAGCTCGGGCGAGCCGCTGCCGTAGCGCTCGACCCAGCCGTGCAGCCGCCCGAGGTCGAGGGCCTCGCCGCCGAAGACGACGCGGCGCAGGGCGGTGAGGGGTTCGGCCGCGAGCCGGTCGGCCTCGATGAACTGGTAGAAGGCGGAGGGGGTCTGGTTGAGGACGGTCACTCCGCGCTCGTGGACGAGCCGTCGGAAGTCCACCGGGGATCGCGTCAACCCGTAGTCGGGGACGAGGAGTTCACCTCCGTGGACCAGGGCGCCCCACAGCTCCCAGACCGCGAAGTCGAAGGAGTACGAGTGGAACTGCACCCACACGTCGGCCGGGCCGAAGTCCATGTCCGGCCGGGTGTTGGCGAGCAGGGTCACCACACTGGAGTGCGGGACGACGACGCCCTTGGGGCGGCCGGTCGAGCCGGAGGTGTAGATCACGTACGCGGGGTCGTGCCAGGTGACGGGGGGTGCCGGGGTCTCCGTCCCCTCGGTGTCCTGCGCCCGTTCGTCGCCCTGCACGAGGACCCGGGCCGGGACGCCGGCCCTGTCCAGGAGCGCGGTGAAGCGCTCCCGCTGCGCCGGGTCGACGAGGACGGCCTGGGGCGCGGCGTCCGCGAGGACGTAGGCGAGGCGCTCGTCCGGGTACGCCGTGTCGAGCGGTACGTACGCGCCGCCCGCGCTGACGATCGCGACCAGGGCGACGACCTGCTCGATGGTGCGCGGGACCGCGACGGCGACCCGCCGGCCCGGCCGGACTCCGGCCGCGCGCAAGGTGGCGGCCAACTCGTCCTTGGCCGCGGCCAGTTCACCGTAGGTCAGGGACCGGGTGGCGCCGTCGAGGGCGCACTGGGTGACGGCGGTGGCGGCCGGGTCGCGGCGCGCCGCCGCGTCGAACAGGGCGCCGAGGGTGACGGGGGTGACCGGCGCCGGGGTCTTGGCCGCCCCGGGCACCAGGGCGGCGACCGGGGCGTCGGGCCGGCCGAGGAGGGCGGTGAGGGTGTCCGAGAAGCGGCGCAGGATGCCCTGTGCGCTGCTCTCCCGCAGCAGTTCGGCGTCGTAGATCAGGTTGAAGCGGGGCCGCCCGTCGAGGCGGCGCTCCACGACCAGCGTCAGCGGGTAGTGCGGAGCCCCCTCGTTGACGAGTCCGGTGACGGCGAGGGTGTCGCCGGGGCTGCGCAGGGCGGTGACGTCGGTCGCCACGTCGAACACCACGAGGGTGTCGAAGAGGGGGCCGACGCCTGCCTGGCGGCCGATCCGGGCGAGCGAGACGTGCTGGTGCGGCAGGACCGCGCCCTGGTGTTCGCGCACCGAGGCGAGCAGCTCGCGCGCGGTGGTCCCGGCGCCCCAACGGGCGCGCAGGGGAACGGTGTTGATGAACAGGCCCACCATGTCACCGATGCCGGGCACGTCCGCGTCGCGGCCGGAGACGGTGGAGCCGAACACCACGTCCGCGGACTTCAGGAGGTCGCCCAGGGTCAGCGCCCAGGCGCTGTGCACGGCCACGCTCAGCGTCGCACCGGCCGCCCGGGCCGCCGCGTCCAGGTCGTCCGCCGGCTCCACGAGGGTGTCGGCGAAGTGACCGGAGGGGGTGTGATCCCGGGCGACGAGGGAGGGGCCGGCGAGTTTCGCCAGCTCGGCGGCCCACACCCGGTCGCTTTCGTCGGCGTCACGCCCGGCGAGCCAGCCGACGTAGTCCGCGAAGCCGCCGACCGGGTACACGGTCCCCGGCGCGTGGTACTCGGCGAGCAGGGCGCGCAGCATTGGCGGCACCGACCAGCCGTCGGCGATGAGGTGGTGCACGGTCTGCACCAGGACGGCGCGGCCCGATTCCGGGTCACGGAACAGCGTGAACCGCATCAGCGGGCCGGTGGCCAGGTCGAAGCCGGCCCGGCGGTCGCGCTCGGCGTGCTCGTGGATCTCCGCGTCGGTGATGCCGGGGCGCTCGACGGTGGTGAAGGGTGCCTCGACGCCGCCCTCCAGGACGGAGACGACCCGGCCGTCGTCCTGCGCGGTGAACCGCGCGGCCAGGTTCGGGTACAGGGTGAAGAGCCGGGTCGCCGCCGCCTTGAGCCGGTCGGCGTCCACCTCGCCCTCCAGCGTGAGGAGTTGCTGCTCGACGTAGCTGCCCGCGGAATCGTCGTCGAAGACCGAGTGGAAGTACAGGCCCTCCTGGAGCGGGGTCAGCGGCAGGATGTCGCGCAGCCCGGGGCCGTCCAGGGCGTCGACGTCGGCCTGGGTCAGGCGCACCAGGGGGAAGTCGCTGGGTGAGTGGCCGCCCTGGTCGAGCGCGGCGAGTCCGGCGAGGGCGCCGCGGAAGTACGCGCCGAGCGTCTCCACGTCCTCGTCGGTGAACATCCCGTCGGGCCAGGAGACGGTGGTGACGAGTTCGTAGGCGCCACTGGCCGCGGGTTCGGCGATCGCGTTGAACTCCAGGGCGCGCGGCAGCCGCATCCGCGGGTCGCGCTTCTCCCCCAACTGGCCTGTGGTGGAAGCCAGTTGCCAGTCCCCGGCGGCGCCCGCCTCGAAGCGGCCCAGGTAGTTGAAGAGGACCTGGGGTGCGGGGGCGGTGAAGGACGCGCCGGCGAGGTGGCGCAGGGCGCCGTAGGAGACGCCGTTGCTCGGTACGCGGGCGAGGTCCTCCTTGACGGCCTTGAGGGCTCCGGCGAGGTAGTGGGGGTCGGTGAAGTCGTCCGCCGTGCCGGGGTCCACGGTCACCGGGAACAGGGTGGTGAACCAGCCGACGGTACGTGAGAGGTCCGGCTCCACACCGGCGGCGCCCGCCACGTGACGGGCTTCGCGTCCGTGGCCCTCCAGTTCGATGTGCGCGAAGGTCTGGTCCTGGCCCCGGTCGCGGCGCAGACGGGCGAGGGTGACGGCGAGCGCGGTCAGCAGGACGTCGTTGACGCCCGCGTGGAACCTCGCCGGGACCTCACCGAGCAGCGCGGCCGTGAGCTCGGGGCCGACCGTGAAGGTCCGCTGCCGTTCCCGCGCGACGGTGTCGGCCCCGGACAGCGCGCGCCTGCCCAGCGGCGCGTCCGGCCCCGGCAGGGGGCGCTCGTAGTGGGCACGGTCCGCGGCGAAGTCCGTGCTCTCCAGGAGCTGGGTCCAGCGCCGGAACGACGTTCCCACGGGCGGCAGTTCGACCGCTTCGCCCGCGGACGCCTGGCGCCAGGCGGTGGCCAGGTCGTCCATCAGGACGCGCCAGGACACTCCGTCGATCACCACGTGGTGGACGACGACGACGAGTTGGCGGGCCTCGCGGCGCCAGACGGCCCGCAGCATCACGCCGCTGTCCGGGTCGAGCCCCTCGGTGGCGAGGGCCACGCAGGCGTCGAGCGGCAGGTCGGACTGCTGCCAGTCGGCCGTGCCCGGGCCGGCCTCGGGGATGTCGAAGCTCCAGCGGTCCCCGCGCACCAGCCGGGCGCGCAGCATGTCGTGGCGGCCCACGACGGCGGTGAGCACGGCGTCGAGGGTGTCGGCGGTGAGGTCGGCCGGGGTGTTCAGGACGACCGACTGGACGAAGCCGTCGATCGCGTCGGTGTTCTCGCCGAGCCACTGGACGATGGGCGAGCCGGTGACGGCGCCGGTGGCGATGTCGCCGTGGTCCACCCCGATCGTGTCCTCGCGGCTCGCGACCGCCGCCAGCGCGCCGAGCACACTGTTGGCGAAGATCTGGCCCGCGCTGACGTAGAGGCCCGCCTCGCGCAGCGCGCTCAGGAGGGAAATCGCGAGGATGCTGTCCCCGCCGAGCTGGAAGAAGTCCTGGTCGACACCGACTTCGTCGAGGCGCAGGACGGAGGCGACGGCCTGGCACACGGCCCGCTCGTCGTCGGTGGCGGGCCGTACGAAGGAGCCCGTCGCGATCTCGGGCTCGGGCAGCGCGCGCCGGTCCAGCTTGCCGTTGGCGGTGAGCGGGAACTCCCGCATCACGACGACATGCGCGGGCACCATGTACTCCACCAGGTGGCCGGTGGCCCAGTCCTTGACCTCGTCCGCCCGCAGGCCTTCGTGGCCGGCGGCCGGGATCACGTACCCGACGAGGTAGGTGCCGCCCGCGCTGTTCTTCTTGGCGACGACACAGGTGTGCCGCACCTCGGGGTGCTCGGCCAGACCGGCCTCGACGTCTTCGAGTTCGAGCCGCATGCCGCGGATCTTGACCTGGTTGTCGGCCCGGCCCAGGAAGTCGAGCGAGCCGTCGGGGGCGTAGCGGGCCAGGTCGCCGGTGCGGTAGAGCCGCGAACCGTCGTCCGCGAACGGGTTGGCCACGAACCGCGAGGCGGTCAGGCCCGGGGCGCCCGCATAGCCGCGCCCCAACAGGAAGCCGCCCACGTAGAGTTCGCCGCCGACGCCGGTGGGGACCGGGCGCAGCTCGTCGTCCAGGACGTAGAGCTGGGTGTTGGGGTTGGCCCGGCCGATCGAGGTGGACAGACGTTCCGCCTCGCCCCGGTAGATGACGTGGGAGACACCGATGGTCGTCTCGGCCGGGCCGTAGCCGTGGTACATGGGGATGCCGAGCCGGGTGCGGAACCGCTCGTACAGCTCGGGGGTGAGCACCTCGCCGCCGCACCACACGTGCCGCAGGCTGTCCAGGCGGCCGGAGTCGCCCGCGATCTCCAGGAGGACGTCGAGCATGGACGACACGAGATAGGTGAAGGTGACGCGCTGTTCGGCGATCACGCTCAGCATGTGGTGCGGGTCGCGCTCGCCGCCGGGGCGCAGGACCACCAGGCGGGCCCCGCACACCAGCGGCAGGAAGATCTCGTTGATGGATATGTCGAAGGACAGCGGCGCCTTGAAGAGGGAGGCGTCGTCGTGGCCGAAGCGCAGGATCTCGTCGACCTGCCACAGCAGGCGCTCGCTGATCGCCTCGTGCCGGATCATCGCGCCCTTGGGCCGGCCGGTCGAGCCGGACGTGAAGATCACATAGGCCAACGCGTCGCCCCGGAGGTCGACTTGGGGGGCGTCGGCGGGGTGGGCGCCGTACTGCCAGTGGTCGAGGTCGACGGCGACGGCGGCCGGTTCGGCCGGGTCGTGCTCGCCGGAGCCGTTGAGCTGGACCGCGACCCGGGCGTCGTCGATGACGACGGCGCGGCGCGCGGCCGGCCACTGGGGATCGAGCGGCACGAACGCGCAGCCGGACTGGAGCACACCGAGCAGGCCGATCACCATCTCGGCCGAGCGGCCGAGCGAGATGCCGACGACCTGCTCGGCCGAGAGCCCAAGTCCCCTGAGGTGATGGGCCAGTTGGGCCGACTTCTCGGCCGCCTCGCGGTAGGTCAGCGAGCGGTGTTCGTCCACGATGGCGACCGCGTCCGGCCTGAGTCGCGCCTGTTCGCGGAACATCTCCACGATGGTCGGGCGGACCCGGTCGGCCCCGGTGTCGTTCCACGCGGCCAGTGTCGCCAGCCGCTCCGGCGCACCGGAGGGGCCGATGGTGTCCAGGGGCCGGTCCGGGAAGTCGGCCAGATCGTCGAGCGCGCGCTGGGCGTCGGACACCTCGACACCCTCCGGCACGGCGATGCGAATGCCGTCCGCGGCGGCTTCGCCGACCCGCCAACCACCGTGTGCGGTACCGCCGTTGGCGACCCAGCCGAGGACGTCCGCGAACAGGGTGCCGGGAGTCAGATCGATGCCCTCCGGGCTCCGGCCCGACGCCCAGTGGGCGAGGCCGATGGCGGCCGCCTCGGCGACGGTCCGGTCGGAGTGGCCACCCAGGCGCCGGCGGGCATCGGCCAGCCGCGCGGGAGAGAACAGCACGAGACGAGCGCTCGGTTCCATCATCGAAGACTCAACACCCTTCCAAGGCACGAAGGTAACCCTAACCTAAATTAGGGTTACCTAACTACCCTCTCTCCAGGCCCTCCAGAGCCGCGCGTAACGGCCGCCCAGGGCCACCAACTCGTCGTGCGTGCCCTGCTCCACGACCTGTCCCGCGTCCAGGACGGCGATCCGGTCGGCGGCCATCGCCTGGGTCAGACGGTGGGCCACGAACAGCGTGGTGCGGCCGGCGCAGGCGGCCTGAACCGCACGCTCCAGCTCGGCGGCGCCCTCGCTGCCCGCCTCCGCCGTCGACTCGTCGAGCACCACCACCGGCGCCCGGCCCAGCACGAGCCGGGCGAGGGCCACATGGGCGACCTTCATGCCGTCGAGACGCTCACCGCCCTCGCCGACCGTCGTGTAGAGGCCGTCGGGGAGCGCCTCGACCCATCCGTCGGCGCCCACCGTGCGCAGCGCTTCGGTGAGTTCGGCGTCGGTCGCGGCCGGAGCGGCGAGCCTCAGGTCGTCGGCGAGCGGACCGGAGAAGACATGGGTCTCCTGGGTCAGGACGCTCACCAGCGCCCGCGCCCCGACCTCGTCCAGCCCGGCGAGATCGGCCGACCCGATGCGCACCGAGCCGGACTGCGGGGTCTCGATGCCGGCGATGAGCGCGGCCAGCGTCGTCTTGCCCGCGCCCGTCGCCCCCACCAGGGCCAGGGAGCCCCCGGCCGGGATCGTCAACCCGACGTCCCGCAGGACCGGTTCATCGGTGCCGGGGTAGGAGAACGTCAGACCCTCCACCGTCACCGCGTACGAAGTGCCGTGCCGTGGAACGGAGTCGGTCTCCCCCACGAGTCGCTCCGCCGCCGGCTCGGTCAGCACCCCGACGAGCCGGGTCAGGCTCGCGCCCGACTTCTGCGCCTCGTCGAAGGTGAACATGATCGCGCCGAGCGGAGTGAACAGGCGGTGGAACACCAGCGGGGCCGCCGATACGTCACCGAGGCTCGCGGAACCGGTCTCCAGGAGGACGAAGCCCACCACGAGGATCAGCACCAGGCCGATGAACTCGGCCCGGTTCTCCCGGCCGACGAACCGGCCGAAGAAGCGGAACACCTCGATCCCGTAGTCGCGTACCCGCTTCGAGTCGACGGCCACCTTCTCGCGGAACGCGCCCTCCAGGCGGTACGCCCGCACCGTGTCGATGCCGTTCAGACCGCTGATCAGCGCCTGGGCGCGATCGGCCTGGGCGAGCCGCTGTCTGCGGTAGAGCGGGGCGGAGCGCGGCAGGTACCAGCGCAGGGCCAGCGCGTAGGCGGGCAGGGCGCACGCCCCCGCGAGGCCGAGGCGCCAGTCGAGCCCGAACATGCCGAGGGTGGCGACGGCCACCAGGATGCCCGCCGAGAACACCGTGGGGATGGCCGAACGGATGCCCTTGGACAGGACCGCGACATCGTCGCCGACCCGGGACAGGACATCGCCGCGGCCCACCTGTTCGACCCGGGCGATGGGCATCCCGAGGACCGCCCGGACGGCGCCTTCGCGCAGCTGGGCGAGCAGATCGGCGCCGAGCCGTCCGATCAGGCAGGTGGACACGGCGGTGGCCGCCGCGCCGAGGAGCGCGGCGGCCACCATCACCACCCCTGTCGTGACCAGGGCCGAGCGCGGCTGCCCCCCGACCACTCCGTCGACCACCCGGCCGAGCAGGAGCACCGGGAGCATCTGGAGCGCCGCCCCCGCCACCGTACTGAACACGGTGGCGGCCGTCAGCCAGGGCTTGTCGCGGCACTTCGCCACGACCCACCGGGCCGCCTCCCGGCCGCCCGTGGTGCGCAAGGTGGCTGGGGCGGGGCGTGTGTCGGTGGCACTCACGCCTGGCCGACCGACTTGACGAGCTGGTCGATCGCGTACGGCAGGGAAAGCAGGGTGGCCTGCGACATCGCCGCGCCGGCCGCCGGGCCCTCGCTGTCGAGCAGGTAGGAGACCTTGTTGGCCTTGGCGACCTTCAGGTTGGAGAAGAGCTTGTCCTTCTTGAGGGCTTCGGTGTCGGCCTTGTCGTTGATGGCGAAGACGCGGTCGACGTCGACCAGGTCCATGCGCTCCGGCGAGAGCTGCGTGGAGAAGTCGGACCCGGCGATCTTGTCGATCCCGGTCTGGCCCTTGAAGCCCATACCGCTCAGGAGCTGGCCGCGTACGTCCTTGGTGGTGAACGGCGTGACCGCGTTCTTGTACCAGGACAGCGCGACGGCGGTCTGGCCGGCGAACTCGGGGTGCGCCTTCTTGACCCCGGCGAGCTTGTCCTGGATGCCCTGGACCAGCTGCTTGCCCTCGTCGGCCTTGCCGAGCGCCTTCGCGATGTGGAGGGCGTTGTCCTGCCACGGAGCGCTGAACGGCTCCTTCTCGGTCTTCGTGCGGGCGACCGTCGGGGCGATCTTGGAGAGCTTGTCGTAGGCGGTCTTGTCGATCTCGGAGTAGACCGCGACGATCAGGTCGGGCCGCAGGGCCGCGATCTTCTCGAAGTTGGGGCCCGCGTCGCCGTTGTTCATGATGACGTCGGGCTTGGCGCTGCCCCACTTGTCCTTCACCCAGGGCCACTGCGTGTTGATGTCGGGGCTCTGGCCGGCCGGGTTCGGGTACTGGTCGACCATGCCGACGGGCTTGACGCCGAGCGCGAGGACGTCCTGGTCGTCGGTGTAGCCGACGGTCACGACCCGCTTGGGCGCCTTGTCGACCTTGGTGGATCCGAACGCGTGCTCCACGGTGACCGGGAACGCACCCGAGGCGGCGGGGGCGTTGGTGCCGTCGCCCGCGCTCCCGTCCTTCGCGTCGGAACCGCAGCCCGCCAGCACCCCCACGCCGAGAGCCGCGACGGACACGGTCGCCGCCAGCCGCCGCCAGGACTTCATACGGGTCGTTCGGTCGAGGAGCATCCGGAATCCCTTGCTTTCGTACGGTCCACCGCGGCCCCACAGCGGGGCAGGGAGACCTTGACCTGCCTAAGTAAGGCAAGCCTAGCCTAAGTTCCAGAAGGGAGGGGAGTCAGTCGCCCAGACCCGGCACATGGGTGCGGCCGATCGGCACGATCAGCGGCCGGTCGCCCACCGGATCGGCGACCACCCGGGCCCGCAGGCCGAACGCCTCGTGGAGCAGCTCGGGGGTCACCACGTCCCGCGGGTGGCCCTGCGCGAGGACCGAACCCGCCTTCATCACGATGAGGTTGTCGCTGTAGCGCGTGGCCAGGTTCAGATCGTGCAGGACCATGACGACCGTGCAGCCCGACTCGTGCAGGTCGTCCACCAGGTCGAGTACGTCGATGGCGTGCGCCAGGTCCAGATAGGTGGTGGGCTCGTCAAGAAGCAGCAGGTCGGTGCCCTGAGCCAGCGTCATCGAGATCCAGGCGCGCTGGCGCTGGCCCCCGGAGAGCGAGTCGACCGGGCGGTCGGCCAGGTCGGAGACGCCGGTCAGGGCCAGCGCGCGCTCGACGACGGAGACGTCGTCGGAGGACCACTGGCGCAGCCAACTCTGGTGCGGGTGGCGGCCCCTGGCGACCAGGTCGGCCACGGTCAGGCCCTCCGGCGCGACCGGCGACTGCGGCAGCAGCCCGAGCTTCTTGGCCACGTCCCGGGTCCGGAGCCGGGCGATGTCCTCACCGTCCAGGACGACCGACCCCGACGTGGGCTTGAGCAGCCGCGTCAGCGTCCTCAACAGGGTTGACTTTCCACACCCGTTGGGCCCGATGATCGTGGTCACCACGCCCGGCGGGATCGTCACGTCGAGGTCGTCGATGACGGTCCGGTCGCCGTACCCGACCGTGACGCCCCTGGCCGCGAGACGCGGAACGGCGGCAACCCCGGGCTCGATCGCGGTGATGTACTCAACGGCCATGGCTCCCCCTCTAATTAGGCTTGCCTAACCTTTCTACCATCTAACGGCGGTTCGCCCGCACCAGGAGGTGGACGAGGAAGGGGCCGCCGATCGCGGCGGTGACCACGCCGACCGGCAGGGTGATCGGCAGGGCGGTGCGCGCGACGAGGTCCGAGCCGATCAGCAACAGCGCCCCGACCGTTCCCGAGGCCACCACCGGCGGTGTCGGATGCCTCGTCAGACGCATCGCCACCTGGGGGGCCACCATCGCCACGAACGGCACCGGACCCGCCGCGCTCACCGCGAACCCGGCGAGCAGCACCGCGCACAGCAGCAGGACGGCCCGCACCAGGGAGTACCGGACGCCGAGACCCGCGGCCACGTCGTCGCCGAAGTGCAGGGGCTTGAACTGGAAGGCGACGCACGCCACGACGGCCAGCACGGCGAGGGTCCCCCACAGGGCCACCCCCACCTCGTCCCAGGACCGGTTGTCCAGCGAGCCGACCAGCCACGCCTGGGCCCGCGCCACGTCCTTGATGTCGGCGGTGACCAGGAGCCAGGTCGTGACCGCCTGCGCCACGGCGCTCACCGAGATGCCGATGAGGATGAGCCGGAAGCCGTCGACTCCGCGCCGCCACGCCAGGAAGTACACCAGAAGTCCGGTGAGCAGACCGCCCGCGAGTGCCGCCCCGGACAGCCCGAGGGATCCGGTCACCGCGGTCGCGGCCCCGCCCGACACCGTCACCAGGAACACCGCGACCGCGCTCGCGCCGCCGGTGATGCCCAGGATGTCCGGACTGGCCAGCGGGTTGCGGGCGATGGACTGGGTGAGTGCTCCGGACACGCCGAGCGCGATCCCCACGACGAGCCCGGCCAGGGCCCTCGGCATCCGCAGGTCCATGATCACGAACCGGTCGACCTGCTCGCCCCCGCCGAAGAGCGAGGCGACGACCTTGGGCAGCCCGATGGGGAAGTCCCCCACAGCGATGGAGACGCAGAAGACCAGGAACGCCGCCGCCGTCAGGAGCAGCGTGACCAGCGCGACCCGGGGCCGCCAGACGAACGACACCCGGCCGAGCCGCACCCCCGGCGTCACCGCCGGCCGCACCACGGTTGTGTGCTGCACGCGCTGTCGTGTGTTCCTGCGCTGTCGTGTGTTCATGCGCTCTTGAACTTTCCTCGCAGGACCAGGGCCGCGAAGAAGGGGGCGCCCAGGAGGGCGACGAGGACACCGGCGTCCAGCTCGCCCGGGCGCACCACCACGCGTCCCACGATGTCGCAGACCAGCAGGACGACCGCGCCGAGCAGACCCGCGTACGGCACCAGCCAGCGGTAGTCGGGCCCCGCCAGGTACCGGGCCACGTGCGCCACCATGAGCCCGAGGAAGGCGATGGGTCCGCACGCCGCGGTGGCCGCGCCCGCGAGCAGGGTGACGGCGAGGATCCCGACGGTCCGGATGAGCGCGATGTTCACGCCGAGGCCGCGCGCCACGTCGTCGCCCAGGTTGAGCAGGTTCACGGAGGGCAGCACGGCCAGGGCCAGCACGAGACCGACGACGACGAACGCGGTCACCGGCCAGATGACGCGGAACGGGACACCGGCCACCGAGCCGGCGTTCCAGAACCGCAGGGCGTTCAGGGCCGCCTTGTCCGACAGGGCGACCGCGGTCGTCATCGCCGCCAGGAACACGGTGACCCCCTGCCCGGCCAGGGCGAGGGTGAGCGGATTGCCGGCGCCCCGGCCGATGCTGGAGAGCCCGAACACGACGACGCCGGCGAGTGCGGCCCCCAGGAAGGCGAACCAGAGGTACTGGAACGGGTCGGTGAGCCCGAGCAGGGAGATCGCCGTCACGACGGCGAACGAGGCGCCGGTGTTGACCCCCAACAGGCCGGTGTCGGCGATGGGGTTGCGGGTGAACCCCTGGATCAGCGCACCGCCGACGCCCAGTGCGATGCCCGCCACGACGGCGAGCACCGTGCGGGGTACCCGCACGGTCTGCACGATGAGCCGGATGTCGGTGGTCCTCTGGTCGGCGTCCGCTCCCGAGAACAGCCCGTGCCACACCTCGGCCGGGCTCAACGCGCGCGCGCCCACGGCGATGGAGACCACCGCGGCGACCACGAGGACCGCGACGACGACGGCCAGGCCCACGATCCGCCGGCGCCGGGCCCCGGCGATCCCGGCCGGCGACCGCCGTCCGACCGACGCGGAGCTCACGGGAGTTGCGGCCGCACCGGCCGGGACACCGGGCCGGTCGGGCACCTCGTCCCTGCCGGTGGCCGGGCCGGCGGCCCGGCGGCGCGTACGTGGGGGCACGGGCGTTCCTTTCTCATGCGGGGTGCGTACACACCGGTGCCGTGCCCGGCGGTACGGAGCACACCGCGGGCACGGCAACGGTCGGGAGGTCCGGTCAGCGGGCCGGCTGGGGCACACCGCCGGCCG
Organism: Streptomyces sp. NPDC006691; assembly: GCF_042869955.1. NCBI lineage: Bacteria > Bacillati > Actinomycetota > Actinomycetes > Kitasatosporales > Streptomycetaceae > Streptomyces > Streptomyces sp. NPDC006691. The sequence continues at coordinate 104,078 of NZ_JBIAGW010000009.1, forward strand.
CTCCCGCGACGGGCCGCGCCCCGCCGGCCGCTTCCGTGAGGCCGCGGTCGAGGATCGAGTCCAGGATCTCGCCGACACGTATCGCGGTGTTGGACAGCAGGGACGAGGTGATGCCGTGGGTGTGCTCGGTGCCGCCCTGGAGGTAGATGCCGCAGCGCAGTCCGGGGTCGGTCGCCACCCGGTAGTCGCGCTCGACGCGGACGCGCCCCTGCTCGTCGCGGTGGCACCGATCGGCCACCCCGCCGAGCAGGCCCAGGCCGTCGGCCTGGAGGTACCCGGTGGCGCAGACGACGACGTCGGCGTCCACCACGCTCTGCTCGCCGGTGACCAGGGACGTGACGGTGGCACGGACCCCGTCGGGGGTCTCCTCCACGCCGGTGAGGCGCGAGATGTTCAGGAAGCGCAGCCGCTCGGCCCCGAGGACCTTCTCCTGGTACGCCTGCCGGTACAGGTCGTCGATGAGGTCGATGTCCACCACGGAGTAGTTGGTGTTCCCGTGGTAGCCCATCAGCCGGCGCTTGACGTCCTCCGGCGCCGTGAAGTACTCGTCCACCGCCTGCGGGTCGAAGATGCGGTTGGCGAAGCTGCTGTCGTCCGCCGGGCTGTAGCCGTAGCGCGAGAAGACCGCGCAGATCTCGGCCTCGGGGAAGCGGCGGTGCAGATAGGCCACGTTCTCGGCGGCGCTCTGGCCGGCGCCGACGACGACGAAGCGCCGGGGGTCGGTGCCCTCCAGGGCGTCGATCTTCTTCAGGAGGTCCGAGTTGTGCCAGACGCGGTCGGTCCGCTCGATGCCCTCGGGCATGACCGGGCGCAGTCCGGTGCCGACGATGAGGTTGCGGGCGCGGTGCGTGACGACCTCGTCGCCGGACCGGGCCGTCACGTCGACGTACTCCACCACGCCGTCGCGCAGGACGGGTTCGACGGAGACGACCTGGTGGCCGTAGGAGACCAGGTCGTCGACCTTCGCCGCGGCCCACTCGAAGTAGTCGTGGAACTCGACCCGGAGCGGGAACAGGTTCTTGTGGTTGACGAAGTCGATCAGGCGTCCCCTGCTCTGCAAGTAGCAGAGGAAGCTGTACTCACTGGTCGGGTTCCGCAGCGTCACCAGGTCCTTCATGAAGGACACTTGCATCGTCGCGTCGTCGATGAGCATCCCCCGGTGCCATCCGAAGCCCGGCTGCTGCTCGAAGAAGTGAGCGGTGACCGCCTCCTGCCTCCCGACGCGCGCGTTGTGCTCGCTCAGCGCGATCGCCATGGCCACGTTCGACGGGCCGAAGCCGATGCCGATCAGATCGTGGATCACTGGTGCGTCGCCAGGAAGAGCCTGTGACATGTCACTCCCGTTCGTGCGGGACAGTCGCCGGTGGGGCGTCGTGTCGGAGGTGGGGAAAGGGGGAGTCCAGGCGCACCGGTGACCGGCAGCCGAGTGGAACTTAGGTGAGGCTAACCTGATCCTGGCAAGGCTGTCGACCGGACAAAAGCGACACAGAGCCCACCTCCGGGTCAATCGGCCCCGGAATCGGCCTCGTTGCGATGTTAGGTAAGCCTTGCTTTACTTGGCCCTGATTGTTTCGCTCTTCTGAGGAGGAACCCCGATGCGGGTCGTCATGTTCGGCTATCAGACCTGGGGCCATCGCACCCTGAAGGCGCTCCTGGACTCCGAGCACGACGTCGTGATGGTCGTGACCCACCCCAAGAGCGAGCACGCCTACGAGAAGATCTGGAGCGACTCGGTCGCCGAACTCGCCGAAGAACACGGCGTTCCGGTCGTCATCCGCAACCGCCCCGACGACGAGGAGCTCTTCCAGCTGCTCAAGGAGGCGGACCCGGACATCATCGTCGCCAACAACTGGCGCACCTGGATACCGCCGCGCATCTACACCCTGCCCCCGCACGGCACTCTCAACGTGCACGACTCGCTGCTGCCCAAGTACGCCGGCTTCTCGCCGCTGATCTGGGCGCTCATCAACGGCGAGTCCGAAGTCGGGGTGACGGCCCACCTGATGGACGAGGTGCTCGACGCCGGGGACATCGTGCGGCAGGAGTCGGTCGCCGTCGGCCCGAGGGACACCGCGACCGACCTGTTCCACAAGACGGTCGACCTCATCGCCCCGGTCACCATCGGCGCCCTCGACCTGATCGCCTCCGGCCGGACCGGGTTCACGCAGCAGGACCGGTCGCAGGCCACCTTCTTCCACAAGCGGGCCGAGGAGGACATCCGGATCAACTGGTCCTGGCCCGCCGAGGACTTGGAGCGCCTGGTACGCGCCCAGTCCGCCCCGTACCCGGCGGCCTTCACCTTCCACCGGGGCAAGCGCCTGGAGGTGCTCGCCGCCGTCGTGTCCGAGGGCCGGTACGGCGGCACCCCGGGCCGGATCTTCTACCGCGAGGGCGACGGCGTGGTGATCGTCGCCGGGGCCGACGCCCGCACCGGCCGCAACCACGGCCTGGCCGTCACCCGGGTACGGACCGAGGACGGCCGGGAGCTTCCCGCGGCCGAGTACTTCACCTCGATGGGCGGCTACCTCACCGAACGCCCCTGACCCCGCCCGCGGTTCTCTCCCCGGTCACAGCAGGAAACCGGCCGGGAACGGGTCGGACGGGTCCAGGAAGTACTGGGCCGTGCCCGTGATCCAGGCCCGGCCGGTGACCGTGGGTATCACCGCGGGGAGCCGGCCGACCGACGTTTCGGCGACGAGGCGGCCGGTGAACTCCGTCCCGATGAACGACTCGTTGGTGAAGTCCCGGTGCAGGGGCAGCTCACCGCGCGCGTGCAGCTGGGCCATGCGCGCGGAGGTGCCGGTGCCGCACGGCGAGCGGTCGAACCACCCGGGGTGGATGGCCATGGCGTGCCGCGAACGCGTCGCGTCCGAGCCCGGGGCCGCGAGGTAGACGTGCTTCACCCCGGCGATCTCCGGGTTCTCGGGGTGCACGGGCGGCTCGGCCGCGTTGATGGCGTCCATGATCGCGAGCCCGGCGGCGAGCAGTTCGTCCTTGCGCTCGCGCGCGAGGGGCAGCCCGAGCGCGTCGAGTTCGACGAAGGCGTAGAAGTTGCCGCCGTAGGCCAAGTCGTAGGTGACCGTGCCGAATCGGGGCACGGTCACCTTGCGGTCGAGCGCCGGGCAGAACGCCGGGACGTTGGTCAGGGTGACCGCGCGGGCCTCGCCGTCCTCGACCCGTACGTCCACGCTCACCAGGCCCGCCGGGGTGTCCAGACGCACGGTGGTGACGGGCTCGGTGACCTCGACCATGCCGGTCTCCACCAGCACCGTGGCCACGCCGATCGTGCCGTGCCCGCACATCGGGAGCACACCGGAGACCTCGATGTACAGGACGCCGTAGTCCGCGTCGGGGCGGGTCGGCGGCTGGAGGATCGCGCCGCTCATCGAGGCGTGGCCGCGCGGCTCGTACATCAGGAGGGTACGGACGTGGTCGAGGTGTTCCATGAAGTACCGCCGCCGCTCGGCCATGGTGGCGCCGGGAACGACGCCGAGACCGCCGGTGATGACGCGGGTCGGCATGCCCTCGGTGTGCGAGTCGACCGCGTGGTAGACGTGTCGGGTCCGCATGGACCTTCCTCCCTGGCAGGCTACTTGTGGCCTTCGGCGAGCGCCTTCTCGGTGGCGGCGCGCACCACGGCGTCCTGGTCCGCGGTGAGCGGCTGGCGGGGCGGACGCACGGGCCCGCCGGGGCGGCCCGCCAGGTCCATGGAGAGCTTGATGGCCTGGACGAACTCGGTCTTGGAGTCCCAGCGCAGCAGTGGGTGCAGCGCCCGGTAGAGGGGCCGGGCGGTGGCGAGGTCACCGGCGACGGCCGCGTGGTAGAGCTGGGCACAGGCGACGGGCAGCGCGTTGGGGTAACCGGCGATCCAGCCGGCCGCACCGGCCAGGGCCAGCTCCAGGAGGACATCGTCGGCGCCCGCCAACAGGTCCAGTTCCGGGGCGAGTTCGGCGATCTCGTAGGCCCGCCGGACATCGCCGCTGAACTCCTTGACGGCGACGATGCTGCCGTCGGCGTAGAGCTGGGCGAGCAGCACGGGGGTCAGGTCGACCTTGGTGTCGTACGGGTTGTTGTAGGCGACGACGGGCAGCCCCGCCTTGGCGACCTCGGCGTAGTGGGCGCGCACCGAGCGCTCGTCGGCGCGGTAGGCGTTCGGCGGGAGCAGCAGCACCGAGCCCGCGCCCGCGCCGGCCGCCTGCTCCGCCCAGCGGCGGGACTCCGCGCTGCCGTAGGCCGCGACGCCCGCCATCACGCGGTCGCCGTCGCCCGCCGCCTCGACGGCGGTGTGCACGACGCGGGCCCGCTCCTCGTCGGACAGGGTCTGGTATTCGCCGAGCGAGCCGTTCGGCACGACGCCGTCACAGCCGCTGTCGATCAGCCAACGCACGTGCTGGGCATAGGAGTTGAAGTCGACGGAGAGATCGGAGCGCAGGGGCAGCGCGGTGGCGACGAGCATTCCGTGCCAGGGGCGGATGCGCGGGGGTGCGGTGGACGTCATGGCAGGACTCCCTAGTGTGGTGTGTGACATTTTACTGAGGTGTCGTGCCGCCCCACAAGGGTTGCGACCAGGGCGCCCGCGACGTCAATGACCGTCCCGCCGGGCCCCGTTGGGGATCAGCGACCGCCCGGCGGGCTGGCGGAGCGTGACATAGTAATGTGAAATTGCACTGCCCTAGCCCCGATGCGCCCTCACCCACCCCCACTCGCCCGCCTTCACCGCACCCACCCCGGGAGACCCGATGGCCGAGCGCCCCGCACGACTCAACACCGGCAGTCATGATCTTCCCGTCGGCCCCGAGCTCGCCGCCTTCATGAGCGGCGGCTGGGCCCCGACGCCACGGCCCGAGGGCACCCGGGTGCCCGGGTTCGAGGCCATGGAGGCCCGTCGGGCGCGCCTTTCCGCGTGCTTCCCGGGCGAGCGGCTGATCGTGCCCGCAGGCGGGTTGCGGGTCCGCTCCAACGACTGCGACCACCGCTTCCGCCCGCACAGCGCCTACGCCTGGCTGACCGGCCTCACCGGCGAGGACCAGCCGGGGCACATCCTGGTCCTGGAGCCTTCGGGCTCCGGCCACGAGGCCGTCCTCCACGTACGGGCGCGCTCGCCGCGCGGCGAAGGCGACGAGGCGTTCTACCGCGACCGCCGCTACGGCGAGTTCTGGGTGGGCCGGCGCCCCGGACTCGCCGAGACCGAACGCCTCACGGGCATCCGCTGCGTCCCCCTGGACGAGCCGGCCGCCCTCCCGCCGGGCCGCGACGCCGCCGACGACCCCGAACTGGGCTCCGTGCTCAGCGAGTTGCGGCTCATCAAGGACGCCTGGGAAGTGGCGCAGCTCCAGCTCGCCGTCGACCACACCACGGCGGGCTTCGAGGACGTCGTACGCGCCCTGCCGCGCGCCCTTGCCCATGCGCGGGGCGAGCGGCTGCTCGAAGGCGTCTTCGGGACGCGGGCCCGCGCCGAGGGCAACGGCACCGGGTACGAGACGATCGCCGCGTCCGGGGCCCACGCCTGTGTGCTGCACTGGATCCGCAACGACGGACGACTCGACCCGCGCGAGCTGCTCCTGCTCGACGCGGGCGTGGAGACCGACACCCTCTACACGGCCGACATCACCCGCACCCTCCCGCTGTCCGGCCGCTTCTCCCCCGTCCAGCGCCAGGTGTACGAGCTGGTCCTGGCGGCGCAGGACGCGGGCATCGCGGCACTGCGGCCCGGTGCCGCCTTCCGCGACTTCCACCGGGCCGCGATGGCCGTGATCGCTGAGGGGCTCGCCGAGTGGGGCGTGCTGAAGAGCGCCTCGGGCGAGCTGCACCGGCGCTACACGCTGTGCGGCAGCGGGCACATGCTCGGCCTGGACGTGCACGACTGCGCGAAGGCCCGCGCCGGCACCTACCTCGACGGCGCGCTGGAGGCGGGCCAGGTCCTCACCGTCGAGCCCGGCCTCTACCTCCAGGCGGACGACGAGACCCTGCCGCCCGAACTGCGCGGTCTCGGCGTGCGCATCGAGGACGACCTCGTGATCACGCCGAGCGGGGCCCGGCTGATGTCGGGTGCGCTGCCGAGGTCGGTGGCGGGGATCGAGGAGTGGATGGGAGGCCTGCTGGAGGAGGGCGCGCCGGGGTCCGTGTGAGCGGCGCCCGCCACGGACCGGCACCCCCTCGAAACCGGCACCCCCTCGGAACCGGCACTCCCTCGGAACCGGCTCCCTCCTCCAGGGCCTACTCCAGGGCCTACTCCAGGACCGCGAACCCGTCCAGTTCGACCAGGGCCTCGCTGTCCCACAGGCGCACCGCGCCGATCACCGCCATCGCCGGATAGTCGCGGCCCGCCAACTCCCGCCAGATCGCGCCCAGTTCGCGGGCCCGCTCCCGGTAGTCACCGACATCCGTGGCGTACACGGTGACCCGGGCCAGATCGGCCGGCGTTCCCCCGGCCTCCGCCAGCGCCGCCAGGAGGTTGGTCAGCGCGGTACGGAACTGCTCGGGCAGCGTGGCGCCCACCACCTTGCCGGCCCCGTCCAGCGCGGTCTGTCCGGCGAGGAAGACCAGGCGCGAGCCCGTGGCGACGACGGCGTGGCTGAAGCCGGTCGCCGGGGACAGCCCGGCGGGGTTCACCCGCTCCAGGCTCACCGGTACAGCTCCTTCGCGATGATCGTGCGCTGCACTTCGCTGGCGCCCTCGTAGATGCGGGGCGCCCGGACCTCGCGGTAGAGGTGTTCGAGGAGGTGCCCGCGTCGCAGCGCGCGGGCACCGTGGAGCTGGACGGCCGCGTCCACGACGAACTGCGCCGCCTCGGTGGCGAAGAGCTTCGCCATGGCCGAGCCGCGCGCGATGCCCGCCTCCCCCCGGTCGTACGCCTCGGCCGCCGCGTACACCAGGAGCCGGGCGGCCTCGGTGCGGGTCGCCATGTCGGCGACCTGGTGGGCGACGGCCTGGAGGTCCTTGAGGGGGCCGCCGAACGCGGTGCGGTGCGCGGTGTGGGCGAGGGTGGCGTCGAGCGCCGCCTGCGCCATGCCGACGGCGAACGCCCCGACGCTGGGCCGGAAGAGGTTGAGCGTGTTCATGGCCACCGTGAAGCCCCGGTCCCGCTCCCCCAGGATGTCGTCCGGGCCCACCGGGACGCCGTCAAAGTCGAGGCTGCCGATGGCGTGCGGGGAGAGCAGGTCGAGCGGGGTGCCGCTCAGGCCGGGACGGTCGGCGGGGACCAGGAAGGCGGTGACGCCGCGCGCGCCCGCGTCCGGCGTGGTGCGGGCGAAGACGGTGTAGAAGTCGGCCTCGGGGGCGTTGGAGATCCAGCACTTCTCGCCGGTCAGCCGCCAACTCCCGCCTTCCTGGGCGGCGTTGAGGCTCAGCGCCGCCGCGTCCGAGCCCGCGTCCGGCTCGCTCAGCGCGAACGCGGCGACCGCGCGGCCCGCCGTCACCCCGGGCAGCCAGCGCTCGCGCTGCGCCGGCGTCCCGTACGCGGCGACCGGGTGCGCGCCGAGACCCTGGAGGGCGAGCGCGGTCTCCGCCTCGGTGCACGCGTACGCCAGCGACTCGCGCATCAGGCACAGATCGAGCGCGCCGGACGCGAAGAGCCGGGCGAGCAGCCCGTGCTCGCCGAGCGCCTCGACGAGTGGCCGGTTCACCCGGCCTGGCTCACCCTTGTCCGCAAGGGGGCGCAGCCGCGCCCCCGCGAGCACCCGCAGTTCCCCGCACCACTCCAGCTGGTCCGGCGCCAGCGCGAATCCGGGCATGGCCACCCCTTTCCGACTCGGGTTCCGACTCTCCCACTCGGCCGCGACAACCACCGGGACCGCCCTATCGCGAACTGTTGACTGTCGTCATCCAAACGATACGCTCCAGAGGCGACAAGGGGGCGATCCCGTATGGAGCTGAAGAACTCAGCGCACGCCGACACCTTTCCCCGCGACCACCTGCCGCCCGCCGACCAGTGGCCGCGCCTGGTCCTCGGGCCGCCGGGGCCGCACTACCCCGAGCGGCTCAACTGCGGCGCCGAACTCCTGGACACCACGATCGAGCGCTTCGGCCCCGACCGCCCCGCCTTCCGCACCGGCGCGGGTGAGGTCTGGACGTACCGGGAACTGCGCGACCGGGTCGACCGGATCGCCCACGTCCTGACCGGGGAGCTCGGCGTGGTGCCCGGCAACCGGGTGCTGCTGCGTGGGCCCACCACACCGTGGCTGGCCGCGTGCTGGCTCGCGGTGATGAAGGCGGGCGCGGTCGCCGTCACCGTGCTGGCCCAGCAGCGCGCCCACGAACTGGGCGTCATGTGCTCGATCGCGCGGATCAGCCACGCCTTGTGCGACGCCCGCGTCCTGGCCGACCTGGAGCGGGCCGAGGCACCGGGCCTGAGGATCACGGCGTACGGGGGCGACGGGCCCGGCGACCTCCTGAACCGGGTCAAGGACGCGCCCGCCGCGCGGTTCGCGGCGGTGGACACCTCGGCCGACGACGTCGCGCTGATCGCGTTCACCTCGGGCACCACCGGACGCCCCAAGGGCTGTATGCACTTCCACCGCGATGTCCTCGCCATCGCGGACACCTTCGCGGCACAGGTCCTCAAGTCCACGCCCGACGACCTCTTCGCGGGCAGCCCCCCGCTCGGCTTCACCTTCGGGCTCGGCGGTCTGGTCATCTTTCCCCTGCGGGCCGGCGCTTCGTCCCTGCTGCTCGAACAGGCGGGCCCCAAGCAGCTGTTGCCCGCCCTCGCTGAGCACCGGGTGTCCGTCCTGTTCACCGCGCCGACCGCCTACCGCACGATGCTGGACGAGCTCGACGCGTACGACCTGAGCGCCCTGCGCCGCTGTGTGTCCGCCGGTGAGAACCTCCCGGAGGCGACCTGGCGGGCCTGGGAGGAGCGCACCGGGCTGCGCGTCATCAACGGGATCGGCGCCACGGAACTGCTGCACATCTTCATCTCGGCGGCGGACGACGACATCCGGCCCGGCACCACCGGGCGTCCCGTTCCGGGCTGGCAGGCCCGTGTGGTCGACGCCCAGGGGCAGCCGGTGCCCGACGGCGAGCCCGGGCTGCTCGCCGTGCGCGGCCCGGTCGGCTGCCGCTACCTCGCCGACGAACGCCAGCGGGTCTACGTCCGCGACGGCTGGAACATCACCGGTGACACGTATGTGCGTGACGGCGACGGCTGGTTCCGGTACGTGGCCCGGGCCGACGACATGATCATTTCCGCCGGGTTCAACATCGCGGGCCCCGAGGTCGAGGACGCCCTGCTGCGCCACCCGCTCGTCACGGAGGCCGCCGTGGTCGGGCGCCCCGACGAGCGACGCGGTCAAGTGGCCGTCGCCTACTGCGTGTTGATGCCGGACGCGCCGCGCGACGAGGACACCGGGGAGCTGCTGCGCGACTTCGTCAAGCGGGAACTCGTGCCCTACAAGTGCCCGCGCGAGATCGTCTTCCTGGATGCCCTGCCGCGTACACCCACCGGCAAGCTCCAGCGCTTCCGGCTGCGGGAACTAGAGTGATCGCGTGGCCGAGCAGCACACTCCCCGATCTCTGATCGTGACCCTGTACGGCGCCTACGGGCGCGAGACCTCCGGCTCCCTCGCGGTGGCCGAACTGATCCGGCTGCTCGCGGTGGTCGGCGTCGACGCGCCCTCCGTGCGCTCGTCGGTGTCCCGGCTCAAACGGCGCGGGCTCCTGGAGGCCCGGCCCACCGCGGCGGGCGCGGCCGGCTACGCCCTGTCGGCCGACGCCCGCCAGCTCCTGGACGACGGCGACCGGCGCATCTACGCACGGCCGGCGACGGGGACCGCCGACGGCTGGGTGCTCGCGGTGTTCTCCGTCCCCGAATCCGAGCGCAGCAGGCGGCACGTCCTGCGCTCGCGCCTGGCGGGGCTCGGCTTCGGCACTGCGGCCCCGGGGGTGTGGCTCGCCCCGGCCAGGCTGTACGACGAGACCCGGCACACCCTGGAGCGGCTCCAACTCGCCCCCTACGTCGATCTGTTCAGGGGCGAGCACCTCGGCTTCGCGCCCACCGCCGAGGCCGTCGCCCGCTGGTGGGACCTGCCCGCGATCGCCAAACAGCACGAGGACTTCCTGGGCCGCCACGAACCGGTGCTGCGCACCTGGCAGTCGCGCCCGGCCGCCGGCGCGGCCGATGCCGAGGCCGCCTACCGGGACTACCTGCTCGCCCTCGACTCCTGGCGCCGGCTCCCCTACGCCGACCCGGGCCTGCCCGCCGAACTCCTGCCCCGCGACTGGCCGGGCGCCCGCTCCGCCGAGGTGTTCGGCGCGCTGCACGGGCTGCTGCGCGAGACGGGCGGCGCCTTCGTCCGCGGCGCCCTGCCCGGCCGGGGGTAGCGCGCACGGCCGCCGGCGGGGACGTCAGTTCAGGCTGAGGCGCGGCCGGGGGGCGTCCGTGCGGCCGGTCGGCGGGGTGCGGCTGCCCGCGCGGTAGGGCAGCGGCCAGCTCGCGCCGGGGCCGGTGTAGCCCTGCTCGGCGGCGGCGTGCAGGGTCCAGTGCGGGTCGTAGAGGTGCGGGCGGGCCAGCGCGCACAGGTCGGTCCGGCCCGCCAGGAGCAGGGAGTTGACGTCGTCCCACGACGAGATGGCGCCCACCGCGACGACGGGCACGGACAGCGCGTTGCGGATCCGGTCGGCGTACGGCGTCTGGTAGGAGCGGCCGAACTCGGGGCGCTCCTCGGCGACGACCTGGCCGGTGGAGACGTCGATGGCGTCGGCGCCGTGCGCGGCGAAGGCGCGGGCGATCTCGACGGCGTCCTCGGCGGTGGTACCGCCCTCGGCCCAGTCGGTGGCGGAGAGGCGGACGGTCAGGGGCCGCTCGGCGGGCCAGCTCTCGCGCACCGCGTCGAAGACTTCGAGCGGGAAGCGCAGGCGCGCCGCGAGGGAACCGCCGTACCCGTCCGTCCGTTGGTTGGTCAGGGGGGAGAGGAAACCGGAGAGCAAGTAGCCGTGGGCGCAGTGCAGTTCGAGGAGGTCGAAGCCGCAGTCGGCGGCCCGGCGGGCCGCGGCCGTGAACTGCGCGCGGATCCCGTCGAGTTCCGTGCGGTCGAGGGCGTGCGGGATCTGGCTGACGCCGGGCAGGTACGGGAGGGGCGAGGCGGCGGCGACGGGCCAGTTGCCGGTGTCGAGCGGCTGGTCCATGCCGTCCCACATCAGCCTGGTCGAGCCCTTGCGGCCGGAGTGGCCGAGCTGGACGCCGAAGGCGGTGCCGGGGGCCCGCGTGTGGACGAAGTCCACGATCCGCCGCCAGGAGGCGGCCTGTTCGGGGGTGTACAGGCCGGTGCAGCCCGGTGTGATGCGGCCTTCGGGGCTCACGCACACCATCTCGGTCATGACCAGGCCCGCGCCGCCGAGCGCGCGGGCGCCGAGGTGGACGAGGTGGAAGTCGCCGGGGACGCCGTCCACGGCGGAGTACATGTCCATGGGCGAGACCACGACGCGGTTCTTCAGTTCGAGGCCGCGCAGCCGGAAGGGGGTGAACATGGGCGGGGTGCCCGGCTCGCAGCCGAACTCGCGCTCCACGGCGTCGGTGAAGCCGGGGTCGCGCAGGCGCAGGTTGTCGTGGGTGACCCGGCGGCTGCGGGTGAGCAGGTTGAAGGCGAACTGCCGGGCGGGCTGGTCGAGATAGCGCGCGAGGTCCTCGAACCAGCGCAGGCTGGCGGCGGCCGCGCGCTGCGTGGAGGCGACGACGGGCCGGCGCTCGCTCTCGTACGCGCCGAGGGCCGCGGGCAGATCGGGCTGTTCCTCGATGCAGGCGGCGAGCGCCAGGGCGTCCTCGACGGCGAGCTTGGTGCCGGAACCGATCGAGAAGTGGGCGGTGTGCGCCGCGTCGCCGAGCAGCACCGTATTGCCGTACGACCAGCGCTCGTTGACGACCGTGCGGAAGGCGGTCCACGAGGAGTTGTTGCCGCGCAGGGGCCGTCCGCCGAGGGCGTCGGAGAAGATTTTGGCGCAGCTCTCGGCCGAGGCCCGTTCGTCGAGCGCGGCCAGTCCGGCCGCCTCCCAGACCTCCTCGCGCATCTCGACGATGACCGTGGAGGCGTCGGCGGCGTAGGGGTAGCCGTGCAGCTGCATCACGCCGTGCTCGGTCTCGGAGATCTCGAAGCGGAAGGCGTCGAACGCGAAGTCGGCGGCGAGCCAGATGTAGCGGCAGCGGTGCTGGGTGATCCGCGGTGCGAAGTGCGCGGCGTGCGCCTCGCGGGTCAGGCTGTGCACCCCGTCGGCGGCGATCACCAGGTCGTGGGCGGCGGCGAGTTCGGCGGCGGGCGGCGCCTCGGCGCGAAAGCGCAGATCGACGCCGAGCTCGTGGCAGCGCTCGTGCAGGATCTCCAGGAGCCGGCGCCGGCCGAGGGCGGCGAAGCCGTGCCCGCCGGAGGTGAGGGTGCGGCCCCGGTGCACGATGTCGATGTCGTCCCAGCGGACGAACTCGGCGCGCAGCGCCCGGTAGACGGCGGGGTCGGCGTGCTCGATACCGCCGAGGGTCTCGTCGGAGAGCACGACACCGAAGCCGAAGGTGTCGTCGGGTGCGTTGCGCTCCCACAGCGTGATCTCGCGGGCCGGGTCGAGCCGCTTGAGCAGGGCCGCCGCGTACAGGCCGCCGGGGCCGCCGCCGATCACGGCGATCCTGAGCGGGGCGCGTGTGGCGTCGCCGGCCGGCATCGCTAGCGCCCCTGCCACTTCGGGGGCCGCTTCTCGGTGAAGGCCGCGTGGAATTCCGCGTAGTCCTCGCCGTTCATCAGCAGGGCCTGGGTCGCCGCGTCCAGCTCCACCGAGGCCGCGAGCGGCATGTCCAGTTCGGCGGTGAGCAGCGCCTTGGTCTGGGCGTGGGCGAGGGCCGGGCCGTCCGCCAGGTGGCGGGCGAGTTCGGCGGCGCGCTCGCCGGCGCGGCCCTCGTCCGTCAACTCGCTGAGCAGACCGATCCGTTCGGCCTCGGGGGCGCGTACCGGCTCGCCGAGCATGAGCAGCCGGGTGGCGTGGCCGAGGCCGACGACGCGGGGCAGCAGATAGGCCGCTCCCATGTCGCCGCCCGACAGGCCCACCTTGGTGAACAGGAACGCGAAGCGGGCCGTGGGGTCGGCGATGCGGAAGTCGGCGGCAAGGGCGAGCACCGCGCCGGCGCCCGCGGCCACGCCGTGCAGCGCGGCGATCACGGGGAAGGGGCACTCGCGGATCGCCCGGACGACCTGGCCGGTCATCCGGTTGAAGTCGAGGAGTTCGGCGGTGTTCATCGCCAGGGTGGCGCCGATGATGGCGTCCACGTCGCCGCCCGAGCAGAACCCGCGCCCCTCGCCGCCCAGGACCAGGGCGCGCACCGAACGCTCCCGGGACAGCTCGGCGAGCAGATCGCGCAGGTCGGCATAGGCGCCGAAGGTCAGCGCGTTGAGTTTCTCGGGCCGGGCCAGGGTGACGGTGGCGACTGCGTCGGTCACCGTCAGGCGCAGATGGCGCCAGTTCTCGGTGGGCGACGCGGAGCTGGGAAAGGGGCTCATCCGGGCGGCCTCCTACGGCGGGGCGGCAGGTGCCGCCACTGCTTGCGCTGCCTGCCCGACGAAGGTATCACTCATACGTGACCGTCGTCACGAGTACGCGATAAGCGCTCCGGGCCCACCCGGGCCCTAGGTCCCGCGCACCCGTGGCCCCAGGGCCCGGCCGCCCCGGTCGGGGTCCCCTACTGGCCCGCGAGCCGACTTCGTAAGGTTGAAAGCAGGACGACCCCACGCAACCCGACGCCCTCTCGCGCCCCGAACTCTCGCGCCCCGAACGGAACAGTCCCCTTGCCGAAGCCCTCCGGCCCCGACCGGAAGACCACACCCTCCGTGTGGCGCATCCCGCTCCCCCACACCACGGCGGCGGTGCCCATCGCCCGCGCCCTGGTCCGTACCGCCCTCGCGGACATCGACGCGCCCGCCGACAGCGACACGGCCGAGCTGCTCACCGCCGAGCTGGTCGCCAACGCCGTCGAGCACACCACGGGCCGGGCGCCGATCGAGCTGGTGGTGGAGCTGCTCGCGTCCGGCTGCCAGGTGGAGGTGCACGACCGCTCGCCGCTGCCGCCGGGCGATCTCTCGGCCCCCGGGGCGGGCGGACCGCCCGACCCCTGGCAGGAGCACGGCCGGGGCCTGCTGCTCATCCGCACCCTGAGTTCGGCCTGCGGCCACCGCCCCACCGCCCACGGCAAGGCGGTCTGGTTCACCCTCCCGAGCCGGCCGAGCTGACGCGCTCGGGCCGGCCCGGCCGACGTGCTGTCCGGGTTACGCTCCCGGCGCCGCGGGAGCGGCCAGGCGCGAGCGGCCGCGGCCGTAGCAGGTGTACACCAGCGAGCCGACCAGCAGGAAGGCGGCGAACTGGAGCCAGGTCGCCCAGCCGGTCCCGTACATCAGATACAGGCAGAAGCCGACGCCCAGGATCGGGCTCGCCGGATACAGCGGCACCCGGAACGAGCGCTTCAGATCCGGTTCACCGCGGCGCAGGACGATGACCGCGATGTTGACCACGGCCATGACGGCGAGCGTGCCGATGGTGGTCAGGTTGACCACCGCGTCCAGGGAGGCGAACGCGGCCGGGACCGCGAAGACCAGCGCGACGATCCACGTGTTGGCGGCCGGCGTCGCGGTCTTCGGCGAGACCCGCTCGAAGACGCGGGGAACCAGGCCGTCGCGGGACATCGACATCAGGATCCGGGTCTGCCCGTACATCACGGCGAGCACCACGGACGCGATGGCGACGACCGCGCCGAACGCGATGACACCGCCGCCGACCGTGGAGTGGGTGACCTGGTTGACGATCAGCGAGAGGGCCGCGGGCTTGTCGCCCACCGCGTCCGCGCCGAGCCCGCCGATCGCGGCCACGGCGACCGCGCAGTACAGCAAGGTGACCAGTCCGATGCAGATCATGATCGCTATCGGCACGTTCTTGCGCGGGTCCTTCACTTCCTCGCCGGCCGTGGTGATCGCGTCGAAGCCGATGTACGAGAAGAAGGCCAGCGACGCGCCCGCGGTGACCCCGCCCGCGCCATGGGTCGCGAACGGCGAGAGGTGACCGGCCTCGAACGCCGTGAAGGCGATCGCCAGGAACAGCAGCAGGATCCCGATCTTGAGCACGGCCATCGCGGCGGTGGCCCGCGCGCTCTCCCGCACCCCGCGTACCAGCAGGGTCGCCGCGAGCAGGATGACGACGACGGCCGGCAGGTTCACCACACCGCCGTCGGCCGGTCCCGCCGACAGCGCGTGCGGAAGCTGCCATCCGACGAGGCTGTTCAGGAGCTCGTTGAGGTACTGGCTCCAGCCGACGGCGACCGCGGACACCGAGACGCCGTACTCCAGGAGCAGGCACCAGCCGACCAGGAACGCGGTGCGCTCGCCGAGCGTGGCGTACGCGAAGGAGTACGAGGAGCCGGAGACCGGGATCGCGCCGCCCAGCTCGGCGAAGGAGAACGCGGTGAAGACGCAGGTGACGGCGGCGAGGACGAAGGACAGGACCACGGCGGGCCCGGCCTTGGCGACGCTGTCGGAGAGCCCGACGAAGATGCCGGTGCCCACGATCGCGCCGACGCCGAAGCACACGAGCTGGAAGAGCCCCATGGTGCGGCGCAGGCCATGGCCTTCGAGGTCCGTGCCGGATTCGGCGATCAGCTGCCGCGGCGATTTGATCCGCAGGTGGGGGGCGGGGCGGGAGGCGAGGTGGGGGCGCCGCATGGGGTGGTTCTCATTCCTGCTGGTACCGCGCGGCCGGCAGCGGCCGCGCACAAAGAAAGCGGGGCCCGAGCGTGCGAGCTCGGACCCCACCAAGAAGCGACATAGTAGCCACCTCGCCGTATGTGCACCCAATCGGGCGCATTCCTATCCGGCGACCGCGGCGGCGTCCCCGAGCGTGGCGACCATGACCGCCTTGATCGTGTGCATCCGGTTCTCCGCCTCGTCGAAGACGACCGAGTGCGCCGACTCGAAGACCTCGTCGCTCACCTCCAGCTCGGTCAGGCCGTACCGCTCGTGGATCTCGCGGCCGACCTGGGTGCCCAGGTCGTGGAAGGCGGGCAGGCAGTGCAGGAACTTGACGCCCGGCTTGCCGGTGGCGCGCAGTACGTCCATGGTCACGGCGTACGGGGCGAGCGCCTTGATGCGCTCGGCCCAGATCTCCTGCGGCTCGCCCATCGAGACCCAGACATCGGTGGCGACGAAGTCGGCTCCCGCCACGCCCTCCTCGACGGACTCGGTGAGCGTGATGCGGGCGCCACTCGTCGCGGCCGCCTCGCGCGCCTGCGCCTGGATCTCCACGGACGGCCAGTACGCCCTGGGCGCCACGATCCGGATGTCCATCCCGAGTAGGGCGCCGGTGACCAGGTAGGAGTTGCCCATGTTGAAGCGGGCGTCCCCCAGATAGGCGAAAGAGACCTCGCCCAGCGGCTTGTCGCTGTGCTCGGTGACGGTCAGGACGTCGGCGAGCATCTGGGTGGGGTGCCAGTCGTCGGTCAGCCCGTTGTAGACCGGCACCCCGGCGTGCGCGGCGAGGGTCTCGACCGTCTCTTGGGCGTCGCCCCGGAACTCGATCGCGTCGAACATCCGGCCCAGGACCCGAGCCGTGTCGCGCGCGGACTCCTTCTTGCCGATGTGCGAACCGGCCGGGTCGATGTACGTCGTCGACGCGCCCTGGTCGGCGGCGGCCACCTCGAAGGAGCAGCGGGTGCGGGTCGACGACTTCTCGAAGATCAGCGCGACATTGCGCCCGCGCAGCCGCTGCACCTCGGCACCCGCCTTCTTGGCGGCCTTGAGTTCGGCGGCGAGCGAGACGAGCCCGAGGAACTCCTCGGCCGTGAAATCCAGCTCCTTGACGAAGTGGCGGCCTGCGAGGTCTATCGCCATGGTGGCTGCTCCTGGGGACGGATAGGGGACGGCGGGGACGGCGTCCGATGAGCGACGACGTCCAGTCACTACTGGAAGTCTATACGTATGAGCGCATCACTATACGGCATCGCGTTCCACCGGACAGCTCATGCAGCGCGGGCCTCCCCTCCCCCGGCCCAGCTCACTGCCCCGGATCTCGATCACCTCGATGCCCTCCTTGCGCAGATGTGTGTTGGTCGTGACATTGCGCTCGTAGGCCACCACCACGCCCGGCTCCACCGCCAGCACGTTGCAGCCGTCGTCCCACTGCTCGCGCTGCGCCGAGTGCACGTCCTGGGTCGCGGTCAGCACCCGGATCCGGTCCAGGCCGAGGGCCGCCGCGATCGCCCGGTGCATGTGCTCCGGCGGATGGTCGGTGACCTTGAGCTCCTGCTCTCCCGCGCCCGGCTCGATCGTGTACGAGCGCAGCATGCCGAGGCCCGCGTACTGGGTGAAGGTTTCGCCGTCGACCATCGTCATCACCGTGTCCAGGTGCATGAACGCCCGCCGCTTCGGCATGTCCAGCGCCACGATGGTCTTCGCCGAGCCCGCCGCGAACAGGCCGCGGGCCAGCATCTCCACGGCCTGCGGGGTGGTCCGCTCGCTCATCCCGATCAGCACGGCACCGTTCCCGATCACCAGGACGTCACCGCCCTCGATGGTCGAGGGATAGTCACTCTGCCCGCGCGACCAGATGTTGAACGGGCCCGCCTCCGGCCCCTTGAACAGCGGATGGTGGCGGTAGATCGCCTCGAAGTGCACGGTCTCGCGCTGCCGGGCCGGCCAGCGCATCGCATTGATCGAGACACCGTCGTAGATCCAGGCGGAGGTGTCCCGCGTGAACAGGTGGTTCGGCAGCGGGCCGAGCAGGAAGTCGTCCAGGTCCATCGCGTGGAAGCGCACCGACGTCGGCTCCGGATGGCTCTCCAGGAACTCCCGCTTGGTCATCCCGCCGACCAGCGCCTCCGCCAGCTCGGCGGCGGGCAGCTCCTCGAAGGCCGCCCGCAGATGGTCCGTGGCGAGCGGCCCGTACTCCTTCTCGTCGAAGACCCGGTCGAGCACGAGGGCCCGGGCCTGCGCGATCTCCAGCGACTCACGCAGCAGATCACCGAAGAGGTGCACCTCCACGCCCCGGTCGCGGAGCACGTCCGCGAAGCCGTCGTGCTCCTGTCTGGCCCGGCGCACCCACAGCACGTCGTCGAAGAGCAACGCGTCCTTGTTGCCGGGCGTGAGCCGCTTCAGCTCCAGATCTGGCCGGTGGAGTATGACGCGGCGCAGCCGCCCGGTCTCGGAATCGACATGGAATCCCATGTCCCCATCCTGTCCCGCGACGGCCCCCCTCACCCGGCGAACACAGCAGCCGCGCCGCACGGCGAACCGCCGAGGCGGGCCGCCGTGCCGACTGCCGCGCCGGCTGTCGCGCCGGCTGCCGCGCGGCGCGGGGCCGGGGCACGGGGTGAGCGGGACCAAGGCCGGGACCGAGGCCGGGACCGAGCCACAGGATGAGCGGCACCGAGACCGGGGCTCGGAGCCGAGGCGGACTCAGAGCCGGGGGTCGACCGGCTCCGACTCCAGGGCCAGGACGGCGAACACCGCCTCGTGCACCCGCCACAGCGGCTCCCCGTCGGCGAGCCGGGCGAGCGCCTCCAGGCCGAGCGCGTACTCGCGCAGGGCGAGCGAGCGCTTGTGCCCGAGGAAGCGCTGCCGCAGCCGCTCCAGGTTGTCCGGACGGGTGTACTCGGGACCGTAGATGATCCGCAGGTACTCCCGGCCGCGCACCTTGATACCGGGCTGCACCAGCCGCCCCTTGCCGTCCCGGACCAGCGCCTGGAGCGGCTTGACGACCATGCCCTCGCCACCTGCACCGGTCAGTTCCAGCCACCAGTCGACACCGGCCCGCACCGATGCCGCGTCGCCGGTGTCGACGACGAGGCGCCCGGTCCTTTGGAGCAGCCCCGACGGGTCGTGCTCCACCAGCCGGTCCAGCCAGGCCAGTTGCTCGTCGTGCGGCACGGCGGCCAGACTGCGCCCCTGCGCGGCGAGGATCTGGAACGGCGCGATGCGTACCCCGTCGAGACCGTCGGTCGTCCAGCAGTAGCGCCGGTAGGCCTCGGTGAACGCCGCCGCGTCCGCGGCCCGCTCCCGCTGCCGCTCCGCGAGCTCCGCCACGTCGACACCCCGGCCCGACGCCGCGTCGAGGGCGCGGACGGCGGCCGGAAGCGCGGCCCCGGACGACGCGCCCACCGCGGCGTACTGCGAGCGCAGAAGGCCCGAAGCCTTCACCGACCACGGCAACAGCTCGGCGTCCAACAGCAGCCAGTCCGTCGCGAGTTCGTCCCACAGCCCGGCCGCGGACACCGCCGACCGCAGCCGCCGGAGGACCTCCTCGGTCACCGCGGCATCGTCGAAGAACGGCCGCCCGGTGCGGGTGTGCAGAGCCCCCGTCGCGCCGGGCGCCCCGAACCGCTCCCGCGCCACGTCCGCGTCCCGGCACACCAGGGCCACCGCGCGCGAACCCATGTGCTTCTCCTCGCACACGACCTTCGCGACGCCGTCCTTCGCGTACTGCGCGAACGCCTCCGCCGGGTGCTCCAGATAGCCGTCCGCACCGGAGGCCGCGGTCGGCGACATCGTCGGCGGAAGGTAGGCGAGCAGCCTCGGGTCGACCGCGAACCGGCTCATGACCTCCAGGGCCGCCGCCGCGTTCTCCTCGCGCACCGCGACCTTGCCCATCAACCGGGTCTCGACGACCCGCCGCCCGTGCACATCGGCCAGGTCGAGCGGCCGGCCCTCGTGCCCGCCGGGCGCCTCGGTCGCCAGCGGCTTGACCGGCTCGTACCAGACCCGCTCCGCCGGCACGTCGACAAGCTCGCGCTCCGGCCAGCGCAACGCCGTCATCTTCCCGCCGAACACGGCACCCGTGTCCAGACAGATGGTGTTGTTGATCCACGAGGTGTTCGGCACGGGAGTGTGTCCGTACACGACCGCCGCGCGTCCGCGGTAGTCCTCCGCCCACGGGTAGCGCACCGGCAGGCCGAACGCGTCGGTCTCGCCGGTCGTGTCCCCGTACAGCGCGTGCGAGCGGACCCGGCCCGACGTACGCCCGTGATACTTCTCGGGCAGACCCGCGTGACACACGACGAGATTGCCGCCGTCGAGCACATAGTGGCTGACGAGCCCGTCGATGAACTCCCTGACCTGCCCCCTGAAGCCTTCGTCCTCCTTCTCCAACTGCTCGATGGTCTCCGCGAGACCGTGCGTGTGCTGGACGTTGCGTCCCTTCAGGTAACGCCCGAGCTTGTTCTCGTGGTTCCCCGGCACGCACAGCGCGTTGCCGTCGGCCACCATGCGCATCACCCGGCGCAGCACCCCCGGGCTGTCGGGCCCACGGTCGACGAGGTCTCCCACGAAGACCGCGGTGCGCCCCTCGGAGTGGACGCCGTCGACATACCCCAGCTTCCCGAGCAGCGTGTCCAGTTCGGACCGGCAGCCGTGGACGTCACCGATGATGTCGAAGGGACCCGTGAGGTGGGTGAGGTCGTTGTAGCGCCGCTCGATGGCGATCTCGACGCGCTCCACCTCCTCCACGCTCCGCAGCACGTGCACCTTGCGGAAGCCCTCGCGCTCCAACCCGCGCAATCCGCGCCGCAGTTCACGCCGGTGACGCCCGATCACATGCCGGGGCATACCGGCCCGGTCGGGGCGCCGCGCGTTACGCTCGGCGCAGACGTCCTCCGGCAGGTCCAGGACGATCGCTATCGGCAGCACGTCGTGCTCGCGTGCGAGCCGGACCAGGTGCTTGCGGCTCTCGGGCTGCACGTTCGTGGCGTCGACCACGGTGAGCCGGCCCGCCGCGAGCCGCTTCCCCGCGATGTAGTGGAGCACGTCGAAGGCGTCCCGGGTTGCGCCCTGGTCGTTCTCGTCATCCGCGACGAGGCCCCGGCAGAAGTCCGAGGAGATGACCTCGGTCGCCTTGAAGTGCCGCCGCGCGAAGGTCGACTTGCCCGAACCGGTGGCCCCGACCAGCACGACCAGGGAAAGGTCGGTGACGGCGAGGGTCCGCGAGGGGTGCGGGGGGTTCGGGGTGGGCTGGACCGCCGCGCCGCCGATCCGAGTCTCGGCCTCGCCCTTGGTCTCGGTCTCGGTCTCGGTCTCGGTCTCGGAGCTCATGCTGCGGTCGCCTCCTTCGGCTCGGTCGGGGTGGTCGTGGCGGTCGTGGAGATCGGGTTGGTCGGGGCGGATGCGGCGGGCGAGGTGGATGAGGTGGACGGGGTGGATGAGGTGGACCGTGCGGGTGGCGTGGCCGAGGTCCGGGTCGCCGCGCGGGCGGTGCCCGCTTCCTGGCGGCCCTCACCGATCAGGGTGAACACCGCCATCTGGGTGGGCGGGCCCACCTCCGGGTCATCAGGTCCGACAGGACCGAACTCGACTGCGTAGTCGTGCCGTTCGGCCACGCCACGCGCCCACGCCGCGAACTCGGCACGGCTCCATTCGAACCGGTGGTCCCCATGGCGCACATGCCCGGCGGGCAGCGACTCCCAGCGGACGTTGTACTCGACGTTCGGCGTCGTCACGACCACGGTGCGCGGCCGGGCCGACCCGAACACCGCGTACTCAAGGGCCGGCAGCCTCGGCAGGTCCAGGTGCTCGATCACCTCGCTGAGCACCGCCGCGTCGTACCCCCTGAGCCGCTTGTCCGTGTACGCCAACGAGCCCTGGAACAGGGTGACCCGCTTCGACTGACGCTCCGTCATCCGCTCGATACGGAGCCGTCGCGCGGCAACGGCCAGCGCGCGCATGGAGACGTCGACCCCGACGACCTCGGTGAAGCGCGCGTCCTTGAGGAGCTCCTGCACCAACTGACCCTGGCCGCAGCCGAGGTCGAGCACGCGGCTCGCACCGGCCGCCTCCAGGGCCGCGACGATCGCGGCCCGTCGCTGTACGGCTAGCGGCACCGGCTTCTCGGCCGTGTCGCTGCTCTCGTCGACGGCGTTGTCGACCTCCTCGACGTCCAGACCGTCCGCCTCCGCGAGCCGTACCAGCTCAAGCCGTTCCATCGCCTCACGGGCCAGGCCCCAACGGCGCGACAGGTACCGGCTGGTGATCAGCTTCTGCTCGGGGTGCTCGGCCAGCCAGCCGTCCCCCGCCCGCAACAGCTTGTCCACCTCGTCCGGCGCGACCCAGTAATGCTTGGCGTCGTCGAGCACGGGCAGCAGGACATACAACTGCCGCAGCGCATCGCCCAGTCGGAGCTCGCCTTCGAGTACGAGGCGTACGTAACGCGAGTCGCCCCACTCGGGGAACCGCTCGTCGAGCACGATCGGCTCGGCGCTCACCGAGCCCCAGCCGAGCGGCCCGAACAGCTTGTGCACCAGTTCCGCACCACCCCGGGCGGGCAGCGCGGGCACCTCGACGCGCAGCGGCAGAGGCGCCGCCGCCCGCTCCGGCAGCGCGGCGCACACCCCGCGCAGCGCACTCTTGAAGACGCTGGACAGCGCGACGGACATCAGCGAGGACGCCGCGTACGGGCGGTCGTTGACGTACTGCGCGAGCGCCGCGTCGGGCGCACCGCCCCGGCCCTTGCCCTGACCCCGTCGCACGAGAGCGACGGGATCCACCTCCAGGAGCAGCGCGGCCGTGCAGCGCTCGGCGGTCGCCTCCGGGTAGAAGACGTGCGCCGTGCCGTGAGAGGTGGAGAAGCGCTGCGCGTTGTCGGGATGCTTGTGCAGCAGGAAACCGAGGTCGGTCGCAGGGCTTTCAGGGGTGCCGGTGGTCGTTATTGTCAGGAACACCCCACGAGTATCACGTGGCATCCTCCCCGCTCACCAGCGGTTTTCCCCGAGCCGGACCGAGCGTGGATCTGGTTGAACTCGGGGAAAGGTACGACGCTCGGGCACCTGGCCGGGCTCGGGGAGGGGTGTTGACCTCGGGGCCTGGCCGGGCTCGGGGAAAGGTTTTGGGCTCGGGGCCTGGCCTGGCTCTGGGAGAGGACTTGGGCTCGGGGCCTGGCCTGGCTCGGGGAGAGGACTTGGGCTCGGGGCCTGGCCTGGCTCGGGGGACCGGTCGGACCCGGGGACCCCGGCGGGCTCTTGGTGCCGTACTGCGCAGTTCTACGCCGCCGGCCCGCGCACCTGGGTCGCCAACTGGGCGATCTCCGCAGGCCCCACCCGGCAGCACCCGCCGACGAGCCGCGCACCCGACGCCACCCACTCCCCCACACGCCCCGCATCGAACGTCGACCCGCCCGCCCAGCGCCGCCCCTCCGCATCCCACCGCTCGCCACTGTTCGGATAGACCACCACCGGCTTACCGGTGACCGATGCCGCGAGCGGCACCGCCCGGTCGGCGTCGGCGGGGGTGCAGCAGTTCACGCCGACCGCGATGACCTGATCGAGCCCCGCCACCAGCGCGAACGCCGCCGCCAGATCCTGCCCGGCCCGGGTGCGCCCGCCCTCGATGCTGTACGAGAGCCACACCGGCACCCCGCACCCGTCGATCACCCGCAACAACGCCTCCGCCTCGTCGGCGTCCGGCACCGTCTCCAGCGCCAGCACATCGGGCTCCGCCGCCACCAGCGTCTCGATGCGCGGCCGATGGAACCGCTCCAACTCCCGCACACTCAGCCCGTACCGCCCCCGGTACTCACTGCCGTCGGCGAGGTAGGCGCCGTAGGGGCCGATGGAGGCGGCTACCCAGAACTGGGGGGCTGGGGGGCCTCCCCCCTCCCCCCTCCCCCACCCCACCCCCGCCGCCGCCTCCGCCGCCTCCACCCCCGTCTCCATTCGGCCCAACTGCCCTACCCCGCGCGCCAGTTCAACGCTGCTGGCGAGAAGCCGCGCCGCATCGCCATGGCTCAGCCCTCGTCGGGCGAAGCCCTCGAAGGTGGCCTGGTAGCCGGCCGTGGTCAGGACCTGGGCGCCCGCCCGGACATAGGCCGCGTGCGCGGCCTGGATCTGCGCCGGGTCGTCCGCGAGCAGCCGGGCCGACCACAGCTCGTCACTCAAGTCACAGCCCTGGCTCTCCAGTTGGTTGGAGAGCCCGCCGTCCAGGACGACCGGCCCCTCGGCGAGGGCCGTCGCGAGCGTCCGGGCGGGTCGCACGATCAGGCCCTGGTCAGCTGGGGCAGTACCTGCGAGGAGATCAGTTCCAGCTGGTCCAGATCGTCGAGGTCGAGCAGCTGGAGGTAGATCCGGGACGAGCCGGTCGCCTCGTACTTGCCGATCTTCTCCACGACTTCGGCGGGCGAGCCCGCGAGTCCGTTGGCCTTGAGTTCCTCCACCTCCCGTCCGATGACCGCGGCCCGTCGGGCCACCTCCGCGTCGTTCCTTCCCACGCAGACGACCAGCGCGTTGGAGTACACGAGGTCGTCCGCCCGGCGGCCGGCGGCCTCGGCGGCCGCCCGCACCCTGGTGAACTGCCGTTCGCTGTCCTCGATGGAAGCGAACGGGATGTTGAACTCGTCCGCGTACTGCGCCGCGAGGCGCGGTGTACGGGTCGCCCCGTGTCCGCCGACCAGGACGGGCACCTTGGTCTGCGCGGGCTTGGGAAGCGCGGGCGAGTCGCTGAGCTGGTAGTAGGTACCGTTGAAGTCGAAGGTGTGGCCCACCTCGGTGGCCCAGAGTCCGGTGACGATGGCCAGCTGTTCCTCCAGCCTGGCGAACTTCTCCTTCGGGAAGGGGATGCCGTACGCCTTGTGCTCGTCCTCGAACCACCCTGCTCCCAGGCCGAGTTCGACCCGGCCGCCCGACATCTGGTCGACCTGGGCGACCTGGATGGCGAGCACGCCCGGCAGCCGGAAGGTGCCGGCCGTCATGAGGGTGCCGAGGCGGATCCGCTTGGTCTCGCGGGCGAGGCCGGCCAACGTGATCCACGCGTCGGTCGGGCCCGGGAGCCCGTCGGCGGAGCCCATGCGCAGGTAGTGGTCGGAGCGGAAGAAGGCGTCGAAGCCGAGGTCTTCGGTGGCCTTGGCGACGGTCAGGAGGGTGTCGTAGCCGGCACCCTGCTGGGGCTCGGTGAAGATGCGAAGATCCATGTCTCCATCCTGCACCGTCGGACCGCCGTCAACCCTGTCCGCGCCACCCGCCCAACGAAAGCCCGGTCGGGTGAATATTCGTTGCAATGGACCGCCGCGACCCCTCTGACCAGTGACGTTAGCGCCGAGCGGTCGTTGGCTCGGGCGGAGCCGGACCGCCCGGCCCGCGTGTCGGCGGCCTTGGCCGGTGCGTCGACCGATTCTCCGCCCCGCCCGCCCCGCGGGAGGGCTTGGGCCGAGGAGGCCGCCATGTCCCAGGAAGCCGTGCCCGAACAGTCTGTGCCGCAACAGTCGGCGCCGCAGTCCGCATCGGGGCAGGAGGGTGCGCCGAAGGGGCTGTTGCAGCAGATGGAAGAGCTGATGGCCGCACTGAGCGCCGATCTGACGCAGCTCGACGCGGATCTCCAGTCCACCGCCGACCGCACCGCGTCCGACAGCGGCCCGGCCGAGCCGCCGCAGACAGCAACGCGGGCAGAGGCTCCCACACAGGCCCAGGCGGAGGCTCCCCCACAGGCGCAGGTGCCGGCACCGACGGAGCCACGGCCACAGACGTAAACGCAGACACAGACGCAGACGCAGACGCAGCAGGCGTACAGGAACGACGACCCCGAGCAGTGCGAGAGCGAGAGTCGCTGGCAGAGCCGGGCCCCGGGTGACCCTCGGGCAAGCAGAGGTCCGGCGAGGGGGGTGGCGGATGAGCGGGGTTCGGGCCGGGGAGCCGGTGCTCCTTCGCCACCGCCGCAGGGCGACCCGGCAGCGCGCGCGGCCGCCCCGCGTCATGGTGGTCCCGTGGTCGAGTCGCGCAGCACCTCGGTAGGCCTGTCGCGGTCTCGTAAGGTGAGCCGGCGCAGCATTCCGCGAACCCTGTCGCTCGATTCGTCGGCGGCGTCGATGGCCTCTATGCACTGCCAGTACAGCCCCTCCTCGTCCGTCGCGCAGGCCACCGAGACGAGCGCCATCGCGACGTCTCCGAGCAGGACCCCCAGAGAGGTCAACGTGGCTGCCGCGTCCGTCACTTCGGACAGCTGGGCGGCGCGCATGCCGTCGCGGCGCAGCCCCGGGTGATCGAGGACGGCACAGCCCCGGCTGCCGGCCTCGCCGAGACCGCGGGCCTCACCCCTCAGTTCCGGCGGGCCGGTCGCCGCGAGGTGGCCGCCGATGGCCTGGGCCAGGGCCTGCGCCTGCCAGGCCTCGGCCACGATGTCGAGCACGGCCCGGCTCTGGGCCAGGGCGTGTTGGCTGACTTTCAGGAGCCGTACCGCGTCCATCCGCTTTCCCCGTTCGTCTGTGGGACCCGAGCTTCGCGTCCACTACCTAGCGTGAGCGTGAGCGGCCCGGAAAGCCAGAGGAAATCGGAAATCTGTGCACAGCAAGCCGATTGTGAGTATCTCGGTCACTCAGAAGAGTGACTCTCCGTGTCCGTCGGCGAGTTGTTCGGCGAGCTGTCCGGTGTCTTGGGCGATTTCGCTGCGGGGAACCGGAGTTCATTGCGGTCGATCTTGGCGGAGAGGGCGGCCAGGGCGTCGATGCCGAGCACCTCGCACAGCTGGAGCAGATAGGCCAGGACGTCGGCCACTTCGTCGGTGACGCGGTGGGCCGTGTCCGCGTCGGACATCACCCCGGACGACTGCTCCGGGGTCAGCCACTGGAAGATTTCGAGGAGTTCGGAGGCCTCGACGCTGAGGGCCGCGGCGAGGTTCTTCGGGGTGTGGTACGGCTGCCAGTCGCGGGCGGCGGCGAAGGCCGCGAGTCTGCGTTGCAGGGCCGGTACGTCGAGTTCCTGGTTCACGGCCCCAGGTCTACCACCGTCGTGCCGTCGGTCTTCGGGGCGCTCACGCCGTCACCCACGGCCGCGAGCAGACGGATGTGGCCGCGGGCGCACATCTCGGCGGCCAGCGCGATCAGTTCGCGGCTCTGCCGCGGGTCGAGCGCGCGGTCGAGGCCGTCGGCGACGACGGTCAGGGTCTGCATGGCGGGCGGTACTTCGGCGACGGTGTCGACGGCGAGGACGCCGGGTCCGGTGAGCAGCACGAGCGCGAGGGCGAGGTAGCGCAGTTCGCCCTCGCCGAGCCGGTCGACGGGGGTGCCGTGCCGGGCGGCGCCGCGGGCGAGGACGGCTCGCAGCGTGCCGTCGGCCAGTTCTTCGGTGGTGAGGCCCGTGACGGGGCCGACGCAGCCGGCCCGGGCCGCGGCGACGAGGCGGCCGTGCCGGATGCCGCATTCGATGCGGGTGCGCCGCAGGATTTCGGCGAGGTTGTCGCAGCCGCGCCGCAGCCGGCCGCCGCCGTCGCCCTGGCCGGGGACGACGGGTGCCCGCATCCGCTGCGGCTGGGGATCGCAGGGGAACACCGAGCGCAGGGCCACGACGACTTGTTCGGCGGCGGCCAGGACGCGCCGCTGCCCTTCGGTCTTGCCCGCGACGCGCAGCGGCAGCAGCGCGGTGCCGAGCCGGTCGTCGGGCAGCGGGGCGCGCGTGACGGGGACCGCGCCCGCGGTGTGCCAGGCCGCCTGGACGGTGGAGCGGCCCGGATCGCGCAGTGCGGTGCTGAGCAGGGTCTGGCCTTCGCTCGTCAAACGTTCGCCGACGACACGGAGTTCCGGTTCGGCCTGCACGGCGAGGTCGAGACGTACGGGTCCGGCCGGCCCGTCGACCGTGCAGCCGATCCGGAATCCGCGCCGGCCCTGCGCGTCGGCTTCGGCGCGTTCGGGTACGCAGCCGGCGGGGTCGCGGAAGACCTGGCCGAGGGCCGCGCCGGAGCCGAGTCTGGCGAGGGCCTCGAACGCTTCCAGGACGCTGGACTTGCCGCTGCCGCTGGGCCCGGTGATCAGCGTGAGCGGGCCGAGCGGGATGGCCGCGCCGCGGTGGGTCCGGAACGCGGAGAGCCGTAATTCGGTGACGGTGGGTCGATCGGGGCGGCCGATTCGGTCACTGTTGGTGGTCGCGAGGGTCATGACCGGGACCGTACGCAGCCCGAAATCTGACGAACCGTTCCGCCTCGTTGACCTTCCTACGAATGAGGGACGGCAGGGCGCTGCGGGACGGTCCTGGGCGGGCCGGGTCGGTCAGGGATGCGGGACGGCTGCGGCGGCGATGCCTTCCACTTCGGTGCCGGCCGGGGCGAGCAGGAAGACATTGCGGTCGACTCGGTGCATTCCGCTGCCGAGGCCGAAGACGACACCGGTGCTGAAGTCGAGGATCCGCTTGGCGACTTCGGGGTCGGCCCCGGTCAGGTCGAGCAGGACCGGGATCTGGGCGATGAGGTATTCGGCCACTTCACGGGCGTCCGCGAAGATCTGTACGCGCAGGACGATGAAGCGCCGCTGTTCGACGGTCGCGTAATCGCCGGGGATCGTGGTGTGATCCGCTCTGGACGGCCATTCGTTGCGGCCGCGCAGCGGCACGACCTGGGCGAGCCCCTCCCACTGTTCGTCGGTGACGTCGTACCTGCTCACCGGACCACCTCGCCCACGTGCTGTATCTGCATCCGGCCATGATGACGCCGCTCACCCGTTCAGCCCAACTTCGACACGGCTCGCGAGGTGTCGGCTAGGACTCATTTCCGGACGGGACCTGGCTGCGGGACACGTCCGGGGCGCAGGCCGGGCACAGTCCGCGGTAGGTGACCTCCGCCCGGGCGAGCGTGAAGCCGAAGCGTTCCCCGTCCGGGAGGTCGTCGAGCGGGTCGCCGACGGGGTGGACGTCGCGGATGGTGCCGCAGTGCGAGCAGACCAGGTGCTGGTGGGGGTGGTGGGCGTTGGGGTCGTAGCGCTTGGCCCGGCCGTCGGTGGAGACCTCCAGGACCTCCCCGAGGGAGACCAGTTCACCGAGGGTGTTGTAGACGGTCGCCCGGGAGATCTCGGGGAGCCGCTGGGACGCGCGGACGTGCACCTCGTCGGCGGTCAGGTGCACATGGTCGCCGGCCAGGACCTCCGCGACGACGCGCCGCTGGGACGTCATCCGCCAGCCGCGCCCTCGCAGCCGTTCGAGCAGGTCACTCATATCGGTTCACCTGTCCACGGTTCAGTTCAGGAGTGGATGGGGTCATGGGGTGGGGGTTATCGGGCCACAGGGCCTGTTGATCGGTCATCGGTCATCGGTCATGGAGTTCCCCCGGATCCCTACGAGATTCCCCCCGGCCCCGCGAGGGATTCCGGAGTTTCCTGAGCTTCCGGAGCCCCGAACGGATACGGGTTTGGTGTACTTCTTGACTTGGATTAGGTCCATCGTAGGATCGATGGCGCCGCTAGCCTAGGGATCGGGAGACTCCGGTCCCCTCCGCACCAGGACCCAGCCCACCAGGACCCACCCACCCGGGAGACAGAGACGTCATGGGGGATCGCCGCCGCGAAGACGCCGGGCGTCGGCCCGCGCCCGCGCGCCGGCCCGCCCGCGACCACGGTCACCCGGGTCGACGACCGTCCCGCCGCCATCGTGTCGCCTTCCGGGGCGTGTGATCGCGTGGGCCGTATTGTCCTGCCAAGTCGTCCGCGCGGCCCGCTACTTGACCGCCTCCGGCCCGTGACCGCAACGAGGCCGTGGACGTCCGGCGGGGCCCTCGTTCCGGCCGTTTCACCGCTCGCAGTTCCTCAGCACCGTGATCCACCGAGTCAAGAAGGATTGCCATGTCCGAGAATCCCGATGCAATCGTCACCGACCCCAAGACGGAGGGCACGGGCGGCTGCCCGGTCGCGCACGAGCGCGCGCCGCACCCGACCCAGGGCGGCGGAAACCGCCAGTGGTGGCCGGAGCGGCTGAACCTGAAGATCCTCGCCAAGAACCCGGCCGTGGCGAACCCGCTCGGCGAGGAGTTCGACTACGCCGAGGCGTTCAAGGCCCTCGACCTCCCGGCGGTCAAGCGGGACATCGCGGAGGTGCTCACCACCTCGCAGGACTGGTGGCCGGCCGACTTCGGCAACTACGGCCCGCTGATGATCCGCATGGCGTGGCACAGCGCGGGCACGTACCGCATCAGCGACGGCCGGGGCGGCGCCGGGGCCGGGCAGCAGCGGTTCGCGCCGCTCAACAGCTGGCCGGACAACGTGAGCCTCGACAAGGCCCGCCGGCTGCTGTGGCCGGTCAAGAAGAAGTACGGCCAGAGCATCTCGTGGGCCGACCTCCTGATCCTCACCGGCAATGTCGCCCTGGAGACGATGGGCTTCAAGACGTTCGGCTTCGCCGGCGGCCGCGCCGACGTGTGGGAGCCCGACGAGGACGTGTACTGGGGTCCCGAGACCAACTGGCTCGACGACCAGCGCTACACCGGCGACCGCGAGCTGGAGAACCCGCTCGGCGCGGTCCAGATGGGCCTCATCTACGTCAACCCCGAGGGCCCCAACGGCACCCCGGACCCGCTCGCCGCCGCGCGCGACATCCGTGAGACGTTCCGCCGCATGGCGATGAACGACGAGGAGACCGTCGCCCTGATCGCCGGCGGCCACACCTTCGGCAAGACCCATGGCGCGGGCCCCTCCGAGGCCGTCGGCGACGACCCCGAGGCCGCCGGGCTCGAACAGCAGGGCCTCGGCTGGAAGAACACGCACGGCACCGGCGTGGGCGCCGACGCGATCACCAGTGGCCTGGAAGGCATCTGGACGAACACGCCCACCGCCTGGGACAACAGCTTCTTCGAGATCCTCTTCGGCTACGAGTGGGAACTGTTCAAGAGCCCCGCGGGCGCCCACCAGTGGCGGCCGAAGGACGGGGCGGGCTCGGACACCGTGCCGGACGCGTTCGACGCGTCGAAGAAGCACGCCCCGACGATGCTGACCACCGACCTCTCGCTGCGCGTCGACCCGGCGTACGAGCAGATCTCGCGCCGCTTCCTGGAGAACCCCGAGGCGTTCGCCGACGCGTTCGCCCGCGCCTGGTACAAGCTGACGCACCGTGACATGGGCCCGGTCGTGCGCTACCTCGGCCCGGAGGTCCCGGCCGAGGAACTGCTGTGGCAGGACCCGTTGCCGGCCCGGACGTACGAGCTGGTCGACGCGCAGGACATCGCCTCCCTCAAGGAGCAGATCCTCGCCTCGGGCCTGACCGTCTCCCAGCTGGTGTCCACGGCGTGGGCGTCGGCGTCCTCGTTCCGCGGCAGCGACAAGCGCGGCGGCGCCAACGGCGCTCGCCTGCGTCTCCAGCCGCAGAGCGGCTGGGAAGTCAACGA
The DNA here is from genome assembly GCF_042869955.1 of Streptomyces sp. NPDC006691. Lineage (NCBI taxonomy): Bacteria > Bacillati > Actinomycetota > Actinomycetes > Kitasatosporales > Streptomycetaceae > Streptomyces > Streptomyces sp. NPDC006691. The sequence goes on from NZ_JBIAGW010000009.1 coordinate 135,130, forward strand.
GCCCGACGAGCTGGCGACGGTCCTGCGCGCGCTGGAGGGCGTGCGCTCGGCGTTCAACTCGGCGCAGTCCGGCGGCAAGCAGGTCTCGCTCGCCGACCTGATCGTGCTGGCCGGCTCGGTGGGCGTGGAGAAGGCCGCCAAGGACGGCGGGGTCGGCGTCGAGGTGCCCTTCACGCCGGGCCGCGTCGACGCCTCGCAGGAGCAGACGGACGTGGAGTCCTTCGCCGCCCTGGAGCCGACGGCCGACGGGTTCCGCAACTACCTGGGCAAGGGCAACCGGCTTCCGGCCGAGTTCCTGCTGCTCGACAAGGCGAACCTGCTGACCCTGAGCGCCCCTGAGCTCACCGTCCTCGTCGGCGGCCTGCGCGTGCTCGGCGCCAACCACCAGCAGTCCGCGCACGGCGTGTTCACGGACCGGCCGGGGACGCTGACCAACGACTTCTTCGTCAACCTGCTCGACCTGGGCACGACGTGGAAGTCGACGTCCGCCGACCAGAACACCTTCGAGGCCCGCGAGGCCGGCTCGTCCGACATCAAGTGGACCGGCACCCGCGCCGACCTGGTCTTCGGCTCCAACTCGGAGCTGCGCGCGATCGCCGAGGTGTACGCGAGCGACGACGCGAAGGAGAAGTTCGTGCGGGACTTCGTGGCGGCGTGGACGAAGGTCATGAACCTGGACCGGTTCGACCTGGTCTGATCCGCCGGTCCCCCGCGCCCGGGCCGGCCGTGCGGCCGGCCCGGGCGAACCCCGCTTCTACTGATGCCCCCTGACGATGCGTCAGGGGTCATCGGCATCTCCTGGGGCGGCGGATCACGGGCGTGGCGAGCACCGCAGAAAAGCGCCGGATGCGGCGGATTCCCCGGACATGGCAGCGCGGGCCGGTTCCCCCGACGCGGTGGATTCCCCCGACGCGGCGGACGCGGTGACCGTGATGGCGCACAACAGAAGGCCGCGCTCCGCCGGCCATCGTCCGTCGAGCGTCGAGCCGGCGGATCGGCGGAAGCGCGGAGTACGTGCGCGAAGGACGGACCTGTGCGGTGAACGTGCCTGCGCCTTCATCCCGTTCGGGCGCGAAGGAGAGTACGGCGTCCGCGAAGTCCAGCCGTTGCCCCGTCCAGGGACACCAGGTCTTGTACACGGCCTCCTTGGCGCTGAACAGCAGCCGGTCCCAGTGGATTTCGGGCGCGACGCGCAACAGCTCGCCCACGTGCCGCAGTTCGCCGGGCACGGTGACCGATTCCAGGACGCCCTCCGGGACCGGCGCGTTCGGTTCGGCGTCGATGATGTCCACGGCGTTCGCGATCAGCGCGGCCTCGGCCGGGTAGAGGTCCCCGGGTTCGGCCCCGTCCTCGAATGTGTCCACCGCGCAGACTCCGGACGGCACCAGCCGCTCGATCACGATCCCTCCTCCGGAAGGATCGTGCGGAGCGCCGGACGGGGGTGGCCGGGTCTGCGCCACTCACGGGGGTAGCCGACCGAGACCTCCTCGAAGCGGACACCGTCGTGCCAGGTCGTCCGGGGAATGTGCAGATGGCCGTACACGACCGCGCGGGCACGGAAGCGGCGGTGCCAGTCCGCGGTCCGTACCGTTCCGCACCACTGCGCGAAGTCGGGATAGCGCAGGATCCGGGTCGGTTCGCGGACCAGCGGATAGTGGTTGACGAGGACCGTCGGCAGCTCCGGATCACAGGCTGCCAGCCGCGCCTCGGTCACCGCGACCCTGGCCTCGCACCATGCCTCCCGGCTGGGGTAGGGATCCGGATGGAGGAAGTACTCGTCCGTACAGACGATGCCGTTCGCCTCGGCGAGGGCGAGGGAACGCTCCTTGGTGGTGGCGCCGGGCACCCGGAACGAGTAGTCGTACAGCACGAAGAGCGGTGCCACGGTGACCGGACCGCCGGGCCCGCGCCACACGGCGTACGGGTCTTCGGGGGTGAGCACGCCGAGGCCTCGGCACAGCGCGACGAGGGACTCGTACCGTTCCTGTCCGCGCAGGCGCAACGGGTCCTGGTTCGTTGTCCACAGCTCGTGGTTGCCCGGCGCCCAGACGACCTGCGCGAAGCGCCGGCTCAGGAGGGACAGCGCCCATTCGATGTCCTCGGACAGCTCGCCGACATCGCCGGCGACGAGCAGCCAGTCGTCGTCGGACAGCGGCCGAAGGCCCTCGACGACCGCCCGGTTGTCCTGGTGCGCGACGTGCAGGTCACTGATGGCCAGCAGCCGGCCCTGTCCTCCACTCATGTCATGCCTTCCGTTCTGCGTGCGTGAACGTTCTGCCGTTCTGGGGCGGTCTGCTGCGACCTGCGAGGCTGGCCGTGCGGCTGGAGCGATGGCGCGGCTGGTGGGGCGGTGCGGCGGTGCGGCGGCGGGGGTGCTGCGGTGACGCGGTGGTCACGAGGGCGGGAAGACCGGGGCCGAGGCCGGGGCCCGGGGCGGGGCGCGGGCGTCACGGTCGAGGCCGGCGCTCGGCCGGCGCGGTATGGCAGAGGGGCGGTGCGGGCCGGAGTTCCTCACCGTGCCCGATTACGGGACAGTCCCTGGCCGTACCGACGGACGGAACTTCGCCGAGGGGCGCCCCTCGCATGACGAACAGCCCCGGCTCCACGGCTCGAAACATGTCGTCATCAACGACCGGCGTCAATCAACGATCGGCGCCGTCCGGTCTGCGCCAGGGACCGTCCAGCCCATGGTGAAGCTCGCCCGCCGGATGCGTGGGGCCGCCGAATACTCGATACGGCCGCTGCATTTCTCACGATTCCCGCTGCCCGGGATCGGCTGCCCCGTCAACCCGTTCTTCGCGCTGCCCAAATCGGCGCGCAATCCCCCCGTCGCCCATAAAACCGATCCCCCGTTGACTCACTTCGAAAGCTCAAACGTTCGATCTTCGGTAGATGAGGATGTCACGCAGCCACGGGAACTGTCCACCCCTAACTAGCCGCTCCAGGCTGGGCTGTTGGCAGACGGGGAATAGGAAGAGCTGCCTGCCGACCTGCGACGGCGGGAACTCCTGAGTTTCCATCCCGTGCGATCGACAAGGCACCTCCGACGTGGAAGTTCCGGCCAGGTCCGGTGTCAGGCGGGCTGGACGGTGATGGTGCAGAGGCGCTTGGTGGCCCGGGTCAGGGCCACGTACAAGTCCCTCTCCCCGCCCGGGCGGGTCGTAATGATTTCCCCGGGGTTCACGACGACGACGCCGTCGAATTCCAGACCGCGTGCTTCGGACGCCGGCACGATGCGTGCCTGGTGCGCGATGCCCTGGGCCGCCAGTTCGCTCACCCGGGTGTCCGCGCAGATCACTCCCAGGAGCTCGCCCGGGTGCGCGGCGCTCTGGGCCCGGAGTTCCTGGGCGACGGAGTTGACCAACTCGACCGCGGGCGTCGTCACGGTGCGAGGGCGCTCACCGTTGCGCAGGGACCGTGTGGGCTTCTGGTCCGGAGCGATCCGTGTGAGCAGGTCCCGGGCGCTCTCCAGGATCTCCTGCGTGGTGCGGTAACTGACGGTCAGAGTGTGCAGTTTGAACCGCGGTCCGACGTGGGGGCTCAGTGCCTCCTTCCAGTCGCGTGCCGTCGCGACCGGGCCTGCCTGGGCGAAGTCACCCACCAGCGTCATCGACCTCGCCGGGCAACGGCGGACGATCATCCGCCACTGCATGGCGGTCAGTTCCTGCGCCTCGTCGACGACGACGTGCCCGTACGTCCGCTCGGGAGGGCCGTCGACCAGGCTCGCCGCCTCGTCCAGCAACGGCCCATCGGCGTCGGTCCACGGAGCGTCCTGGGCGCGCAGCAGAAGGGACCGCTCCTGCGCGGTCAGGCGGGGCAGGTGCTCGGCGAGAGCGTCGGCGTCCGTCAGGAGCGCCGTCACGAGGTCGTCGGGGACCAGCCGCGGCCACAACTCCTCGACCGCCCGGTCGACGCCGGCGTCGTCGAGGAGATCGGCCCGGATGGCGTCCAAGTCCAGCTCGTGGACCGGGCCCGGGTCGGCCGCACCTTCGGCACGGCGCTGGGCGACTCCCGTGAACCGGTCGAAGTTGATGCCCGTCATCCTTTCGGCATCGGCGTCGATCTGCTCAAGGAGGTCGCCCATGTCCCGTCGCAGCGTGTCGGTGACGGCGTCGACCAAGAGCTCTTTGAACGCCTGGCGCGCGGGGTTGTGCCCCTGTACGGCCGCCAGCGCGGCGGCGCGTGCCGTGGCGACTTCCTCGCCGGAGAGGTGGACCGGTTCCTGTCCGACCCGCACGGTGAAGTCACCGGCGGGGGCTTGGTGGACGCGCAGGAGGTCGGCCAGGGCGTCGGCGAGGTCGGAGCGCCCCTTCAGGCGCGCCGTGTCGAACCGGGCCGCTGCCTCGAACGGGGTCGCTGCCTCGAACGGGGTCGCCGCCTCGAACGGGGTCGCCGTGTCCGTGGACAGTCCGGCCAGTTCCCGGCAGGTCGCCAGGTCGACGTCGTTCTCTCCGAGCGAGGGAAGGACCTGGGAAATGTAGTCGAGGAACCGGGCGTTCGGGCCGACCACCAGGACGCCCTCCTCCGCGGCGCGCGGGAACGCGTACAGGACGTAGGCAGCCCGGTGCAGGGCGACCACCGTCTTGCCGGTGCCGGGCCCGCCCTGCACCACGGTCACCCCGCGGTGTGCGGAGCGGACGATCTCGTCCTGCTCGGACTGCAACGTCGCAACGGCCGCGTGCATCCTGCCCGTACGCCGTGCCGAAAGCGCCTCGGTCAACGGGCCGTCCCCCACGACGTCGTCGTCGGTCGGGGCCGTCCCGTCAAGGAGTTCGTCGCTCACCGAGATGACGGTGCGTTCCTCCAGGCGCAGGTGCCGGCGCCGCCGCAGGCCCATCGGGTGGACCGGGGTCGCCTCGTAGAAGGGCCGCGCCGCGTTCGCGCGCCAGTCCACGAGCAGGGGCAGGTCGTCGTCCTCCGTGTGCAGGCCGATCCGCCCGATGCGCAGGGCGGTGCCATCCGTCCAGTCGACGCGCCCGAAGACCAACCCCTTTTCGGCGCCCTCCAGCCGCCGGATTTCCTTGGCCAGACGCTCGGCGGCCACTTCTCTCTCGTACGCCTCACCGGCGCTGTCCGTCGAGGCCTTCAACACACTCGCTCGGTCTGCGCGCGCCTCGGCAATCCGCTCGGTGAGCACTGCATACAACGCGGACACATATTTCCGCTCCGATTCAAGGGCACGCACAGCGAGATCATTCACTTTCGACAACGCGGGGCTCCTTCCGGTTCGAGCCGCACCATACGGTCAAAGGCTCCTGAAAGATAAGCCTTGACTTGCTTGGCGAATCCTGTTCTCTGAAGTCGCGAGCTGCGCCCGACATCAGAGAAGAGCAAGGTGTACGCGCTCGTGAGCCATTGCAGCCCGGTCGCGCTTGCGCCCGGCCCGTGGACCGGATCCGCGAAGGGATTTCAGGAGAATGTCGAGGACGGTGCCGCCCGGCCGAATATAAAGAGCGAGCACACCACAAGGACGGCAAGAATTAACCACTGACGATACTTCAGCAACGACGAAGGAAGCCACGAACACCTATAAATATCCACCAGCACTGGAGCTTGGACGACGAGAAGGGACCATAAGCGAAGTCCACCACGCTGTCAATCACAGATTTCCCCGCAACCACCATTGCGGACCAGCCAACAATATGCCTCTGCCGAATTTGCGGGCCGAATACTTTTGTGCCTCTGATGGATTTCCAAGTCGATGGATCGCAGCCTCGGCGGGGTGAACTGAGGCGGAGCGACCTTGGCCGCACGGGCGGGTCGTCGTGGGCAGCGGCGATCGGTAATGGAGAACATCGCGACGGGGTCCCAGGCGGGACGCGTCCGCTCGCTGACCGCGCGGCGCGGCCGACCAAGCCGGACCAAGCGGGACCAAGCCGGACCAAGCTGAGCCGAACCAGGCCGAGCCGGCAGCCGTTGACGAGGTGGTGACTTCGTACGCCCAGGTCGGCCAGAGCGCGGCGAGTACGGTCGGACCCCGAGGCCGGTCAATCCTCGATGATCAGCCTCACCGGTGACAGAAACGGGTCGAGGCGCGTCGTCACCTCGCCGCGTGCCAGCACCCGCACCCGGAAGGCACCGGGCCCGGGCGGCTCGGGAAGGTCGTCCGAGCGCTCGTACAGAAGACCCCACGCGCCGGGGAAGCGGCGCGCGATGAAGACGACCAGCGCGTCGAGCTCCTCGGCCTCGTCACGCCGCCGGTTGACCAGCCCGTCAGCCCGCACGAACCACTCCCCGTCGTGGGCGCGCAGCACCGCCTCGCCCGTTGACCAGTCGAGCGAGTCGAGCGATTCGACCCAGTACCGACCGCCGTAGTCCTTGAGGTCGTTGATGACCTCGGAGGTCGGTTCACCCTCGAAGTGGAAGCCCGAGGTTCGGAGTTCGGGGTTCGGGGTTCGGGGTTCGGGATCGGGGATCGGCCGGTATCCATCGAGCGTTCAAACGTCGCCTGAGCCTGGTTACGGAAAGGGGCTTCCCGTTCGCATTCCCTCGGGTCCCGCCTGAGCCACGTAATCATCTCTGACCGCCTCGAATTGACGTCCTGACGGATCGTTCTCGAACTTCATCCAGGACTCGCCACCAGTTTCTCGGCGGACAGCACCCGCCGCGTCTTTGCCTACGACTCGATCCATCGCGTCGCGTGTGCAGCGGACGATGTCGCCGAGCGGGCCACGACGTGCAGTGGCACGGCCGAGCAGGTCATACTCGTACGGGGTGGCGCCCCCGTCGAAGCCGCTCTCACTGACCAGACAGCCGGCGGGATCGCAACAGTAACTCCCCCGCAAGCCACGCGGGTTGGTCACCCCGGCAAGCCGCAGCTCGGGGTCGTGGGTCATCGACGCGAGCGTCGCCGTGCACGCGGTTCCCAGCGGATGCGGTCGCGCCGATACAACACTTTGCAGCTGCCCGGATCGCCAACGTATGGCCTCGACTTGATCCTTCATCGGGGGCAGGGCTCTGGGGGTCGCTGTCGCATGTACGGGTGACGGGGAGTCTTACGTGAGCGACGGCGGCGGGGGCGGCAAGGCCCCCGAGATGGATCTGGAGATCAGGACCATGGACATACCGCGGGCATCAAGAGCGCCGCGCCCGTGTTCCCGGAGCAGTCCAAGAACCATCGGCCCCAAGGGGCACCGAGGACATTCCGGTCGACAAGTGGCGGCGGCCTCCCCTCGCCGCGGAAGGATGCAGATGAAGTACGTCTCGGTCATCTGGGACGACGGCGGATTCCTGGTGGATCCGAGGCCCTACCTGACAGAACTCCCGGCGTTCCGGGACCAGTTGCCTGTCCACGCGAAGGAGTTCGCAACCGATCCGGCGCACTACGCCCTGGGGGCAGGCAACACTCGCTGCGCCAAGGATCTGGAGCTTTCCAGAATCCAGGTGGCCACTGACAAGAGTGGAGGGCTGATCCTGGAGTTCACCCCCAATCAGTGGAAACACGATGCCGGTCTACGCATCAGCTATTCAGGGGTGCGGAGCTTCTCCATCGACTACCACCACGCCATCGACTGGATGCCGGTCGACAGCCTGCTCCTCGACGAGATCCTCCCGGACGGGGACGGCGGGTGCACGCATGAGATCGCGCTCACAGATGCCTCGATCGTCGTACGCTGCGAGGATCTGCGGGCCACGTGGGGCGACGCGCATTGAAGCGATCCACCTACCTGATCAACGTGGCCCCCGGGACAAGACGCCGGCCCCGCAAGACCCGAGGAACCCCTACGGCTGCTCCTCTCCCGCCAACCGCTTGAGGTCCGGTCTTCCCTGCGCGGCCCTCCCACTCTGAGCCTTTTGTGGCCAGACGCGCCGATCTGGTGAAAGCGCGATCAGGTCGGCTCGGGCCGGGCGAAGCGCGGTGACCCTCGTGGCGAGGTTGTGGCGGTCCGCAAGCACCTCCACTTCGGGTTGGTCGAGAGGCCCCGGAAACCGTTCGGGAACAGTTCGCAGGCGGCCGAAGCGAGCCGCGACTCACTCACGGCGCAAACGCGGAAGCCGGCGGTGGTGAAGGAATCGGTGACCGCGGCACGCCATCCACTCCAGGACCTGACCTGACTCGCCCGGCAGATGGCCTGACGACCCATCAGAACCAGCTTGCTTCAGATGGTTGCGACGACCCAGGATCCATCAGCTCAGGACGGGCCGCCACGGTAGCGCACGACTCCTTCTCGGGCCGGTCGACGTGGACGCAGCAAGAATCCGGCAAGAACTGCCTATACCGAGCAGTTGGCCGCGGGTTCGAGTCGACGACCCCGACCTGCCCGCACCCGCCCGGTGGCAGTACTTCGCTCCGCCGCTTAGCGATGGGCGAAGCACCAGGGCCCGGAATTGGCCAACGGCGTCCCTGTGGCAGTTGCCGGGCCTTGTCGCGGAGCGTCGCTTCAATAGTGAGCACAGTGAGGATGGGTGACGACACCGTCCACCGGCCTGACGCTCCGAACGACAGCAGCAACGACTCAGGTCACTAGCTCGTAGCTCGTAGGTGCCGCCTGCGGGGCGCCCCTCAAGTGCCGCAGCAGCGTCCCGAAAACGGTCCAGCCCTCTGCCGACTCGCCATGTCCCAGGGGGTAGTAGTAGCCCGGCTTTGCCGCGGCGCCGAGCCGTACCGGGGCGGCCGAGAGCGGCGGACGGGCGGCGACGCCGGGGCCGGCCTGGACGATGTCGGCGGGACCTAGGGCGTAGCCGAACGGCACGGCCGGCCGTTCGGAGCGCGCCGGCACGGTGGTGTCCGCGCGGGCCTCACGCAGGCGTGCGAGGAGGGTGCGCAGACCGTGCCGCGTGGTGAGTTCGGCGGCCAGGTCCCCTACCGCGGACACCGGCGGCTTCTCGCCGGCGCGGAAGCCGAAGACCATGGTGACGTCCTCCTCGACTCCGTCGAGCGTGCGTAGCATGCGCAGGGCGGCGAGAGCGGGCCGGTCGGCCGAGCCTACGACGACGGTCCAGGTCGGCTGGGGCGCGCTTGTACGCCAGGTCGGTGAGGCGACGTCGCGACGTCGGCAGGTTGGCCGGTTCGGCGGTGCCCCAGCCGGTGGGGAGTTCGCCGGCGAGAGCCTGCCATGCGGCCTTCACACCACCGCCGAGTATCAGGTGGGCATCGGGCTGGTGGACCGTTCGAAAGCTGAGGAGGAGCTGACGTCCTCGGTGCGGGTGACGTCCGCGAAGGCCGAGGCGACCGGCGCCGCGCCATCGGCGTCCTTGGCGGCCTCGAACGCGCCGTCCCGCCAGCGCAGGACCGCGCCGGAAAGCCCGTCGTAGTAGCCGCAGTCGGGGTCCTGGACGACCCAGCGTGCCGGCGGGCCGGTGAGCACGGTACTGGTGGGCAGAGATAGCCGGCAGTGCCCCGGCGTGACAATCTGAAGGGCCCGTTCGCTCTCCAGGGTGGCGCGCAGTGCCTCTGAGAACAGGCCGGTCATGCTGATGACGGGACGGCCTGGATCACCACGGCCACCTTGTCGGTGAGCACGTCGACGGCGGCCTGCGCGGCGGCGGGAGTGGGGGCGGCGGTAATGCCAGAGGTGTCGACGGGGCGGCCCGGGTCGTCGACACCCGGCGCGCCGGGCAGCCAGACGGTGCCGCCGAGCAGGGTTGTGAGGCGGGCGGCGAAGGCCCCCGCGAGCCGTTCGGCGCCGGGCACCGCGGTGGAGGCGCGGGCCTCGGTCCACCACTTCTGCTTGCCGTCGGGATTGGTGGCGCCGAGCAGCCGCTGTGCCTCCCCCGGCACCGTCATGGGCGACGGACTCCAGGAGCTCGGAAAGCAGGCCCCGCTTGGCTACGTCCGACGCCGACGAGATCCCCGACGCCATCGTGTGCTGACCATGGACAAAGCCAGCTACGTCAGCGGCACGATCCGCAACGCCTACGGCGGCTGCACCGCCATCCGACCATCGCGCCTCCGGACGGCGGGCACCGTCACGGCCGGCCGGGTTTCGCGAACCCCTCCCCGCGAAGCCCGGCCGAGGGTGAGGGTGTCAGGTCCGGTGCGAGCGTCGTGCAGGGTTCGCGTCCGGGCGATGGCGGCGCGCAGTACGACAGCTCCGAGAGACAACGACTGGGGAGGCGAGGACGGTCCGCAGCGGGCCGCTCCTGGCTCTCGTGGCCCCCGCCGCGCCAGAGCCCGCTTCGAACGCGGCCAACTCGTCAAACGCCCCGAAGCCCACGCAGCCTGAACTACCGCACGATCCAGAGATCTTGACTACTGATCTTGCATCGCTTGAGCATCAGGCTGTCGCGGAGAGGAAACCAGGGCCGTCACAACGTTCGGCGACAGGTCGGTCATCGTATCCAGCACCAACCGGCGATCGGCCCACGAGGCGAACTCCTCCCGCAAACGTTCCACCAACTCCCGCGTCGGCTCAACGAAGGCCTCGATCCCCCGGTGGCGGCTCTCCAACCGGCGGCGGTGTTTTGGAGTGGCCACTGATCGGGTGACGGCGGCGAGGGCGCAACGCACGAGACACCCGTGCCGTTGAGGGAAGTGTTCGACGTCTCAACTCATCAGCGCAGGCGTCTCGTCCGGCCGCCAGTCGTCCCTCGTGGGCGGCGAGATCGCGCCACTTCACGAGACAGCCCCAGCGCACGGGGGCTCTGGGCAACTCGTTCCGTTTCACAGCCGAATCACAGGTACGTCCTGGCGCGTACATGCCCTGACTGATTCCGGAACTCTCCGGCCCCGGCGGCCATGGGCGCAGTTTTTCAGATATTGCCTGCGCCGATGTCAGTCCCTTTGCCTAGGGTTGGCGGTCGCGTGCACGGAATCTTCACCAACTGACGTGCGCGCGGCTCATGGCGGCTGGGGGGCTGCGTTGCCCAGGGGGGCCATTGCGGGCCGTCGCGGCGGCGTTGTGGGAGCTCCGCTGCGCAACCAGCAGCTTGTCCTGGTCGAGTGCGGGTTGAGCCTGCTCTTGGCCGGCTCCCGGTCGTCGTCCTGTGAACGACGAATCAAGGATGTTCTGTGCGCTTAAGTCCACGGTCCCGTGCGGCGGGACCGCGAAGATCACCGGTACTGACTTCGGTCATAACCTCCGTAACCGCCCTGGCTGTTGCTGCTGGGCTGGCGATCCAGCCGGGGTCGCTCGACCTTGGCCAGGATGATGTCCGCCTGGTAGCTGATTCCTACGACGGTTACGACCCTGCCGCGGCCGAGAAACTACGCCAAGACCAGTGCGTGGCGGCATTTGCGCTGCGTAAGGGCGGCAGCAGCATGTTCGCGCTGGCGCAGGGAGCACTCGGCTCGCCGCCCGACCAGCTTCACCTGAAGCTGCGGCGGGATCTCATGGACGACAAAACCCCGTTGCACCAGGCGTGGAACGCGGACAGTGACAGCAGTGCTCGGTGGCTCAAGAAGGTCAGTGACGAGGAGAACGCATGGCCCAACTCCGTCAGCAGCCTCGCCTACTTTCCTGGCGTTTCGTCGGGGGTGGGCAGCATCTTCGACCAGACCGGGCTGCGGCCTTGGCTGTATCAGGCGTATTCGAACTCAGTGGAGGTGTGGTCCCCGTGGGAGGACTCCTCACCTACTGCGGATGACAAGACGAAGGCCGCCGCGCTGACGATCGGTGACCAGCAGTACGTCTCGGGCGGCACGCCGCAGGAACAGCAGGCGTGGGCGCTGTGGAAGAAGAACTCCGGGAAGATCGAACCCAATCAGTATTTCATTCCTCGACTGTTCGCGGATGACGCCCGTATTTTCTTATCTTCCGGAGGTTTCCCCCGTTCCGCACCGGCGCCGGGGACTGCCGAGTTCCGCATCGCGGTCGAGGACTTGAAGGCACGATTCGCTTCCTGTAACTGGCATGACCCCATTGACCCGAACCGGGTGTTGGGCAAGGAAGTGGCTCAAGCTCATGCCGAGTGGCAGCAGGAGATCGCTGGCCAGGCCACGCAGCGCAACCAGATCCTCAACGCGAGCACGGATGCCACGAAAGCTCTGCAGGAGGGCTCGTTCAGCCTGGGCAGGGTCCTCGGGCAGTCATGGATCGCTGACAATGTCACTCGGTGGCAGGACTACTGGGCTCCCGGAGGTGCCGGGTGGGTCGGTGACGCCCCTGCGGTGATCCAAGTGCACGCGGCCCAGGGGAAGTGTCTGGACGTTGAGGGCGGCAGTACGGCCAACGGCGCCGCCGTGCAGCTGTGGACGTGCAACGGATCGTCCGCGCAAAACTGGCAGCTCACCTTCGACGGCTCCCACTATCAGCTCCGCAACTCCAGCGGGCCAGGAACCAACCTCCTCGCCAAATGCCTTGATGTGGCCGGCGGTAAAACGGACGACCGGACGAAGATCCAGGTCTATACGTGCAACAGCACACCGGCCCAGCAGTGGGACTTCAACCTGCGCGCCACCTCGCCGCTCAAGAACGTGGGCGCGGACAAGTGCCTGGACCTGAACACCTTCGACAACGGCAAGGACTCGTGGCTGTGGCGGTGCAACGGCACCACCTCCCAGCAGTTCGACGTCAAGCCCACCGGCCACAACAACAGCGACCAGCCGAAGCAGGCCGAGTTCGACAAGGCCAAGGGTCTCCTTGCCGGGGCACAGGCCACTGCCAAGCAGCAACTGGCCGCGCTCAGGGGCCAGCTCACCACCGCGCAAAAAGCAGCCGCTGCTTCGGATTCCGCCGAGCAGGCCGCCTACACGATCGCCGACACGGCCGGCGCTCCCCGGGGCCGTGGGCTGCTGGTCGGCCAGCAAAAAGATCAGGTGACCAAGGGTACGGTCGCAGCGCTCCAGGCGATGGTGGCGGCTGCCGAGACCGCAGAGGCTGCCACCCGCGCCTCCGCGGCGGACAGCCAGGCGATCACCCAGCGCGCTCTCGCCCAGGCCGCTCAGGTGCAGACCGAGTTCCGGAAGAAGGCCGCGGAGACGGCCGAGGCGCAAGCCAAGGCCGCAGCCGATGCCGCGAAGATTCACCGCGACAACGCCAAGGCGGACAAGGAAACGGCGCAGGCCAAGCTCGCCGACACTCTGAAGGCCGAGGCCAACGCCAAGTCGGCTGCTGCCGACGCGCATGCCAAACGCCTTGCGGCCGAGGCGGAGTCGGCAACGGCGAAGGCAGAGAAGGAGAACGCCCTCGCCAAGCAGGCTGAGGCCGCCCAGCACAGGCAGAATGCGCAGACCGAGGCAGGTAACGCCAAGACTGCCAAGAACAAAGCCGAAGCCTCCGAGGCAACCGCGGTCGACAAGAAGAACGCCGCAGTCAAGGCACGCGATAACGCCAAGGCCAAGCGGGACGACGCGTGGGACGCGCAGCAGAAGGCCGATGCCTCCCGTGCCAAGGCCGACGCGAAGGAGGCGTACGCCCAGGCGCACGAGTCGGATGATCAGGCCAAGGCATCCAGGGCCGCAGCCGATGAGGCCGCCAAGTACGCGGATGACGCGGAAGCTGCCGCAGGCCGGGCCCACGCTGAGGCCGACGCCGCCTCCACGGCCGCTGCGGAAGCGGATGCCGCGGCCACCCGGGCCGAGGCGGCTGCCAAGCGGGCCCGCGCCGACGCAGACGGAGCCCAGGCCGCGAAGGTGAGGGCGGACGCGGCGGTCTCCACAGCGACCAGCGCCGAAGCCGACGCGATCGCGGCGTCCCAGCACGCCGCCTCCGAAGCCAGCATCGCGGTCGAACTCGCCGACGAAGCCGAAGAGAAAGCGAAGACTGCCAAGACCGAAGCAGACGCGGCCAGCAAGGAAGTCCCCAAAGCCTTCGAGGCAGCGGCAAAGTCGGCCGGCTACGCACACATCACCGCCCAAGCAGCCGAGGACGCCAGCAACGCCGCGGTCCAGGTGGTTAAGCCCGCCAACGACGCGATCGAGCTCGGCTCCCCGTACATCACCACGGACTCGGCCGCCGGCTTGGTCGTCCTGGCCGGACAGGGCTCGAAGACCATCGCTGAACAGCAGAAAGCGGTCGCCGAAGCCCACGCCAAGAACGCCCAGGAAGAAGCGGCCACCGCCCAGGCACTCGCCGAACAGGCTCAGGCGGACACCAAGGAGGCGTATCAGCACGCGGCCAACGCCGCCCGCTACGCATCCGACGCCCGCGGCTACGCCACCGAAGCCCTCGGCTACGCCTCCGACGCAGCCAACGCCGCGTCCAAAGCCGCCGATTCGCTGGCACGCGCCATCGAGTACGACCGCCAGGCAACCGCCGACGCAGCCGCAGCCAACACGGCGGCCGGCACCGCCGAGGGTTACGCCAAGGAAGCCCGTACCGCAGCCGACCAGGCAGCACTTGATGCCTCTGCCGCACACGCGGCAGCAGACAAGGCCACACAGGACGCCAAGGACGCCCGCACCGCAGCCGACCGCGCCAACACCGCGGCAACCGAGGCCGAGCAGGCCGCCAAAGACGCCGACAAACTCGCCCAGGACGCACAGACAGCCGCGGACCAGGCAGAGAAGGACAAGAGCAACCTGCAGGTGTCGACCGGGGCAGGCACCGGAATCGGCGGCACCTGGTGGGTTGTCGAAGAAGACAGCATCGAGATCACCGACACCAAACAGCACGACCCGTGCGTCATAAACATCGGCTTCGAAGGCTGCACCACCACGTTCACGGCCACTTTCAGTGCGGTGGTCGACTTCTACATGTGCACGGATCCGGACACTCTGAACACAGCCAGCGGCTGTCCGTCCGAGTCCACGCTGCTCGTCAAGAGCCAGCGCATCTCCGGGCTTCAGAAGGATGTCACCCACTACTTCTCCAAGCTGGAACTCATCCAGCAGACGCTCGCCTACAAGGTCATCAAGGCGGTCCTGGTCCAGGACTTCGTCAACTGCTGGCACGGCAGTGTCAGCGGATGTGCATGGGCCCTGAGCAACTTCATCCCTGGCAAGGCGTTCGAGAAGGTCATCGAAGGTATCCGGGTTCTGGATGCGGCGATGACGACCGGAGTCGGAGTCCGGGACGCGTTCACAGCCCTGAAGTCGCTCGATAACATCGACCCCGCAGCCCTGGCGAAGCTCGAGAAACTCGCCAACGCCTCGGAGGATTTCGCCGCTGCCTGTCTGAAGAAGCCCTCGCTAGCGGTTAGGGCTTCCCTCTCGGTAGCGGTCGCCAGCGGCTGTTGGGCAGACCTGACCGGGCCCGGCGAGTGGAAGGCCGAAAACGAGAGCATGAAGGCGGCCGACCTGGCCTACCAGATGCGGATAACCGGGGCTCCTGCGGGCATGGTCTACAGGCTTACCGCGGACACTCCATCGGGGTGGGTCAAGTTCGACGGGTTCCGGAACGGAAAGCTACTTGACGCAAAGAACGGATACCTGGGGTTCATTGACCCCAAAACTGGAAAATTCAGAACCTGGTTCAAGACCGCAGCAGAAGAAGCACAGAGACAGAATAAGGCATTCCAGAGGCACGGCATACCCATCGTTTGGCACTGTTCCGAGGCAGACGCAGTTGCCGCCTTTAAGGCGATGCTGAAGGACGAGGGAATCACGAGCATCACCGTCGTACACACCCCGTAAAGGGGAAACTCTGGTACAGGGATGGTGTGCGCAACCGCCCATACGGCCGCGCACACCATCCTCGGCTGGGACACAAGAAGAGGAGAATGACTGTATGGGATATGGACTTTCCCTGCACCGGTTTGTAAACGGCGAGGCAGAAACACTGGACGAGCGAGTCATCCACAAAGTACTGGATCCCCATGTGGTGAATCTGGGCCAGAACGTCACGGAGCTATTGGTCCGAGCCGCTGACGGCGGAGAAGCGGAAGTGGACGTGAGCGCAGACGGCATCAGTGTTCACCGCTTTCCCCCCGGTGGAGTCCTGGACATCGTGGCTGAACTGGCCAACTGCCTCGGAGCGGCCATCGCCCTCCCGGACGGTATTTTGCTGGGGGCTGAAGGCCAGCGTGCGAACCTGCCTGACGGGCTGAGGGAGATGGCCGTCGTCATCGAAATGACGGGTGCAGGCATCCAACGGGCTCTCGACAGGGGATGACGTTCCCCAGGAACACTGAGTCATCACAGTCCTGCGTCCGACTGTTCAGCAACCCTGGGCCGGCTCCTTCCAGACACGGCCGTTGCAGGCGATGGTTCGGTCTCAGGATGATCAGCGCACCACCGACTCAGACGTGACAGCCGAGGGGCCATCGCCGTGCCGATGACCCCTCGGCCGCACACTCACCTGTCGACGGTCCGACAGAGAGGCGCGACGCTCACCGTTCCCTGTCTTTACACGAGAGTGTGCATGGTCACTGAGCACAGCACAGGTAGCGGCCTGTGTATCTCCCTGATCAGACTTACTCCGCCGACGGCGAGCCGAACGGCCCGGCCCAGGGGCCTCGAACACGTCAACCCCCAGCGACAGCAAATACCGGGACAGGGCCGCCCCATAATTGCCCGATCCTCCACCCCGGCACGCCGCACAACACCCAACCGGGCTGCCCACTCGATGAGTTGCTCATATCCGACTGCGGTAGCCGGGAAGGTCCGCACCGCAAGAGTCTTCCACAACGCCGAAATCACAGCGGTTAAATGAGTATCCTGGTGCGTGTCGGCACCGAGAATCACTTCCTCAGCACCCTCAGGAAAATTGAGGGGAACAGTGCTCGCCACACTAGTTCGGCCACCGCCTTCAGTAGTGTCGCGCCAGCGTCGTCACTGGCCCGGAGGAGCGCTCATCAGTGAGATGGTGCACATTGCTGTGCAAGGCAGTCCTTTAGACATGCTCCCCCGAAACAGGTCCTGCACGCACTGCCCTGCGCCGGCGATCGACGCAAGATCGTTAGGACACTTCGGCCAGAAATTACAAGAGCCAAATACCGATTTACGGCAGCATCACTGCCATTATTCCCAGTCGCCCAACGCCAAAATACCGCTACCCTCTGCACGGACACTTCCCTGCGAAACACCACCCCGCCCCGCGCAACCCGAGAGCCGCACCGGCGCGCAACTGCGCGCCCACGCAGACGCCCGACCCGGCACGCACCCGCAACCCCGCTCGTCCTGGCGGCCCCTCGGGGCCGTCCACCCGAACACAAAGGCCCCCGTCGTCAGCTCTGCCGGCGGGGGCCTCATTTATCACCAAGTCTCACAAACGACTCACGAACACCGTCGACACACCTGGACTACAAGACCCCGCCCTGAGCAAACGGCTCCAGCCTGGACCACGTGGACGCCAAAAGACGCTCTTGCCCACCTGTGCCCTGTGGGACCAGGAGGAAGCCTCCCCGACGCAAGGGCGACCGGCCAAGATGCGGACCAGGGGCGGACCCAGTCGACTTCGCATCGGGTGATTCCGCCCGTCACCGCAGGTGAAAGGGAAGACAGCGTGTGTACCACCAGCCGACGAAGAACCTGCTGGGCGCTCTGCCCATGTGGCTGAGCATGACTGTTCGACACCAGCAAATCTCCCGGCACCCCTGCCTCGCGGACTTCCCCATCAGGCCAGGTGACCAGCGACGCAACACACCTGACAACCCATCAGAACGCGCGTCGCTCGTGCGTCACGATATCGCCCGTAACGCCCACAACGCACATAGTGCATACTCGGCGAAACCGCAGGTCAGGCGCCCTTTTCGGCAGGCTCAAGGATCGCGACGCATTCAACGTGATGCGTCATCGGGAACAGATCGAACGCCCGCAGCGTCCGCGGCTTGTAGCCCGCTGCCGCGAAGTACGCCAGGTCGCGGGCCAGGGCTGCCGGGTCGCAGGCCACATAGGCGATGCGGCGGGCGCCCAGGGCCGCGAGGTGCTTGACCGTCTGCTTGCCGGCGCCGGCGCGGGGCGGGTCCAGGACGATCAGGTCGGCTTCGGTGATCTTCGTGCGGGGCAGGACCTGCTCGACCTTGCCCTGTTCGACGCGGACGCGGGGCAGGTCGGCCAGGTTGTGGCGGGCGTCCTCGACGGCACGCTTGGAGGACTCGATGCCGAGCACCGCGCCCGTCTCGCCCACCCGCTCCGCGATCGCGCCGGCGAACAGGCCGACGCCGCAGTACAGGTCCAGCGCCATCTCGCCCTTGCGCGGCATCAGGCCCTGCATCACGGCCTTCACCAGGGTGTCGGGGGCCTGCGGGTGGACCTGCCAGAAGCCGCCCATGCCGACGCGGTAGGTACGGCCGTCCGCGCGCTCGCGGACGAAGGCACGGCCGTGCACGCGGTGCACTCCGCCGTCCTTCTCCTCGACTCGCAGCACGGATACCGGCTTGTCGAGTTCCACCAGGGGCAGACGGCCGCCCGGCTTCGGGGTGAGGACGACCTGGCGGTCGTGCGAGCCGGAGGACGCGATCGCCTCGACGGACGCCAGCGAGGGCCACTCCCGCTTCTCGACGCCCAGTTCCGAGACGCCCTCGGACGCGATCATGCAGTGGTCGATGACCTCGACCTCGTGCGAGCGGTGCTTGCGCAGGCCCGCGCGGCCCTCGTCGTCGATCGCGTACTGGACGCGGCTGCGCCACGCCGGAACCTGGCCCGCGGGGAGCTTGTCGCCCTCCGCGGGCATGACCGTGCCGTCCCAGCCGGCCTCTTCGGGGGTCAGGCCCGCGAGCCGCTGGAGCTGCTCGGCGATGACCTCGCCCTTGAGGCGGCGCTGGGCGCCGGGCTTGGCGTGCTGCCAGTCGCAGCCGCCGCACTTGCCGGGGCCCGCGAAGGGACAGGGCGCCTCGACCCGGTCCTTGGACGCCTCCACGATGCGTACCGCGTCCGCGCGCAGGAAGCGCGAGTCCTCCTCGCCCTCGGTGACGCGGGCCACGATCTTCTCGCCGGGCAGGGCGTGGCGTACGAACAGGACGCGGCCCTCGGCGGTGCGGGCGATGCAGTGGCCGCCGTGCGCGACGGGGCCGACCTCGACCTCGTACTCCTCACCGACCAACGACGACAGCGACGGCTCGGGCGCCGACGGCTCGGATGCCGACGCCGACGGCTCGGATGCGTTCTGCTGCATGGGTGGGTGACTCCAGGGTCGGGGGGAGGAAAACGGCGGGCGGCCGGGCGAACAGCCCACCAGTCTACGTGGGGATCGCCCGGCCGCCCGCCACGGGCACGGCGCCGGCACGGCACAGCACGGCTTCGGCACGGACACGGCGTCGCCGCCTTCGCCTTGGACCACAGCGCGCTGCACCACAGTGGCCCACAGCGCACCCGCACCACCGCGACCCGCAGCGCGCCGCACCACAGCGACCCGCAGCCCACCCGCACCGCGCGCCCGCACCGCTCAGCTCTTGTTGCTCGGCTCCTTGGGCCGGGACACGGGTCCGCGGCGCACGGCGCCCGGGGCGTTCCAGTCCGCCCGCCTGCGGGCCCGCTTCTTGGCGGCCTCCGAGGACTCCAGCTGATAGGGGACGGAGGTCACCATCACGCCGGGGGTGAACAGGAGGCGGCCCTTGAGCCGGAGCGCGCTCTGGTTGTGCAGCAGGTGCTCGTACCAGTGGCCCACGACGTACTCGGGGATGAACACGCTGATCGCGTCGCGCGGGCTCTCGCGGCGCAGGCTGCGGACGTACTCGATGATCGGCCGGGTGATCTCGCGGTAGGGCGAGTCGAGGATCTTCAGGGGTACGTTGATGCCGCGCCGCTCCCACTCCTCCTTCAGCGCCTTCGTCTCGACCGGGTCGACCGAGATGGAGAGCGCCTCCAGCTGGTCGGAACGCATCAGCTTGGCGTAGGCGAGGGCGCGCAGGGTGGGGCGGTGGACCTTGGAGACCAGGACGATCGAGTGCACGCGCGAGGGCCGCAGGCTGTCGTCGGTGGGCTCGTCGGGGGCCGCGATCTCGGCGGCGACCCGGTCGTAGTGCTTGCGGATCGCGGTCATCGTTCCGTAGAAGATCACCATGCCGAGCAGCGCGACCCAGGCGCCGTGGGTGAACTTCGTCGCGAGGACGACCACGAGGACCAGGCCGGTGAAGAACGCGCCGAACGCGTTGATCGCGCGCGAGCGGACCATGTGGCGGCGCTTGGCGGGGTCGCGCTCGGTGGCCAGATGGCGGTTCCAGTGGCGGACCATGCCGGTCTGGCTGAGCGTGAACGAGACGAAGACGCCGACGATGTACAGCTGGATCAGCCGGGTCGAGTCCGCGCCGTAGATGACGACGAGCAGCACCGCGGCGCCGGCCAGCAGCACGATGCCGTTGGAGAACGCGAGGCGGTCGCCGCGGGTATGCAGCTGGCGGGGCAGGTAGCGGTCCTGGGCGAGGATCGAACCGAGCAGCGGGAACCCGTTGTAGGCGGTGTTCGCCGCGAGGAACAGGACGAGCGCGGTGGCCGCGGCGAGCACGATGAACAGGAAGCTGCCGTGACCGAAGACTGCCTCGGCGACCTGGGAGATCACCGGGTTCTGTACGTATCCGGAACCGAGCGGGGTGCCGTTGTGCAGCAGGTCCTCGCCGGGCTTCTCGGCCATGCGCACATGGGTCGACATGGCCAGGGCGATGATGCCGCAGAACATGGTGACGGCGAGGCCGCCCATCAGGGCGAGCGTGGTGGCGGCGTTCTTCGACTTCGGCTTGCGGAAGGCGGGGACGCCGTTGCTGATGGCCTCGACGCCCGTGAGCGCCGCACAGCCGGAGGAGAAGGCGCGCAGCAGCAGGAAGACCATGGCGAAGCCCGCGAGGCCCTGGTGCTCGGCCTTGATCGTGTAGTCCGCGGTCGGTGCCTTCATGGTGTCGCCGAGCACGATCCCGCGGAAGGCGCCCCAGGCGATCATGACGAAGACGCCGGCGACGAAGACGTACGTCGGGATCGCGAAGAGCTTGCCCGACTCCTTCATTCCGCGCAGGTTCATCAGCGTCAGCAGGACGATGACGGCGACCGCGCAGAGCACCTTGTGCTCGACGATGAACGGGATCGCGGAGCCGAGGTTCTCGATGCCGGAGGCGATGGAGACGGCCACGGTCAGGACGTAGTCGACGAGCAGGGCGGAGGCGACGGTGAGTCCGGCCTTGGGGCCCAGGTTGGTGGTGGCGACCTCGTAGTCGCCGCCGCCGCTGGGGTAGGCGTGCACGTTCTGCCGGTAGGAGGCGACCACGGTGAACATCAGCACCACGACCGCGAGCGCGATCCAGGGGCTGAAGTGGTACGCCGACACACCCGCCACGGAGAGCACCAGGAGTACTTCTCCGGGTGCGTACGCAACGGACGAGAGCGGGTCGGAGGCAAAGACGGGAAGTGCGATGCGCTTGGGGAGGAGCGTTTCTCCCAGCTTGTCGCTGCGCAGCGCCCGGCCGATCAGGATCCGTTTGGGCACGTCGGTCAGTTTGGACACGCAGAGGATCGTAAGCGCTCTGTCCGAATAAGGCCCACCCGCCTCCCCCCGGCCGTGGTGGTCCCCCGGGGCACTGAGTGAGTGCTTCCCGGGGCGGGCCGCATAAGCTCGTCTCGCGGCAACGTGGATTTCTGTTGCCACGCTGTTGCCCGGCTAGCCGAGAAGGAAGTAGTGAGCAGGGTGTTTGCGCAGGTCATCGGGGCGACCAGGAGTGCGGGGTAAGGGGACGTGCACATCGTCATCATGGGCTGCGGGCGAGTGGGAGCCGCTCTCGCGCAGGCCTTGGAACAGCAAGGGCACACCGTCGCGGTGGTGGACCAGGACCCCACCGCTTTCCGTCGGCTGGGCTCCGGATTCGGCGGACGCCGGGTCACCGGCGTCGGCTTCGACCAGGACACGCTGCGCGAGGCGGGCATCGAGGAGGCCGGCGCGTTCGCGGCGGTCTCCAGCGGTGACAACTCCAACATCATCGCGGCGCGGGTCGCGCGCGAGATGTTCGGCATCGAGAACGTGGCGGCGCGGATCTACGACCCGCGGCGTGCCGAGGTCTACCAGCGCCTGGGCATCCCCACGGTCGCCACGGTGAGCTGGACCGCGGACCAGATGCTGCGGCGGCTGCTGCCGTCCGGCGCCGAGCCGCTGTGGCGCGACCCGAGCGGTGGCGTGCAGCTGGCCGAGGTGCACACCTCGACCTCCTGGATCGGCCACAAGATCAGCAAGTTGCAGGAGGAGACCGGCGTACGCGTCGCGTTCCTCACCCGGCTGGGCGAAGCCGTCCTTCCGACGTCCCAGACGGTCCTGCAAGAAGGCGACCTGGTGCACGTCATGATGCGTACCGACGAGGTCGAAAAGGTCGAGGCGGCGTTCGCCCAGGGTCCCGAGGAGGGCGGTCACTGATGCGCGTGGCGATTGCCGGGGCCGGCGCGGTGGGGCGTTCCATCGCGGGCGAGCTCCTGGAGAACGGGCACGAGGTGCTCCTGGTCGACAAGGCGCCCACCGCCATCTCGGTGGAGCGGGTGCCGCTCGCCGAGTGGCTGCTGGCGGACGCCTGCGAGATCACCTCGCTCGACGAGGCGGCGCTCCAGCGCTGCAACGTGGTCATCGCGGCCACCGGTGACGACAAGGTGAACCTGGTCGTCTCGCTGCTCGCGAAGACCGAGTACGGGGTGCCGCGGGTGGTGGCCCGGGTCAACAACCCGAAGAACGAGTGGCTGTTCAACGAGTCGTGGGGCGTGGACGTCGCCGTCTCGACGCCGCGCCTGATGTCGGCCCTGGTCGAGGAGGCGGTGAGCGTCGGCGATCTCGTCCGGCTGCTGCGCTTCAGCCACGGGGACGCCAACCTGGTCGAGCTGACGCTGCCGCCGGAGTCGGCGCTCGCCGGCACGCAGGTCGGGGATGTGGCGTGGCCCGAGGACACCTCGCTCGTCACGATCATCCGGGGCACACGGGTGCTGACGCCGAGCCAGGAGGAGACCCTGGAGGCGGGCGACGAGCTCCTGTTCGTGGCCGCGCAGGCCCGCGAGGAGCAGCTGGAGGACCTCCTCTCGGTCCGCCGCGAGGGCTGATCCCGCCGCACGCACGAAGGGCCCGGAACCATGACGGTTCCGGGCCCTTCGCCGTGCCGCGTACGGGAGTTACGCTCCGGCTTCGCCGCGCGCTGCGGCCTTGCGGGCCTTCTCGGCCGCTTCCTCCGCCTCCATCTCGGCGAAGACGTCGATCGGGGCCGGGGCCTTCGCGAGGAACACCCAGGTGAGCCAGACCGCGAGCAGGAACGGCGGGATCTTCAGGGCGATCAGGATCCAGCCCAGCTGCGAGGTGTTGGCCCACCAGTACAGCGGGAACAGGATCGCGCACTTGGCGAGCAGGATCAGGCCCCAGGCCCAACTGGCCTTCGCGTACGCCTTCTTGCGGCCCGGGTTGCGGGTGCGCCAGGACAGGTTCTCCTTGAAGACCGGGCCGAGGATCAGGCCGATCAGCGGGACCCCGCACAGCGTGGTGACGATGTAGGCGAGGGCCAGGCCGAGCGTGTAGAGCATGCCCGGCAGGTAGAAGTCCTTGGCGTTGCCCGTCATCATCGCGAAGACCACGCCGAAGGCCACACCGAAGACCCCGCTGAAGGCGTGCTTCATGGTGTCCCTGCGGACCAGGCGGACCACGACGAGCAGCAGCGACACCGCGAGGGCGGCGATCGCCGAGGTGTGCAGGTCCTTGTTGATCGTGAAGATCGTGACGAAGAGCAGTCCCGGCAGGACCGTCTCCACCATGCCGCGCACCCCGCCGAACGCCTCGAAGAGCGCGGCCTCGGTGACGGCCTTCGCGTCGGCGGGCGGCGTGGTGGTGGGGGTGGTGGGGGTGGTGGTCGGCTTGTCGACTGACGTCACCGGCTACTCCTGTCCGAGCGGTCGGAGTTCGTATTTGGGGTTGAACAGGACCCGGCGGCCGTGGCTCAGGGAGATCCGGCCCGAAGCGATGAGCTTGCGGCCCGGCTCGATGCCCACGATCGAGCGCCGTCCCAGCCACACCACGTCCAGTGGGGCGGTGCCGTCGAAGAGCTCGGCCTCAAGCGCCGGCACACCCGCCCGTGGGCGCAGGGTGACGGTCCGCAAGGTACCAGTCACCTTGACTATCTGGCGGTCACTGCACTCGGAGATGCGGGTGCACCCCGTGGCCTGCGTGTCCTCCTGCAGTTCCGCGGAGTGCAGGTCCTCCTGCGAGGTGGACAGCCGGTCGAGCATCCGGCGGAAGCGTCCCGCGGGCTTCTCGGTACGAAGGTCAGCACTCATACAGAAAGCGTACCGGGGTACTCCCCCGCCGGATCAAAGCGTGTGGTCAGCACGTACAAGGCCGGGGTACAGCACGGGCGCGAGCGGGGCCGGCCGGGGCGGATGGGATCAGCGTTCGAAGCGGTAGCCCATGCCCGGCTCGGTGATGAAGTGGCGCGGATGCGAGGGGTCGCCCTCCAGCTTGCGGCGCAGCTGGGCCATGTAGACCCGCAGATAGTTGGTCTCGGTGCCGTACGAGGGCCCCCACACCTCCTGGAGCAGCTGCTTCTGGCTGACCAGACGGCCGGTGTTGCGGACCAGGACCTCAAGGAGGTGCCATTCGGTGGGCGTGAGGCGTACGTCGCGGCCGTCGCGGTTGACCTTCTTGGCGGCGAGGTCGACGGTGAAGCCCTCGGTCTCGACGGTCACCAGGTCGTCGGCGCCGTCCACGGCGCCGACCGGCTCGGCCCGGCGGACCGCGGCGCGCAGCCGGGCGAGCAGCTCGTCCATGCCGAAGGGCTTGGTGACGTAGTCGTCGGCGCCCGCGTCGAGCGCCTCGACCTTCTCGTCGGAGGTGTGGCGGGCGGAGAGCACCAGGATGGGGACCCGGGTCCAGCCGCGCAGGCCCCGGATGACCTCGACGCCGTCCATGTCGGGCAGGCCCAGGTCGAGCACGACCACGTCCGGGTGGCGGGCGGCGGCGAGCTGGAGGGCGGTCGCGCCGTCGGGGGCCGCGTCCACCTCGTACTTCCGTGCCTTGAGGTTGATCACGAGCGCGCGCACGATCTGCGGCTCGTCCTCGACCACGAGCACCCGGGTCATCTGGGATACCTGCCTTCTGCGGGGACCGACCGTGCGGTGGCTGACGGTGCGGTGACGGACGGTGCGGGCACCGGCGGTGCGGTGCGGTTCATGAGGTGACCTGCGCGGAGAGGCCGGCGGGGGCCCGGCCCGGTCCCGGGGCGGCGCGGACGGTGAGCACCATGGTGAGGCCGCCGCCGGGGGTGTCCTCCGCCGCGAGCGTGCCGCCCATGGCCTCGGCGAAGCCGCGGGCGACGGCGAGGCCGAGGCCCACGCCGGCTCCGCGCGGGGCGTCCCCGTAACGCTGGAAGGGCGCGAAGATGCGGTCCTTGGCGGCGTCGGGGACGCCGGGGCCGCGGTCGGTGACGCGTATCTCGACGCGCTCGGCGAGACCGCTCGCGGCGACGGTGACGGGGCTGTCGAGGGGGCTGTACTTGACGGCGTTCTCGACGATGTTGGCGACGGCCCGCTCCAGGAGGCCCGGGTCGACCTCGACCATGGGCAGCGTCTCGGGAATGTCCAGGACGACGCTGTCCTCGGGGACGCCGCCGAGCGCCATGGGGACGACCTCGTCGAGGTCGATCTCGCGGATGAGCGGGGTGACGGTCCCGGTCTGGAGGCGCGACATGTCGAGGAGGTTGCCGACGAGGTGGTCGAGGCGGTCGGCGCCGCCCTCGATGCCTTCGAGCAGCTCGGCGCGGTCCTCCTCGGACCATTCCACGTCGTCGGAGCGCAGCGAGGTGACGGCGGCCTTGATGGAGGCGAGCGGGGTACGCAGGTCGTGGCTGACGGCGGCGAGCAGCGCGGTGCGGATGCGGTTGCCCTCGGCGAGCTTGCGGGCCTCCTCGGCCTCCCCCACCAGGCGCCGGCGGTCCAGGACGACGGCGGCCTGGGCGGCGAAGGCGCCGAGCACCCGGCGGTCCTCGGCGGGCAGCACCCGCCCGGACAGGGCGAGCGCCATGTGGTCGCCGACCGGCATGTCCACATCCGCGTCCTCGGGGCGGGCCACCGGATGCGGTCCGACGCTGCCCGCCCGGGTCCAGGGTTCGACGTCGCCGGCCCGCTCCAGGAGGGCGACCGACTCCATGGCGAAGGTCTCGCGGACCCGCTCCAGGAGAGCGTCCAGGCTGGTCTCGCCGCGCAGGACGCTGCCGGCGAGGAAGGAGAGGATCTCGGACTCGGCGCGCAGCCGGGCGGCCTGGTGGGTGCGGCGGGCGGCGACGTCGACGACGGAGGCGACCGATACGGCGACCAGGACGAAGATGACGATGGCGACGATGTTCTTCGGGTCCGCGATCGTGATCTTGTGGACGGGCGGGGTGAAGTAGTAGTTCAGGAGGAACGAGCCGAACGCGGCCGAGGCGAGTGCCGGGACCAGGCCGCCGAGCAGGGCCGCGGCCACCGTCAGGGTCAGGAAGAGCAGCATGTCGTTGGCGAGCCCGAGGTCCGCCTCGACGTTGGTGAGCAGCACGGTCAGCAGGGCGGGGCCGACCACGCCCGCCGCCCAGCCCCACACGATGCGGGCCCGCCCGAGCCGGGCGCCGCGCGCGACCGGAAGGCCGCGGCCCTTGGCGACCTCGTCGTGGGTGACGATGTGGACGTCGAGGTCGGGTCCGGAGTCGCGGGCCACGGTCTGGCCGACGCCGGGGCCCAGGATGTACTGCCAGGCCTTGCGGCGGCTGGAGCCGAGCACGATCTGGGTGGCGTTGACGCCGCGCGCGAAGGCGAGCAGCGAGGCCGGGATGTCATCGCCTATGACGTGGTGGAAGCTGCCGCCGAGGTCCTCGACGAGGGTGCGCTGGACGGTGAGTTCCTTGGGCGAGGCCGAGGTCAGTCCGTCACTCCTGGCCACGTACACCGCGAGGATCTCGCTGCCGGAGCCCTTGGCGGCCATGCGGGCGGCCCGGCGGATGAGGGTGCGGCCCTCGGGGCCGCCGGTGAGACCGACGACGATGCGCTCGCGGGCCTGCCAGGTCGACTTGATGTCGTGCTCGCCGCGGTACTGCTGGAGGTACTCGTCGACGCGGTCGGCGACCCACAGCAGCGCGAGTTCGCGCAGCGCGGTGAGGTTGCCGGGCCGGAAGTAGTTGGACAGGGCCGCGTCGACCTTGTCGGACTGGTAGATGTTGCCGTGCGCCATGCGGCGGCGCAGTGCCTGGGGCGACATGTCGACGAGCTCGATCTGGTCGGCCCGGCGCACCACCTCGTCGGGCACCGTCTCGCGCTGGCGCACCCCGGTGATGGACTCGACGACGTCGCCGAGGGACTCCAGGTGCTGGATGTTGACGGTGGACACCACGTCGATCCCGGCGGCGAGGAGCTCCTCCACGTCCTGCCAGCGCTTGGTGTTGCGCGAGCCGGGCACATTGGTGTGGGCCAGTTCGTCCACCAGGGCGACTGCGGGGTCGCGCTCCAGGACGGCGTCGACGTCCATCTCGGTGAAGAGGCCGCCGCGGTAGTCGATCTCGCGCCGCTGCACCTGCTCCAGGCCGTGCAGCATGACCTCGGTGCGCGGCCTGCCGTGGTGTTCGACGAACGCCACGACGCAGTCCGTACCGCGCTCCACCCGGCGGTGGGCCTCGGAGAGCATCGCGTACGTCTTGCCGACGCCCGGTGCCGCGCCGAGGTAGATCCGAAGCTTGCCGCGTGCCATGGCCCCATTGTCTTTCAGAAGTCGGCCGCGTACGCAGGCAGCCGTGTACTCTGCGTCGACCTTACGGCCAACAATTGCGGCAAATGGGGTGCGGGTGGGGCGGGGGCCGCGTATTGACGCGATTCTGACGCCCGCCCGTTCGCGCGTGGTCGGCGCCGGCCCTGGCGGGCGCGTGGTCGGCGCCGGCCCTGGCGCTCACCCCCGGTCGGCCGCGCCAGTACGGGTGGATTGCGCAACCGCGGGCAACGGATCCCGGGAGATCTGCCCGCTCTGCCCGGGCGGGCGGGGGTCGCGCGGGCAATCGCGCCCGTCGACGGAACCGTCGCGTGGCCGCGGGGGCGGGCCGCGGGCGTCCGGAACCGACGGCCCCGGATGTGCCGGAGGGCCGCGCCCCGGAAGCGGAACGCGGCCCACCGGGCACGAAGAGGGGAGATCAGCGGATTTCGGTGACCTCGGGGCCGCGCTGGAGCTGGCCCATGCCGCCGGAGAAGCGCGAGCCCTCCTGGTCCTCCTGCTGGACGCCCTCGGGCACCATCTGCGCGTCGTTGGGCAGCTTCAGGACGATCGGGTCGCGGGGCGCCATCGGGCCCTCGCCGCGCACCACGACGGTGTCGCGGAAGATCGTCTCCAGGAGCCCGGCGGCCTGCGGCTGCACCGCGCCCTGGCCGGAGATGACACCGCGCAGGAACCAGCGCGGGCCGTCGACGCCCACGAAGCGCACCAGCTGGACGCCGTTGGTCCCGTCGGGCAGCTGGACCGGAACCTGCGCGCGCAGCTCCCAGCCCAGCGGGCCCTCGACCTCGTCGATGACGCCGCCCTGCTGGGTGATGCCGGAGGCGATCTCCTCGCGGACCTCGCCCCAGATGCCTTCCTTCTTCGGTGCCGCGAAGCCCTGAAGCTGCACCGCGCTGTCGTTGAGGACGACCGTCGCCGCCACGATCGCGTCGCCCGCGACCTCGACCCGCAGTTCCATGCCCTCGACTCCGGGGACGAAGAGTCCGCCGAGGTCGACGCGGCCCTCGCCGGGCTCGGTCACCTCGGAGACGTCCCACGGCCCGTCCGGACGGGGTGCCGGCGGCAGGTTCACCCTGCGCACCCGGGCCTCGTCATCGGCCCCGGCCGCTGCTTCATCGGCCTCGGTGCCTTCGACAACCTGCTCGGCCTCGCCCGCCGAGTCCTCGGCGGTACCGCTCTTCTTGCGACGTCCGAACACGTCACTGTCCTTCCCGGTCGGATACGACCGAAGCGTATCGATTCCCACCCGTAGTGCCGCCAGTGGCGGCCGAACCGTCCACGGCGGCATGACCGCCGGTGGACCCGAAGCCCCCCTCGGCCCGCGCCGAGCCGGGAAGCTCCGCCACCTCGTGGAAGCGCACCTTCTCGACCTGCTGGACGACCAGTTGGGCAATGCGGTCGAAACGCTCGAACCGCACGCTCTCGCGCGGGTCGAGGTTGACCACGATCACCTTGATCTCTCCACGGTACCCGGCATCCACCGTCCCCGGGGCATTCACCAGGGCGACACCGCAGCGGGCGGCGAGCCCGGAACGAGGGTGCACGAAGGCCGCGTAGCCGTCGGGCAGCGCGATCGAGACACCGGTCGGCAGGACCGTCCGCTCGCCCGGCGCGAGCTCGGCGGCCTCGGTGGTCACCAGATCGGCTCCGGCGTCGCCCGGGTGCCCGTACGCCGGGATCGGCACCTCCGGGTCGACTCGCCGGATGAGGACATCTACGGGTTCACGCGTCACGGGTTCACCTCGAAGGCGCGGGCGCGCCTGACCTGGTCGGGGTCGGACATGGCGGCCTGGATCTCGGCCGGACGTCCGTTGTCGATGAAGTGGTCCACCTTCACCTCGATGAAGAGGGCCTGGGCACGGACCGCCACGGGTCCCTCGGGACCGCCGATGCGGCCGGTGGCCCGGGAGTAGATCTTGCGGCCGGCGACCGCCGTGACCTCGGCCGCGAGATGCAGCACCGTGCCGACCGGGACCGGACGGACGAAGTCCGTCTCCAGGCGGCCGGTCACCGCGATCACCCGCAGCAGCCAGTTCAGCGAGCCGAGCGTCTCGTCGAGCGCGGTGGCGAGCACCCCGCCGTGGGCGAGACCCGGGGCGCCCTGGTGGGCCTCCCGCACGGTGAACTCGGCGGTGACGGTCACGCCTTCGCCGGCCCGGGCGGCCAGGTGCAGTCCATGGGGCTGTCCGTCGCCGCAGCCGAAGCAGTGCCCGTAGTGCGCACCGAGCAGCTCGCCGGGCGCGGGCGCCTCGGGGTGCCGCACCGGCGCTATGGCGTCGGCCGGGGGCGTCAGGGACGCAGATGTAGCAGTCACAGGCGCAGACCTTACCCGCGGTCAAGCGGCAGGTCGCGCCGTGCCAAGCTAGCTTCCATGCAGCCCAATGCCCCGCAGTACGCAGAACGCCTCACCGCGCCCCGCTCCTGGTGGTTCATCTCCCTGCTGGTCGGCTTCGCGTGCGCCCTGATGCTGCTGCCGGTGGGCACCCTGCCGATGCTGGCCGGCTTCGTCGGCGGCACGGCGGTGTCGTGGGTGGTGGTGAGCTCGTACGGCTCGGTGCGGATCCGGGTGCTCCCGGACACCCTGGTCGCGGGCGAGGCCCGCATTCCGGTGCGGGCGCTGGGCGAGGCCGAGGTCCTGGACGCCGACGAGGCGCGGGCCTGGCGGCTGCACAAGGCGGACCCGCGGGCGTTCATGCTGCTGCGGGCCTACATCCCGACGGCGGTGAAGGTGGAGATCACGGATCCGGCGGACCCGACTCCGTACGCCTACCTCTCGACCCGTGACCCCGAGGCGCTGAAGGCGGCCCTGAACGCGGTACGCACGGCCTGAGCCCTCGCCCGGAGCGCCGTCAGCGGCCGAGCTCCTTGGGGCCCGGGCCCTGCGGCAGGGGGTTCTCCGGCTGTTCCAGGGCGGGCAGCTCGGGCAGCGCGTCCCAGGGCACCTGGCGCTCGCGCAGGTCCTTGCGGATGTGCCCGGCGAGCTTCTTGGTGTCGCGGCGGTTCATCACGGCACCGACGGCCGCGCCGACCATGAACGGCGTCAGGTTCGGCAGGTTGCGGACCATGCGCTTCATGATCTGCTGGCGCAGTTCGCGCTTCATCTGGCCGCCGAGCGCGAAGTTGAGCGTCGTCGGCTTGGTGACGTCGATGCCGCGTTCCTCGGTCCAGGACGTCAGATACGCCATGGAACGCTCCTTGAGGTTCCCGGGCGGTCGCATCCCGTAGACCTCGTGCAGCTCGGCGATGAGCTTCAGTTCGATGGCGGCGACGCCGGTGATCTCCGCGGCCAGCTCCGCCGGCATCGCGGGCGGGACGGGCATCATCGCGGCCGCGCCGACTCCCGCGCCGACCGTGGAGGTGCCGTTGGCGGCGCCCGCGATCAGCTTGTCGGCGATCTCCTCCGGGCCCAGGCCCGGGAACTGCCTGCGCAAGGTCGCCAGGTCCCGCACGGGAATGCGGGGGGCGACGTCGATGACGCGGTCGGCAAGGTGGCCGAGCGAGGCCTTCATGCCCTCGCCGCTCTTGCGCACGCCCTTCTTGAGCACCGGAACGCTCTTCTTCAGGGCGGGAACGCCCTTCTCCAGAGCGCCCCTGCGCAGGGCGTCAAGGCGCCGGGCCCCGGCCGCGGGCCCCGCCTGTGCCGGCTCCGGTGCCGTGAGCGCTGCTTCGAGCGAGGCCTGGTGGCCCCGCTCGGCGTCACGTGCACCCTCGACCGCGCTCACCGCAGGGAGACGGTCCGGCTCGGCGGGGGCTTCCGCGCCTTCTGCCGGGCCTGTGCCGCCCTGGGGGGCCTCGGTGGAACCCGGGGCACCCTTCCTCCGGAACGGTCGCTTCCGGGACGGTTTCGCGCCTGTCACGGCTTGCCTGCTCAGTCGCAGTCGCGGCAGATCGGCTGGCCGTTCTTCTCCCGGGCCAGCTGGCTGCGGTGGTGCACGAGGAAGCAGCTCATGCAGGTGAACTCGTCGGCCTGCTTGGGCAGGACGCGGACGGCGAGCTCTTCGTTGGACAGGTCCGCGCCGGGCAGTTCCATGCCCTCGGCGGCCTCGAAGTCGTCGACGTCGACGGTCGAGGTGGACTTGTCGTTACGCCGGGCCTTCAGCTCTTCCAGGCTGTCGGAATCGACGTCGTCGTCGGTCTTGCGTGGGGTGTCGTAGTCCGTTGCCATGTCGCTCTCCCCCTCTTGGGTAGTTGCGGTGTCTCAGCGCACGTAACGCGTGAGAGGCCGGACTTGTGCCCGACCTGAGGCGGAGATTTTGCCTCACATCAAGGTCTGTTACTCAATCGACACCCAACCGCACTCCTCAAGAGTGATCGTCTTGGATGGCGATCGGGACCGTACACGGTCCTAATGTCGCACTTCACCAGCGCCACCTCGTGTACTTCCCGTGATCTCACCCCCTGGAAACCCGGACTTTTCCCGGGATTCCAGGGGATTTATCGATCACGGAGAGTAGGTGGCCGGAAGTCTGCCCCTGTGACTGATCACACATGAAAGCCACAGGAACAGTTCCCGAAAATTCCGCGCAAAGCGAACTGCCACAACGGCTTCGAGCAGCGTCTCAGACCGGCAGGGTGACACGCATCACGAGGCCGCCGCCTTCGCGGGGCTCCGCGATGATACGGCCTCCGTGGGCCCGCGCGACCGACCGGGCGATGGACAGACCCAGGCCGACGCCCTTGTCGCTGCCCGTGCGCTCGGTGCGCAGCCGCCGGAACGGCTCGAAGATGTTGTCGATCTCGTACGCCGGGACCACCGGCCCGGTATTGGTCACGAGCAGGGTCGCATGGCCGTCCTTGAGCTCGGTGACCACCTCGACCCAGCCGTCCTCGGCGATGTTGTACCGGACCGCGTTCTGCACCAGGTTCAGCGCGATGCGCTCCAGCAGGACGCCGTTGCCCTGGACGACGGCCGCGGCGCGCTCGCCGCGCAGCTCGACGCCCTTGGCCTCGGCCTCGGCCCGGGCCTGGTCGATGGCGCGGGAGGCGACCTCGGCGAGGTCGACGGGCTTGCGGTCGACGATCTCGTTGTCGCTGCGGGCGAGCAGCAGCAGGCCCTCCACGAGCTGCTCGCTGCGCTCGTTGGTGGCGAGCAGCGTCTTGCCGAGCTGCTGGAGCTCCACCGGGGCGCCCGGGTCGGACAGGTGCACCTCCAGGAGCGTGCGGTTGATCGCCAGCGGGGTGCGCAGCTCGTGCGAGGCGTTGGCGACGAACCGCTGCTGGGCGGTGAAGGCCCGCTCCAGGCGGTCCAGCATCTCGTCGAAGGTGTCGGAGAGCTCCTTGAGCTCGTCGTCGGGCCCGTCCAGCTCGATCCGCCGGGTCAGGTCGGTGCCGGCCACGCGGCGGGCGGTGCGGGTGATCCGGCCGAGCGGCGACAGGACGCGGCCGGCCATCGCGTACCCGAAGGCGAAGGCGATGACGCTGAGGCCGACCAGGGCGAGCAGGGAGCGGCTCAGGAGGTTGTCCAGGGCGTGCTGGCGCTGCTGGGCCATGCAGACGCTGATGGCGTCGTTGAACTCCCCCGACGTGCCCTGGTTCGGAAGCTGGCAGATGCTGCTGGAGACCGTGATGTTCTGGCCCCCCACGATCTTGAAGGGGGCGCTGCCGCCGGTGTGCAGGGCCTGCGCCGCCAGCAGGTAGATGATCGACAGGAGCAGTATCCCGGCGATCATGAACATGCCGCCGTAGAGCAGCGTGAGGCGTATGCGGATGGTGGGCCGCAGCCACGGGAAGGGCGGCTCGGTCGACTTCGGGTCCCAGGTGGGCTTCGGGGGCGCGGACGGTGGCGCCGGGGTGGCGGCCATCCCCGTCAGATCCGGTAACCCGAGCCCGGCACGGTGACGATCACCGGGGGCTCGCCGAGCTTGCGGCGCAGGGTCATGACGGTGACCCGGACGACGTTGGTGAACGGGTCGGTGTTCTCGTCCCAGGCCTTCTCCAAGAGCTGCTCGGCCGAGACCACCGCGCCCTCGCTGCGCATCAGCACTTCGAGGACGGCGAACTCCTTGGGCGCGAGCTGGATCTCCCGGCCGTCGCGGAACACCTCGCGGCGGTTGGGGTCCAGCTTGATGCCGGCCCGCTCCAGGATGGGCGGCAGCGGCACGGTGGTGCGCCGGCCGAGCGCGCGGACGCGGGCGGTCAGCTCGGTGAACGCGAAGGGCTTGGGCAGGTAGTCGTCCGCGCCGATCTCCAGGCCCTCGACCCGGTCGCTCACGTCCCCCGCGGCCGTCAGCATCAGGACCCGGGTGGGCATGCCCAGCTCGACGATCTTGCGGCAGACGTCGTCGCCGTGGACGAGCGGGAGGTCCCGGTCGAGCACGACCACGTCGTAGTCGTTCACACCGATCCGCTCCAGGGCCGCGGCGCCGTCGTACACGACGTCGACGGCCATGGCCTCCCGGCGCAGTCCGGTGGCCACCGCATCGGCGAGCAGTTGCTCGTCCTCGACGACGAGTACGCGCACGGCGCATTTCCTTCCGTAGGGACCCGCGTCGTGCGCGGGCAGATCTGTGCACTGAACCAGTGACCGTGAGCTTCCATCCTGCCCCTTACGGCCATAAACCGGCGGTAAGACGGTGCCGGACCGGGGCCCGCCGCCCACCTGCGGTTTCCGGCCGAGGAGGTCGGCCGGTGCGGGAATGAACAGGATTGGGGCGGCAGTTGAGGTTTCTTTGAGAGTGGGCTTGGGGAGGACGACTGCACACCCCGCGATCACGCCCTGTCTGTGGCATGCCACATCCTCACGTCGTGGTCGCGACCCACCGTCGGCACATCCCGTGCCACCGACCCACGACGAGGGGGCGCACCATGGACGCTTTCACCGCAGGACTTCTGCAGCGCATAAGGACCACGGAAACCGACCTCACACGGGCGCGTGAGACCGGCGACGACTTCCTCGCCGACGTCGAGCAGGCCGAGCTGGACGATCTCCACCGTCTGGCCGCCGAGCACGGCGTAGAGGTAGCCGCAGCCGTCTGAGCCCACCCCACCCACCAGGAAACCCCGGCGCCACGGGACGGCGCCGGGGTTTCGTCCTGCCTGGGACCGGGTTCCGCCACGCCCGGGCGCCGCTCCCCGCAGCCCTCAGTCGTGCCAGGCCCCGTGTTCCTCCAGGAGCGTCTGGAGGGGGCCGAAGAGGGCCGGGGACGCGGCGACGGTCAGGTCGCGCGAAGGGGGCTCGCCGGGGCGGCCGCCGGTGAGCGCGCCGGCTTCGCGGGCGATGAGGTCGCCGGCCGCCAGGTCCCACGGGTTCAGGCCGCGCTCGTAGTACCCGTCGAGCCGCCCGGCCGCCACGTCGCACAGGTCGATCGCGGCCGAGCCGCCGCGGCGGATGTCCCGGAACAGCGGGATCAACCGCTGGGCCACCTCGGCCTGGTGGGCGCGCACCGACTGGACGTAGGCGAAGCCCGTGCCCACCAGGGACTGGGACAGCGGGGCCGGCGGGCGGCAGCGCAGCGGGCGCGCGCCCTCGAAGGCGCCGCCGCCGAGGACCGCGTGATACGTCTCGCCGCGCATCGGGGCGGCGACCACGCCCGCGACCCGCTCGCCGTTCTGCTCGGCGGCGATGGAGACGGCCCAAGTGGGCAGCCCATAAAGGTAGTTGACGGTCCCGTCCAGCGGGTCGATGACCCAGCGGATGCCGCTGGTGCCCTCGCTGGAGGAGCCCTCCTCGCCGAGGAAGCCGTCCTCGGGGCGGTGTTCGGCGAGGTAGCCGGTGATCAGCTTCTCGGCGGCGATGTCCATCTCGGTCACCACGTCGATGGGGCTGGTCTTGGTGGCGGCCACGGCGAGGTCGGCCGGGCGGCCGTCGCGCAGCAGCTCGCCGGCCCGCCGGGCGGCCTCCAGGGCGAGGCCGAGCAGTTCGCGGTGCAGAGGGTCGGTCATCGGTGCTCCCTTACGCGTACGGGCTGTCGGCTCCGGCGGCCGCGGGCTTGGCGGCGCCGCGGGCGGCCGGGCAGCAGCCGACCGCGCAGAGGTCGTGCGAGGGGCCGAGCGAACCGAGGGCGCACCGCTCGACGGGCAGGCCGCGCTCTGCCGCGGCCCGCTCGACGACGAGCTCGCGCACGGCGGCGGCGAAGCGGGGATCGGCGCCGACGGTCGCGGAGCGGGCGACGGGCAGGCCGAGTTCGGCGGCCTTGGCGGTGGCCTCCGTGTCGAGGTCGTACAGGACCTCCATATGGTCCGAGACGAAGCCGATGGGGACCATGACGACGGCCGGGGCGCCCTCGCCGTGCACGGTTTCCAGGTGGTCGCAGATGTCGGGTTCGAGCCAGGGGATGTGCGGGGCGCCGGAGCGGGACTGGTAGACGAGCTTCCAGGGCCGCTCCACGCCGGTCTCGGCCCGGACCGCGTCCGCGACGATCCGCGCCACGTCCAGGTGTTCGCGCACGTAGGCGCCGCCGTCGCCGTGCTCCCCGACGGGGCCCGAGGTGTCGGCCGCCGCCTCGGGGATGGAGTGGGTGGTGAAGGCGAGGTGGGCGCCCGCACGGACGTCCTCGGGCAGCTCGGCGAGCGAGGCGAGGACGCCGTCGATCATGGGGCGCACGAAGCCCGGGTGGTTGAAGTAGTGCCGCAGCTTGTCGACCCTCGGCAGCTCCAGACCCTCGGCCTCCAGGGTGGCGAGCGACTCCGCGAGGTTCTCGCGGTACTGCCGGCAGCCCGAGTACGAGGCGTAGGCGCTGGTGGCGAGGACCGCGATGCGGCGGCGGCCGTCGCGGGCCATCTCGCGCAGGGTGTCGGTCAGATAGGGCGCCCAGTTGCGGTTGCCCCAGTACACCGGCAGGTCCAGGCTGTTCTCGGCGAAGTCCTTGCGCAGCGCGTCGAGCAGCGCGCGGTTCTGCTCGTTGATGGGGCTCACGCCGCCGAACAGGAAGTAGTGCTGCCCCACCTCCTTGAGCCGCTCCTTGGGGATGCCCCGACCGCGCGTCACGTTCTCCAGGAACGGGACCACGTCGTCGGGGCCCTCGGGGCCACCGAAGGAGAGCAGCAGCAGGGCGTCGTACGGGGCGGCGGCCGCGGCCGCTCCGGGAGCTGGATCACGCAGTTCGGACATGACTCGATCCTGCCATCCGCCTCTGACAGACGCGGAACCTGGCCGCCGGAACGTGCGGGAACCGGGCCGGAGGCCCTCCGGTGGGCGAGCCGGAAGCCCACCGGGCCCGAGCCGGAAAGCGAGGTGGGGCCGAGCCGGAAGTCCCCCGGGGCCGGGCCGGAAAAGGCGGTGCGAGGCCCTAGTTCAGCGTCGTAAGCTTTAGGAATTAATTACACGCGTCACGACGGCACCGCCGCGCACGCGTCACGCCGGATCCCGGAGCC
This sequence comes from Streptomyces sp. NPDC006691, assembly GCF_042869955.1. Taxonomy (NCBI): domain Bacteria; kingdom Bacillati; phylum Actinomycetota; class Actinomycetes; order Kitasatosporales; family Streptomycetaceae; genus Streptomyces; species Streptomyces sp. NPDC006691. The sequence goes on from NZ_JBIAGW010000009.1 coordinate 171,864, forward strand.
CCCGTTGCCCAGTCCCTACCGCGCGATCTTCGCCGCCCCCGGCACCAAGGGGTTCTCCGCCGCCGGCCTGCTCGGCCGGATGCCGCTGTCCATGATGGGCATCGGTGTCGTGACGATGATCTCGCAGCTCACCGGCCGCTACGGCCTGGCCGGGGCGCTGTCGGCGACCCTCGCCATGTCGGCCGCCGTGATCGGCCCCCAGATATCCCGGCTCGTCGACCGGCACGGCCAGCGCCGGGTGCTGCGCCCGGCGACCCTGGTCTCCGTCGCCGCCGTCGCGGGACTGCTCGTCTGCGCCCAGCAGAGCGCACCGGACTGGACGCTGTTCGTCTTCGCGGCGGGCGCCGGCTGCGTGCCCAGCGTCGGCTCGATGGTCCGGGCGCGCTGGGCCGCGATCTACCGCGGCGACGCCCAGAACCTGCACACGGCGTACTCGTGGGAGTCGATCGTCGACGAGCTGTGCTTCATCCTCGGGCCGATCCTGTCGATCGGGCTCTGCACCGCCTGGTTCGCCGAGGCGGGCCCGCTGATCGCCGCCTGCTTCCTGGTGGTCGGAGTCTTCTGGCTGACCGCCCAGCGCGGTACCGAGCCCGTGCCGCACCGGCACGAGCACACCAGTGGCCGCTCCGCCCTGGGTTCGCGCGGGCTCCAGGTCCTGGTGGCCACCTTCGTCGCCACCGGCGCGATCTTCGGCTCGGTCGACGTGGTCACGGTGGCCTTCGCCGACGAGCGCGGCCACAAGGCGCTGGCCAGCCTCGTCCTCGCCGTCTACGCCCTCGGCTCCTGCCTCGCGGGGGCGGTGTTCGGGCTGCTGCGGCTCAAGGGGGCGGCGTCCACCAGGTGGCTGGCGGGTGTCTGCGCGATGGCGGTGAGTATGATCCCGCTCCAACTGGCCGGGAACCTGCCGTTCCTCGCCGTGGCGCTCTTTGTCGCGGGGCTCTTCATCGCACCGACGATGGTGACGACGATGGCCCTCGTCGAACAGCACGTACCGCGCAGCAGGCTCACCGAAGGCATGACCTGGACCAGCACCGGGCTCGCGGTCGGTGTGGCGCTCGGCTCCTCCGCCGCCGGTTGGGTGGTGGACGCGGCGGGCGCGCAGGCGGGGTACCTGGTGGCCGGCGTGTCGGGAACGCTCGCGGCGGCGGTGGCGTTCTCGGGGTACCGCCGGCTTCGCAGGCCGGTGACGCATCGGGAGGGGCTCGAAGCAGATGAGCGGAGCGAACGGCAGCACCTGGCATAACTGGGCGGGGAACGTCACCGCGCGACCGACAAGGGAAGTGTCCCCGGCCTCGGCGGCCGAACTGGCCGAGGCCGTACGCCGCGCCGCCGAGCAGGGCCTGACGGTGAAGGCGGTCGGCACCGGCCACTCGTTCACGGCGACGGCCGCCACCGACGGCGTGCTCATACGTCCCGGCCTGCTGACCGGCATCCGCGAGATCGACCGGGCCGCGATGACCGTCACGGTGGAGGCCGGAACCCCGCTCAAGCGGCTGAACGCGGTGCTCGCGCGGGAAGGCCTGTCGCTCACGAACATGGGCGACATCATGGAGCAGACGGTGGCGGGCGCCATCAGCACGGGCACGCACGGCACCGGCCGCGATTCGGCCTCGATCGCCGCCCAGATCACGGCACTTGAGCTGGTCACGGCCGACGGCTCGCTGCTCACCTGCTCCGAGAAGGAGAACCCCGAGGTCTTCGCGGCGGCCCGGATCGGGCTCGGCGCACTCGGCATCGTCACCGCGATCACCTTCGCCGTGGAGCCGGTCTTCCTGCTCACGGCCCGCGAGGAGCCGATGGCCTTCGACAAGGTCACCGCCGACTTCGACGAACTCGTCACGGAGAACGAGCACTTCGAGTTCTACTGGTTCCCGCACACCGGCAACTGCAACACCAAGCGCAACAACCGCAGCGCGGGCCCGGCCGCGCCCCCGGGAAAGCTCAGGGGCTGGATCGACGACGAGTTCATGTCCAACGGGCTCTTCCAGGTGGTCTGTTCGCTCGGCCGGGCGGTGCCGGCCACCATCCCGGCGGTCGCCAAGGTCTCCAGCCGCGCGCTGTCCGCCCGCACCTACACCGACATCCCGTACAAGGTCTTCACCAGCCCGCGCCGGGTCCGTTTCGTGGAGATGGAGTACGCCCTGCCGCGCGAGGCGGCCATCGGGGCGCTGCGCGAAGTGAAGGCCCTGGTGGAGCGCTCGCCGCTGCGGGTGAGCTTCCCGGTGGAGGTGCGCACCGCGCCCGCCGACGACATCGCGCTCTCCACCGCGTCCGGCCGCGAGACCGCCTACATAGCCGTGCACATGTACCGGGGCACGCCCCACCAGGCGTACTTCACCGCGGTCGAGCGGATCATGACCGCGCACGCGGGGCGCCCGCACTGGGGCAAGCTCCACACGCGTGACGCGGCCCACCTCGCCGAGGTCTACCCCCGCTTCGCCGAGTTCACCGCCCTGCGCGACCGGCTCGACCCGGACCGTCGCTTCGCCAACGCCTATCTGCGGCGGGTGCTCGGCGACTGACCCGGGCGGCCCCGATGGGTCCGGCCCGGGTCAATCCGGCCCGGAGCCCTAAGGGGCCGTGCTCGCGCCGGACTTCGGGTCCGGGGTGCCCGGGTCGCCCGTGCCCTTGTCCGTTCCGGTGCTCTTCGAGCCGGAGGGGGTGGGCGTCGGAGTCGGGGTGGTATCGCCCGAGCCGGAGTCCGAGCCGGAACCGGAACCGGAGCCCGAACCGTGCGACGTGGAGGGGGACGGCGAGGACGAGGGGTCGCTCGTGGCGGAGCCTCCCCCGGTCGTCCCCTTCTCGCCGCTCCTGCTCGGGCTCGGCGTACCCCCGGTGCCGGTACCGGTGCCGGGCGACCTGTCGCCCGAGTCACCCGGGTTCGAGGGCGCCGGCGGCTCCTGCTTCTTGGAGCCGCCGGTGAGCACGGACCCGATGGTGGTCCCGCCGCCGTTGCCGCCGACCTCGCCATCGGTGATCAGCTCGTACGCGGTGATGCCGCCCATCGACACCCCGAAGACGACGGCCGCCGCGAGCAGCGGACGCTTCCAGCCGCGCAGCCGGGAGCCGTGGACGGTCGCCTCGTTGAACTCCTTGGCGGGCGCGGCCCCCGGCGGCAGCGGGCTCCCGCCGGCCGGCTTCAGCAACTGGGTCCGCTCGGCGCCGGCCTGCGGCAGCATCTGCGTGCGGTCCGCGTCGAGACGGCCGAGCAGCTGCGTCCGGTCGGCGTCGGCCCGCCCCAGCGCCTGCGTCCGGTCCGCGTCCGCGTCCGCGTGCGGCAGCATCTGCGTACGGTCGCCCTCCGCCTGCCGAAGCATCTGGGTGCGGTCCGCGTCGAGGCGGCCGAGCAGCTGTGTGCGCTCGGCGTCCGTCCGGGACGGGCCCGGCGCCCCGTGCCGCTTCCCCTTGTACGGGGAGAGCACCGGCACCTGGCGCGCGCCGACCTTGGCCTGGACCGTCACCTCGCGCAACTGCTCGCCGGTCCTTCTGAAGAAGTGCTGGAAGACCGTGCCGCCGCAGGTGGCGACCACGCTCACGACGCCGGCGCCGATGAACGTCCCGTACACGCCCAGAGTGGAGGCGAGCACCGCCGCGGCGACCGCTGCCAGTGCGCTGCCCGCCACTTGGGGCACGCTCAGATCGATGCGCTTCTTCTCGTCCGTCCCGGAGTCCGGCTTCTCACTCATGCCCAGCCCTTGTTCGCCCTTCTGTTCCGTCTTGCACTGAGAAAGGACATTTGAGCGAACGGAATAGTTCCGGTTCCGGGGATTGTGTGAAGCAGGACACGTGGGTGCCTGGGACGGCCGCGCCGGGGCAGGCTCAACTCCCGTACGCCACGAGAACTTCGGCGGCGTGCCGGTCCACCCAGGTGGCCCGAATGGAGTACTGTGGCGAGCCCTGGGCCCCGGGTCCCACACGGGTATCCGGGACTGCGGGAGGGGGCCGAACGCGGCACTCGAACCGGCGGCGCCGCGGCACCGCACGGGGGCCTGCTGCACAGAGTGACCAGCCCGGTCACTCTGCGTTGCGAATAGGTAACCGTGCCATAACGGCGTTCCAGGGCCCATGCCCGACACGCCGGGCAACTCGGCAATGTTGTGGCAGGCTGCACCCGGGCAGGCCACACTCGACTAGCGGAAGCAGCGACGCACGTGACGTCGGCAGGCACCACCCGGGAGGTCCCCATGCCCGAACTGCGTGTCGTGGCCGTCTCCAACGACGGCACACGACTGGTGCTCAAGGCTGCGGACAGCACGGAGTACACGCTTCCGATCGACGAGCGGCTCCGGGCCGCCGTGCGCAACGACCGAGCCCGGCTCGGCCAGATCGAGATCGAGGTGGAGAGCCACCTCCGCCCGCGCGACATCCAGGCGCGCATACGAGCCGGTGCCTCCGCCGAAGAGGTCGCCCAGCTCGCCGGGATCCCGGTCGACCGCGTACGCCGATTCGAAGGCCCCGTCCTCGCCGAGCGCGCCTTCATGGCGGAGCGGGCGCGGAAGACTCCGGTGCGGCGTCCGGGCGAGAACACCGGCCCCCAGCTCGGCGAAGCGGTGCAGGAGCGGCTGCTGCTGCGCGGCGCCGACAAGGACAGCGTGCAGTGGGACTCCTGGCGCCGTGACGACGGCACCTGGGAAGTCCTGCTCGTCTACCTGGTCGCGGGCGAGCCGCACTCCGCGAGCTGGACCTACGACCCGCCGCGCCGGCTCGTCCAGGCCGTCGACGGCGAGGCCCGCTCGCTGATCGGCGAGTCCGACGACACCATCACCACGGTTCCCGAGCCGAGCTTCCCGTTCGTGCCCCGGATCGCCCGGCTGCCCCGGGACCGGCCGCTCGACCGTGCCCTGGACCGGCAGCTGGAGCGCCCGGTGCCCCCGCCGCCCGAGCCGGTGGTGGAGGAGAGCGACTCGCTGACCAGTCTGCTCGAAGCCGTGCCGAGCTTCCGTGGCGACATGGTGGTGCCCGAGCGCCCCTCGGCCCCGCCCGAGCCGCCCGAGACCGAACCGGCCGACGAGCCCGAGATCGCGGAACCGCCCGCGCCGGCCGCTTCCGCGGGGGCGGGCTCGGCGTACGCGGACGTCCTGATGCCCCGTACCGTCGCCGGTCACCGCGACCGGCTCACCGGCACCACCGACCGCCAGGCCGAGGCCGACGGAGTGCGGCCGGGGCGACGGGCCGCGGTGCCGAGCTGGGACGAGATCGTCTTCGGGACCCGGCGCAAGAAGCAGGACTAGCCGCACACCAGCAGGACCGGCAGGACACGGCAGGACACGGCAGGACACGGCAGGACCAGCCGTACACGGCAGACGGGCGTGGGCCCGCACGCAGAACGCGGGCGGGCCCGACGCCCGTGCGCTATCGCGGGTCGGGCCCCGTCGCGACCGGGCGGGACTCGTCCGAGGACCAGTGCGACCACGACCCGGCGTACAGCGCGGCCGGGATCCCCGCGACGGCCAGGGCGAGCACCTCGTGGGCGCCGGAGACACCGGAGCCGCAGTACACGCCGACCGCGGTGCCCGAGACGCCGAGCGCCTCGAAGCGGGCGGCCAGTTCACCGGCGGGCAGCAGCCGGCCGTCCGGGCCCACGTTCTCGGTGGTGGGCGCCGACAGGGCGCCCGGGATGTGCCCGCCGACGCGGTCGATCGGCTCCACGTCGCCCCGGTAGCGCTCCGCCGCACGGGCGTCGAGCAGCACCCCGGTGCGTGCGAGTTCCGCCGCCCCGTCCGCGTCGAGGAGTTCGACCGCGCCCGGCTCGGGCCGGAAGTCGCCCTCGGCCGGCGTGGGGATCTCGGTGGACAGCTCACCCGTCCAGGCGGCCAGGCCGCCGTCGAGGACACGCACGTCGCCGTGGCCCGTCCAGCGGAGCAGCCACCACGCGCGGGCCGCCGCCCAGCCCTGCCCGCCGTCGTACACGACGACGGGGGCACCGGCCGTCACACCGGCCCGGCGCATCACCCGGCCGAATTCGGCCACGTCCGGCAGCGGGTGACGGCCACCGGACCCGGGCGGTCCGGCCAGTTCCGCGTCCAGGTCGACGAAGACGGCTCCGGGCAGATGTCCGGCCTCGTACTCGGCGCGGCCGTCGAACGCGGGCGCGCCGGCCGCCTTCGCCACGCTCAGCTGCCAGCGGATGTCGAGCAGGACCGGCGGCCGGGGACCGGCCGCCTCGGCCGCGAGTTCGGATGCGGTGATGATGGCATTCATGGGGTCATCCTGTCGCAGAGTCCACCGGCAAGGTAACGCGTAGGAAAAGGATGAGAAGCCCCAAAGCGGGCAACCTCCTGCGGGAACGCGCCAAATGCGGCGCGGCCGGGGCGCGCCGCGACGAAGGTGGTGGAAGCATCGGCCCGGGTGCGCAGGTTCCCTGGACCGCATCCGCGAGCAGCAGTATGGCGACGGCCGAGGAGAGAGTGACGATGACCCAGTCGGAGACCCGGCGCACACCTGGCACGCCCTGCTGGGTGAGTCTGATGGTGCACGGTCTGGCCGCGACCCAGGAGTTCTACGGGGCACTGTTCGGCTGGCAGTTCCGGCCGGGCCCGCAGCAGCTCGGCCCCTACGTCCGCGCGCTGCTCGACGGCGAGGAGGTGGCCGGCATCGGCCAGCTGCCGCCCGACCGGCATCTGCCGATCGCCTGGACCACCTATCTGGCGGCCGACGACGCGGACGCGACGGCCGAGACCGTCCGGCACTGCGGCGGCACCGTCGGGGTCGGCCCGCTGGACGCGGGCGAGGCCGGGCGGATGGCGATCGCCTCGGACCCGGTGGGAGCGGTGTTCGGGATCTGGCAGGGCGGCGAACACCTCGGGTCCGCCGTCGCGGGCACGCCCGGCACCCCCGCCTGGAACGAGCTGGTGACGCGCGAGACCTCGTCGGTCGGCAAGTTCTACCAGGCCGTGTTCGGCTACGACCTGGAACCGGTCGTCTCGGCCGACTTCGACTACGTGACGCTGCACCTGGACGGCCGTCCGGTCGCCTCGCTGCACGGCGTGGGCAACGCGCTGCCGCGCGACAAGGGCGCGCACTGGATGACGTACTTCGAGGTGGCCGACGTCGACGAGTCCGCGAGCCGGGTCGCCGAACTCGGCGGCCAGGTGCTCCAGCAGCCCCGCGAAGGGGCGAGCGGACGACAGGCGACGGTCACCGACCCGGAGGGCGCGGTGTTCACCGTCGTACGGTCACTCGTCTGACCCCGCCGCCCCGACTCCGGCGTCCACGGCGGCGGTTGGGGCGGACTGGGCCGGGGCACGCGACCGGTCCACCGCGGCGACGGAACGCGTCCCCGCCCCTGAGCCCGGTGCGGCCGATCCGTCAGGCGCGGACGGCCGGCCTCTGCGCCTCGGCGTCGACCGCGTCGACCGGGAGCACGTCCGGGGAGAGGGCGGCGGCGCGGGCCGCGGCGGCCGTCATGCGGCGGCGGTGGTGGCGCCGGCACAGCACCTCGTAGCCGATCTCGCCGGCGGCCTGGTTGACGTCACCGACGACGACCTGGGCTCCCTCGACGACCATCCGGCCGCCGATGGTGCGGGCGTTGTGGGTGGCTCGGGCGCCGCACCAGCACAGCGCCTCGACCTGGAGCACCTCGACCCGGTCGGCGAGTTCGACCAGGCGCTGCGAGCCGGGGAACAGCTTGGAGCGGAAGTCGGTGGTGATGCCGAAGGCGAAGACGTCGAGTTCGAGGTCGTCGACGACCTTGGCGAGCTGGTCGATCTGCTCGGGCGCGAGGAACTGGGCCTCGTCCGCGATGACGTAGTCGCAGCGGCCGCCCTGGGAGAGATGCGCGACGAGGTGGCCGTAGAAGTCGAAGCCGTCGGCGGCCTCGACCGCGTCGGTCACCAGGCCCAGCCGCGAGGACAGCTTGCCCTCGCCGGCCCGGTCGTCCCGGGTGAAGATCATGCCCTGGAGGCCGCGCGCGGAGCGGTTGTGCTCGATCTGAAGAGCGAGGGTGCTCTTTCCGCAGTCCATCGTTCCGGAGAAGAACACCAGCTCGGGCATGGGAGGGTGACGGCCTTTCAGATCGTGGGGGGGGTGGTTACGAGCGTACTTCGAGGAGCGGTACGAGCTGTTCCACCGGGGTCATCGAGCCGTGGTTGCCGACCATCAGGGACTCGTGGGGCTCGCGCTGGGAGGCGGTGATGACGACGTCGTCCCGGGCGGCGGCGACCACGTCGCCGATCCGGCCGTACACCCGCTCGTCGATCCGGGGGCCGAACCAGCCCGCGGCGATCGCCTCGTCGCGGCCCGCCACCCAGAACTGCTCGCCGAGCACCTCGCGCCAGCAGGTCAGCACGTCGGAGGCGGCGCCCGGCACCGCGTACACATGGCGGGCCCGGCCCTCGCCACCGAGCAGGGCGACGCCGGCGCGCAGCTCCCAGTCCTCGTCGAAGTCGATGCGGGACTGCTCGTCGAAGGGGATGTCGATCATGCCGTGGTCGGCCGTGATGTACAGGGCCGCGCGCGGCGGCAGTTGCTCGGCCAGGCGCTGGGCGAGCCGGTCGACGTACATCAGCTGGCCGCGCCAGGCGTCCGAGTCGACGCCGAAGCGGTGGCCCTTGCCGTCGACGTCGGAGTAGTACGTGTAGACCAACGACCGGTCTCCGGCGGCGAGTTGCTCCGCCGCCAGGTCCATGCGCTCCTCGCCGGAGAGCCGGCCGCGGAAGGTGCCGCCGCTGAGCGCGACCTTGGTGAGCGGGGTGTGCTCGAAGTCCGGCGAGGACACCTGGGCGGTGTGCACGCCCGCCCGGTCGGCGAGCTGGAAGACGGTGGGGTACGGCTGCCAGGTGTGCGGGTCGGTCCACGGCTTCCAGCGCAGCTGGTTCATCAGGGCGCCGCTGTCGGGGTTGCGCACGGTGTAGCCGGGCAGCCCGTGCTCGCCGGGGGCGAGGCCGGTGCCGACCGAGGCGAGCGAGGTCGCGGTGGTGGCGGGGAAACCGGCGGTCATGGGCCGGCCGGTGCCGCCGCGCGAGGTGGCGAGCAGCCCGTGCAGATAGGGCGCCTCGTCGGGGTGCGCCTTGATCTGCTCCCAGCCGAGGCCGTCGATCAGGAAGACGCAGTTGCGGTCGGCGGGGGCGAGCTCGGCGATGCGCGGCTCGAACCCGGGTACGCCCTGGCCCGCCACGAGGGTGGGCAGCAGATCGGCGAGCGATCCGGTGCCGTACTCGGGGACGGGTGCGGTGTCGAGGGCGAGGGGCTCGGGATCCTGCCAGGCGGGCAGCGCCATCAGCGGCCGGCCGCCGCGGTCGCCTCGGACAGCGCCTGCGCGAAGGCCAGGGTCTGGCGGACCGTGTCGGGGCCGTCGCCGGCCTCGCTGACGCGCAGGCTCAGGTCGTCGGCGGTGGAGTTGCCGGTGTAGCCGTGATCGGCGTCGCAGTTGGGGTCGCCGCAGGCGGCGGGCTCCAGGTCGATCCGGGCGACCGCGCCCCAGCCGATGGTCAGGACGACCTCGCGGGGCAGCGTACCGGGCGTGTACGACTCGGGGTTGGCGACGACGCGGCTCATCACGACGGACGAGATCCGGCCGAGCTTCACGGACTCCGTGGAGGTGGTCGCATACGGGGTCGGGGAACTGGTGTCGGCGTTCTGCTCGTCGGTGTGGCTGACGATGAAGCGGTTGTCCGTGAGCACCAGGACCGTCACATGACGGCGTACCTCGTTGGCGTCGAAGGTGGTCTCCTGGTGCACCAGGTACGACGCGATCGGTTCGCCCCCGACCGCGGCCTCCACCGCCTCGGCCACAAGGGCCGGGTAGTAGCCGCTGCGCTCGATCGCCGCGCGGAGCCCCTGGGTCGTCGTACCGGTCTTCGCCATGGGGTCCATCTTAAGCTCCCGCCGGGGGCGCACGGCCCGGGCGGGGCGTGGACAGGGGCTCTCAGTAGCTGGGCAGGCGCCGGGGGCCGAGGTCGGTGCGGGGCGGGGCGGGGGCCAGGCGGACGGTCGCACCGAGCACCGAGAGGCCTCGCGGGGCGACGATGACGGGCTCCAGACCCACCGCGACCACCTCGGGATGGTCGTCCACCAGCCGTGACACCCGCAGCAACAGCTCTTCGAGGGCCGCGGTGTCGACGGGCGCGGACCCACGCCAGCCGAACAGGAGCGGCGCCGTCCGGATGGACCTCAGCAGCTCCCGGGCATCGCGGTCGGTGGCCGGAATCAGCCGGTGCGCGGTGTCGCCGAGCAGCTCGGAGGCGGCGCCGGCCAGGCCGAAGGACAGCACCGCGCCGACCGCGGAGTCGATCGAGGCGCGCACCACGGTGTCCACCCCGCGCGGCACCATGGCCTGCACGACGGGCCCCAGCTCCTCGGGCTTGCCGAGGGCCGCCGTCAATTCGGCATATGCACGGGCGAGTTGGTGCTCGTCCGCGAGGTCGAGGCGTACGCCGCCGAGGTCGGGGCGGTGGCGCAGGTGCGGGGCGGTGGTCTTGAGGGCCACGGGGTAGCCGAGGCGGGCCGCCGCCTCGGCCGCGCGCTCCGGGTCGGGCGCGGGCAGCGTCGGCCGCAGGGGGATCCCGTACCGGCCGAGCAGTTCCCCGGCGTCCTCGGCGGACAGCGTGGTGCCGCGGGCGTCGGGAGCGGGGCCGAGAATGCGGTCGATCAGGGCGGCGGCGCCCGGCTCGTCGATGTCGTCGTACTCCCCCGCCCTGCCGGGCTCGGCGGCCTCGCGCCGCCAGCGGGCGTAGCGGACGGCCTCGGCCAGCGCGCGGACCGCTCGCTCCGCGGCGGGGTAGGCGGGAATGCGGCTCGCCTCACGGGGCGGGGTTGCCTCACGGGGCGGGGGGAGGTCGTCCTGCGGCCGGCCGCCGGTGGGTGTGCCGGGGCTGCGCCCCGGACCGTGCTCCGCCAACGCCGGAGGGGCTGGATTCGCCGGCGTCGGCGGGGCCGGATTCTGCCGGACCGTACGGGTCGCTGCCGCGAGCGCCTCGGCCAGGCCGCCGATCTCCACGTGGACCACCGCGACCGGCTTCGCGGGCGCCGCGGAGGCGGCCTCGCGCAGGGCGTCCGCGAGGACCTGCCCGTCGCCGGACTCCAGCGCTCCGCTCTCGCCGACCCAGGGGATGGCGGTCACCACGACCGCGTCGCAGGCGTCGTCGGCCAGAGCCGCGGCGAGCGCCGCCCGGAAGTCCGCCGGGGTCGCGCCGGTCGTCAGGTCGAGCGGCCGCAGCGGGCGCAGACCCTCGGTCAGGCAGGCGTCGTACGTCAGCAGGCCCAGGGATTCGGAGTTGCCGAGGATCGCCACGCGCGGGCCGGCCGGCAGCGGCTGGCCCGCGAGCAGCAGGCCCGCGTCCACGAGCTCGGTGACGGTGCCGACCAGGATCACGCCCGCCTGGCGCAGCAGCGCCGAGACCGTGGCGTCCGGCACCTTCGTCACCGGGACGGCGTGGCCCGGCGGGGTGGTGCCGCTGTGCCGGCCGCCCTTGACGACCACGACGGGCTTCGCGGCGGCCGTGCGGCGGGCCAGGCGGGTGAACTTGCGCGGATTGCCGATGGACTCCAGGTACAGCAGCACCACATCGGTGTCGGGGTCCTCGTGCCAGTACTGGAGGAAGTCGTTGCCCGACAGGTCCGCGCGGTTGCCGGCGGAGATGAACGTGGACAGGCCCGCGCCGCGCCGGTAGAGGCCCGACAGGAGGGCGATGCCGATGGCGCCGGACTGGGTGAACAGGCCGATGCGTCCGGCCGGCGGCGCCTCGGGGGCGAGCGAGGCGTTGAGGCGCACGCCGGCCGCGGTGTTGATGACGCCGAAGGCGTTGGGGCCGATCAGGCGCATCCCGTAACTGCGGGCCTGGCGGACCAGGGCGCGCTGGCGCTCGCGGCCGCTCTCGCCGCTCTCCGCGTAGTCGGCCGACAGGACGACCAGGCTCTGGACGCCGTGCTCGCCGCAGTCCGCGACGGCCTCGGGGACCCGTTCGGCGGGCACCGCGAGGATCGCCAGATCCACCGGTTCGCCGATCGCGCCGACGGAGGCGTGCGCCGGGACGCCCTCGATCTCGTGCGTCCCGGGGCCGAGCGCCTTGTTCACCGCGTACGTGCGGCCGGTGAACCCGGCGTCCAGGACGTTGCGCAGCACCGCACGGCCGACGCCGCCGGGGGCGCGGCCGGCGCCGACGACCGCGACCGAGCGGGGCGAGAGCAGGCGTTGCACGGAGCGCGCCTCGGCGCGGTGCTCACGGGCGCGCTGCACGGCGAGCGACTCGGCGGTGGGCTCCAGATCGAGGGTGAGATGGACCGAGCCGTCCTCGAAGGACCGCTTCTGCTGATAGCCGGCGTCCGTGAACACCTTGATCATCTTGCTGTTGGCGGGCAGCACCTCGGCCGCGAACCGCCTGATCCCGCGCTCGCGGGCGACCTCCGCGATGTGTTCGAGCAGCGTGGAGGCCACCCCCCGGCCCTGGTGGGCGTCCTGCACCAGGAAGGCGACCTCGGCCTCGTCGGCGGGGGCGGAGGCGGGGCGGCCCTGGGCGTTGATCCGGTCGTAGCGGACGGTCGCGATGAACTCGCCGCCGACGGTGGCCGCGAGACCGACCCGGTCGACGTAGTCGTGATGGGTGAAGCGGTGGACGTCCTTGGCGGAGAGCCGGGGGTAGGGCGCGAAGAAGCGGTAGTACTTCGACTCGTCCGAGACCAGCTCGTAGAACGAGACCAGGCGCTCGGCGTCCTCGGTGGTGATGGGCCTGATGCGCGCGGTGCCGCCGTCGCGGAGCACCACGTCGGCCTCCCAGTGAGCGGGGTACGCGGGGTCGGACGCCGTCGTCATACCGAAAGCGTACGGGTCGCGGGGCCGTACGGGTCGGGGCAAGGTGGGGAGGGCCGATCGGCGGCACACTGGGGCCTAAGGTCGGTACGAGCACCGCACACCCCGTGAGAGACTGGTCTAGACAACCGTCAGAGATTTCGAAGGGCAACACCATGGCTGAGCGCCGCGTCAACGTCGGCTGGGCCGAGGGCCTGCACGCCCGCCCCGCGTCCATCTTCGTCCGTGCCGCCACGGCTGCCGGAGTCCCCATGACGATCGCCAAGGCCGACGGCAACCCGGTCAACGCCGCGTCCATGCTCGCGGTGCTCGGCCTGGGTGCGCAGGGCGGCGAGGAGATCGTGCTGGCCTCCGACGCCGAGGGCGCGGACGCCGCGCTCGACCGGCTGGCCAAGCTGGTCGCCGAGGGCCTTGAGGAACTCCCCGAGACCGTCTGATCCGGTCGGCAGCACGCCGCCGGCAGTACACCGAAGGACCGCGGAACCCGCATGCGGGTTCCGCGGTCCTTTTGTCTTTCCCGTGAATTCCGGCGCGCGCCCATGAGGGCGCATCAACCGTCCCTTCCGGTGCGCGCCCATGCGAAGGAACGCGGGGCCGCCCCTTTCCGGACCGGACAATGCGGCTTTCCGCGCAGGGCAATTCGCTTTCCAGGCAGCGCGATGCGGCGCTTCCCGATCGCTTTCTTTGTATACGGCCCCGCCGTTAAGCGCGGGCACTCGCCGTGTTGACGGGATGTTGCGGAGTTCTCACGGGTGGCGCCGTGCGCAGCCGATGGGCGGAAAAGGACCGCTCGGCGTGCAGGGCCGTGAGCGCGCGGGCGCGTTCGGCGTCGCCGCGGGTCACCGCGTCGGTGATCGCGCCGAGTTCGGCCCACGCCTCGGTGGGACTCGCCGGCGACTCGACCGCGTACATCCAGGCCACCTTGTGCCGCAGCTGCGTGAGCATCGCGATGAGTCCGGGGCTCGCGGAGGCCTGGGCGAGCGTCTCGTGGTACCAGCCGCCGAGCGAGCGCAGATCCTCGCCCTGGCCGCGCCTGGCCCGGTCCTGACCCAGTCTCACCAGGCCGCGCAGCACCTTGAGATGGGCCTCGGTGCGGCGGCGCGCGGCCCGGGCGGCGGCCAACGGCTCCAGCAGGACGCGCAGTTCGAGGAGATCGGCGGCCTCCACGTCCGTCGGCTCGGCCACACAGGCGCCGGCATGTCTGCGGGTGGTCACGAATCCCTCGGACTCCAGGGTCCGCAGCGCCTCGCGGACCGGGACGCGGGAGACGCCGTAACGACGGGCCAGGACCTCCTCGGTGAGCCGGCCGCCGCGCTCGAAGACACCGGTGACGATGTCGTCGCGTATGGCCGTGCATACCGAATGCGCCGGAATGCGCATGGCGAACCTCCGCTTCATTCCCCGCGGAACGCGGTCGACCAAGGCTTTTTCGCGACCCTATTGCAGGCCGTGTTAATTCCGGGTGACGGGCCGGAACCAAGGGATATCTTTTGGCCAATGCCGAAGGCCCCCGGCTCGGTGCCGGGGGCCTTCGGGATGCGCGGGGGTGCGCCGGGGACGGCTCAGACGCCGACGCCGTGCGAGCGCAGATAGGCGATCGGGTCGATGTCCGTGCCGTACTCCGGCCCGGTGCGGGCCTCGAAGTGCAGGTGCGGGCCGGTGGTGTTGCCGGTGTTGCCCGACAGGGCGATCTGCTGGCCCGGTTCGACGGACTGGCCGACGGAGACCTGGATGACCGACAGGTGGCCGTACTGGGTGTACGTGCCGTCGTGCATCCGGATCACGATGTTGTTGCCGTAGGCGCCGCCGTCACCGGCCTCGACGACGGTGCCGAGACCCACCGCGTGGACCGAAGTGCCGATCCCCGCATGGAAGTCGATGCCGGTGTGGCTGCCGGAGGACCAGAGCGATCCGCCGGTCTTGTAGCCGGTGGACACATAGCTGCCGGATATGGGGGCCACGAACGTGTTGAGGCGCTTGCGCTCCGCCTCGCGCGCGGCGCGCTCCTTGGCCTCGCGCGCCTCCTGGGCACGCTGCTCGGCCTTGCGCTGGGCGGCGGCCTCGGCCTCGGCCTGCGCCCGCGCCTTCGCGACGGCCTGCTTCTGCGCGTCGGCCTGGGCACCCAGCTGGTCGGCGATCGAGTCGCCGATGACGATGGCCTGGCTGAGACCGGTGTCGGTGGTGCTGCCCGGGGCGGCGACGGCCGGGGAGGCGAGGGTGCCTACGACTCCGGCGGTGGCCAGGGTGGCGATGCCCGCGATGTTCGCGCTGCGGCGCGTCATGCGGCTGGGCGCGCGGTGCTTCCCGGTGGCACGGGTGAACGCCATGTAGCGGCGGTGTCCTTTCCTTCCATCTCGCCTACCGGGTTAGCTGACGGGTTCGGAGCAGGAAGGTCTCCTACGGGCTCCTCCGCGGGCGGAGGCGTCCGATTCACCCCAGGGACTGAGTGGGTCCCCGGCTCCCCTGGCTCGCGCCATCGGGGACTCGGCGATCACTGTCCGGTGCCGCGGCTGCGACGGGTGGTGACGGACAGCGGGAACGACGCTAAACGGCTCGTCTTTCAATCACCAAACACACACAGGTTTTTGTAGCGCACGCCACATGACAGACAGGCAACCTCCCCAATAAACCGGACATACGGGAGGACCCCGGCGGCGCGTCCGCCTCCGGGGTCCTCCGCGTCCTCATCCGTCCCGCGCCCCGCCCGGCGGGCCGGGGGCCTCAATCAGCCCGTGACGACGGTGACTTCGCCGATGCCGAGCGCCTTGACCGGCTCCGCGATCTGCGCCGCGTCGCCGACCAGGACCGTGACGAGCCGGTCGGCCGGGAAGGCGTTGACGACGGCCGCCGTCGCCTCCACGGTCCCGGTGTCCGCGAGCTGGGCGTACAACTGGGCCTGGTAGTCGTCGGGCAGGAACTGCTCGACCTGGTCGGCCAGCGTCCCGGCGACGGCCGCCGCGGTCTCGTACTTGAGCGGCGCGACCCCCACCAGGTTCTGCACGGCCGTCTCGCGCTCGGCGTCCGTGAGCCCCTCCGCGGCGAGCTTGCGCAGCACCTTCCACAGGTCGTCCAGGGCAGGACCGGTGTTCGGGGTGTCGACCGAGCCGGTGATGGCGAGCATCGAGGCGCCGCCGTCCGGACCCGAGCGCAGCACCTGGCCGAAGGACCGCACGCCGTAGGTGTAGCCCTTCTCCTCGCGCAGCACGCGGTCCAGGCGCGAGGTCAGGGTGCCGCCGAGGCAGTACGTGCCGAGCACCTGGGCCGCCCAGACCCGGTCGTGGCGGTCGGGGCCGATACGGCCGATGAGCAGCTGGGTCTGGACCGCGCCCGGGCGGTCCACGATGACGACCCGGCCCCGGTCGTCGGCGGTGATCGGCGGGACGGGGCGCGGCTCGGCGGTGTTGCCGGTCCAGTCGCCCAGGGTGTCCGCGAGGATCGCGTCGAGGTCGGTGCCCGCGAGGTCGCCCACGACCACGGTGACGGCCGTCGAGGGGCGCACGTACGCCTCGTAGAAGGCACGCACCGCGGCCGCGTCGATGGCGGCGACGGTCTCCTCGGTGCCCTGGCGGGGCCGGGACATGCGCGAGGACGCCGGGAAGAGCTCCTTGGCGAGCTGCTTGGCGGCGCGGCGGGCCGGGTTGGCCTGCTCGTGCGGGATCTCGTCGAGCCGGTTGCGCACCAGGCGCTCGATCTCGGAGCCGGCGAACGCGGGGGCCCGCAGCGCCTCCGCGAGCAGCGAGAGCGCCTTGGGCAGCCGGGAGACCGGCACTTCGAGGGAGACCCGGAGGCCCGGGTGGTCGGCGTGCGCGTCGAGCGTGGCGCCGCAGCGCTCCAGTTCGGCGGCGAACTCCTCGGCCGAGTGCTTGTCGGTGCCCTCGGTCAGGGCGCGCGCCATGATGGTGGCGACGCCGTCCAGGCCCTCGGGCTCGGCGTCGAGCGGGGCCGCGAGGAACACCTCGACGGCGACGACCTGCTGGCCCGGCCGGTGGCAGCGCAGCACGGTCATGCCGTTGGCGAGCGTGCCGCGCTCGGGGGCCGGGAAGGCCCACGGGGTCGCGGGGCCCGCGGTCGGCTGCGGGTGGAACTCCATGGTCACGACAGCGTCCGTCACTGGCCCGCCTCTTCCTCTTCGTTGCCTGCCTCGGGTGCCGCGGTGGGCTCGTACACCAGGACCGCCCGGTTGTCGGGGCGCAGCGTCGCGGCGGCGACCGCCCGGACCTCCTCGGCGGTGATGTCCAGGACGCGGTCCACCGCGGTCAGGGCGAGCTGCGGGTCGCCGAACAGGACGGCGTAGCGGCACAGTTCGTCGGCGCGGCCGGCCACGGTGCCGAGCCGGTCGAGCCATTCGCGCTCCAACTGGGCCTGGGCGCGCTCCATCTCCTCCGCGGTGGGGCCCTCGGCGGCGAACCGCGCGAGCTCCTCGTCGACCGCGCTCTCGATGTCCTCGACCTCGACGCCGCCGGACGTCTTGACGTCGAGCCAGCCGAGCGAGGGCGCGCCGGCCAGGCGCAGCAGGCCGAAGCCCGCGGCCACCGCGGTGCGGTCGCGGCGGACCAGGCGGTTGTGCAGCCGGGAGGACTCGCCGCCGCCGAGGACGGTCAGCGCCAGGTCGGCGGCGTCCGCCTCGCGGGTGCCGTCGTGGGGCAGCCGGTAGGCGGCCATCAGGGCGCGCGCCGGGACGTCCTCCTCGACGACCTCGCGCAGCTGCCCGCCGATGGTGTCGGGCAGGGAGCCGTCGCGCGGCGGCTGCTTGCCGTCGTGGGCGGGGATGGAGCCGAAGTACTTCTCCACCCAGGCCAGCGTCTGCTCCGGGTCGATGTCGCCGACCACGGAGAGCACCGCGTTGTTGGGCGCGTAGTACGTACGGAAGAAGTTCCGCGCGTCCTCCAGGGTGGCCGCGTCCAGGTCCGCCATCGAGCCGATCGGCGTGTGGTGGTAGGGGTGGCCCTCGGGGTAGGCCAGCGCCGTCAGCTTCTCGAAGGCGGTGCCGTAGGGGACGTTGTCGTAGCGCTGGCGGCGCTCGTTCTTGACGACGTCGCGCTGGTTGTCCATCGACTGCTCGTCGAGCGCGGCGAGCAGCGAGCCCATGCGGTCGGCCTCCAGCCAGAGCGCGAGCTCCACCTGGTGGGCGGGCATGGTCTCGAAGTAGTTGGTGCGCTCGAAGCTGGTGGTGCCGTTCAGCGAACCGCCCGCACCCTGCACCAGCTCGAAATGGCCGTTGCCGTGCACCTGGTGGGAGCCCTGGAACATGAGGTGCTCGAAGAGGTGGGCGAGGCCGGTGCGGCCCTTGACCTCGTGGCGCGAGCCGACGTCGTACCAGAGGCACACCGCCGCGACCGGGGTCAGGTGGTCCTCGGAGAGCACCACGCGCAGGCCGTTGGCCAGTCGGTGCTCAGTCGCTGTCAGACCGCCGGAGCCGGCCTGCGCGGTGGCCGTGTGACCCATGGGCATGTACGTCCCTTCGTTCGCGATGTGCAGTACCGCTGTGTGAAGTACTGGCGGGAGAACCCCTACGTAAAGAAGTCCTGCCACTGTATGCAAGCGCGCGGGCACCTGGCGAAGTTCCCGGGTCGCGGTCGGCGTTGTCAGTGGGACGGTCCACAATGGTCGGCGTCAGTGATCCGATCCGGTACGTGAAGGAGCAGCAGCCGCGATGGCCCGCCGCAGCACGAAGACCCCGCCGCCGCCCGACGACTTCGAGGAGCGGATCCTCGACATCGACGTCGTCGACGAGATGCAGGGCTCCTTCCTTGAGTACGCGTACTCCGTGATCTACTCGCGGGCCCTGCCGGACGCGCGGGACGGAATGAAGCCCGTCCAGCGCCGCATCGTCTACCAGATGAACGAGATGGGCCTGCGCCCCGACCGGGGCTATGTGAAGTGCGCCCGTGTCGTCGGCGAGGTGATGGGCAAGCTGCACCCGCACGGCGACGCCTCCATCTACGACGCCCTGGTGCGCATGGCCCAGCCGTTCTCCATGCGGCTTCCGCTGGTCAACGGCCACGGCAACTTCGGCTCGCTCGGCAACGACGACCCGCCGGCCGCCATGCGGTACACCGAGTGCAAGATGGCCGACGCCACCTCGCTGATGACGGAGTCCATCGACGAGGACACGGTCGACTTCGCCTCGAACTACGACGGCCAGGAGCAGGAGCCGGTGGCCCTGCCGGCCGCCTATCCCAACCTGCTGGTGAACGGCTCGTCCGGCATCGCGGTCGGCATGGCCACCAACATGCCGCCGCACAACCTGGGCGAGGTCATCGCCGCGGCCCGCCATCTGATCCGGCACCCGGAGGCGGACCTGGAGGCGCTGATGCGCTTCGTGCCGGGTCCCGACCTGCCGACCGGCGGGCGCATCGTGGGCCTGGGTGGCATCAAGGACGCCTACGAGTCGGGCCGCGGCACCTTCAAGATCCGCGCCACCGCCTCGGTGGAGAACGTGACGGCGCGCCGCAAGGGCCTGGTCGTCACCGAGCTGCCGTTCACGGTCGGCCCGGAGAAGGTGATCTCCAAGATCAAGGACCTGGTCGGTGCGAAGAAGCTCCAGGGCATCGCCGACGTGAAGGACCTGACCGACCGCTCGCACGGCCTGCGTCTGGTCATCGAGATCAAGAACGGCTTCGTCCCGGAGGCCGTCCTGGAGCAGCTCTACAAGCTGACGCCGATGGAGGAGTCCTTCGGCATCAACAACGTGGCCCTGGTGGACGGCCAGCCGCTCACGCTCGGCCTCAAGGAGCTCCTGGAGGTCTATCTCGACCACCGCTTCACCGTGGTGCGCCGGCGCAGCGAGTTCCGCCGCACCAAGCGACGGGACCGGCTGCACCTGGTGGAGGGCCTGCTGGTGGCCCTGGTCGACATCGACGAGGTCATCAGGATCATCCGGTCGAGTGACAACTCCGCGCAGGCGAAGGAGCGGCTCGTCGAGCACTTCTCGCTGAGCGAGATCCAGACGCAGTACATCCTGGACACGCCGCTGCGCCGGCTCACCAGGTTCGACCGGATCGAGCTGGAGAGCGAGCGCGACCGGCTGACCGGCGAGATCGACGAGCTGACCGGGATCCTGGACTCGGACAGCGAGCTGCGCAAGCTGGTCTCGGCCGAACTGGCCGCGGTGGCCAAGAAGTTCAGCACCGACCGGCGCACGGTCCTGCTGGAGTCGGCGGGCGCCCCGATCGCGGCCGTGGCCCTCGAAGTCGCGGACGACCCGTGCCGGGTGCTGCTGTCCTCGACGGGCCTGCTGGCCCGCACCGCGGGCGCCGAGCGGTTCGTGGCGGGCGAGGACGACAAGCGGGTCAAGCACGATGTGGTCGTCTCGGCCGTGCCCGCCACCCAGCGCGGTGACGTGGGCGTGGTGACGTCCACCGGGCGGCTGCTCAGGCTCGCGGTGATCGACCTGCCGCAGCTCCCGGACACGGCGTCCGCGCCCAACCTGTCGGGCGGCGCCCCGATCTCGGAGTTCCTCTCCTCGCTGGAACCGGACGAGACGGTGGTGTGCCTGACCACGCTCGACGAGTCCTCGCCCGGCCTCGCGATCGGCACCGAGCAGGGCGTGGTCAAGCGGGTGGTGCCCGACTACCCGGCGAACAAGGACGAGTTGGAGGTCATCACCCTCAAGGACGGTGACCGGATCGTGGGCGCGGCCGAGCTGCGCACCGGCGAGGAAGACCTGGTCTTCATCACCGACGACGCCCAGCTCCTGCGCTACCAGGCGAGCCAGGTGCGCCCGCAGGGCCGGGCCGCGGGCGGCATGGCCGGCATCAAGCTGACCGACGGCGCGAAGGTGATCTCGTTCACGGCGGTCGACCCGGCCGGGGACGCGGTGGTGTTCTCGGTGGCCGGTTCGGGGGCGACGCTGCTCGGCGACGCCGCGGTGTCGGCGAAGCTGACGCCGTTCGACCAGTATCCGCGCAAGGGCCGGGCCACCGGCGGCGTGCGCTGCCAGCGGTTCCTGAAGGGCGAGGACAAGCTGGTGCTCGCCTGGGCGGGCCCGGCCCCGGCCCGCGCGGCCCAGACCAACGGCGCCCCGGCCCAGCTGCCGGAGATCGACCCGCGCCGCGACGGCTCGGGCACCCCGCTGCCCTCCCCCGTGGCGGTGCTGGCCGGCCCGTCCTCGTGACGCGGGAAGCGGCGCCGCCGGGCGCCGACTAGTCGACGGGGCCGGGGAGTTCGCCGAACTCCCCGGCCTCTTCCCGTCCCCAAGCCCCTTCCGGCCCCCCGGCCTCTTCCCGCGCCTCGGCCCGTTCCGCTTCGTCCGCCCCTTCGGGGTCCCCGGGCTCGGGCACGTAGCGCAGGACGCCCCACATCGCGTGCTCGGCCGGGGTCTCGTCCGGGCGGTCGCTCACACACCCGGCGAGCTGGGCCTCCAGGGCGGGCGCGTCGATGCCGGCGCCGATGAGGACGAGCTCGGTGCGGCGCTCCGGTCCGCACGGCCACGGCTCGGGGTGGAAGCGCAGGAACCGGCCGACCGCGTGCAGGCCGTAGCGGTTGCGGGGGTCGGCCGCGCCGAAGTCGACAAAGCCCTTGATGCGGTAGAGGCCCTCGGGCCGGGTGTCGAGGAAGGCCATCAGGCGGCGCGGGTCCAGGGGCACGTCCGAGGTGAAGGCGACGGATTCGTATCCGGCGTGCAGATGGTCGTGTCCGTGGCAGCCGTGGTGGCCCTCGGCGCACTCCCCCGGTGCCGGGGTGTCGTCCAGGAGGTCGTCGAAGGCGAGCTGGCCGACCCGCTCGGTGACGGGACGGCGGTCGAAGAACAGCTCCGGGTCGACCCGGCCGTACGCGGACTCCACCACCGCGGCCGCCGTCGCGAGCGAGGACCGCAGCCGGGCCAGGTCCGCCGCGTCCACCCGGTCCGTCTTGTTGAGCACCACCAGGTCGGCGACGCCCAGGTGCCGCTCGATCTCGGGGTGCTTGTCGCGGGTGGTGTCGTACTCCGCCGCGTCCACGACCTCCACCAGGCCCCCGTACACGATCCGCGGGTTCTCGCTGGCGAGCAGCATCTTCACCAGCTCCTGCGGTTCGGCGAGGCCGCTCGCCTCGATGACGATGACGTCGAGGCGGGCGGCGGGCCGGGTGAGCCGGTCGAGGTAGACGTCGAGTTCGCCGGCGTCCACGGCGCAGCACAGACAGCCGTTGCCGAGCGAGACGGTGGAGTCGCCGAGCTGTCCGGCCACCGTCATGGCGTCGATCTCGATGGAGCCGAAGTCATTGACGATGGCACCGATCCGGGTGCCCCGGCAGGCCCGGAGCAGATGGTTGAGCAGGGTGGTCTTGCCCGAGCCGAGGAAGCCCGCGAGGACGATGACGGGGATCTGCTTGCTCGGGCTGTTCACCTGGGGCCTTCCTCAGACTGCGGGTACGGGCTGCGGCGGGGGCGGGCCCACATAGCGGGCCGCCGGACGAATGATCTTCGAGTCCGCCGACTGCTCCAGGATATTGGCGCTCCAGCCGACCACCCGGGCGGCGCAGAAGGTGGGCGTGAACATCTCGCGGGGCAGCCCGCACAGCTCCATGACCACCCCGGCGTAGAACTCGACGTTGGTGTGCAGCTCGCGGCCCGGCTTGAGCTCGGCCAGGATCGCCTCGACCTGGCGCTCCACCTCGACGGCGAAGGCCACGAGCGGCCCGCCGAAGCTCTCCGCGATCCCGCGCAGCATGCGGGAGCGGGGGTCCTCGGTGCGGTAGACCGGGTGCCCGAAGCCCATGATCCGGTCGCCGGCCAGGACGCGTTCGCGGATCCAGCCGTCGATGCGGTCCGGGGTGCCGATCGCGTCCAGGGTGTCCAGGGCACGGCTGGGGGCGCCGCCGTGCAGCGGCCCGGAGAGCGCGCCGACCGCGGCCACCAGGCTCGCCGCGACATCGGCGCCGGTGGACGCGACGACCCGGGCGGTGAAGGTGGAGGCGTTGAAGCCGTGGTCGACGGTGGAGATCAGATACTGCTCGACGGCGCGGACCCGTTCGGGCTCCGCCTCGCGACCGGTCAGCATGTACAGGTAGTTGGCGGCGTACGAGAGGTCCTCGCGCGGCTCGACGGGTTCGAGCCCCTGGCCGAGGCGGTGCAGTGCGGTGAGCAGGGTGGGCACGGCGGCGCACGCGGCCAGCGCGTCCTCGGCGCGCCGGGTGGCGTCCAGGTCGTACACGGGCCGGAAGCCCTTGGCCGCGCCGAGCAGGGAGAGCGCGGTGCGCAGCCCGGCGAGCGGGCCGGACGGGGCGCCGGTGCGGGCGATGCCGGGGAGCGCCCGGCGCACGCCTTCGGGCAGGTGGCGCAGCGCGGCGGTGCGGGAGGTGAAGGCGGCACGGGTCTCCGCGTCGGGCAGTGAGCCGTGGAACATCAGGTGCCAGACGTCCTCGAAGCCGCGGCGCTCGGCGAGCTCGACGGCCGAGTACTGGCGGTAGTGGTAGAAGCCCTCGCGCCCGCGGACGTCGCCGAGTTCGGTGTCCGTGACGACGACGCCCGCGAGCCCGCGGGGTACCGCGGCGGGGGCGGTGATGGTGCCGGCCATGTGGCTGCCTCCTTCAGTTCCTCATATTGACTTGACTGTCTATGATTGACTCTGAGCCTGTCAATGTTGATTGAATCAATATGGATCGCGGTGGATGACGTGCTGGATACGGTGACCCCATGACGGATCAGGCACGGCTCACCACCCGCGAGGCGGCGGAGCGGCTCGGCGTGAAGCCCGAGACGGTCTACGCCTATGTCAGCCGCGGCCAGCTGAGCAGTGAGCGCGCCCCGGGCGGCCGGGGCTCGACCTTCGACGCCCGGGAGGTCGACGCCCTCGCCCGGCGCGGCGCCCGCCGGGAACCGGCCGCGGCGGCCCCGGGCGGCGAGCTGTCCTTCCGCACCGCTCTCACCCTCATCGACAAGGACCGCTACTACTTCCGCGGCGTCGACGCGGTCGAGCTCGCCACCGCCCACGGCTTCGAGGAGGTCGCGGGGTGGGTGTGGACCGGGGAGCTCACCCGCGGCCTCCGCTTCACCGCACCCCGGCCGTTCCTGGAGGCGGCCCGCCGCGCCGTCGACGCGCTGCCCGCGCACAGCGGGGCGATGGACCGGCTCAGGGTGGCGGCGGTCGCGGTCTCGGCGGCCGACCCGCTGCGTTTCGACCTGGACCCCGCGGCGGTGCTCGGCTGCGCCCGCTCGCTGATCCCCACCCTGGTCGGCGCCCTGCCGACGGTGGGCCCGGGAGGCGGCAACGAAGGGCGGCTGGCCCGGCAGCTGTGGCCGCGGCTGACTTCCCGCGAGTCCGACGCATCGTCAATCCGCTTGCTGGATACGGCACTTGCCCTGCTGATCGACCACGACCTGGCCGCCTCCACGCTCGCCGCCCGCGTCGCGGCCTCCGCCCGGGCCCATCCCTATGCCGTCGTCTCCGCGGGGCTCGGCGCGCTGGAGGGGCCCCTGCACGGCGCCGCCAGCGGACTGGCCCACCGCACCCTGGCCGAGGTGCTCGAACGCGGCGGCGCCGCCCCCGTCGTCGCGGACCATCTGCGCTCGGGGCGGCGCGTGCCCGGACTCGGGCACCGGCTCTACCCGGGCGAAGACCCGCGCGCCCAGGCCCTGTTCGCCCTCCTGGAGAGGATCCCGGCGGCCACGGACGCCCTGGCCGCCGCGCGCGACGTCGTCGAGACGACGGCCCGGCACACCGCGCTGCACGCCAACGTCGATCTGGCGCTCGCCGTCATGAGCGTCGCGTTCGGCATGCCGGCCGAGGCGGGCGAGACGGTGTTCGCGGTGGCCCGTACGGCCGGCTGGATCGCCCACGCCCTGGAGGAGTACGCGGAGCGCCCGCTCAGGATGCGCCCGAGCGGCCACTACACGGGCCCCCGCCCACCCCGCGCCCTGCCCGCCTGACGGACACGGACCGGGTGCCCCGGCCGACGCCGTGGAGCGCGTCGGCCGGGGCACCCGGTTTGGGATCCTCCCGCCGCGGGACACCGGGCCGGATCAGGGCGCGTACGCCTCGAACTCGCTGAACTGGGCGGCCGGCCAGCCGGTGTTGCCGGTCACCGTGAGCCGCAGATAGCGGGTGCTGGTGCCGGCGGGCAGCGTGACGGCGACCTGGTTGCCGGTGGCCGGGTCGAAGGTGTAGCCGCGGCTCGCGACGAGCTGTCCGTAACTGCCGTTGTCGGCGCTGCCGAGCACGGAGAGCGTCTGGGTGCGGGCGCCCCAGGCGGTCGCGGGCGGCAGTTTCAGGACCAGCTTGCCGACGCCGCGCACCGAGCCGAGGTCGACGGTGATCGACTGCGGGAAGGCGTTGTTGGCGCTCTCCCAGTAGCTGTTGGCGTCGCCGTCGACGGCCTTCGCCGCGTCGTAGACCTGCGTGTGCGAGGTCTCGGTGACCGGGCGGCCCTTGGCGAGGTCGGGGTCGGCGGGCGGGCTGCTCGGCGGCGGCGAGCTCGGCCCGGTGGGCGGCGGGCTGCTCGGGGGTGTGGTGGTGCCGCCGTGGTGGTAGTCGGGCGCCGGCCACGCGCCGCAGTAGGTGGCGGGCAGCTTGCCGTTCCAGCCGGAGTTGCCCGCGCCCTGGGTGAGGGCGAGGTTGCCGCCGAGGCAGCTGTAGACCGGCTCCGAGAACCCGAGGTTCTTCGCGGTGACCCCGGTCATGCTGAGCTGGGCCGGGTCGTTGAACTGGAGGGCGAAGGTGCCGGTGCCGTCAATGTTGACGTTGCTGAAGTTGACGCCCTTGGTGGTGCCGGACACGAAGTGGATGGCCGCGTAGGAGCTGTCCAGGATGTCGGTGTCGGTCACGTTCACCGTCGCCTTGTCCATGGTGCTGTTGCGCGAGTCGAACCACACCGCGCCGATCGGGAACGGCCAGCCGAGGTCCGCGTTGCCGGCCCGGATGGTGGTGTTGCGGGCCAGGGTGATGGTGCCCTGGACGTCGGTGCCGCTGCCCGGGTTGACGCCGTCGAACCGGTTGCCGACGTGCAGGCCGCCGCCGTTGGTGACGGTGTCCGCGACCACGTTGTCGGTCGCCGCGTTGTCCCTGCCGCCGTACAGAGCGATGTTGTTGGCGAGGACGGGCGCCACCACGGTGTTGTTCTTGAACGTGTTGTTGGCGTCGGTCACGGTGTCGGACCACATGGCGAGCCCGTCGTCACCGGTGTTGCGCAGGAACGTGTTCTCCACCGATGAATGGGTCACCCCCCAGTGGAAGTTGACGCCGTCGGCCGTCTGGTCCAGGATCCGGCTGTTCTTGATGTGGAAGTCGTCCATGGGGCCGTCCATCCAGGCCCCGACCTTGGTGTGCTGGAGCCACACATCGTCGACGGTGGAGTTGCTGAGCGCCCCGCCGATGCCGTTGACCTGGTCCTCGTCGACCCGCTCGGTGATCTCGCCGATCAGCGCGAAGTCCTTCAGGACGACGTTGCGGCTGGGCCCGCCCGACTCGTAGGGACGGATGCCGCCCTTGTAGCCGCCGCCGCTCACGTACTTGCCGTAGATCCCGGCGGCCCGGGTGCGGTCGGTGGAGCTGCGGCCGGTGAGCACCGAGTACCAGGGGCCCGCCCCGGCCAGCGTCACCTGGTCGACCACCACGTGGTCGGTGAGCTTGAAGGTGCCGGACGGGATGTAGACCGTCTTTCCCTGCGCCTTGCCCGCGTCGACCGCCTGCTGGAAGGCGGAGGTCGAGTCGACGGCACCGCTCGCGTCCGCCCCGTAGTCCGTCACCGACAGCGAGCCCGCGGGGCGGGCCACCGGGTCGGGGACGAGTTCGAAGTCGGCGAGGTCGACCACGGCCCACGGGGTCGCGCCGGTCGAGGGCAGGGTGACGCGGACCTTGGAGCCAGCGGGCAGGGTCCGTCCCAGCAGGGTGCGGGTCTCGTCGTAGAAGTGGTGCGGCTTGTCGCCCGGCTGGTTCTGGAAGGGATAACTGCCGTAGAACCAGCCGTACTTGGAGGTGAAGGTGAGGTCCTTCAGCTTGGTCCCGCCGGAGCTGAGCTCGACGGGCGCGCTGATGCCGGTGCCGGCCGCGCTGTCCGGGACGCTGTAGCGGATGTCCACGGCGTTGGCGGGCGCGGTGAGGGTGAACTCGACGTACTGCCCGGCCGCGGCCAGCTTCACCGCGCTGCGGCCCGAGGCCTCCGAGGGCAGCGAGGTGTAGGTGCGGTCGGGGCCGATCACCGTGCCGTTGGTGGTGGCGGCCTCCGCCTCCAGCTCGGTGAACGGCACGGTGGCGCCGCGCCCGGCGACCGCCAGCGGGGACAGCGGGGCGGACTCGGCGGCCGACGCGGAGGCGCCGCCGCCCAGCCCGACCGCGCCGAGCGCGACGACACAGGCGAGCGCCGCGACCGCGGCGGCGGCCCGCCCGGCGGACGTGGCGCGCCGGACGGGCGCGGTCGGCGGAGGTGGGGGCTCCTGGGGTGCGGCACCGATCGCGGCTCTGATCATGCCCATGACAGTCCTTCCTTCGTGGGGGTGAGAGCGGGGATTCGTGGGGGTGGCAGCGGGATTCGTCGGGAGCAGAGGGGGCCGGAGCGGACATGGTGCGGACAGCGGTCAGGCGCGCAGCCAGACCGCCGTGTCCTGGGGCAGCAGCCCGTCGGCCAGCGGGCCGCTCGCGAGGAGCAGGGCGCGGTGGGCGGGCAGCGGGACCGGCTTGTCGGCGAGGTTGACCACACAGCACAGACCGTCCTCGCGGGCGAAGGCGAGCACCCCCTGCGGCGCCTCAAGCCACGTCAACGCGCCGTCTCCGAAGCCGGGTTGGGTACGGCGCAGGAGCAGGGCGCGACGGTAGAGGGCGAGCATGGAGGACGGGTCGTCGCCCTGCCGGTCGGCGGCGTAGTGCCCCCAGTCGGCGGGCTGCGGCAGCCAGGACGTGGCCCACGGCTCGGCCGTCCAGGGCAGCGGGACCCGGCAGCCGTCCCGGCCCGGGTCCACCCCGCCGGACCGGAAGTGCATCGGGTCCTGGATGCGGTCGAGCGGGATGTCGGCCTCGGGCAGGCCCAGTTCCTCGCCCTGGTAGAGGTAGACCGAGCCGGGCAGCGCGAGCGAGAGCAGGGCCGCGGCGCGGGCCCGGCGGGTGCCGAGTTCCAGGTCGGTGGGGGTGCCGAAGCGCTTGGTGGCGAAGTCGAACCCGGTGTCGGCGCGGCCGTAGCGGGTGACCGTGCGGGTCACGTCGTGGTTGCACAGGACCCAGGTGGCGGGCGCGCCGACCGGGGCGTGCTCGGCGAGGGTGTCGTCGATGGCGGCGCGCAGCCGCGCCGCGTGCCAAGGACAGGTCAGGAACGTGAAGTTGAAGGCGGTGTGCAGTTCGTCGGGGCGCAGATAGCGGGCGAAGCGCTCGCTGTCGGGCAGCCACACCTCGCCGACGAAGACCGCCCCGTACTCGTCGGCGACGGACCGCCAGGCGCGGTAGATGTCGTGGAGCTCGTCGCGGTCGATGTAGGGGTGGCGGTCGGTGCCCTCGGTGAACTCGGGCAGTTCGGGGTCCTTGGCGAGCAGCGCCGCCGAGTCGATGCGTACGCCCGCCACGCCCCGCTCGAACCAGAACCGCAGCACGTCCTCGTGCTCCCGGCGGACCGCCGGGTGGGCCCAGTTGAGGTCGGGCTGCTGGGGGGTGAACAGGTGCAGGTACCACTCGCCGTCCTCGACCCGGGTCCAGGTCTCGCCCGCGAACTGGGACGGCCAGGTGTTGGGCGGGAGTTCGCCGTGCTCGCCGCGGCCGGGCCGGAAGTGGAAGAGCTCCCGCTCGGGGCTGCCGGGACCGGCGGCGAGCGCCGCCCGGAACCAGGGGTGCTGGTCCGACAGGTGGTTGGGCACGATGTCGACGATGGTGCGGATGCCGAGTTCGCGTGCCTCGACGATCAGCTTCTCGGCCTCGGCCATGGTGCCGAACGCGGGGTCGATGGCCCGGTAGTCGGCCACGTCGTAGCCGCCGTCGGCGAGCGGGGAGAGGTACCAGGGCGTGAACCACAGGGCGTCGACGCCCAGTTCGGCGAGGTAGGGCAGCTTCGCCCGGACGCCCGTGAGATCGCCGGTGCCGTCGCCGTCTCCGTCGGCGAAGCTGCGTACGTAGACCTGGTAGATGGCGGCCGAGCGCCACCAGTCGTCGCTTGCGTGGGCTGCCACGTGACGGTCCTTTCGGGCAGGTGGGGTCCCGCCGCCGGCCCCCCGGCATTCAGCGGGGGCATGGTGGGTGGGGCCGGCGGCGGAGTGCGGGGAGGGCGGCCGCGGGCGTCAGCCCTTGAGGCCGCCCGCGATGAGACCGCTCATGATGTTGCGCTGGAACACGATGAAGATGAGCAGGGTGGGGATCGACGCCATGGCGAGGGCGGCCGTGAGCCAGTTCTCGGGGACGCCTTGGGCGAGCGAGTAGATGCCCACGTTGAGGGTCTGCTTGGTGGGGTCGGGCAGCGTGAGCATCGGCCAGAGGAAGTCCTTCCAGACGCCGACGACCGCGAAGATGGAGACGACGCCCAGGATGGGCCGGGAGATCGGCAGCACCACCGAACGCAGGGTCCGCAGCGGCGAGGCCCCGTCGATGGACGCGGCGTCCAGGAGCTCGCGCGGGATCGAGTCGAAGAACCGCTTCAGCAGGAAGATGTTGAAGGCGTTGGTGACCGACGGCAGCCAGATCGCCCACGGGGTGTTGAGCAGGTTCCGCCGGAAGATCGGCACGTCGAGCACGGTCAGGTACTGCGGTACGACCAGGACGGCGGCCGGGATCATGAGGGTGGCCAGCATCATCGCGAGGATCGCCTTGCCGAACACCGGCCGCAGCTTGGACAGCGAGTAGGCGGCGGCCACGTCGAGGACGAGCTGGAAGGCGAGCGCGCCGAACGCGTACCAGAGCGTGTTGAGCAGCAGCTTGGCGAAGTCCATCACGCGCCAGGCGTTGGTGAAGTTGTCGGTGTGCACGCCGTGCGGTACCAGGGTCGGCGGGATCCGGGTGAACTCTTCCGTCGATTTGAGGCCGTTGACGGCCATCCAGTACAGCGGCCCGACGAAGACGAGCGTGAACAGGAGCATGACGAGACTGAAGACGGTCCAGTAGACGGCCTTGCCCCGGGTGCGGCCGAGGGTGGCCGGTGAGATGAGTGTGCGTGTCGACATGGGTTCCCCACCCTCCGGATCTACTGGTCGCTGTCGCGGCTGAGGCGTACGTACATCGCCGAGAAGCCGGCGAGCAGGACGAGCAGGACGAGGCCGAGGGCAGCGGCGCCGCCGTAGTTGTTGAAGTTGAAGGCGTACTGGTAGATGAGGTAGACCACCGTCGTCGTGGAGCCTTCGGGGCCCGCGCCGTTGGTGAGCAGGAAGGGCTCGGTGAAGACCTGCATCGTCGCGATGATCTGCATCAGGAACATCAGCGAGAGCACGAGCCGGGTCTGCGGCACGGTGACGTGCCAGATCTTGCGCAGCAGCCCGGCCCCGTCGAGTTCGGCCGCCTCGTACAGCTCGCCGGGGATGCCCTGGAGGGCGGCGAGGTAGACGAGGGTGGCGCTGCCCATGTTCATCCAGGTCGCGGCGATCACCACCGAGAGCATCGCGGTGTCGGTGGACTGGAGCCACTGCTGCGCGGGCAGCCCGAACAGCTCGAAGATGCGGTTGAACAGGCCGTACCCGGGGTCGTAGAAGTACTTGAAGAGCAGCACCGAGGCGACCGGCGGGAGCATCACCGGGAGGTAGACGAGGAGCCTCAAGTAGCCCTGGCCGTGCCGGAATTCATTGAGCAGGACGGCGACGAGGAACGGCAGGACGAAGCCGAGGATCAGGGCGAGGCCGGTGAAGAGCAGGGTGTTGCGCCAGGCCTGCCAGAACGCCGGGTCGTGGACGACGTAGGAGAGGTTGGACCAGCCGGCCCAGGTGGTGCGGCCGTCCTTCGTCTTCTGGAAGGCGAGCAGGAACTCCCGCACCATCGGGTACCAGGAGAAGAACGCGAAGCAGAGCACGGCGCCGATCAGGAAGCCGTGCGCGGTGAGGTTGCGCCGCAGCGCCCGGGCGAATCCGCTCTGCCTGGGCAGCTCGGCGCCCGGGTGCGGCCGGGTCGCTTCCCGGGTGGGCAGTGTGGAGGCCGACATCGTCACTCCTGAATCCGGGGCGGGCGGGGCCGGAGGGTGTGGCTCCGGCCCCTGCCGCCGTGCGCGCTACTGGTTCGCCAGGACCTGGTCGACCTGCGTCTGGGCGGTCGAGAGCAGCTTCGCGATGTCGGCGTCCTTGTTGGTGAGCACCGCGGACATCGCGTTGTCGAGGACCTTGTAGACCTCCTGCGCCTTCGGCGGCTCGGCCTTGCCCGGGATCGGGTCGGCGAGGTAGGGCGCGAAGTTGGCGACCGGCATGGTGGCGTTGTCGGTGCGCGACTTGAGGTCGGCGGCCTTGACGTCACCGGTGAAGAAGTTGGGCTGCGGCACCCCGACGGGCAGCTGGTCGGCCTTGGTGCGGGCCCACTCGAACTGGCCCTTGCCGGGGCTGAGGTTCTTGAAGTTGAGCCAGGCGATCGCGGCCTTGATCTTGTCGGGCGAGCTGCCCTGCTTGATCATGTAGCCGTTGCCGCCGGTGAGCGTGGCCTTGCCGCCGGGGATCGGGCCCATGCCGAAGTTCTCGTACTTGGCGCCGAGTTGCTGGACCATGTACGCGATGTCGTCGGGTGCGGCGAGGAACATGCCGAGCTTGTCGGCGGTGATCTGCTTCTGGAGGTCGCCCCACTTCAGGAGCTGGGTCTTGCTCATGCTCTGATCGGTCCAGCGCATGTCGTGCAGCTGCTGGAGGACCTGCTTGCCGGTGGCGTTGTTGAAGGCGGCCTTGCCGTCGCTGCCGACCACGTCCCCGCCGAGGCTGTACATGGCGGCCGTGAAGTGCCAGCCGCCGGTGTTCTCGGCGCTGTACTCGCCGTAGCCGTAGACGCCGTTCCCGAGCTTGGCGATCGCCTGCGAGTCGGTGCGGACCTCGTCCCAGGTGGTGGGCGGCTTGTCGGGGTCGAGCCCGGCCTGCTGGAACAGCTTCCGGTTGATCATGATGCCCATCTGGTAATTGCTGGTGGGCAGGCCGTACATCTTGCCGTCCTTCTTGTACACCCCCATCACGGCCGGGTCGATGCTGTTCAGGGCGGGGACGGACTTGTCGGTGACGTAGGCCGAGATGTCGGCGGCACCGTTGTTGTCCAGGACCTGCTGGAGGTCGGTGAAGTACGAGTAGAAGACGTCGGGTTGGGACTTCGCCTTCAGGGCGGCGGTGAAGCGCGGGGGCTCCTCGCACTGCCCGGGCGTCGACTTACCGATGATCTTGACGTTCGGGTACGTCTTGTTGAACGTCGCGACGTCCTGCTTCCACTCCTTGAGCTCGGCGGCCTTCGCGGCCGGCGGCATGCAGTCGATGGTGAGGTCCACCGTGGTCTTCGGGTCGAGCGGGGCCACGGGGTCACTCGATCCGGTGCCGGGCTTGCTGTCGCCGTTGCCGCTGTCGCTGCTGCTGGTTCCGCAGGCGGCGAGGGCGGTGAGGGCGAGGGCGCCGGCCAGGGCGCCGACGGCGCCGCGGCGTATCTGTCGTGCGGGGCTGAACGAGGTGCGTCTCATCGGAGGACCCCTTCGGGAGGAGCGTGGAAGGCCCGTCGCTGACGGCAGCGGGGCGCGGCACACTCAACCACCGGCGCCACAACAGCGCAATATCTCGCGCCAATTTCGTAAAACTTCGACAGGCCGTTGTACGCAAGGGACGCGCGGGGCGCATGCAACAGCGCGCCCGGCGACATCGCCCGGCGCGCTGGATGACAGTTACCCGCAAACGGTCAGCGCGGCACCTGCGCGGTCGAGCCGCGCACCACCAGTTCGGGCTCGAAGAGGAGCTCGCCGGGGGGCACCACACCGCCCTGGATCTGCGCGGAGAGCAACTCGACGGCGGCCCGGCCCATCGCCTCGATGGGCTGGCGCACGGTGGTCAGCGGGGGCTCGGTGCAGTTCATGAACGCGGAGTCGTCGTAGCCCACCACGGAGACGTCCCGGGGTACGTCGAGACCGCGCCGGCGGGCCGCCCGTACGGCGCCGAGGGCGAGCGGGTCGCTGGCGCAGATGATGCCCGTCACCCCGCGCTCCAGGAGCCGGGAGGTCGCGGCCTGGCCGCCCTCCAGCGAGAACATCGCACGCTCGACGCGGTCCTCCGCGAAGTCGGTTCCCGCCGTCGCGGCGAGCGCGCGGGCCGCGTCCAGCTTGCGGCGCGAGGGGACGTGGTCGGGCGGGCCGAGCACCAGCCCGATGCGCTGGTGGCCGAGGGAGGCGAGGTGGCGCCAGGCCTGTTCCATCGCCACCGCGTCGTCGCAGGCGACGACCGGGAAGTCGAGGTGCTCGATGGCCGCGTTGATGAGCACGACGGGCACCTTGCGGTCGGCGAGCTGCTGATAGTGCCCGTGCGGGGCCTCCATCTGCGCGAAGAGGCCGCCCGCGAAGACGACGCCGGAGACCTGCTGCTGGAGGAGCAGGTCCACGTAATCCGCCTCCGAGACACCGCCCTTGGTCTGGGTGCACAGGACCGGGGTCAGGCCCTGCTGGGCAAGGGCTCCCCCGATGACTTCGGCGAACGCCGGGAAGATGGGGTTCTGGAGCTCGGGCAGGACCAGGCCGACCAGGCGCGCGCGTTCGCCGCGCAGCTGGGTGGGGCGCTCGTAGCCGAGTACGTCGAGCGCCGTGAGCACGGCCTGCCGGGTGGATTCGGAGACTCCCGGTTTGCCGTTGAGTACCCGGCTGACCGTGGCCTCGCTGACTCCAACCTTCTTCGCCACCTGAGCAAGTCGTCGCGTCATGAGCGCAAGACTAGCGCAAGCCATGCAAGCTGTTTGCGTTGATGTCGGACCGATGCGCACCCGGGCGCGGAGCCGTCGGCGGGCAGGCGGCAGGCCGCCCCGGGAGCCCGGGGCGGCCTGCCGTGGCGGCCTCCGTTACGGGTTGGTGTTGATCTTGAAGGTGGATGTGGTGTTCCTGATGTCCTGCGCGTTGCCGCTCAGCTTGAGGTTGTTGAACGTGACCTCGCCGACGGCGGGGCCCTGCCCCGGCTCGGGCAGCTCATTGGCCCAGATGCCGATGCCGGACTTGGCGTCGAAGGCGTCCCCGCTCTTCTTCGCCCCGCTGATGCTGACATTGGTGAGCACGCTGTCCTTGACGGGATACAGCGGCGTGCTGCCGTTGTACTTCGTCTGGAACATGATTCCCGAGTACGTCGGGTCGGTGATGTCCAGGTCGGTGATGCGGATGCCCTGGAACACGTACTCGGCCGAGTACATCCACAGCGCGCCGAACGCCTGCGCGCCCCAGAAGTGGCCGCCGGAGCGCACCAGCGATATGCCCTGGAAGACGGTCGGATCCGTTCCGAAGCCGAGGGCGGGGATGGAGCCGAACTTCAGCGTGCCGATGGTCAGTCCGGGATACGTCAGCATGTCGGCCGCATACAGGTTCCGGAAGGTGTTGGCGGTGCCTCCGTAGACGGCGAAACCGGCGGCCCGCCAGGTGAGCAGGGCGCTGAGGTTCTCGAAGACGTTGCCGGTCTCGTCCGCGTTGTTGATGTCGGTGGCGGGGAAGAGCGCGAAGCTGTCGTCACCGGTGGAGCGGGCCTCGACATTGCTGATGGTGTTGTCGCTGCTGCCGTTGGTGAGGTTGATCCCGTCCGCGTACAGGTCGCGGACCCGGGTGTTCTTGATGGTGATGTGGTCGGTGTTGGTGCCCCAGTACAGGCACATCATGTGCTCGACCCACACGTTGTCGATCGTCATGTTGGCGACGTTGGACCAGTTGAAGACCTTGCCGGGGCCGTCGTTGCGCGAGGTGTAGTTGCCGAAGAAGCCGAACCCGGTGAAGGAGGAGCCGTTGGCGGAGGACTGGACGTCGAAGCCGGCGTCGGTGTTCTCCTGGTCGGGCGGGGTGGCGAAGCGGGTGAACCAGGGGCCGGCGCCGACCAGCTTCACGGCCTTGCCGTAGACCTGGAACTTGTTGCTGGTGGCATAGGTGCCGGGCGGCAGATAGACGCCGACGAGCTTGCCCGTGGTGTCCATCCGCACCTTGTCCAAGGCGCTCTGCACGTCCTGCTGCGCGGTGCCCGCCGGTACCGCATAGGCCGCCGGGTCGGGGTTGGGAACCTGGGTGACCTGCTCCAGGTTGATGAAGTCGATCGCGTACGTGGAGGTGTTGGCGGCGTCCTTCTGGAGGCGGATGGTGCTGCCCGCCTTCACGGTGTCGCCGAGCAGGACGTTGGCCTCGTCGTAGATGTGGCGCGGGCCGCCGGAGCCCGGCGAGTTGTTGGGGCTCGCCTCGGCCCCGTACTGCCACATGTACTTCGAGCTCAGGTCGATGGCCTTGCGGAAGACGCCGTCGACGTAGATGTCCAGGTTGGCGCTGGTGCCGCCGCCGCCCGCCGAGTCGGGGACGGAGAAGCGCGTCACCAGGCTGTTGGCGTCGGCCCTGGTCGTGAACTGCACATAGTTTCCGGTGGAGTTGAGCGTGACGGCCCTGCGGCCCGACGCCTCGCCCGCGAGGTCGCCGATGGTGCGGTTGGGCCCGACGACCTGGGCGCCGCCGCCCGTCACCCCGTCCTCCGCCTCATAGGTGTCGTACGGCATGTTGGCGCCGCGCCCGACGAAGAACGCCTGCTGGCCGGTGTTGTTGGCACGCTTGACCGGCAGTTCGTTGGCGTCGTCCGCGATCACCACCTTGACCGTGTACTTGCCGTTGGCGGCCGTCCAGCTGCCGAGGCTCACCGGGGCGGCGGTGGCCCCGGGCGCCAGCGTCCCGGTGTACGCGCCGGTGAGGGTCTTCACCGTGGCGCCCTTGTCGTCGAGCAGGGTGAGCGTGATGGCGTGGTCGCCGCCGGCCGAGGCGATCGTGCCCTGGTTCTTCAGCGTCACGGAGAAGGTGACGGCCTGGCCGGCCGAGGGGGCGCTCGGTGTCCAGTTGACCCCTGAGGCGATCAGGTCGGAGGAGTCGACCGGCTTGATGACCAGGGGGCTGCCCGTGAAGCTGTTGTTGGTGTCGTTCTGTTCGATGACGGTGTTGTCCGGATCAACGACCGCGCTCAGCGGATAAGTTCCCGCGTCGTGGGTGCCGATCGAGGCGTTCACCGTCTGCGAGGCACCGGCCGCGAGCGCGCCGACGTTCGCGGTGGCCGCCTTGGAGCCGCCGAGCTGGAAGGCGACGGTGGTGGCGGGCGAGGCGCTGGTCCCCTTGTTGTGGACGGTCGCCGACAGCGTCACGGCGTCCGACTCGACCGGCGCGGAGGGAGCCGCCGTCAGCGCGGTGACCTCCAGGTCCGGGTTGGGCGAGGGCACTCCGACGACCTGGAACTCGGCGATCTGTCCGCCCGTCGCCCCGGTGTTGGAGGTGAACTTGAGCTGGACGTCGGCGACGCGCGCCGTGACCGGGATGGCCACCGTGTTCCCGCTCGTCGGGTCGAAGGTGTAGTCCTTGGCCGCGACCAGGGAGGTGTAGCCGGACGCGCTCTGTTCCCGCCCGAGCACCTCGATGTTCTGGGTGCGCCTGCCCCAGCTGCTGTCCGGGTTGAGCTTCAGGACCACCGTGTTGGTGTCCGCGTTGGCGCCGAGCTTGACGGTGAGGGTGCTCGGATAGCCGCCCGCCGCGCTCTCCCAGTACGTCGCCGTGCTGTTGTCGTCGGCGTTCTCGGCGACGAACGTGAAGGTGGACGAGGAGGCCGTGATCGGCTTGCCCACCGCCAGGTTGGACCCGTCACCGCTCGACGTCCCGTTGCGCGTCACGGTGTTGCTGTTCGGCGACTGGTTGCCGGCCGCGTCCTTGGCCCGCACGTAGTAGGAGACGGTCACCGTGACCGGCTGGCTGTCGGTGTACGTGGTGACATCGCCCGCCACGCTCTTGAGCAGCTGGTTGTTGGCGTAGATGTCGTACCCGCTGACCCCCACGTTGTCGCTGGAGGCCGTCCAGGTGAGTTTGATCTGCCCGGCGGCCGGCTCGGCGTAGGCGAGCGAGCCGGGCGCGGTCGGGGCCTGGGTGTCGCCCGAACTCCCCTTGCGGGTCACGGTGTTGCTGTTCGCGGACTGGTTGCCCGCCGCGTCCTTGGCCCGCACGTAGTAGGCGACCGTGGCGCTCGCGGGCTGGCTGTCGGTGTACGTGGTGACGTTGCCGGCCACGCTGGTGCGCAGCTCGCCGTTGACGTAGATGTCGTAGCCGGTGACGGCGGTGTTGTCGGTGGCCGCGTCCCAGGTCAGCTTGATCTGCCCGGTGCCGGGCTCGGTGTAGGCCAGGTTCTTGGGCGCGGCCGGCGGCTGGGTGTCACCGTTCGCGGGCCCGTATATCTCCAGCTCGGAGAGCTGGCCGCCGGGCTGGGCGGTGTTGGCGGTGATCAGGACGCGGACGTAGCGCGTGGTGACCGCGTTGAACGCGATGGGCACGGTGAGGCCGTTGCCGGGATTGAAGTCGTACCCCTGCGAAGCGGTCAGGTCCGTGAAGTCGGTGCCGTTGACGCTGCCCTGGAGCTTGAGGGTCTGGGTGCGCGCGCCCCAGCCGTCCGGCAGCTTGAGCACCGCCTTGTCGACCGGCACGGTCGCGCCGAGGTCGGCCTGGATCCACTGCGGGAAGGCGTTGTTGGTGCTCTCCCAGTAGCTCGCCTTGTTGCCGTCGTTGGCGTTGGCCGCCGTGTAGTTCTGGGTGCTGCTGCTCGCGGTGAGCGTCTTGCCGAGGGCGAGGTTGGTGCTGCCCGACCCGGCGGCCGCGTGCACTTCGAGGGCGGAGAGCTGGGCCGCCTGCCAGCCGGTGTTCGCCGTGATGTCGATGCGCACGAAGCGGGTCTGCGCGGCGGCGAAGCCTATCTTCACCGTGTTCGCCGAGGCCTGCGTGAAGCTGTACGCGGTGGAGCCCACCAGGGTGGCGAAGCTGGTGCCGTCCGCGCTGCCCTGCACGGACAGGGTCTCCTTGCGGTCGCCCCAGCCGGCGGGGAGCTTCAGGACGACCTCGTCGATGCTGTTCGTGCCGCCGAGGTCGGCCTGGACCCACTGCGGGAAGGAACTTCCGGCGCTCTCCCAGTAGGTGGACTGGTCCCCGTCGGTGACGTTCTTGGCGCCATAGGCGCCGTTCGCGCCGGAGGCCGCGGCGGGCTTTCCGGCGGCCAGGTCCGGGCCGCCGGCCGCCGAGGCGGTGAACGCGGGCCAACCGATCATGAACAGGCTGGTGACGAGTGTCCCGGCGAGCACCCTCATCCGGGTTCGCCCTCTCCAACGGTGCGTTCTCATGTGTCCCCGATCTGCACGACTAGGGTTTCTGCATGGAAGAACTCCATAATTTGCGCTGAGCGGTGAGAGAGTTGCAGAGATGTGTTAGCGCGTCCATCCCCGCAACCACCCCGGAATATCCCGGCCCCTGGCCGCTCCGGGAACCGGAACGATCGCTTTCCTCCCTGTCATCGCGCATGCTGCGGTTTTCCCCGCACGACGACAGGCGGCCGCAAGATATCCGCAAACAACGCAAGCGATTTTCGTGGGCCGGGACCGGTGCGCCTCCGGGGATTTCGGGATGCGACCGGGGCCGTCTAACGTGCCTGTCCATGACCGCCCCACCGCCCAGGACCGCCGCGCGCCGGCTGCGCCTCGGCTGGCCCCGGCGGGTGTTCTCACAGGTGCTGCTGATGCAGCTGGCCGTCGCCGCCGGGGTCGCCGTCCTCGCGACCGGGCTGTTCCTCGCCCCGCTCAGCGCCCAGCTCGACGACCAGGCCATGCAGCGCGCCTTCGCCATCGCGGCGGCCACCGCCGCCCAGCCGCAGATCACCGAAGACCTCCTCACCTCACAGCCCTCCCCCACCGGTCCGGTGCAGCGCGAGGCGGAACGCATCCGGTCGGCGACCGACGCCGAGTACGTGGTCGTCATGGACACCCACGGAGTGCGCTGGTCCCACCCCGACCTCGCCGAACTCGGCCGGAAGGTCTCCACCGACCCGGCCGACGTGCTGGCCGGGCGCGATGTGAAGGAGATCGACAGCGGCACCCTGGGCCGCTCGGCCCGCGGCAAGGTCCCGCTGCGCCGGGCCGACGGCACGATCGTGGGCGCCGTCTCGGTGGGCATCGCGTACGACAGCGTCCGGGCCAGGCTCCTGCACGCGATCCCGGGCCTGCTCGCGTACGCGGGCGGCGCGCTCGCGGTGGGCGCCCTCGCCGCCTATCTGATCGCGCGGCGCATCCACAAGCAGACCCGTGACCTGGCGTTCTCCGATATCTCGGGGCTGCTCGCGGAGCGCGAGGCGATGCTGCACTCCATCCGCGAGGGCGTGGTGGCACTCGACCGCGACGGCCGGGTCAGGCTGCTCAACGACGAGGCGATGCGCCTGCTCGGCGTCGGTCCCGAGGCGCGGGGACGGGCCCTGGAGGAGGTGCTCGGGGCGGGCCGCACGACCGATGTGCTGGCGGGCCGGGTCGAGGGCACCGACCTGCTGACCGTGCGCGGCCACCGCGTGCTCGTCGCCAACCGGATGCCGACCGAGGACGGGGGCGCCGTCGCCACTCTGCGCGACCGTACCGAACTGGAGCGCCTGGGACGGGAGTTGGACTCGACGCGCGGCCTCATCGACGCGCTGCGCGCCCAGGACCACGAGCACGCCAACCGGCTGCACACCCTGCTCGGGCTGCTCGAACTGGAGCTGTACGACGAGGCCGTCGAGTTCATCGCCGAGGTCGTCGGGGTGCACCGGGCGACGGCCGAGCAGGTCACCGAGAAGGTCAGGGACCCGCTGCTCGCCGCGGTCCTTGTCGGCAAGGCGACCGTCGCGGCCGAGCGCGGGGTCGCCCTGAGCCTGTCCCCGGCCACCGGTCTGCCCGACCGGCTCGTCGATCCGCGCGGCCTGGTCACGGTCACCGGAAACCTCGTCGACAACGCGCTCGACGCCACGGCGGGGATGCCCGGCGCCGCGGTCGAGGTCGAGCTGAACACACACGGACGCACGGTCGTCCTGCGGGTCCGCGACAACGGCCCCGGCGTTCCCGCGGCCCTGCGCGAGCTGGTCTTCACCGAGGGATGGACGACGAAAGAGCCGCCCGCGCACGGCCGGCGCGGCCTGGGCCTCGCCCTGGTCGGCCGCTTCGCCGAGCGGATGGGCGGCAGCGCCCGGCTCGGGACGAGCCCCGAGGGCGGCGCGGAGTTCACCGTGGTGCTGCCGGACGCGCTGGGCGAGGCGCTGGGCGAGGCGTTGGGCGAGGTGTCGGGCGAGGCTTCGGGCAACCCGCTGGGCGAGGCTTCGGGCGGCGTGGCGGGCGATGGGCCCGGCGGCATGCCGGGCGACGCACCGGGCCGGGACCGGGACCGGGACCGGGACCGGGACCGGGACCGGGACCGGGACACGATCGCCGAGGAGAGCCGTTGACCGAGCACGCGTTGATCGACGTACTGGTCGTGGACGACGACCCCCGCGTCGCCGACATCAATGCCGCGTACACCAGGAAAGTTCCCGGATTCCGGGTGGTCGCCCTGGCGCATTCGGCCGCGGAGGCGCTCGCCCGGATCGCCGAGCACCCGGTGGACCTGGTCCTCCTCGACCACTATCTGCCCGACGAGAACGGCCTGGCCTTCGTACGGGAGCTGCGCAGCCTCGGCCACCAGACCGACGTGATCATGGTGACGGCGGCCCGGGACATCGCCACCGTGCAGGCGGCGATGCGCCAGGGCGCACTCCAG
This sequence comes from Streptomyces sp. NPDC006691, assembly GCF_042869955.1. Lineage (NCBI taxonomy): Bacteria > Bacillati > Actinomycetota > Actinomycetes > Kitasatosporales > Streptomycetaceae > Streptomyces > Streptomyces sp. NPDC006691. Next base: position 212,206 of record NZ_JBIAGW010000009.1, read on the forward strand.
TACCTGGTGAAGCCCTTCAACTTCGCCGGGCTGCGCGCGAAGTTGGAGGCGTACGCGATGCTGCGCCGCACCCTGGACGGCGGCGGCGAGGCCGAACAGGCGGAGGTGGACCGCATCTTCGGCGCCCTGTCCGTGCCCGCCGAACCCGACCTCCCCAAGGGCCACTCCCCCACCACGGCCGGCCTTGTGCGCCGCGTCCTCAAAGAAGCCGAAGGACCGCTCTCGGCGCAGGAGATCGCCGAGCGCGCGGGGGTGAGCCGGCAGACCGCCCAGCGCTATCTGAAACTCCTGGAGCGGGCCGGCCGCGTCCGCCTGGGACTGCGCTACGGCGAGACGGGCCGGCCGGAACACCGCTACGCGTGGGCGGCGTCGCTCTAGAGACGCGCGGGGGTCGTGGGGCTTGCGGGGCCATGGGGCCACTGGGCCGGCAGGGTCCACGATGTCTGCCGGGCCGACGGGGCGGACGGGCGGACGGGCCGGACGGGCGGACGGGCGGACGGGCAGACGGGCGGGCTCAGCCTTGTGGGACCTTCTTCACGAATTCCGTCGTGAAGGTCTTGGACAGATCGACCTTGGCGGACTTGAGGTTGGGATTGAACGCTTTGAGCACCTTCTCGACCGTCTCCGGGCCGTTCTCGGGCATGACGCCGTCCTTCGTGAACATCGGCAGGGTGCTCTTGATCGACTGGGCGTAGAGCTCCTTGCCGCCCTGCGCGTAGTCGGCGGGCATCTCCGCCGCGATCTCCTGCGGAGTGTGCGCGGACATCCAGCGCAACGTCTTGACCAGGGCGTTGACCAACTTCTGGACCGTCTGCTTGTGGCTGTCGACCCAGTCGGCGTTCATGTACAGGCTGGAGGAGGGGTACGGGCCGCCGAGGGCCGCCTGCGAACCCTCGGGTGTCCGCATGTCGATCAGGACCTTGCCCAGCTTCTGGTCCACGAGGGTGGCGACCGTGGGGTCGGTCGTCATGCCGCCCTGGATGGAACCCTGCTTGAGCGCGGCGATGAACGTCTGCCCCGCCCCCACGGCGACCGGGGTGAACTCGCTCGTCTTCACCCCGTCCCGCACGGCGAGGTACTTGGTGAGGAAGTCCGTCGAGGAACCGAGCCCGGTGACCCCGAGTTTCCGGCCCTTGAAGTCCTTGGGCGACGCGATGCTGCCCGCGGCCCGACTGGAGACGACCTCCACCTCGCCGGGGGCGTGCGAGAACTGCACCACCGACTCCACCTTCTTGCCCTTGACCTGGAGATCGAGCGTGTGGTCGTAGAAGCCGACGGCGCCCTGTACGTCGCCCGAGATCAGCGCCGTCTCGGCCTGCACGCCGGCCGGTTCGGTGAGCAGTTCCACGTTCAGGCCCTCGGCCTTGAAGTAGCCGAGCCGCTGGGTCAGCATCGCGGGCAGGTAGATGACTTTGTCGAGGCCGCCGACCATCACCTTGACCGTGGCCTCGCCGGACGCGCTCTTGGCGTCCGACGCGGAGTTGCCGCCGCATCCGGAGAGCGTGATCAGGAGGGCGGCACAGAGCCCGGTGGTCAAGGCGGCCGACGGCGCGTCGCGCAGACGGTGCACGGCTCCGGTTTGTCGTGAACGGGTTCGACGTGCGGGAGAGTTGGCGGCCTGCTGGGGTGTGGCGGAGTTGCTTGCCATGATCATCACGTCCCTGTGATCGTGGGTGGCGTACGGAGAACGGCGATGGGGCCGGGTCAGCGCTCGGCGCCCGGCTCGGCGGGGCGCCAGCGGAACAGCCGCCGTTCGGCGAAGGTGAGCAGCCCCTCGGTGCAGAGCGCGACCACCGCGAGGATGGCCATCGCCGCGTACACCCCGGCCGCGTTGAACGTCCCCTGGGAGGCCGCCACCAGAAGACCCAGGCCCCTGGTCGCACCGATGTACTCGCCGACGATCGCGCCGATCAGCGCGAAGCCGAAGCTGACGTGGAGGCTGGTGAAGATCCAGGAGGTCGCCGACGGGACGACCACCTGGAGCGTGACCCGGCGGTTGCTCGCGCCCAAAACACGGGCGTTGTCCACCAGGTTCCGGTCCACCTCGCGCGCCCCCTGGAAGGCGTTGAAGAAGACCGGGAAGAAGACGAGGACGACGGCGGAGGCGATCTTCGAGGCCGGCCCGAGCCCGAACCAGATCAGGAAGACGGGCGCGAGGACGATCCGCGGAATCGCGTTGAGCACCTTGATGTACGGGCCGAGGACATCGGCCAGGAAACGGATGCGGCCCAGCGTGATGCCGAGGACGACCCCCGCCGTCACTCCCAGGATCCAGCCGAGCAGCGCCTCGTAGAGCGTGTACCAGATCTGTTCCCACAGGGGTCCCTGCGCCGTGCCGTGCACGGCCCACTCCCGGATCTGGTCCCAAATCGCGGACGGCATGGAGAAGTTGAACGGGTCGATGGCCCCGGCGCGGGCCAGGACCTCCCAGAGCGCGACGACCAGGACGAGCAGCAGCACCCGGCTGCCCTGCACGAGATACCGGCGGTTGCGGGCGGCCCGGGCGCGCTCCCGGGTGCGGGTCCCGGCCTTGGCCTCGACGGCGGCGACGGTGTCAGGCGACATCGACGGCACCCCGCTCCCGGGTGATGCGGACCTCTTCGCCGAGGGATTCCCATATCTCCCGGTAGATCTCGATGAACCGGGGCTCCAGGCGGACCGATTCGACCTTGCGCGGGCGCGGCAGGTCGATGTCGAAGATCCGCTTCACGGTGGCGGGCCCCGCCGTCATCACGACGACCCGGTCGGCGAGCGCGATGGACTCCTCCAGGTCGTGCGTGACGAACACGACGGACGCCCCGGTGCCGGACCACAGGTCCAGGAGCTCGTCCGACATCAGGGCCCTGGTCTGCACGTCGAGCGCCGAGAACGGCTCGTCCATCAGCAGGATCCGGGGATCGTTGACGAAGGTCGCGGCGAGGGCGACGCGCTTGCGCTGACCGCCGGAGAGCTGGTGCGGATAGCGGTCCTCGAAGGCCGAGAGGCCGACCCTGGACAGCCAGGCACGCGCCGCCTCCTTAGCCTCGGCCTTCGGTACGCCACGAAAGCGCGGGCCCGCCATGACGTTGGACAGCACCGTGCGCCAGGGGAAGACGGCATCCTGCTGGAAGACGAAACCGACCTTGTCGCCGATGCCCTCGACCGGCTCCCCGGCGACGAGGACCTCGCCCTCGGTGGGCTCCTCCAGGCCGCTCACCAGGGTCAGCGTGGTGGACTTCCCGCAGCCGGTCGGGCCGACGACGGCCACGAACTCGCCCTGCCCGACGGTCAGATCGAGGTTCCGTACAGCGGTGTGCAGCGCCCCGGACGGCGTACGGAACGCCTTGCCCGCGCCCCTCAGCTCGATCGCTGGGCTCGTGTCAATGCTCATGGAGCGGGACCGTAGGTGCGGCCCGCACCGGGGCGTCAGCCTTGTGCGCGCTGGACACACTTCTGCGCACTGACCCCTGTTGTGCTCGTTTTGCGCGCGATACAACTGCGGGGGCCCGCCCGGGAGCAGCCGCCCTCGCCGGCGGGGGGAGTGAGGAGAGCGTCTTGATCGACGTCCTGGTCGTGGACGACGACTTCCGTGTCGCCGAGATCAACGCGGCGTACGTCGGGAAGGTTCCCGGGTTCCGCGTGGTGGCGCGTGCGCACAGCGCCGCCCAGGCACTGGCCGCGCTGGAACGCCACCGGATCGATCTCGTCCTGCTCGACCACTTCCTGCCCGACGAGACGGGGCTCAGTCTGGTCCGCCGGATGCGGGAGCGGGGCCATCGCAGCGACGTGATCATGGTGACATCGGCGAGCGATGTGGCGACCGTCCAGGCCGCGATGCGCCACGGCGCCCTGCACTACCTGGTCAAGCCGTTCACCTTCGCCGGGCTGCGGGCCAAGCTCGACTCGTATGCGACGCTGCGCCGCACGGTGGACCGGGCGGCCGGCATCGGCGACCCGCTCGCGGCCCAGGACCAGGATCAGGTGGACCGGATCTTCGCGGCCCTGCGCACCGGGCTGCCCAGCCGTCACTCGGTGCCGACGGCCGAGCTGATCCGCGAGGTGCTGCACTCCGCGGACCACCCGCTCTCCGCCCACGAGGTGGCCGACCGAACCGGCCTGAGCCGCTCGACGGCCCAGCGCTATCTGCGCCTCCTCGAACAGTCCGGCCGCCTGTCCCTGACCCTGCGCTACGGCGAAACGGGCCGCCCCGAACACCGCTACGCCTGGCCGGCATGATCCCCTGCCCCCCGCCCCCTCCGATTCCCGGCTCGGGCGCGGCCCCAACGCTTGCGGGCTCCGGCTCAGCGTGACCCTTGCGGGCTCCGGCTCCGGCTCGGGGGCGGCCCCATGACCCTGCGGGCTGCGGCTTGGGCGCGGCCGCAACGCTCGTGGGCTACGGCGTGGGCGCGACCCTTGCGGGCCCGCCCCGACTCGGCGGCGGCCCCATGACCCTGCGGGCTGCGGCTTGGGCGCGGCCCTTGCGGGCTCCGGCTTGGGCGCGGCCCCAACCTCCTTTGCTGGTGCGGACCGTGCCCGTTTTTTGCGCGGTTGCCGGCGCCCGTTCAGGCCTTTTCCCCGCCCCACCCCGCCCCTTCCCGCAACCCTCCGGGGGTGTGAAAGTGCTTGGCGGAGTTGCTGGTGCGATTGCTGGGTGGGTTTGCTCGGTGCGATTGCTGGGTGGGGCTACTGGGTGCGATCTCGGCTGCGGGTCGTGCGTGGCTGGTCGCGCAGTTCCCCGCGCCCCTAAAAGGCCCCCGGCCGGCCCCCGGTGCTGGCTCGTATCGGGCACCTTCATCCCGGCTCGCTGATGGGTGCGGGCCCGCCTCGGGGCATCGGCCTCCTCGGCCCGGCCTGGCTGATCGGTGCGGCCCCGCTTCACGGCGTCCTCGGCCCGGCTGGCTCATCGAGTGCGGGTCCGGCACGGGGCGTCCTCGGGCCGGCCGACTCATCAAGTGCGGCCCCGCTTCACGGCGTCCTCGGGCCGGCTGGCTCATCGAGAGCGGACCCCGCACGGGGCATCCACAGCCCGGCTGGCTCATCGAGTGCGGGCCTGGCGCGGGGCATCTTCAGCCCGTCCGGCGTTTGAGGACGAGCGCCGTTCAGGCGCGATACGGGGTCCGGGGCGGAGCCCCGAACCGGGGGTGCAGGGGGCGCAGCCCCTTGCGGGGGTCTGGGGGCGGAGCCCCCAGGGGCCGGAACCAACCAACCCCGAGCAACGGGCGGGCGGGTGGGCAAACCCCCCGGGGTCCGGGGCGGAGCCCAGGGGGTCGAGGGGCAGGGGGCCTAGGCAGCCCCCGCCCCCGTCAGGGCCCGCACCTCCGTCTCCGCATGCCGCGCCTCATCCGGCACCTCCCGAGAGGTCACCGTGCCGAGCCAACCGGCAAGGAAGCCCAGAGGAATGGAGACCAGCCCCGGGTTCTGCAGGGGGAAGAACTGGAAGTCCACGCCGGGGAACAGCGATTCGGGGCTGCCCGAGACGACCGGCGAGACCAGCACCAGAACGAGCGCCGGAACCAGCCCCCCGTACACGGACCACACGGCCCCCCGCGTGGTGAAGTTCCGCCAGAACAACGAGTACAGCAGCACCGGCAGGTTCGCCGAGGCGGCCACCGCGAAGGCCAGGCCCACCAGGAACGCCACATTGAGATCCCGGGCGAGCAGGCCGAGGCAGATGGCCACCGCCCCGATCCCCACCGACGCGACCCGCGCCACCGCCACCTCGCTGCGCTGCTTCGCGTGCCGCCGCCGGAGCGAGGCGTACAGGTCATGGGCGACGGACGCCGAGGACGCCAGGGTGATGCCCGCGACCACGGCGAGGATGGTCGCGAAGGCGACGGCGGCGACCACGGCGAAGAGGACCGTCCCTCCGGTGGACCCCGCACCGCCCCCAAGGTCGTAGGCGAGCAGCGCAACAGCCGTGTTCCCGGCCGGGTTTGACGCCTTGACCTGGGCCGAGCCGACCAGCGCGGCCGCGCCGAAGCCGAGCACGATCGTCATCAGGTAGAAGCCGCCGATGAGTCCGATGGACCAGACGACCGAACGGCGGGCCGCCCGCGCCGTCGGCACGGTGTAGAAGCGCGACAGGATGTGCGGCAGCCCGGCCGTACCCAGAACCAGGGCCAGGCCCAGGCTGATGAAGTCGAACCGCGCCGTCCAGTCCCCGCCGTACTTGAGGCCGGGGGCGAGGAACTCCGCTCCGTGGCCGCTGTGGTCGGCCGCCGAGTCGAGCAGTGCGTTGATGTTGCCGTGGAAGCGCAGCAGCACAAGGACAGTGAGGGTGATCGTGCCGGCCATGAGCAGGACGGCCTTCACGATCTGGATCCAGGTGGTGGCCCGCATCCCGCCGAGCGACACATAGACCACCATCAGGGCGCCGACCCCGATGACCGTCCAGTTCCGCGCGGCGTCGCTGGTGCCGCCGAGCAGCAGGGCGACCAGGCTGCCCGCGCCGACCATCTGCGCCACCAGATAGAGAACGGACACGGTGACCGAGGAAGTTCCCGCCGCGATCCGCACCGGGCGCTCGCTCATCCGGGCCGCGACCACGTCGGCGAGCGTGAACTTGCCGCAGTTGCGGACCAGTTCGGCGACCAGGAACAGCACCACGAGCCAGGCGACGAGGAAGCCGACCGAATACAGCATCCCGTCGTAGCCGAACAGAGCGATCAGCCCGGAGATGCCGAGGAAGGAGGCGGCCGACATGTAGTCGCCCGCGATGGCAAAACCATTCTCCAGGGGGGAGAAGAGTCGGCCGCCGGTGTAGAACTCCTCGGCGGAGCCGTGCCGGTTGCGGCTCACCCAGGTGGTGATGGCGAGCGTGGCCGCCACGAACGCGCTGAACAGCAGCAGCGCCAGAGTCTGATGATCCCCGCCGACGATCACGTGTGGGCTCCCCGGGTCGTTCCCTGTCCGTCGTTCCGCCGGGCCCCGCGCCCTGGTTCGGCCCGTCGGCCGTGCTGGTCGCCCTGGCCCGGCAGGCTGCCGTTGACACCGGGAGTGGGCGGGGCCGTGCGCCCGTTCTCGTTCGCCGGGGGCGGGTCCTGCCGGCTCCGCAGCTGCCGGCTCTGCGCCTGCTGGTTCCCGCTCTGCTGGTGCTGGTGGTTCACGTTCTGCTGGTTCAGGTTCTGCTGGTTCTGCTCGAACACCACCCAGCGCAGCTCCAACGCGGCACGGTCCCGGCGCAGCCGTGCGTGGCGGGCGTACGCCCAGGTCAGCAGGAAGGTGGACAGGAACTGGGCCAGTCCGGCGACCATCGCCACGTTCACCGCACCGGCCACCGGACGGGCCATGAAGCCGGGGGCGCTCACGGCGGTGATCACGTAGGCGAGGTACCAGGCGAAGAAGGCGATGCCCGCCGGGACGACGAAGCGGCGGTAGCGGCGTCGCACCTCCTGGAAGGCCGCGCTGCGGTGCACTTCGAGATAGATCTCCGCCGGGCTGAGGCGTTCGCCCGCGTCGGTGCCCTGTTGGGCGGGCACCGTCGCGGGCGCCGACCCGCCGTCCAGTTCGCCCCAGCCCGAGGCCAGGGCGTCGTACCAGGGGTCGTCGATCCGCGCCGCCGCGGGATCACGCCCCTCCTGCTTCTCCACCGAACAACTCTCCTTGCCCACGGCCGCGTTCGGCCGCGTGCCAAGGATGGGGGGTGCCGGAGGGCTCAGACCCCGCTAGGCCTCCCACGTCACCCCATCAGGTGATGAAGATGCCTCAGGAGTGGGAACCGCCGGGCGGCCGGGAGAGACCCTGCCGATAGGCGTACCGCACGGCCTGGGCCCGGTCGCGCATGCCCGTCTTTCCGAAGATGTTGTTGATGTGCGTCTTCACCGTGGCCGTCGAGATGTGCAGGGCGTGGGAGATCTCGGAGTTGGACATCCCTTCCGCGACGAGCCCGAGCACCTCGCCCTCGCGGGCGGTGAGCCCGTCGGGCAGCTCCGCCGGTGCGACGGGTGCGGGCGGTGGCGCCGTCACCCGTTCCAGGAGGCGGCGCTGGACGGAGGGGGCGAGGCCCGCCTGCCCGGCCAGCACGTCCTGTATCGACTTGACGATCTCGTCTCCCCCGGCGTCCTTGGTCAGATAGCCTCGCGCGCCGGCTTGCAGGGCCGGGAAGAGCGAGTCGTCGTCCGCGTACGTCGTGAGGATCACCACCTCCGTGCCGGGGTACTCGGCGCGGATGCGACGGGTCGCCTCGACGCCGTCGCAGCGCGGCATGCGCAGGTCCATCAGGACGATGTCCGGCGCCAGTCGGCCGGTGAGGGCGATCGCCTCCTCGCCGTCCCGCGCCGAGCCGATGACCTTGATGCCGGGGAGCAGCCCCAGCAGCATCACGATGCCCTCGCGCACCACGGACTGGTCGTCGGCCACGACCACCTTGATCGTCCCCCGCGCCTCCGCACCGGGCCCGTCCCCGCTCATGCGGGCACCCTCAGTCTCACCACGAAGCCCTCCTCCTCCGGCCCGGCCTCCAGGGTGCCGCCGAGCAGTTCGGCACGCTCCCTCATCCCCAGAAGACCGTAGCCGCCGCCACTGACAGCGAGCTCCCCCGCCCGGTTGCGCCCGCCCGAGTCCCGTACTTCCAGGGCGACTTCGTCGGGCAGGTACTGGAGCCGCACGGCGACGGCCGCACCCGGCGCGTGCTTGCGCACATTGGTCAGGGCCTCCTGCGCCACCCGGCGCACGGCCTGGGATGCCTCCGCGGGCAGCGCCCTGCGTTCGCCCGCGACCTCGACGCCGGTGCCCGCAGCGAAGCCGGAGCCGACGCCCGCTCCCTCGATCAGCGTGTGCAGGAAGTCCTCCACCGGGGTCATCTCACCGCGCAGCGCGGACAACGCCTGACGCGTCTCGGCGAGCCCCTCGCGCGCCATGCCCCGGGCGGCGACCACCCGTTCCAGGATCTTCTCCCGGAACTCCCCCGGCGGCTCCCGCTCGATCAGCAGCCGTGCCGCCTCCAGGTGCACCAGCTGGGCCGAGAGGCTGTGGGCCAGTACGTCATGGATCTCGCGGGCGATCCTGGCCCGCTCGTCGAGCGCGGCGGACTCGGCCTCGGCGGCCCGCGCGGCCCGCTCCTGAGCGAGGAGCCGCTGGGCGCTGCCGCGGGCCTCCGCGTCGAGCCGCAGCACGTATCCGGCGAGCCCAAGCCCGGTTACGGTCACCACGGTGGTCAGCCAATTGTCGTTGTTGACAAGGGAGTACGCCGCCAGGGCCACCGCGGTGCAGGGCACGGCCGCTCCCAACGGGAGCCGTTCCAGGGCGAGCACCGCGCAGCCGCAGAAGATGACCAGGGCGAGCACCGGCCAGCCCCCCGCCCTGGCCCCGGCCGCGGCGCCCAGCACCAGCAGCAGCGAGGCCAGGGAGGGCCAGAGCCGGTGGTCGTAGGTGAAGCGGAAGAACGCGCGGCCCAGCAGGGCGCTGCCGAGCACCAGCGCGATGCCGCCCACCCACGCCCAGTCCCCCGGCGCCCGCTCGTTGGTGAGCGTGGACCACAGCAGGGCGGTGAACACCACGGCCCGGATGGCCCGGGCGAGATTGCGTCTGGCACGGGTGAGGCCTTCGCGGGCGAGTGCTTCCCGCGAAGGCCAGCTGCGCCAGGTCTCCAGGGTCACACGCGGTCCTTCCACACCTGCGGGGCGGGGCTTGCGGCAGCAGCACCGTACGACGCGAGGGCCGGCTGGGCCCGCCACATCAGGATGCCTCCGCGGACGAGCAGGGAGGCGGCGAGCGCCAGCAGGATGGCGCCGGTACCCATGTGGATCCCGGCCAGGGCGCCGAGGGCGGCGAGCCCGACGCGCAGGGCTATGCCGAGGACCCAGATCCCGGCGGTGGCCTTGGTGCCGCGGGACCACACCGTGCCGTCGGGCTCGGTCCAGATCCGCGACGTCCAGGCCCAGCCGACGCCCATGAGCACACCGGTCACGAGCTCGGCGCCGAGCAGGGTCACGGATCCGGCCTGGTGCTGGTGGTCGATGAGACCGCCGTCCTTCACGGCGAAGAACGCCAGCAGCGCGGGCACCAGCCACCACTTGCGGCCGGAGCCTCCCAGCTGCTGCGGCTTCACCTGGCGGACCAGGATCAGCGCCACCACCGCGACTGCCACCAGCACGTTGAGCGCGGACATCGAAGCCTCCGGAGGACGAGAAGACGGAGCGGACGAGAAGCCGGGAGCGGCTCCTCCGTACGTCTGAAACGCTACGGAAACGCCTGGTCGGACACATCGAGCCAGGGGTGGAACGCGGGTGGAGATCCGCTCTCCACCCATGGGTGGAGACGACGAACGCCGGCCCGCGGGAAGTGCCGCGGACCGGCGCTCGTCAGGCCCGGCAGACCGTCTCAGGCGTCGATGCGTGAGCGGTCGAGGGTGGCGGCGGAGCTGGTGATGAACTCCTTGCGGGGCGCGACCTCGTTGCCCATGAGGAGGTCGAAGACCTGCTCCGAGGCCTCCAGGTCACCGATGTTGATCCGCCGCAGGGTACGGAAGCGGGGATCCATCGTGGTCTCGGCGAGCTGGTCGGCGTCCATCTCGCCCAGGCCCTTGTACCGCTGGATGGTGTCCTTGTAGCGGACGTTCTTGCGCTGGAACTCCAGCAGCGTGCTGCGCAGCTCGTTGTCCGAGTACGTGTACACGTACTTGTCCTGGCCCTTCTTCGGCTGGACCAGCTCGATCCGGTGCAGCGGCGGCACCGCCGCGAACACCCGGCCCGCCTCCACCATCGGCCGCATGTACCGCTGGAACAGCGTCAGCAGCAGGATCCGGATGTGCGCCCCGTCCACATCGGCGTCCACGAGCAGGACGATCTTGCCGTAGCGGGCCGCGTCGATGTCGAAGGTACGGCCCGACCCGGCTCCTATGACCTGGATGATCGCCCCGCACTCCGCGTTCTTCAGCATGTCGGAGACCGACGCCTTCTGAACGTTGAGGATCTTCCCCCGGATCGGCAGCAACGCCTGGAACTCCGAATTGCGGGCCAGCTTCGCCGTGCCCAGCGCCGAGTCGCCCTCGACGATGAACAGCTCGCTGCGCTCCACGTCGTCACTGCGGCAGTCCGCCAGCTTCGCCGGCAGCGAGGAGGACTCCAGGGCCGTCTTACGGCGCTGCGCCTCCTTGTGCTGACGCGCCGCGATCCGCGTCCGCGCGGCCGCGACGATCTTCTCCATCACGGCCCGCGCCTGCTGCTTGTCGTCCCGCTTCGTGGACGTCAAGAACGCCTTCAGTTCCTTGGCGACCACGTTCGCCACGATCCGGTTGGCGGCCGAGGTGCCCAGCACTTCCTTGGTCTGGCCCTCGAACTGCGGCTCCGCGAGCCGCACGGTGACCACCGCGGTGAGGCCTTCGAGCGCGTCGTCCTTGACCACGTCGTCCTCGGCGACCCGCAGCATCTTCACCGACCGCAGGACCTCGTTCACGGTCTTGGTCACCGACCGCTCGAACCCGGAGACGTGGGTGCCGCCCTTGGGCGTGGCGATGATGTTCACGAACGACTTCAGGTTCGTGTCGTAACCGGTGCCCCAGCGCAGGGCGATGTCCACGCCGAGCTCGCGGGTGACCTCGGTCGGGGTCATGTGACCGCGGTCGTCCAGGACCGGCACGGTCTCCTTGAAGGTCCCCGACCCGGACAGCCGCAGCACGTCGTTGACGGCCTTGTCCTGCGCCAGGTACTCGCAGAACTCACTGATCCCGCCGTCGAACCGGAACGTCTCCTCCGTCTTGCCCTCGCCGTCGAGACCCCGCTCGTCCCGCACCACGATCGTCAGACCGGGCACCAGGAACGCCGTCTGCCGCGCCCGCTGGTACAGCGTGTCCAACGACAGCTTCGCGTCCTTCAGGAAGATCTGGCGGTCGGCCCAGTAGCGGATGCGGGTGCCGGTGCGGCCCTTGGGCACGCGCTTGCCCTTGAGCAGCCCGTTGCCCGGGTCGAAGGGCGCGTCGGGCCCCTGCTCGGTGAAGATGCCGGGGACACCGCGCCGGAAGCTGATCGCATGGGTGGTGCCCCGGTCGACCTCGATGTCCAGGCGGGCCGAGAGCGCGTTCACCACGGAGGCGCCCACGCCGTGCAGGCCACCGGAGGCCGCGTAGGAGCCGCCGCCGAACTTTCCGCCGGCGTGCAGCTTGGTCATGACGACCTCGACGCCCGAGAGCCCGGTCTTGGGCTCGACGTCGACGGGGATGCCCCGGCCGTTGTCCCGCACCTCGACGGAGGCGTCGTCGTGCAGGATCACCTCGATGTGGTCGCAGTGGCCGCCCAGGGCCTCATCGACCGAGTTGTCGATGATTTCCCAGAGGCAGTGCATCAGGCCGCGGCTGTCGGTGGACCCGATGTACATGCCGGGCCGCTTGCGGACGGCTTCGAGGCCTTCGAGTACGAGCAGATGCCGAGCGGTGTAGTTGGAGCCGTCGCGGTCTGCCCCGCTCAGCAGCGCAGTGGACGGAACGGACGTCTCGGCGGTCACGCAGTTCGCTCCTCGCTGAATTTCAATTGCGCCCCGATGGGTAAGGGGCCGGCGTCGGTCGCCGGTCAGAGGGTACCGAGGCCTGGTAGAGCCGTTGTCACGCAACCCTCGCGAATCCTCATGCTAGTCCAGCGTCGCAAACATGTTCGATCCCTCGTTGGGGTGATGCGGATATCACGTTCCCATTCGGGCATGAACCATTTAGGCTCCGGGCACGTCCTCATGAACAACCGGCAACCCCGCCGGGAGGGCCAAACAAGACAAGCAACGCGAAACCCGTAAAGCTCCGCAATACGGCTCATTCGCCGCCAACCGGCAGCAGACAGCCACCTTGACCAAGAACTTTCGAGGAAAAGCCACGAGCGGGAACGTTTTCGGCCTGGTTGGATGTTGACCCTGGTACGACAGCTCGTCGAGCTAGAGAAGAGGCGACGTGACTACTGTTCTGACCCCCGCGAGCCCCCTGACGGCCGCCGACCGTTGCGACCGCTGCGGCGCACAGGCCTACCTTCGCGTAGTCCTGACCAGCGGCGGCGAACTGCTCTTCTGCGCTCATCACGGACGTAAGTTCGAGCCGGAACTGAAGAAGATCGCCGCTGACATACAGGACGAGACGGACCGCCTCACGGCGGTGCCCGAGTCCACAGGCGACGAGGATCGCTGAGACCTCGCATCACGACGAGCCAGGGCCGGTCCCGGACCGGCGACGGGCGGCCACTCCCCGTGCAGGGGGAGTGGCCGCCCGTTCTCGTGTCCGGACGGTCCGGACACCCGTTCAGCCGCCCGAGGGCCGCGCGATGGCCGACACCCGCGTGTAGACCCCGGGGCTGTCGGCCTGCCCGCAGCCGTTGCCCCACGACACCAGGCCGATGAGCCGCCCCTGGGCCACCAGCGGCCCGCCGCTGTCGCCCTGGCAAGCGTCGTGGCCGCCCCTGGGATCGCCTGCGCACACCATGGTGGACGCCTCGTACGTCCCATCCGAGTTCGGCGGGTAGGCGCGCGTACAGGCCGCGTCCGGCAGGACGGACACCGGCGCCGCCCGCAGCGCCGTCGGATAGCTGCCGCCGCCCGAGGTGTCGCCCCAGCCGTAGACCGTGGCGCGGGTGCCGGCCTGGTAGCCCGGGTCGCCCGCCGCGGCCACCGGGATCGCGGAGGCCGCGGGCAGCGGCCGGGACAGGGTCAGGACCGCCAGGTCGCCCGCATTGGTCCCCGGGTTGTAGCCCGGGTTGGTCCAAGTGGCGCTCACGGGGATCTCCTCACCCGCCGTCGAGCGCAGCTCGGTGCGATCGGCGATGACGACGAGGTCCCGCACCTTCGACACGTCCGCACCCAGGACGTCGCTGCGCAGGCAGTGGGCCGCGGTGAGGACGGTGGTGGGCCCCACCACCACTCCCCCGCAGAACTGGCCCGCCCGCGTACCTCCGAACCGGTCACGGCTGGACAGCGCCACGACCCAGGGGCTGTCCGAGATCTTGACGGGCTGCCCACCGATGACGACCTCGTCGGCGGCCGCGGGCAGCGGCGCCCCCAGTGCGATGACCCCAAGGGCGGCAGCCCCTGAGACGGCCCGGGCGATGCAGCGGGGCATACGGTCTCCTGACTCTCGGTGACACAAGCACACCCAGCGTCATTCAGGGCGCCTTCCGCCGCACCTCTGCGACGCACGAGGGCCCGGCCTCCGCAGGGAGACCGGGCCCTCGATGGCGTACCGACGACCGCGACTAGTCGAGGTAGTCGCGCAGCACCTGCGAACGCGACGGGTGACGCAGCTTCGACATGGTCTTGGACTCGATCTGGCGGATCCGCTCGCGGGTCACGCCGTAGACCTTGCCGATCTCGTCCAGCGTCTTCGGCTGGCCGTCGGTGAGGCCGAAGCGCATGGAGACCACGCCCGCCTCACGCTCGGACAGGGTGTCGAGCACGGAGTGCAGCTGCTCCTGGAGGAGCGTGAAGCTGACCGCGTCGGCCGGCACGACCGCCTCGGAGTCCTCGATGAGGTCACCGAACTCGCTGTCGCCGTCCTCACCCAGGGGGGTGTGGAGGGAGATCGGCTCACGGCCGTACTTCTGGACCTCGATGACCTTCTCCGGGGTCATGTCGAGCTCCTTGGCCAGCTCCTCCGGGGTGGGCTCACGGCCCAGGTCCTGGAGCATCTGGCGCTGGACGCGCGCGAGCTTGTTGATGACCTCGACCATGTGCACCGGGATACGGATGGTGCGGGCCTGGTCGGCCATGGCGCGGGTGATCGCCTGACGGATCCACCAGGTGGCGTACGTGGAGAACTTGTAGCCCTTGGTGTAGTCGAACTTCTCGACCGCGCGGATCAGACCGAGGTTGCCCTCCTGGATGAGGTCCAGGAAGAGCATGCCGCGGCCGGTGTAGCGCTTGGCCAGCGAGACCACCAGACGGAGGTTGGCCTCCAGGAGGTGGTTCTTGGCGCGGCGGCCGTCCTCGGCGATGATCTCCAGCTCGCGCTTGAGCTTCGGAGCGAGCTTGTCCGCGTTGGACAGCTTGTCCTCGGCGAACAGGCCGGCCTCGATGCGCTTGGCGAGCTCGACCTCCTGCTCGGCGTTGAGGAGCGGGACCTTGCCGATCTGCTTCAGGTAGTCCTTGACCGGGTCCGCGGTGGCTCCGGCGACGGCGACCTGCTGGGCCGGAGCGTCGTCCTCGTCCTCGTCGGACAGGACGAAGCCCTTGCTCTCGCCCTCGGGCTCCTCGTCGTCACCCTTGCCCGGCGCGGCGTCCTCAAGCAGCTCCTCGCCCTCGACGACTTCCTCGTCGTCGCCCTTCTTGGCGGCGGTCTTCTTCGCCGCGGCCTTCTTGGCCACCGTCTTCTTGGCAGCGGTCTTCTTCACGGCCGCCTTCTTGGCGACGGCCTTCTTGGGGGCGTCGTCGGCCTCGTCGGCCGACACGTCCACACTCTCGGCCGGGGCCGCGGAGGCGGCGACGGCCCTGGTGGTGGTCACGGTCGTCTTGGCCGCGACCGTCTTGGTGGCGGTGCGCTTCGCCGGGCTCTTCGCTGCGACGCTCTTGCGGGTGCGCTTCGGTGATTCCGCGGCACTGACCATCAGCGTCACACCCTCTTCCTCGAGGATCTGGTTGAGGCTGCGCAGAACATTCTTCCACTGGGTCGGCGGAATCTGGTCGGCTTCGAAGGCCCGACGCACGTCATCGCCGGCGATCTGTCCATCAGCCTTTCCCCGCTCGATGAGCGCCATCACAGACTCGGACTCGGCGATCTCCGGCGGGAGCGTACGGGATGTGCTGGCCGACACGAACAACCTCTCGAAACGATGGAAAACGGCTTCCGGCCCCGCCCAGGATCAGGCCGGAGCCGACGACCACCGGCTGGGGATGTGCCGGGGGCGCGGGCTGAACCTCGGAGCTGTACAGCGCCACGCGTGGCCGCTGCATTCCCTCCTCGGCTGTTACCTCTTAAGTCATCGCATGGTTCCGAGGAGTGTTACGCGCAATCTTCGTGGCCCGAGTCACACCCCAAAGGCGACCAAGGGCCCACAAGGGACAGATGCCCCACATTCGAGCCCGCCGGACCCCTCCGGGATCCGGCGGCACGCCTGGTGCGGCGGGCTCCGCTCAGTGCTCGCGCGGGGCGGGGACGACGCGCTCCACCTCGGGGTGCACGGTGAGCAGTTGACGCATGGCCGCCTCGGCCGCCATGGGGTCGCCGTTGGCGAGGGCGTCCACGATCCGCCCGTGGTGCGCGAGGGAGGCGTCCGAGGGGCGGTCACAGCCGGTGATCGGGGAGCCCGAGACCTGGAGCGCGGCCGAGACGATGCCGGAGAGGTGCTCCAGCATCCGGTTGCCGGCGAGCTGGATGAGGAGCGAGTGGAATTCGGCATCGGCTCGCGAGAAGGTGATCGAGTCACCCTGCGCGAGGGCGTGGCCCATGATCTCCACCATGTCCCCGAGGCGCTGCTGGACATCCTCGCGGCCGTGTCCCGCGGCGAGGCGAGCGGCGAGCGGCTCGATGGTCCAGCGCAGCTCGGCCAGCTCGCGGCGCTGGTCCTCGCGCTGGGGGCCGAAGGCGCGCCACTCGATGATGTCGGGGTCCAGCAGGTTCCAGTCGGCGACCGGGCGGACCCGGGTGCCGACGTTGGGCCGGGCACTGACCAGGCCCTTGGCCTCAAGCACGCGCAGGGATTCGCGGACGACCGTGCGGGAGACCTCGAAGCGCTGGCCGATCTCCTCGGGGACGAGCGGACGGTCCGCCCCGAGGTCGCCGGAGACGATCATCTGACCGAGCTGCTGGACGAGTTGCCCGTGCAGGCCACGGCCGCGGCTGCCCGCCGCGCGCCGGCCCACCCGGCCCAGTTCGGTGTCCCCGCCGTCCCAGGAAGGGGCGCCGATCCGGTCGGAGGAGCGCGCCTCCCCGTAGGGGTAGCGGTCGAGTTCGCCCGGGGCCGCGAGGCCGGCGTCGGCGGTGCGGGCGGTCATCATGGTGTGCGCAAGGGTGCTCATGCACCCTTTGTCGGCGGGACTCCCGTGGCCCTTGAGGTCTTTGGTGAAAAGCACACGAAAGGGTGATCACCGCCACCCCCGCAATTGACGCTTTATCGGAAAGAAGCGGGCATTCCCAAGGGAGTTGTGGACAGAACCTCGCTCGATGGCCGTGCGCGGCTCACCAACGGGCCCTGGCCCGCAGGCCGGTGAGGAGATAGGCGCAGACCAGAACGGCCAGCGAGAGCGCGAGCGCGGCTCCGACCGGTTCGGCGACCAGGTGCAGAGCGGCGAGCAGCCAGTGGTCGAGCACGTGGGGCCAGCGCACCCATGCCAGGTCGCGCAGCCGGTCGGGAAGCCCCGCTACCGACCGCACCGAGTGTCCGGCCACGGCCTTCCGCAGGAGCGGTACGACGACGACGGGCACGGCGAGCACGGCGGCCAGGCCCGCGCTGGTGGCCCGGAAGATCCCGGCGGCCAGCAGCCCGGCCCAGGCGCAGCCGACGGCGAGGCCGGCCCAACCCGCTCCCAGGCCGGCCCAATCGCGCGGCGGGCCCATCACGCCGGCGCCGTAGACGAGGCGCAGGGCCTGGTGATCGACGCCGACCGCGAGGGCGGCGAGCAGCAGGGCCGTCGCGGCGGTCACCACCAGCTTGGCGAGGAGCAGGCCGAGCCGGCGCGGGACCGTGCCGCGGTCGGCGGCGAGCGCCGGGTAGCGGTACTCGTCCCCGAAGGCGAGGGCGCCGAACAGGCCGGCGCCGAGCGCGGCGGGCGGCAGCGGCAGCAGGGCGGGCCAGGCGGCGAGGAGCCGGGGCGGCTCGGTCTGCCCGGACCGGGCGAGCAGTACGGCGAGCACCGCCGACGAAGCCAGAACGCCCGCCGCCAGAAGGAACGTTGTGCGCACACCGAGGAGCCTGCGCAACTCGTAGCGCAGGGGGCGCAGCGGGGTGCGGGCGGGGCGCGGGGCGATGGGCAGCGAGGGGGAACTCCCGGGCCGCTCGGGGCGTTCCCGGGGTGGGACGGTGACGCTCGGGCCGGTGTCGCCGACCTCGTCGGCGAGCCGGTGCAGCAGTACGCCGTTGCGGAAGGCCGTCTCCCCGACCTCCGCGCAGCTGCTGCCGTACACGGACAGGTGGCTGCCGTCCTCGGCGACCACCTCGACCGAGCGCTGGGCTGCGCGCGCCTCACGGCTGACCAGGGCCCCGAGGCGGGCGGCGTGCGGGGTGGCGACGGCGACGCGCGGCCGCAGCCGGGTGCGGGCGAACGCCGTGGCGTCCTGGTCGGCGACGAGGCGGCCGCCGTCGATGGTGACCACGCGGTCGGCGACCCGGGCCGCCTCCTTGGGGTCGGCGAAGGTGCACAGGACGGTGCCGCCGTGGTCGGCGTGGCCGCGCAACAGCCCGTGGAGCCAGGCGTTCTCGCGGGGTGAGAGCCCCTCGGCCGGTTCGTCGAGTACGAGGGTGTGCGGGTCGCCGAGCAGGGCGGCCGCGAGGCCGAGGCGGCGGTCCATGCCGAGCGAGAGGGTGCCCAGGCGCTGGTCGGCGACGCCGGAGAGGCCGACGACTTCCAGCATCTCCTCGGCGCGCGAAACCGGGACCCCGGCCACGGCGCACATCAGCTTGAGCTGGCCCCGGGTGGTGCGTACGGGATGGCCGGGCACATCACCGAGCAAGGTGCCCACCTCGCGGGCGGGGTGGGCGAGTTGGTGCAGGGGGCGGCCGCGGAAGTAGGTCACGCCCCGGCCCGGTTCGAGTTCGAGCATCAGGCGCAGGGCCGTGGTCCGGCCCGAGCCCGGGGCACCGAGCAGCGCGGTGAGCTGCCCGGGTCGCGCCTCGAACGTGAGGTCGTCCACGGCGGGCGGTAGGTCTCGGCGGGGGGCGCTGGTGAGTCCGATTGCCTGGAGCATCGCTTCTCTCGCGGTAGTTGAGACCGCTCGGCGGCACGGCGGGTACCGGAGCAAGATAACGCGACATTTCGGACTTTTGGTGCAGGAGCGGGGTGATATGGCCCCGGATGTCGGGCCTTTGGGCGCGCAAGGGTCCGCGCGGCGGCGAGTGCGGGTCCGCTGAGAGCGGCCCGCACACAGGCCCGCGGAAGCGCGGCCACCCTCCGTCCGACGCGTCGGGGGCGGCGGGGGCCGCGGGCGTCGCCGCGTCGGACGGAGGCGCAGGCTGTGCCGTCAGGCCGTGCCGTCAGACCTCGGGGCGCAGCATCGGCGGGTTGAGGAGCGTGGCGCCGCCGGCCCGGAACAGCTGGGCGGGGCGGCCGCCCTGGCGGGTCGTGGTGCCGCCGGCCGGGACCAGGAACCCCGGAGTGCCGGTCACCTTGCGGTGGAAGTTGCGCGGGTCGAGCGCGACGCCCCACACCGCCTCGTACACCCGGCGCAGCTCACCCACCGTGAATTCGGCCGGGCAGAAGGCGGTGGCCAACGAGGAGTACTCGATCTTCGACCGGGCGCGTTCGACGCCGTCCGCCAGGATCCGGGCGTGGTCGAAGGCGAGCGGCGCGGGCTGTTCGCCGTCGCGGCCGAAGCCGCCCTCCTGGCCCAGCAGGTCCTCGACGGGGGCCCAGCGCGCGCTGTGCGCGTCGCCGCCGGCGCGCGGTGCGGGCAGGTCGGGGGCGAGCGCGAGGTGGGCGACGCTGACCACCCGCATCCGGGGGTCGCGCCGGGGGTCGCCGTAGGTGGCGAGCTGTTCGAGGTGGGCGCCGTTGTCGAGCGCGGGGGCCGACGGATCCGAGGCGCACAGACCCGTCTCCTCGCCGAGCTCCCTGGCCGCCGCCATGGAGAGGTCCTCGTCGTCGCGGACGAATCCGCCGGGCAGCGCCCAGCGCCCCTGGAACGGTTGCTCCCCGCGGCGCACCACGAGCGCGCAGAGCGCGTGGCGGCGCACGGTCAGCACGACCAGGTCGACGGTCACGGCGAAGGGCGGATAGGCCGACGGGTCGTAGGGCGACATGCGGCGATCATAGTCGTCTGCTTGACGATAAACACTCCCTTCGACACCGTCCGGCACTTCTTCTCCCGGCGCACCGGTCGGCGCACCCAGCGGGCTCAGCCTCCCAACTGGAGTCCCGCGGCGGCCTGCTCGACCATGCCGACGCCGAGCCTGCTGACACGTACGGTGAACGGCTCCCCCGCGACGCTCAGGCCCGCGAGCCGGACCGCTCCGAGCGGGGCGGAACGCATCGGATCGAGGGCCACCGAACCGGCCGGCGCGTCCGGACGGATCCCGGCCAGGGCGGTGAGCAGCTGGATACCGGCCGCGGCCGCCACCGCCGCGGGACGGCAGGCGGCCGGATGCGGCACCGGCACGCCGCCCGCCGTCCGCTGCTCTCCCGCGTACATCTCGGGCAGCCGGTGCCCGAAGGCCTCCGAGGCGGCCAGGACGCCCCGCAGCAGGGCGGCGGCCTCCTTCTCGTACCCGGCGGCGGCCAGGCCCGCGACGGCGACCGCGCTCTCGTGCACCCGCACCGCGCCGGCCCGGTGTCCGAACGGGTTGTAGCCGGGCTCCTTGGCGGCGAGCCCGCGCAGCCCCCACCCCGAGTCCATCGCGGGGCTCCCGAGCAGCCGCGCCAGCTGCTCGGTCTGCACCTTGTCGAGCAACCCGGGAGCCAGGCGCCCACCGCCGAGCAGGCCGGTGTCCAGCAGATGGGCCGCGCCCGCGCCGAGCAGGGGCACCGGGCGCCCGTCGGCGGTACGGGCGGCGGCGGGCCGCCCGCCCCCCAGGTCCTCCAGCCAGAACTCCGCCCGGAACCGTTCCCTGAGCGCCCCGGCCCGCGCCCGCCAGGCGTCCGCTCCCGGTCTGCCGCACTCGCTCAGCAGCTCCGCGCCGAGCAGCGCGGCCCGGTGGAGGTGCGCCTGGGTCTCGGCCCGCACCAGCCCGGCGGCGACGGGGCCGCTCTCGGCGAGGTACCCGTCCTCGCCCAGGGCGGCTGCCAGCCAGTGCAGACACCGCTCGGCGGCGGGCAGCAGCTCGGCCACCTCCGGCTCGGGCAGCCCCCAGCGCCGCGCCTCCGCGAGGACGACCGGGAAGGCCAGCGTGGCCTCCACCCCGGTGCAGCCCGGCGGCAGATAGGGCCCCGCATCCCTGAACGGTCCCGGAATGCGCCCCAACTCCGGACCCGGGTCGGTGAGTTGGGTTCTGGCCAGGGTGCGCAGGGTGGCGGCGGCGAGCCGCGTGGACAGGGGCAGCGCCATCCTTGCCGCCCAGAGTGCCTCCGCGGGCGCCGGACCGCACCGCCAGGGAACCCCGGCCGCCGCATACAGATCGGAGGGGCGGGCCGGGTCGCGGATCAGCAGGGCCCGCAGGTCGTCGATGCTGCGGTGCAGCAGCGCCGCCACCCGTGGGTCGTCGCCCTCGGCCCGGGTCTCCTGCGGGGTGGGCAGCGGGCCCGCTCCCTGACCGGGCGGTCTCACGGGCCGCCCGTTCCTGATGCTCAGCTGGATCGTGCGGGAACCGCCCGGCGGCAGCTCCACCGCCCAGCGCAGCACCCCGGCGGAGGCCAGCGCGTCGGTCGGCGGCGGCTGCGCGGTCACCGTGCAGTGCGCGGTGCCCGAGGTCCAGCGCATGCCCGAGTCGTGCACGCTGGCGGGCAGTTCGGGCCCGGCGCGACCCGCGGCGACGGCACCGAGGTCGGCCAGGTCGCTGCCGAGCGCGATCTCCACCGGGAGCCGCAGCGGCCGCGCGGACGAGCTGGTCAGGGTGATGCGCTCGGTGCCGTCCGCCTGGCGGATCCGCTCGACGGCGATCTCCGGGTCGGGCCCGCCGTCCGACGCCGTGCGCACCACCGCGAGGAACCGGGCACGGTCGGCCGATATCGGCCTGCCCTGAACGGCGATCGGATCCCGGCCCGCCACTCTCAACTGGCAGCGGGACAGCAGCCGCCGGCCGTGCTGGTAGAAGCCTTCGAGGCCGTGGCCGGTGAGCTGGCCGTGTTCCGGCGACACCGCGAGGCCCGGCAGGGCCACGCAGATCACGGCGGCGTGCACGGCGGGGAGCTCACCGGGCGGCCCGGCGGGCTTCGCCGCGGCCGGCCCCGGCGGGCCCCCGATGGCGGGAGGGGGAGGTGCGGTGGGCGCCATTGCGTACCCTTCTGCGCGATCCGGGCGGCGGAGACGAGGGCGGTCGCCGGGCGCGGAGGCCGCCGTGCGTCGGCGCGATGCGGTGCCCGGTGCCGCGCCGCCCTCCACGTGAACGCCCCGGGCCACGGCCGGGTCACGGACGGGTCGCCCTCCCGGCCCCCGCCCCGGGGCCGACCGGCCGTATCCCGCCCTCACCCCGTCCCCTCCTCCGTCACCGGCTTCCCGCCCCGGCGACGCACCCGGTCCCGCGCCTTCTCCGGCCGGGGGCCGGTGGCGTCGGGCCGGGAGGCATCGGGACGGCCGGCTCCACCAGACCGGCCCGAACTCCCCTTCTGGTGCTGCCTGTTGGGGCCGTGGTGGCGTGAGGTACCGCCGGCCTCGCGACGGGCCTTGGGGCGAGGCCTCGGGCGAGCGCCGGGCTCCGCGGGCGGTGCGGCGGCCTCGGGTGCGGGCTCCGCAGTGGCCTCGGGTGCGGGAGCGGCTTCCGGCGCCGGAAGCACCTCGGCCACGGGAGCGGCACTCCACGCGTGCGCGTCCCCGGGCACTTCGGATGCTCCGGGCGCGGAGACGGCACCCGGCCCGGCGAGCCGTGCGGCGCGTTCCTTCCGTAGGCAGATGCGCAGCTCCTCCGGGTCGAGGCCCTGGTTGCAGGCCTGGTGCAGGAGGTACGCGAACCGGTAGTCGGGGTCGGCCCGCAGCGCGAGGCCGAAGGCGACCCGGGCGTGGGGTTCGTCGCCGGTCGACCTTCTCTGCACCAACGCGGTTGCGGGGGGTGCCCGGTGATGGCGGTCGAGCAGGTCGCGGTTCTCGCGACGTTCGGTGCGGTGTGGGCGGTGCTGTCGGTCGGCCACAACTTGGCGGATCACGTGATCGGTCAAACCGATGTGCAGGCGAACGGCAAAGCAGCGCCCTCGGCGACGGAGGTCGCCGAGGGCGTGAGCCCGAGGCGGGGCTGGGGCGCCTGCCTCGGTCATGTTGCGCAATATCACCTGGTCATGGCCGGTCTGCTGGCCCTGGCCTGGGCGGTCCTCCCGCTCGAACTGAGCGGGACTGGACTCGCGGTCGGGCTGATCGTCTCAGCCGTGACTCACGCGTTCTTCGATCGCCGCTGGCCGGTCCGCTGGCTCCTGGAACACGTCGGGTCGAAGGGCTTCGCGGACCTCAAAGCGGCCGGGATGAACGGCATGTATTTGACCGATCAGGCCCTCCACCAGACCGCGCTTCTGGTGTCCGCCCTGCTAATCACCCGTCTGTGACCTGGTGATTCTGATGAGGAATCGCAGGAATCCCGAGCGAGACGGGGCCGGTCCGCTGGAACCGCCGGGCTTGCTCCCGCTTGCTCCGGAGGAAAGTGAGGGTGAGGTCGAGCCCTTCGACTTCACCCCGCCAACCCTCCTCGGTCGCCCGGCGCCGACGGGCAACAAGGTCCTCCTCCAACTCGTCGAGCCGGGGCAGCATCTTCGGGTTGATGCTCAGCATGGGGCAGCGGACGCACGCATGTTCGTGAGCGCAGGGGGTGCCATAGGGCCGTCCGCAGGAGCCGAGCTCGACCCGGCGCTTGTCGAAGTGGTCCTGGAAGTCGTCCCACTCGGCCGGGCTGGGCTCGCGGTATTCGTCGGTCGGCCGCTCGGCCCGGCGCTGGGCGAGGAACTGCTGGTAGTGGGTGATCACGTCCTCGTCGAAGACCGCGACGTAACCACGGGTGGTCTGGATATTCAGGTGGCCGAGCAAAGCGGCGCCGATGTGGATGGGCAACCCGTTGTTGACGAGCTCAGTGGCAAAGAGCCGGCGGAAGTCCTGGGCGGAGAACTTGATGTCCGCGAACTCCGGATGCGTCGGGGTGAGTTCCTCAGCGGCCCGGCGGATCATGCGCCAGACGCTCGTGGTGGACATGGCCCGCTGGGTGCCGCTGTGAACTGTCTGGAAGAGGAACGGCATCTTCTCGCTCCAGATGCATTCGTGCAGGTCATAGCGTTGACAGACCGGGACGGTGCCGTGCTCGTCGCGATGGCGGCGGATCACCTGGGCCAAGACGTGGAAGAGCTCGGCGGACATGGGGATGACGCGTTCGCGGTCGCTCTTGGAGGGGCTGACCACCAGCAGGGCGACGACTTCGCCGCTGGGCCGCTGGTATTGCCGGATGCTCAGGTGGGTCAGTTCGGTCAGTTCCTCGGCCCGCAGGCCGGCCAGCCGCAGGGTCTCGATGATCGCCCACTGCCAGAACGCGAGGTTCTCCATCCACGAGATCCGCATCAGTTCCCCGGTGGCGCGGTTGACGGCCCTGACCGGTGGGCGGGCGTGCTTCTCCTGGGTGGAGACTCGCAGCCAGGTCGTGCCCTCAAAGACGAATTCCTCGCCTTCCTGGACGCTCTTGGCGGTCTCCATCATGTCGCGGAGGCGGTGCCAGTTGTCGTTGACGTGCTCGGAGAGGATCGGCAGCAGGGGCTGACGGGCCCGGGTGCGGTTCGCCGTACGTTCCTGGATTTTGCGTCTGCGCAGGTGGAACCAGCGCAGGTCAGCGTCCCGGATTGGGTTGGGAGCCACCCAGGGCGCCCAGCGTTCGGGCTCAGCGACCGCCCAGGTGTGAAGGTCGAGGTAGAGGGCCCGGACGGCCAGCATCGGCCCGTCGACATCGAGGCGGGGTTTGCCGTTGGGCAGGACCATCAGCCATTCCTTCCACTGCTGGAAGGTCTCCTCGGACAGGTGCAGGTCGGCCTGGTCGGGGTTGATCTCCTCGATCTGCTTCCACCAGAGTTTGCCCAGGTGGTGGATCAGGCCCCTTCGGGTCGAGTAGTCCATGGTGACGCTGCGGCGGTGGAGATAGTCGACGAGCAGGTCACGGACGGCGTGGTTGCGAAGCCGAAGGCGGTCGACGGCTTCCTCGATCGTGAGCTGTCCGCGGGTGACCGCCCCGCGCAGGGTGCTCGGGACGGACTCGGGGAAGTGCCCCATCTCGTGCAGGATCGGCCAGGCCAGCGTGCCGGAGAAGGTGCCCGAGCGGATGTTCTCGCCCGCCAGACCGTGGGTGCGGCATTCGACGGCGTAGTGCAGCAGCCCCTCCGCCGTCAGATCCCTCAGTTCGATGCCGAACACCGTGAGCGCGCTCGCAATGTCGAGCCTGGCCTTGGCCTGGCGGGGCTTCGAGACCGGAACGTTTTCGGTCCGGCGGCAAAACTCATCGAACAGCGGGTCCGCGGCCAGGCTGCGGAACCAGATGACGTAGCGGGGGAACTTGTAGGACCGCAGAGCCAGCAGGCTTGGTCGGATCACCCGGGCCGCGAAGACCAGGGCGACCCCCGTCAGCAGTTGGTGACGGAACGAGCTCCGATCCCCGGCGATCTCGGTGACCAGGTGATCCCGCTCGTTCAGGCCGGCGGCCTCCCATCGCTCCTGCCAGCTCTTGCCGGGGAAGGTTTCCAGGTGGGCCAGCAGGTGGCGGACCCCGCGGCGCATGTCGCTGGCCCGCGACGGGCCGACGTCCTGGTCGAAGTGCTGGCCGATGGCCTCAACGACGTCCTCGGCTGCCGCGCGGGTCAGGTCTCCGAGGGGGAACGGTGGACGGGGCGGAAGCGGGGGTGGTGCCGGGAGGATCGCGGTCGGCTGGAAAGCCCGCCGTTCCTCGGCGGCCTCGCCGACGTCGTGGCGGCGGACCCGGTTGGTCGTGGGGCCCATCAGCCGCAGGCTGTTCCCGACCTTACTTCCCGGCACCGAACACCGCCTCAAAATCGTCAGCGGCGTACTTCTGCGTCCAGCCGGTCGGCTCCGGCGGGCGGCTGTAGTGCTCGGCGAGCTTGTCGATCAGGTCGTCCAGGCCGACCGTCGTGTAGAGGGCGGTGGTGGTGACGTGCGCGTGTCGCAGGATCGACTGCACTTCCACCAGCGTCAGTTTCGGGTCCCTGGCCATCCGGGTCGCGGCGGTGTGCCGCAGGTCGTGCAGGGTCCAGTTCAGGCCGAGTCTTTCGTCCGCCCGCTGGATGACCCGGCGGGCCGCCCAGTAGGTCAGCGGCCTGGTCTCGCCGCGGCGGGTCCGCCAGATCACCTCGCCGGTCTCCGGGAGTCCGGCCTCTTCGAGGTAGGCGGCGAGGTAGGCCAGGGCCTCCGGGGAGACCGGGACGGGCTGCCGTTCCCGGGTTCCCTTGGAGATCACCCAGAGCTGGCCCTTGGTCCAGTCGATGTCACCGAGCTGGACGCCCAGCAGTTCGGACGCGCGGGCGCCGGAGGCGGTGTAGCAGGACAGCAGAGCGCGGTCCCGGCTGCATCGCATCTGCTCGAAGAGGTCGTTCCACTGCTGGTCAGGGATCGCTTTCGGCTTGCGGACCGGGACCTTCGGCCGCAGCCGGCCGCGGCGGAACTGGGCCCGGACCTCATCCGGTGCCCGGTGGGCCAAGGAGGCCCGACGGGCCCGGTTCTCCGGGACCGGATTGACCGCTGGCCCGCGGCCGAAGTGCATGTGGAAGGCGTAGAAGCCGTGGATCACCGACAGGTTGTGCGCGATCGTCGCGGGCGCGTAGCCCGACCGCAGCGTCTGCTTGCCGGTCTTCGGATTCACCGTCCCCGCCGCGTACCCACCTTGACGCCGCTTGCGCTGCGGATTGCCTGCGGACCGCAGCCAGCCGACCAGCACCGCGGCCTCCGACTCGGTGGCTTGCTCCCAACCGGTGTCCACCGCCCAGAGCACCCGGAACCAGCGCAGGAGGTCGTAGGCGTAACTCCGGCAGGTCAGCGGGCTGACATCACCCAGCATCCGGTCCAGCAGATAGCTGCTGACCGGTGGGATCGGCCGCCCTGCCCCGTCGATCGCCACCCATGGCAGCAACTCTCTATCCCCGGCGACCACCGCCCCGATCTGGGGCAGCCGTACCCGCCCATCTATCACGTCTCTGTGAACCCTGGAGGTCTCATGTGGCAACACGCCGCGATCTTCGACAACCACCACCGCCGAGTCGAGTCGATCACCAACTTGGTGCAGTCAATTGACCAGGACACCCAGCCGGCCAGGGTGAGCAGCGCGGCGGCATGGTCCTCGTACGGTCCGACACAGCGGCGGGCCAGCGCTCGCCACAGGCGCAGGGCGGGCCCCGCGTCGGGTTCCTCCATCCATTCGGCGGCCCAGTCACGGGTCGTACGGTCCTGGAGGCCCAGGATCACGGCCGCCGCCTCGTCGTGGGCGATGAGCCCGTCGTCCAGTTCGTCCGCCGCGTTCCCCCCGAGCAGCAGGCCCCCGGAGCTCCGGCCGGCCGCGCGGACGGCGTCCGTGCCGCGCGGCGGCATCGGCGCGTCCGCGATGCGCCGCATGAGCCGGGCCGCCAGGTCCAGCGTCTCGTCGGCCACGGTCCGCCGGTCGCCGTCGCCCAGGATGCGGGGGAACATCGCCGCGGCCGCCGCGTCCAGCGCGCGTTCCTGTTCGGCCACCGCCACCGGGGACCGCCACGGCGTGAGCCGCTCCTCCATCTCCCGCAAGGAGCCCCGGACTTGGATGCCCGCATAGGTCGCGGCCGCCGCCATCACAGAGGTGCCCGGCAGGGCGAGCACGCTTCCCTCGGCGGGGCAGCAGCGGGTGTCGGGGCAGCAGTACGACCAGTAACGGCCGTCGGAGATGCACAGCGCTTCGCGCACGGGGACGTCGAGGCCGCCGCACGCGGTGCGGAGCCGCTGGGCCAACGGCCTTAGCCGTTCCATCACTTGGCGCCCGGTACCGTCCGCCGCGGGATCCTGGCAGAGGAAGACGACGATGCCGTCCGGCCGGGGGCCGCGCCGTTCGCTTCCGGTCACCAGGCAGTCGGCGAGCTGGTCGGCGATGTCGGGCCACTCCTGCGGCGAGGCGGGCAGCCCGACCCTGACCCGGCCGCCGAACCGCCCGCTCCCGCCGTGCAGCGCGACCAGCACGATCGAGTCGGTCGGGTGGAAGCCCAGCAAGTACGGCAGCGCGTCGGCGAGTTCGGCCGGTCCGCGCAGGGTGATCCGGGGCTCGGCGGGTGAGCCGTGCGCGGCGGGGTCGTGGAACGCGGGGTCGGGAGCCTCGGGCCCGTGGTGCCGAGGACCGCGGACCTCGGCGCCAAGAGGCTCGCGGGTCTCCGCGCGGTGGGGCTCGTGGGCCTCCGCGCCGTGAGCCTCGTGGGCCTCCGCGCGGTGGGGCTCGGGCCCCGGGTGCCCGGAGTCGCGCACCCCGGGCGCTCGCAGCCCGAAGTCGTGGGTCGGAGTGTTCCGGGAGTCGTGGGAGTCGTGGGAGTCGTCGTGCTCGTTCATGTCTCGCATGTCCCGAGGGTCGCGCGGTCCCGGAGCTCCCACCACCCCTGTGGATAACGTTGTCCACAGGACAAAAGCGCTGGTCATACAAGTACCGGCCACCCCGCCCCCGCATGCCCGCGGGCCGCTCGGGAACGCTCCGGTCCGCGATTGTCGGACCCGTCCTGTTGTATGGGGGCATGGAGCACACGAGCAACGCGGAACTGCGTACCGAGGCCGACACCGTCCTCGCCCGTCTGGTCGGGGACGCCACCGGCACCGCGCGGCTGCGCGAGGACCAGTGGCGGGCCATCGAGGCGCTGGTCGCCGACAAGCGGCGGGCGCTCGTGGTGCAGCGCACCGGGTGGGGCAAGTCCGCGGTGTACTTCGTGGCGACCGCGCTGCTGCGGGCCCAGGGGGCCGGCCCCACCGTGATCGTCTCGCCGCTGCTCGCCCTGATGCGCAACCAGGTCGACGCGGCCGCCCGGGCGGGCATCACGGCCCGGACGATCAACTCGGCCAACCCCGAGGAGTGGGACACCGTGCAGGAGGAGGTCGCGGCGGGCGCCGTGGACGTGCTCCTGGTGTCGCCGGAGCGCCTCAACAACCCGGACTTCCGGGACAACGTGCTGCCGAAGCTGTCCGCGGCCACCGGCCTGCTGGTGGTGGACGAGGCGCACTGCATCTCCGACTGGGGTCACGACTTCCGGCCCGACTACCGCAGGCTCCGCACGATGCTCGCCGAACTGCCGCCGGGCGTCCCGGTGTTGGCCACCACCGCGACCGCGAACGCCCGCGTGACGGCGGATGTGGCCGAGCAGCTCGGCACCGGCGGCGGCTCGGACGCGCTGGTGCTGCGGGGCCCCCTGGACCGCGAGAGCCTCAGCCTCAACGTGGTCTCGCTGCCGGACGCCGCGCATCGCCTGGGCTGGCTCGCCGACCACCTCGACGAGCTGCCGGGCTCCGGGATCATCTACACGCTGACCGTCGCGGCGGCCGAGGAGATCACCACGTATCTGCGCCGTCGCGGGCACACCGTCGCCTCGTACACCGGCAAGACGGAGAACGCGGACCGCCAGCAGGCCGAGGACGATCTGCTCGCCAACCGGGTCAAGGCGCTGGTCGCCACCTCCGCGCTCGGCATGGGCTTCGACAAGCCGGACCTGGGCTTCGTGGTCCACCTCGGCTCGCCCTCCTCCCCCATCGCCTACTACCAGCAGGTCGGCCGCGCGGGCCGCGGTGTGGATCACGCGGAGGTGCTGCTGCTGCCCGGCCGCGAGGACGAGGCGATCTGGAAGTACTTCGCGTCGGTGGCCTTCCCGCCCGAGGAGCAGGTGCGGCGCACCCTGGACGTGCTGGCACACAGTGAGCGGCCGATGTCGCTGCCCGCCCTTGAGCCCCTGGTGGAGCTGCGGCGGACCCGTCTGGAGACGATGCTGAAGGTGCTCGACGTGGACGGCGCGGTCCACCGGGTCAAGGGCGGCTGGACGACCACGGGACGGCCCTGGACGTACGACGCCGAGCGGTACGCGTGGGTCGCCCGCCAGCGTTCGGCCGAGCAGCAGGCGATGCGTGACTACGCCTCCACGACGGGCTGCCGGATGGAGTTCCTGCGCCGCCAGCTCGACGACGACCAGGCGGCGCCGTGCGGGCGCTGCGACAACTGCGCGGGGGCCCGCTTCACCGCCGATGTGTCGGGCACGGCGCTGGACGAGGCGCGCGGCGAGCTGACCCGGCCGGGCGTGGAGGTGGAGCCCCGCAAGATGTGGCCCACCGGGCTCGCGGCGATCGGCATCGATCTGAAGGGCCGTATCCCGGCGGGTGAACAGGCCTTCTCCGGAAGGGCGTTGGGGCGTCTTTCGGACATCGGCTGGGGCAACCGGCTGCGCCCGATGCTCGCGCCCGGCGCCCCGGACGGGCCGGTGCCCGACGATGTGGTCCAGGCCGTGGTGAGCGTCCTCGCCGACTGGGCCAGGGGCAGGGGCGGCTGGGCCTCGGGCGGTCCCGACGCGCCGCCCCGGCCGGCCGGTGTCGTGACGCTCCCCTCGCGCACGCGGCCGGCGCTCGTCTCCTCGCTCGGCGCGCGGATCGCGGAGAT
The DNA here is from genome assembly GCF_042869955.1 of Streptomyces sp. NPDC006691. Classification (NCBI taxonomy): domain Bacteria; kingdom Bacillati; phylum Actinomycetota; class Actinomycetes; order Kitasatosporales; family Streptomycetaceae; genus Streptomyces; species Streptomyces sp. NPDC006691. Next base: position 242,487 of record NZ_JBIAGW010000009.1, read on the forward strand.
CGGCCGGATGCCGCTGCTCGGGTCCCTGGAATACGCCGAGGGCCCGGCGGGCGAACGGATCGCGCAGTCCAACAGCGCCCAGCGGGTACGGGCGTTGCACGATGCCTTCGTCGTCCCCGACGCACTGTCCGCCGCCCTGTCCGAAACCGGGGGCCCCGTGCTCCTGGTCGACGATGCGTCCGACACGGGCTGGACGCTGGCGGTCGCCGCCAGGCTGCTGCGCCGCTCCGGAGCCGAGGGGGTGTTCCCGCTGGTCCTCGCGGTCCAGGCGTGAGAGCAGGGGTGGCCGGGGGTGCCGCTGGGCAGGGATATGAGTGCCATACCCGTCGATTCAGGTCAGCGACGTCAATTGCTCGTTGCCGCCCGACCTCGCGGCGGGAAGAATTGGAGCCGCCCCCGCACGGTCCCCCTGTGGTCCTGAAGGGCTGTGCCGCGGTGCGCCCCCACCCGGCGCCGCCCGCACCGTGGGCGCGTATTCGGAAGGGAGGACCGTGACCTTCGGATTCGCTCCGTCCGCCGCCTCGGCAGCAGCGTCCACCCGCGTATCGGCCGACTCCGCGAACCGCTTCGGGCGGATCCTGGAGCCCGCCGAGTGGGCCGCCGCCGGCATTCCGCTGCTGCGCAATCCGCGCGAGGTCGTCAGCGGGCTGCACGCCCGGCACCGGCCGACGCCCACGACCGCCGTCGTCGCGGTCCTCGACCACGAGGAACGGCTCGCCGCCAGCGCGTCGTTCGCCCGTCGCGCGGCTCCGGCCGACGGCTGGGAGTTCCGCAACGCGCTGCTCGCGCAGCTGCGCCGGGTCATCCCGCACGATCTGCGCCGCCGGACCCCGGTGCGTACCGCCGTACTGCTCTACTGCCGTGACGGCGACGAGCGGTGGACGGAGGAGGACGGGGCCTGGATGTGGGGTCTGCGCGATGCCTGCACGCTGCACGGGCTGCGCTGCGGTGCGTACATCACGCTCACACGCGACGGCTGGCAGGTGCTCGGCGAGGGGCGCGGCGGCCGTCGCCCCAGCTCGATCTCGGGGCCCGGCTCCCTGGCGGACGCCGGCAACGAACTGACCGAACCGCTGCCGTTGCGCTCGGGCACCGCCGCGGTGGACATGCTGCGGCGCACCGCCGCACGCTGAACCGTTTCGGCAGCAGGGCCGGGAACCCGGCCTGCCCGGGATCGGGCCCGGCCGGCCTCGCGGCGCGGCCGGTCGTCACCGCTCCATCGGTCGTCATCGCATCACCGATCGCCTCGGGATGGCCGGCCCGCGCGCCCGGTCGGGCGCGCGGGGCCCGGCGATCGGACCGGCCGTGCCGGATCAGACTCCGGCGCCGAGCGCCGCGTTGACGCGCTGCGGGTCGCCGCACACGATGAGCAGCGTCCCGGCGCGGGCCAGGGCGAGCGGCAGTGCGCGGGCCGCCGAGTCCTCGGCCCCGTCGCCGTTGACGGCGACGACGACCACCGGGCGGGCCGAGGCCCGCTCGACCGAGGCCGCGGCGGCGTAGAAGACGTCGTCCCGGGCGTCGTGCTGGGCCCAGTAGGCGTCCTCGCCGAAGGACAGCTCGTGCGCCGCCCACGGGTGCTGCTCACCGGTGGTGAGGACCAGGATGTCGCCCGGCGCTCGGCCGGTGTCGAGCAGCAGGTCCACCGCCTCGCCCGCGGCGTCGAGCGCGCCGTCGGCGGGGGCCGGGATCAGCTGGATCTGCGGACCGGACGGGCTCGGCGGCCCGGACGGCGGGGTCGGCGCGGCGGAGGTGTGCGAGCGCTGCGCGGGGGGCGTGGGCCGGGCCGGGCCGGGGCCCGGACGTCCGGGACGCGGTGCGGCCGCGGTACGCGGGCCGGGTACGGGGCGAGGGGTCTGCGCGGTGCGGCCGGCGGCCGGGGTGACGCGGGGACCCTGGGCACTCTCGTGAATCTGAGGCTCCTCGGGGATGAGAGGCATGAGTGGATGTCTATCAAATGCCGGTGAAGGCGTCACCGGCGGGTGGGCACAAAGGTGCGATCGTGGCGGAGTCTCCCCGCAACTGGGCGGGAAAGTCCAGGGATTTCAGGACGCGAGAGGGGACTTTCGCGCGTCCGGGAAACGGACCGAAAGGCTCCGCGAACGGGGCCGCACCCTGCGGACAACGGACCGCGAACCCAGGGGTCCCCGCCCGTCCTCCGGGTCAGAAGTCGAAGCCGAGCTGTCCCCCGCTTTCGAGTGCGGCCGCCTCAGCGGACAGCCGCGCCTTCTTCAAATGCCGCCACCGGGGCAGCGCGTCCAGATACGACCACGACAGCCGGTGGTAGGGGGTGGGGCCCTGCTCTTCGAGGGCCGCCTTGTGGACGGGCGAGGGGTACCCGGCGTTCTCGGCGAAGCCGAATCCCGCGTACTCCCCCTGGGCGCCCGTCAGTTCGGCCATCATCGCGTCCCGGCGCACCTTGGCGATCACCGAGGCGGCCGAGACCGCGATGCAGGACTGGTCGCCCTTGATCACCGTACGGACCTGCCAGGGCAGGCCGAGATAGTTGTGCTTGCCGTCGAGGATCACCGCGTCCGGCCGCACCGGCAGCCCCTCCAGGGCGCGCACGGCGGCGAGCCGCAGGGCGGCGGTCATCCCGAGCTCGTCGATCTCCTCGGGCGAGGCGTCACCGAGCGCGTATGCGGTGACCCAGCCCTCCAGGACCGCGGCCAGCTCGGTGCGGCGCTTGGGGCTGATCAGCTTGGAGTCGGTGAGCCCGAGCGGCGGGCGGCGCAGTCCGGTGACGGCCGCGCAGACCGTGACGGGACCGGCCCACGCCCCGCGTCCGACTTCGTCGACACCGGCGACGATCTTGGCGCCGGTGGTGGCGCGAATCGAGCGCTCGACGCTGTGGGTGGGTGGTTCGTACGGCATGGCGCCTGCAAGGTTACGCCGCCGGGGGCCGCCCGCGACACCCAGGTCGCCCCGGACCGTCCGCAAGCGGCTCCCAGGCGGCGCTCAGGGCGCTCCCAGGAAGCGCTCGGGCCGAGCCCGGGCCGAGCTCGGCGCGCGCGGGCCGCCCGTCAGCCCGTGCCGGCCGGGACCCAGTCCGGCAGGGCCTCGGTGCGCTCCAGCCAGGTGGCCGGGGGCGCTCCCGCGGGAGCCGCCGCGACGACTCCGCCGACGATCGCGCAGGTCGTGTCGACGTCGCCGCCGACCTGCGCCGTAGTCCAGAACGCCCGCTCGTAGTCGCCGAGTCCGCGCGCCGCCGACCAGAGCGCGAACGGCACGGTGTCGTGCGCGCTGGTGCGCCGGCCGGAGCCGAGCACCGCGGCCACCGTCGCCGCGTCGTCGTAGTCGAGCATGTCGCGCGCCCGCCGCAGCCCCGCGCCCACCGCGCTGCGCGGCACGAGCGCGATCACCGCGTCGAGGAGATCACCCGGCGCGGGAGGACCCGCGGGGGCCGCGGCCAGGGCGGCCGCAGCCGCGACCGCCATCGCTCCGACGACCGCCTCACGGTGCTGGTGGGTGGTGTACGAGGAGATCTCGGCCTGGTGCGTGGCCTGTTCGGGGTCGTCCGCGTACCAGGCGCCGAGCGGCGCGATCCGCATGGCGGAGCCGTTGCCCCAGGAGCCCTGGCCCTTGAACAGGGCGGAGGCCAGGGTCCGCCAGTCGCCGCCCTCGCGGACCAGGCGCAGCATCCGGTTGACCGCCGGGCCGTAGCCGCGGTCGAAGTCGTGGTGGTGGGCGAAGGACAGCGCGAGCGCGTCCTGGTCGATCCGGCCGTGCGAGGCGAGCACGGCGAGCACCGAGCAGGCCATCTCGGTGTCGTCGGTCCACTGCCAGGGGCCTTCGGGCAGTTCCCGGCGCTTGAGGAGGGGGTAGTGGGCGGGGACGAAGAACTGGGAACCCAGTGCGTCCCCGACGGACAGGCCGCGCAGGCTGTCCAGGGCGCGTACGAAGCGCGTGTCGAGTGATTCTGTGGAGGAGTCAGCGGTCATCGCGCAGCCACTCTATCCGGTGATCCCGTACGGCTCGGGGGCACGCCACCGCTGAAACGGCCGGTCGAGCGAGTACCGCCCGTCCGGTCCGAGCAGCAGCGTCCTGGTCTCGGCGTTGCCCGGATTGGACAGCGATTCGAAGTCGGCCACGCTCCAGTGGAACCAGCGCATGCAGAACAGCCTCATGGTGAGCCCGTGGGTCACCAGAAGCACGTTGGGCGGGTGGTCGGGCGCCTCGAAGCTGCGGTAGAGGCTCTCCAGGAACGCCCCGACCCGGTCGTAGACATCGGCGCCCGACTCGCCCTGGGCGAACCGGTAGAAGAAGTGGCCGTACGCGTCCCGGTAGGCCTTCTGCAGCTTGACGTCGTCGCGGTCCTGCCAGTTGCCCCAGTCCTGCTCGCGCAGCCTGGGCTCCTCGCGGACGCGCACCTGGGCGGGGTCTAGGCCGAAGGCGCGGAACGTCTCGTGGGTGCGCCGGTAGGGCGAGACGTAGACGCTGACGCCCTCGTCCCGGAACATCGCCCGCAGCCGCTGCCCCGTCGCCTCGGCCTGGCGCAGCCCGGCGTCGGTGAGCCGCAGCGCATGGTCGGGCTCGCGTTCGTACACGGTGTCGTCGGCATTGCCCTCCGACTCGCCATGCCGGACGAGGACGATGCGCCGTGGTCTTGCCATGACACAAACCCTAGATCGCCCGCGCCGGGATCGAGCACCTGTCCGGCCTCCATCCGGCGTAGACGCCGCCCGAAGCACCCCGGACCGCCCCATTCCGGGCGGCGGGGGGCCGGAGGCAGACCTGCCCCGGGGATCGCGCCGGCCCCGCGGCGGGGCCGGGTGTCAGACCGTCCAGTCCCCGTCGAGCTGCACGACGTCGCCGGTCAGGGCCGCGACGTCCGTCTCGGTCTCCGCGCGCAGGGACAGCCGCTCCACCCGGTCGGCCCGGTACTTGCCGCGCTCGGCGGCCGACCGCCACATGGAGAGCACCAGGAACTCATGGCCCGGCGCCTCGGCGAACACCCCGCGCAGCATGCCCGGAGAGCCCGCCATCGCCGGGTTCCAGACCCGCTGCTGCATCAGCGCGAAGTGCTCGACCCGGTCCTCGTGCACCGTGCAGTGCGCGACCCGCACCACGTCCGCGTCGGTGAAGCGCGGCTCGAAGCCGGTCTTCACGTCGAAGCGGTGGTCGAAGAGCCTGGTCTCGATGTCCTTGAACGTGCCGGACTGGGCGGCGGCGAGCCGGTCGTTCGCCCGCGCCATGAAGGAGTCGTAGAACGCCCGGCTCTCCCAGAAGCCGAAGACATGGGCCACTTCCGGCCGCCGCCGGCTCCAGCCGCCGCCCTGCCCCCGGAAACCGGGCTCGCCGAGCAGCCCCGCCCATTTCCGCTGTCCCCGCTCGAAACCGCGGCGGTCCACCACGGTGCAGCGACTCCACTTGACCAGCACCGCGCCATCGTACGGCGCACCACCGCACCCCCGTCAGGCTCCGGCGGACTATGTCCGCGGGAATATGCCGTGCGCCCCGAACCCCAGTCCACTACCGAACGCCAATACGGCCCGCCCGGTCGTCCAACCCTCCTGTCAACGCCCCCAGTTGTACGAGATCTTCCTAGTCCATCACGATATCGAAGACCACTGACAACACCCCCGCGAGCGCCGCCGCGGCCACCCGGCGGCGCTCTTCGGCGCCGTCCCCACGAACGGTGGTGAGCGCGTCGCGGGCCCGCGCCCGGCGCACCCCGGGCGCGGGCCGCCGCGCCACCACGTGGCCCACGGAGTGGGTGATGGGCGGCAGCGGCTCTTCATGTCCGGCGGCACGGGCCGGCCGGGGCTGCGCGCCGACCCGGCGTGGCGGTCCAACCCCCTTGATGCGGTGGCCACTTCGCCCCGCAGGACGTACGGAGCGTGACAGCATGGAGGGGCGCGGGGGCGACGGACCTGGGGAGGGCGTGGGCATGAGCGGTATCGGCAAGGGGCTCGGCACGGTCGAGGTGGCGCTGCGATGGGACCCGAGCCCGCTCGGCTCCCCGGCCCACGACCTGGATCTGGTGGCGGCGGTCTACACGGCGGCGGCGCCCCACGGGCCGGCCGCCTACTCGGTGTACTTCGACCGGCGCTCCCCCGAGGGCACGATCTCCCTCGACCGGGACAGCCGTACGGGCCAGGGCCTCGGCTACGACGAGGTCATGACCGTGGATCTGGGCCGCATGCCCGAGGGGCACTCGCGCGTCGTGGTCGGCGTGGTCATCCAGCAGGCCGCCGGGCCTCTCGTCTTCGGCGACGTGGCCGATCCCGGCGTCCGCATCCGCGAGGGCTACACCGAGCTGTCCCGGCACGGCTTCGAGGAGCTCGCCGGGGCGCGGGCGGCGACGGTCGCGGAGTTCGTCCGGGGTGCCTCGGGCGCGTGGGAGTTCCATGCGGACGTCCGCGGATTCACCCTTGACCCGGACGCCTACATCGCCGCTATGGGCGCATCACCCGCCTGAGTCCTTGTCCGCAGCACACAGCTGCCGGCCCGCAGCTGACGGCGCACGACGGACAGCACCCGACGGAAACGGACTGGGGGGACCGGCGTGTGCCGGTCCCCCCAGGACGCTGTGCTCAGGTCAGCGCGGTGCGCTCACCCATAGGTGCCGACGCGGTGTCAGCTGCAACCGCTGGTCGAGCCGCAGCCCTCGCAGATGTAGCAGGAGCCGGCCCGCTGCATCTTCGTGCCGCAGGAGAAGCAGAGCGGTGCGTCGGCGCTGACGCCGAGCTGCATCTCCGCCAGTTCGGCCGAGTTGTGCGCGACCTTGGGGGCCGCGGTCTCGACGGCCTTCGGAGCCGCCACGGCCTTCAGCGGTTCGGTCTGGCGCGGGGCGGACTGGGCCAGGCTCTCGACGTCCAGCTCGTCGTCGCCCAGGGCCGGCTCGTAGGAGCCGGTGTCCAGGTGGCGCTGGCGCTCCTCGGCGGAGTGGATGCCGAGCGCCGAGCGGGTCTCGAACGGCAGGAAGTCCAGCGCCAGGCGGCGGAAGATGTAGTCGACGATCGACTGCGCCATCCGGACGTCCGGGTCGTCCGTCATGCCGGCCGGCTCGAAGCGCATGTTGGTGAACTTCGAGACGTACGTCTCCAGCGGCACGCCGTACTGAAGACCCACGGAGACGGCGATGGAGAAGGCGTCCATCATGCCCGCGAGGGTGGAACCCTGCTTGGACATCTTCAGGAAGACCTCGCCCAGACCGTCGTCCGGGTAGGAGTTGGCGGTCATGTAGCCCTCGGCGCCACCGACCGTGAACGAGGTGGTGATCCCCGGGCGGCCCTTGGGCAGGCGCTTGCGGACCGGGCGGTACTCGACGACCTTCTCGACCGCGGTGCGGATGGTGTCCTCGGCCTTGGCGGTGACCGCCTCCTTCTCCTTCTCCTTGGTCTTGGCGGAGAGGGGCTGGCCGACCTTGCAGTTGTCGCGGTAGATGGCGAGCGCCTTGACGCCCATCTTCCACGCCTCGAAGTAGACCTCCTCGACGTCCTCGACGGTCGCCGTCTCCGGCAGGTTGACCGTCTTGGACAGGGCGCCCGAGATCCACGGCTGGATGGCCGCCATCATGCGGACGTGGCCCATGGCGGAGATGGAACGCTCACCCATGGCGCAGTCGAAGACCTCGTAGTGCTCGGTCTTCAGGCCGGGGGCGTCGATGACGTTCCCGTTCTCGGCGATGTGGGCGACGATCGCCTCGATCGCCTCCTCCTGGTAGCCGAGGCGGCGCAGCGCCTGCGGCACCGTGCCGTTGACGATCTGCATCGAGCCGCCGCCGACCAGCTTCTTGAACTTGACCAGCGCGAGGTCGGGCTCCAGGCCGGTGGTGTCGCACGACATGGCGAGACCGATGGTGCCGGTGGGCGCGATGACCGAGGCCTGCGCGTTGCGGAAACCGTTCTTCGCGCCGAGCCGGATCACGTCCTGCCAGGCCTCCGTGGCGGCGGCCCAGATCGGGTTGTCCAGGTCGTCGACGTGCACGGCCGCGGCGTTGGCGTCGGCGTGCTGCTTCATGACGCGCTGGTGCGGCTCGGCGTTGCGGGCGTAACCGTCGTACGCGCCGACGACCGCGGCGAGCTCGGCGGAGCGCTTGTAGGAGGTGCCGGTCATCAGGGAGGTGATGGCACCGGCGAGCGCGCGGCCGCCGTCGGAGTCGTACGCGTGACCCGTGGCCATCAGCAGGGCGCCGAGGTTGGCGTAGCCGATGCCCAGCTGGCGGTAGGCGCGGGTGTTCTCGCCGATCTTCTGCGTCGGGAAGTCCGCGAAGCAGATGGAGATGTCCATCGCGGTGATGACCAGCTCGACGACCTTGGCGAAGCGCTCGACCTCGAAGGACTGGTGGCCCAGGCCGTCGTCCTTGAGGAACTTCATCAGGTTCAGGGACGCGAGGTTGCAGGACGTGTTGTCCAGGTGCATGTACTCGCTGCACGGGTTCGAGCCGTTGATGCGGCCGGACTCCGGGCAGGTGTGCCAGTGGTTGATGGTGTCGTCGTACTGGATGCCGGGGTCGGCGCAGGCCCAGGCCGCCTCGGCCATCTTGCGGAAGAGCGACTTGGCGTCGACCTCCTCGATGACGTCACCGGTCATGCGGGAGGTCAGACCGAACTTCCCGCCCTGCTCGACCGCCTTCATGAAGGTGTCGTTCACACGGACCGAGTTGTTCGCGTTCTGGTACTGGACGGACGTGATGTCGTCGCCGCCCAGGTCCATGTCGAAGCCCGCGTCACGCAGCGCGCGGATCTTCTCCTCTTCCTTCACCTTGGTCTCGATGAAGTTCTCGATGTCGGGGTGGTCGACGTCGAGGATGACCATCTTGGCCGCGCGGCGGGTGGCGCCGCCCGACTTGATGGTGCCGGCCGAGGCGTCGGCGCCGCGCATGAAGGAGACGGGGCCCGAGGCGTTGCCGCCGGAGGACAGCAGTTCCTTGGAGGAGCGGATGCGGGAGAGGTTCAGGCCGGCGCCGGAGCCGCCCTTGAAGATCATGCCCTCTTCCTTGTACCAGTCGAGGATCGACTCCATGGAGTCGTCGACGGCCAGGATGAAGCAGGCCGAGACCTGCTGCGGCTGGGGCGTGCCGACGTTGAACCACACCGGCGAGTTGAAGCTGAAGATCTGGTGCAGGAGGGCGTACGCCAGCTCGTGCTCGAAGATCTCGGCGTCGGCGGGCGAGGCGAAGTACCCGTAGTCCTCGCCGGCCTTCGTGTAGGTCTTGACGATCCGGTCGATGAGCTGCTTGAGACCGGTCTCGCGCTGCGGGGTGCCGACGGCCCCGCGGAAGTACTTGCTGGTGACGATGTTGACCGCGTTCACCGACCAGAAGTCGGGGAACTCGACGCCACGCTGCTCGAAGTTGACCGAGCCGTCGCGCCAGTTGGTCATGACGACGTCACGGCGCTCCCAGGACACCTCGTCGTACGGATGCACGCCGGGGGTGGTGTGGATGCGCTCGATACGCAGACCCTTGGTGGCCTTGGATCCCTTGGCTCGGGAACCTCGTGCCGGGCCGCTCGCCGTCTCTGTCATTGCCGCCTCCCATACGCGGGCAAAAACGCCCAAAAGTGCCTGAATGTTCCCAAGGCACGGTGCTTGTCTGTTGCCACGGGCGCAGCCGAAACGCACCCCTGGCAGGTCCTGGATTGCCGCCGATCGGCGACCGCGGGCCCGCGGGCCCCCCGGTCAGTCGGCAGCGGTGGCGGGCACGGGGACCTCGGGGGTCGCGCCGGCCACGCACTCGTCGGGTTGGTCCCCGGTGGGCTGCCGCTCGCGGAGTTCCACGATGGCCGCCTCGAAGTCGTCGAGGGTGTCGAACGCCCGGTACACGGACGCGAAGCGCAGGTACGCGACGAGGTCGAGCTCCTGCAAGGGGCCGAGTATGGCCAGACCCACGTCATGGGTGGTCAGCTCGGCACTTCCGGTGGCGCGCAGCGCCTCCTCGACCCGCTGGCCGAGCTTGGCGAGGGCGTCCTCGGTGACCGGCCGTCCCTGGCACGCCTTGCGGACGCCGGAGATGACCTTGGTACGACTGAAGGGCTCGGTCACGCCGGAGCGCTTGATGACCATCAGCGAGGCCGTCTCCACCGTCGTGAAGCGACGGGAGCAGTCGGGGCACTGGCGGCGCCGGCGGATCGACGTGCCGTCGTCGGTCGTACGACTGTCGACGACACGGCTGTCGGGGTGCCTGCAGAAGGGGCAGTGCATGGTTCCCAACCCTCCTTCACAGCACGACTGAATAGCCTCACCAGGCCCGGAAATCCGCCCGCGAAGCGACCACCAGCATAGGTGATGACCACGGCCCTGAAGGACCAGGACCACAACTTCTGGGTGGCTGCACCAATCCAACCACTAGATCTAGGGTTTTGCCGCTTATCCGGCCCTACCGCGTGTCGTGCGCCCCGACCTCGGCCACGACCCCGATCCGCCGATTTCCGGCCGTCGAGGACCCTACGGGAAGCGCGTCGCAGTGCCGGATCGCGGGGTGCCGGATGACAGACTGTGCCGCGGCACGCCGTCGTCGCACGCGACACGCGGCGGCCGCCGGAACGGTCCCCTGGAGGCAGGTCGCCAAGCGTCCGCCTCAGCGGTGAAGGGTACCGTAATGGACCGAATTGCCGTTCGACGGGCCCCTCGTCAGGACTCGCACATACACCCACCCCCAGGGCCGCGTAGCGCGTTCTGCGATTTTTCACTCGAACGTGTGTTTGGCGCAACCTTTCGAAAGCTACTACCGTTGTCCAGCTAGGGAGACCAATTCGAGAGGGGCCGACGTGACCACCACCGCAGACAGTGCCACCATCACTGCCCAGGACCGCTCCCAGACCCGACTTGAGCCGGTGCATGCCATGAACGACGCAGTCACGAACCAGGGGGCGGACGCCACAAGGCCCGCCCGCTCCCTGCCAGGCCGGCCCCCAGGAATCAGGGCGGACAGCTCGGGCCTCACCGACCGGCAACGACGGGTCATCGAGGTCATCCGGGACTCCGTGCAGCGCCGTGGCTACCCGCCGTCGATGCGGGAGATCGGTCAGGCGGTCGGCCTCTCCAGCACCTCGTCCGTCGCCCACCAGCTGATGGCCCTGGAGCGCAAGGGCTTCCTGCGCCGCGACCCGCACCGGCCGCGCGCCTACGAGGTCCGCGGCTCCGACCAGCCCAGCAGCCAGCCCACCGACACCGCGGGCAAGCCGGCCGCCTCCTATGTGCCGCTGGTCGGCCGGATCGCCGCCGGTGGCCCGATCCTCGCCGAGGAGTCGGTCGAGGACGTCTTCCCGCTCCCCCGCCAGCTCGTCGGCGACGGCGAACTGTTCGTCCTGAAGGTCGTCGGCGACTCGATGATCGAAGCCGCGATCTGCGACGGCGACTGGGTCACGGTCCGCCGTCAGCCCGTCGCCGAGAACGGCGACATCGTCGCCGCAATGCTCGACGGCGAGGCCACCGTCAAGCGCTTCAAGCGCGAGGACAACCACATCTGGCTGCTCCCGCACAACGCCGCCTACCAGCCGATCCCCGGCGACGAAGCGACCATCCTGGGCAAGGTCGTGGCGGTGCTCCGGCGGGTCTGACCCCTCCGCCGGCTCTGAACCGGGCCCCGGGACCTCCTGCGCCGGTCCCGGGGCCCTGCCATACCTGCCTGCGGTGCTGCCCCGCCACGGGGGCGGGGCAGCACCGCAGGCACTCGGCCCCGCTGGGCGCCGCCCCGCGCGTCACTGCCCGCCCGTCACTGCCCGCCGCCCGTCGCCGCCCCGCGCGGAGCCCCGGCTACTTGCCCTCGGCCTTGGCCGCCGCGTCGATGGCCGCGAGCGAGCGGCGCGCCTGATTGCGGTCCGTGGTGTACCAGAAGTCGGGCAGCGAGGCCCGCAGATAGCTGCCGTAACGGGCGTTGGCCAGGCGCGGATCGAGCACCGCGACCACCCCCCGGTCCCCGGTCGCCCGGACCAGACGGCCGGCTCCCTGGGCCATGAGCAGCGCGGCATGGGTGGCCGCCACCGCCATGAACCCGTTGCCGCCGCCCTCCTCGACCGCCTTCTGGCGGGCACTCATCAAAGGGTCGTCGGGCCGCGGGAACGGAATGCGGTCCATCACCACCAGCTGACAGCTCGGCCCCGGCACATCGACGCCCTGCCACAGCGACAGCGTGCCGAACAGACAGGTCGCCGGATCGGCGGCGAACGACTTGATCAGCTCGCCCAGCGTCTCCTCGCCCTGCAACAGGATGGGCTGGTCGAGGCGGCCCCGCAGCTCCTCGGCGGCGGCCTGGGCGGCCCGCATCGAGGAGAACAGACCCAGCGTGCGGCCACCGGCCGCCTCCACCAGCTCGGCCAGCTCGTCCATCATGTCGCCGCGCGAACCCTCCCGGCCCGGTGTGGCCAGGTGCTTCGCGACGTACAGGATGCCCTGCTTCGGGTAGTCGAACGGCGAGCCGACGTCCAGGCCCTTCCACCGCGGGACGTCCTCACCCTCGGTGCCCTCCGGGGACAGACCGAGGGAGGCGCCCACCCCGTTGAAATCGCCGCCGAGCTTGAGCGTGGCCGAGGTCAGCACGACCGAGCGGTCCGCGAACAGCTTCTCCCTGAGCAGACCCGACACCGACAGCGGGGCGACCCGCAGCGAGGCGCCGAAGCGGTCGTGGCGCTCGTACCAGACGACATCCCACTCGGAGCCGTTGGTGATGCGCTCCGCCACGGAGTGCACCGTCTCCAGCATGGCGAGGGCCTGTTTGCGCACGGCGTCCTCGTCCTGAACGGACTTGTCGCGGGTGCCGCCGAGCGCCGAGACCACCTCGCGGGCGGCGTCACGCAGCGCCATCAGCGCATAGCCGAGGTCCTCCGGGACCTCCTCCAGGCGGCCGGGCAGGGCCAGCTCCATGACCCGCTCGAAGCCCTCGGCAGCCGTCTGGAGCCCATCGGCCACCTTCTCGTTGACGAGCTTGGCGCTGCGCCGCACCGCCCGGTTGACCTGGCCGGGGGTGAGCTCGCCGGTGGCCACGCCGGTGACCCGGGAGACCAGCTCGTGCGCCTCGTCGACGATGAGCACCTCGTGCTGCGGCAGCACCGGGGCGCCCTCGATCGCGTCGATGGCGAGCAGCGCGTGGTTGGTGACGACGACATCGGCGAGCTTGGCGCTCTCTCGGGCCAGCTCCGCGAAGCACTCCGCCCCGTAGGCGCACTTCGTGGCGCCCAGGCACTCGCGCGAGGACACCGAGGCCTGGCTCCACGCCTTGTCCGAGACGCCCGGCGTCAGATCGTCCCGGTCGCCGGTCTCCGTCTCGTCCGCCCAGTCCCGCATCCTGAGGAGGTCCTGGCCCAGCTTGCTGGTGGGCGCGGCCGCCTCGAACTGGTCGAAGAGCCCCTCCTCCTCGTCCTGCGGCGCGCCCTCGTGCAGGCGGTGCAGACACAGGTAGTTGGAGCGGCCCTTCAGCATGGCGAACTGCGGGCGGCGGCGCAGCAGCGGATGCAGCGCGTCCACCGTGCGCGGCAGGTCGCGCTCCACGAGCTGGCGCTGGAGCGCGAGCGTCGCCGTCGCGATCACGACGCGCTCGCCGTGCGCCAGGGCCGGCACCAGGTAGCCGAGGGACTTTCCGGTGCCCGTCCCGGCCTGGACCAGCAGGTGGGAGCTGTCGTCGACCGCGTCGGCGACAGCCGTGGCCATGGTGACCTGGCCAGGCCGCTCCACGCCGCCGACGGCGGTGACGGCGGCGTGCAGGAGCTCGGGGAGTGAAGGCTTCGTCATAGCCGGACCAGCCTAAGGCTCGCCACTGACAATCCGATCACTCCGCAGGTGCGAGGGGGTTCGCCACGGTCCCGTGCACGGTGGCGTGCGGCCGCTCGGGCCGGTCCCGGTAGCCATCGGTGTGCAGCCGGTTCCGGTTCAGACAGAGCCGGTCGATCCGGGGCGTGAGCAGGTCGAACGTCTCGTAGCGCTCCTTCTCGTCGGGGAAGCGGGCCTGATGGCGCAGGATCTCCTCACGCACCAGCGCCCAGAACTCGGCCTCCGGAACACCCAGTTGGTCCTCGCACAGCGGGGCCAGGAACCGGAAGACGCCCACGAAGAGCCCCGAATGAATGAACTGGGTCAGGAAGGCGGGCTCCTCGGTGAGCAGGACCTCGCGGACGTCGTCGGGCATCGAGTCGTGCTCGGGCAGGTGCTCGGCGCTCACGTTGATGTCGTCGACGAAGTCCTTGATCGCCAGGCGTACGGGCACGTCCTGGTCGTCGAAGACGACGATGGCGTTCTCCCCGTGCGGCGAGAAGACCGTCCCGTACCGGTAGAGGAAGCGCAGCAGGGGCGGCAGCAGGGCGCCGAACAGGCGCCGCAGCCACACCGTGGGGGCGAGGCCCGAGCGGGCGACGAGTTCGGCCGTGAAGGAGCGGCCCTCGGGGTCGGTGTGCAGCAGCGCGGCCAGGGTGCGGGCCCGTTCCCCGGGTGCGAGCCGGGGCGGCAGCGGCTCGCGCCAGATCGCCCCCAGCAACTCCTTGTACTGGTAGGGGACTTCGGCCACCCGGTCGTACACCGGATGCTCCACCGCGACCGAGGCGACCTCGCCGAGCAGGATGACCCGGCACTCGTCCCGCAGGAAGGCGTCCCGCTCGCACAGGCCCTGCACCCAGGCCGTGACGGCGGGCGCGGCCACGGTGCGCTCGGTCGGCAAGCCGCGCCAGACCAGGGTGTTGAGGATGGACAACGGCAGTTTCACGGTGTGGCGCTCGGGCCGCGAGAGGTTGAGGAAGGTGCGGATGGACTGCTGCGGCAGGCGTACGTCGCCGTCGCTGGGCAGCGGAACGATCGCGTGGTCGGCGACGGCCGGGGCGAAGAGCGGAAGGATCATCTCCGTCCACTGCCAGGGGTGGATCGGCAGATAGAGGTACGCCGCCGGGTCGAGGCCCCGGGCCCGCAGGGCGGCGGCGAACGCCTCACGGACGGGGGCGTCGAGTTCGCGTGCGTAGAGCCGGTCCGGGGTCGCGAGCGAGGCGACGCCCCGGTAGCCGGCGAGGTCGGTGCGGACGGCGATCCAGGGCAGTGCGGCCGGAGTGCGGGCCTCCGGGCTCCAGCGCGCGGCGTCGTCGGCGGAGAAGCCGAGGCGTCCCTTGTTGAGTACGAGCCAGGGGTGGCCGGTCTGGTGGCCCTCCAGCTCCGCGTACCCGAGGTCCGCGAGGCGGGCCACGGGCAGCGCGGTGGACTGGAGCCGGGTGTCCGCGGCGAGGGTGGCGGTCAGTTCCCGCACGAGGTGGCCGAAGGTGGCGCCGTCGACGCCGAGGGTCCGGCGGGCGAGCGCGAGGAACCGGATGGGGTCCGTGAACGGCTCGGGGGCGGGGGGCGGGGGGTGATGGGCGGCCGCCGGGCCGGGCGCGTCGGCCGCGGTCCCGCCCGGGGCGACCGGCCCGTCCGGTACGGCCCCGTCGGCGCCCTCGGCCCCGCGGGCCCCCTCGGCCTTCTCCGTACGCCGGATCGAATGGGGGTCGACCTGCCAGCCGCCGTAGGCGCCGCGCCGGGCGAGGAAGGTCACGGTACTGCCGTCGTCCAGAGTGAACCCGTACTGACCTGCGCCTTCCCGGGCCGGGCCGGGATTGTCAGTGGCGGGTTCTACCGTGGGACGCACGATCTCCTCGTACGCGAAGGCGCCGATCATCTTCGCGAGGAGGAGGCGTCCCGCGCGGTCCCAGGCCTCGCGGTTCAGCTCGGGCGGGGCCAGCAGCCCGGGCGGGACCGGGGAGTCGGGGAGGCCGCGGGAGTCGGGGAGGCCGCGGGAGTCATGGGGGGAAGCAGGGTTCGGCACGAAGACTCCTCGGGGTGGGACCGATTCGGGGCTGGGGGTGTATGCGGAGCGGCGGGGCGTTCACAGCAGGTTCCTGAGCGCACGGTCGCGGACCATCAGGGCGGCTCGCTTGTCGGGCAGGTCGACTTCCGCGTGGAAGCGGAAGCCGGCGCTGAGGAACGCGGAGACGGAGGGGGTGTTGCGCAGATCGGGTTCGGCGATCACACGGGGGCACTGCGGTCGGTTGTCGAGGACCAGGTCGGCGACGGCCCTGAGCAGGGTGGTGCCGACGCCCCGGCCCCGGTCGGCGATGCCTCCGACGAGCAGATGGACACCGGTGTCGTGCGGGCGGGCCGGATAGTGCCGGGCCAGCGGGTCCAGGTCGGCCCGGTAGATCTCCCAGTAACTCATGGGAGTTCCGTCGAGCACACCGAGACAGGGCACGCTGCGGCCGTCGCCGTCCAGTTGGTCGCGCAGATGGGCGGCGGTGACGGATTCGGGTCCCGCCAGCTCCCAGAAGGCGGCCACGGCGGGGTCGTTCATCCACTGGGCGAGGAGGGCGAGATCACGGTCGAGACATACAGGGAGGAGGCCGAACGAGCCGAGAGAGGTGGCGGCCGGGGCCCAGTCACCCGGTGAGCCGAGCAGGTCCCCCGGCGGGGCGGGGTGGGCCGGCGGAGGGGCGGCGACTGCCAGCCGGGGGGCGGCGCCGGGGAACCCCATGGCCGGTACGGGGCTCGGCCCGGCTTCGGTCGCCGCGCCCGGCGCGAGGCTCGGCCCTCCACATGGCACGGGGCTCGGACCGGTTGCCGATGCGAGGCCCGGGCCGGTGGCCGGCACGGAGCTCGGCCCGCCCTCCGGAACAGGGCCAGGACCGGCTGCCGGTACGGGGTTCGGACCGGCATCAGGTACGGAGCTCGGCCCGGCCTCCGGTACCCCGGGAGGGGGCGCGTCCGGATCACGCGGCTCGCCAGGCCCCGGGTACGCGCGCTGCCCGGAGTGCCCCGAGTGCTCGCCCTGCCCCGGGCGCCCGGAGTGTTCGGAGTTCTCCGGGTCGAGCAGGGCGACCAGTTCGTCGGGCAGCTCCAGGTCCAGGGTGTCGTCGGCCGCCTCCCCCGGTAGGGGGCCGGGGCCTGCGCCGGCGTCGGTGCTCGCATCGGTGGGGGGCACGGCGACGCTCCTCTCAGCAGTGGGTACGGGTCAAGTCCCTTGAGTGTGAAGGGGGTTGGTGATGGTGACGTAGACGGACTGGGTGTCGACCGGGCCGACGAGTTCGTCGAGGCCGTGCAGCCGGGTCAGCAGGTTGGCCTTGCAGCGCAGCGTCGCACTGTCGAGCAGTTGGGCGGGCAGGGGTGAGCCGAGGCCGGTGGTCTTGGTGAGGAACTGGCGCAGGGCGGCGAGCAGGACGCGTTCGTCGGCGAGGTGCTGGGCACCGAAGGCGCCGATGAGGCCGAGGACGTTGTTGATGCCGAGGTAGTAGGCGAAGCGTTCGTCGGTGACGGCGTCGGGCACGAACGTGTCGCTGGCCGCGCCGATGCCGGGGAGGCGGCGCTCCAGGGCGGCGCGGTGCGACTCGCGGAAGTAGTAGCCCTGGTTGTCGCGGTAGCGGCCGCCGACGGGCCAGCCGTCCGGGTCGAGCAGGACGAGGGTGTTCTGCTGGTGCGCCTCCAGGGCGATGCCCGCCGTGCCGTCCAGCCAGAGCAGCGGGCGTACGACCTGGTCGAGGTAGCGCAGGAACCACTCGGCGCTGACGGCGGTGGTGGGGCGGCCGGTGCGGGCGGCGAGGCGGCCCACGACGTCGGCGAGCCGCGAGTGCGTGGCGGCGCGGCCCGGCATGGGGCGCGGCGCGGTGAGGGCGGCGATGCAGACGGCATCGTCACCGGACGCGAAGGGGTTGTGGCGGACCACCACGTCGAGGCCCGGCAGGGGCTCGCCGTCGGGGGTGTCGACGGCGAGCCAGGCGGGGTCGCGGACGATGTCGAAGCAGGGGTGGGCGGCTTGCCACTCCTCGCCGAGGCCGGCCCGGAGCAGCCGGTGGACCTCCACACCCCGGTGGAGTTCCTTGCGGAGGTTCTCGCGGCGGGAGTTGGTGATGCGGACGCCGAGCGACAGCTTGAGCATGGCGTCGGCGCCGGGGCGGTGCACGGTGCGCACGGAGGAGGTGGGGTGCCAGTGCTCGCCGTGCGGCCCCAGGTCGTACAGGAGCCCGGCGTTCAGCAGGGCGGCGACGGCGGGGCGCTGGGTGACGTCGCGGGCCTGCCAGGGGTGCAGCGGCAACGGGACGGTTCCGGGCGGGAGTTGGAGGCCGTCGGCGAACCGGAGGGCCAGCTGCGCGGCACCGATGGTGCGGCCGCCCTCGGTCCAGGCGGAGTCGCAGGCGAGGACGGCGGGGTCGACCGCCAGCCAGTGCAGCGCGAAGGATCCGTACAGCTCGGGCGAGTAACGGCGTACTTCGGTGTCGGACAGGCCCTCGCGGCTCTTCGGGGTGGGGTGCAGGGGGTGGCCGAGCAGGAGGGACTGTTCGGCGGTGAGGAAGAGGTCGGCGCACTCGCGCGGGCCGGGGCGGGTGCGCCGGTCGGCGATGAACTGGGCGGTGCGGCGCACCGAGTCGGCGACGCGCCCCACCAGGTCGGCGCCCCCGCTCGGGCCGGCCTCGCGGCCGAGGAGGGCGGCGACGGTGACGGCGTCGGCGGGCGGGGCGTCGGCCGCGCCGCCGTGCAGGGCGGGCCGGGCGAACCGGTGCCAGCCGGTGGGTGACCAGTACCGCACGGGCACGAGGAGGGCGGTGCCGCTGGCGGGCAGCGCGATGCGCAGGAGCGGGCCGTCGGGTGCGGCCAGGTCGTTCTCGCGCACCCAGCAGCGCAGCAGGTTCTCGACGGCGGCCGCTTCGGCGGCGGCCTCCGGGTCGGCGGCGTCCAGCGGGTCCGGCTCGGACGGGCCGGTCAGTCGTTCGCCGTGGATCCCGGCCTTCTGGCGCGGCACCGTCGTCGACTCGGCGACGAACGGGCCGCGGTGGGCGCCGAGGGGGCCTTCGGCCTCGTGCGCGTCGGGTGCGGGGGTGCGATTCAC
This sequence comes from Streptomyces sp. NPDC006691, assembly GCF_042869955.1. NCBI lineage: Bacteria > Bacillati > Actinomycetota > Actinomycetes > Kitasatosporales > Streptomycetaceae > Streptomyces > Streptomyces sp. NPDC006691. The sequence continues at coordinate 261,250 of NZ_JBIAGW010000009.1, forward strand.
GGCGGTCTTCCTCGGGTGTTCGTGGGGTGGTCCTGGGAGGTCGTGGGCTGGTCCGGGATCAGTGGGCAGGTCCGGGATCAGTGGGCCGGTCCGGTCCCGGCGCGGTGGTGCGCGCCGGGATCCGCGGCCCCCGGGTGCGGGGTGCGGGCGGCGGCGGCCAGCGCGTCGGCGAGGCGGTCGAGTACGGCCACGGCCTGTTCGTCGGTGAGGGTGAGCGGCGGAAGCAGCCGTACGACGCTGGAGTGCCGGCCGCCGAGTTCGACGATGAGCCCGCGGCGCAGACACTCCTGCTGGACGACGGCGGCGAGGGCGGGTGCGGGCGGCGGCGGGTTGCCGGAGCTGCGGTCCTCGCGCTCGGGGTCGACGAGCTCGACGCCGATCATCAGGCCCCGGCCCCGGACGTCGCCGATGCAGGGGTGGTCGGCGGCGAGGCCCTGCAACTGGCCGAGCATGCGCGCCCCGAGGACGGCCGCCCGCTCGGCGAGCCGGTGCTCACGGACGTACGCGAGCGTGGCCGCGCCCGCCGCCATGGCGAGCTGGTTGCCCCGGAACGTACCGGCGTGCGCGCCCGGCTTCCACACGTCGAGGCTGTCCCGGTACACGATCACGGCGAGCGGCAGCGAGCCGCCGATGGCCTTGGAAAGCACCATCACATCGGGCACGATCCCGCTGTGTTCGACGGCCCAGAAGGTGCCGGTGCGGCCGACGCCCGTCTGCACCTCGTCGGCGATCAGCGGGATGGAGCGGCGCTCGGTGATCTCCCGCATCCGGCGCAGCCACGCGTCGGGCGCCGGGTTCACACCGCCCTCCCCCTGCACCGGCTCGACGATCATCCCGGCCGGTGCGGGGACACCGCCCTTGGGGTCGTCAAGGAGGTTCTCGGTCCAGCGGGCGGCGGTCTCGGCCCCGCGCTCGCCGCCGATCCCGTACGGGCAGCGGTAGTTGTGCGGGTAGGGCAGCCGGGTCACCTGGACGTCGCGGGCGCCGCCGGAGACGGCGAGGGCGCCCGCGGTCATGCCGTGGTAGGCGCCGGTGAAGGCGAGCATGCCGGTGCGTCCGGTGGCGGTGCGCACGAGTTTCAGGGCGGCTTCCACGGCGTCCGTGCCGGCCGGTCCGCAGAACTGGATGCGTCCGTTCTCGGCGAGTTCGCGCGGCAGGGTGGCGAAGAGCTCGGTGGTGAAGGCGTCCTTGACCGGCGTCGCGAGGTCGAGGACGTGCAGCGGCGCCCCCGAATCGAGGACCTTGCGGATCGCTTCGAGCACCACCGGGTGATTGTGGCCGAGCGCCAGCGTTCCCGCGCCCGAGAGGCAGTCGAGATAGCGCCGCCCGTCCGCGCCCTCGATGGTCAGCCCGCGTGCCCGCACGGGCACGATGGGCAGCGACCGCGCATAGGTGCGGGCCGCCGACTCCCGCAGGGACTGCCGGCGCAGGATTCCCTCGTGGGCGCCGGGCGGCGCCGTCATTGCTGGTTCGGTGACGGCCACGACTGCTGGTCCTCCCGCTGTGACGGTTCCGTGTCGCGTCCGTTGCCCGGCTCGTACGCCCGCGCTGAACGCTGTCCTGATGTCCCCCGTACGTACCAACGACGCCGACACCGCCGGATCACGGGCCGCCGGCAAGTTCCTTGCACCGAAGCAAGGTTCGCCTTACCGGAACGGCCGGGCGGTTCGCACGCCGCACGGCAGGGCCGCGGGCACGGAACCGCGGCCCTGCCGACGGCCGTCCCCACCGGCACCGGCATAGTGGGGGCGCATCGCGGCACCGGGCCCCGGTGCCGCGCTCGACGTGCTCGACGAGTGCGACGAGCCCTACGGGTGCGACGAGTGCGACGAGTGCGACGAGTGCGACGAGTGCGACGAGTGCGACGAGTGCGACGAGTTCAGAAGACAAAGACGCTGTGAAGACGAAGTTCCAGGGGGAATTCGACATGCGACCCAAACGCCCGTTGAGTGCCGAGCACCCGGGGAAGGGAACGCGCCGGAGGGTCTCGCCGGCCCTCGCCGCCCTCGGCCTGACGGCCGCGCTCGCGCTGACCGCCACCGCCTGCGGGCCCGGCGGCTCGACGGCCGACAGCAAGCCGTCGGCCTCGGCGACCGCGAGCGGCACCGGCCAGGTCCAGATCCCCAGCGATGTGCTGGACCAACTGAAGAAGCACGGGATCGACCTGGACAAGTGGAAGAACGGCGAGTGGCGGAACTGGGACCGGGCCACGTGGCTGCGTGAGGCCAAGGACTATGTGAACCCGATCATCCAGGGCCTGTGGGACCCGGACCGGATGCGCAAGGCGGACAAGCCCCCGGAGAAGACCGTCCCCAATGACATCTCCGGCGACAAGGGCATCACGGACCCGGCGCCCGCGCCCGTGAAGGCCGCCGCGGTGAAGGCCCCGTACCACCAGAACCTGCCGGAGCTGGGCAAGCTGTTCTTCGACAGCCCCGAGGGTTCGATGGTGTGCTCCGCGACGGTCGTCGAGGACCCGGCGCACCCCGGCAAGTCCAACATGGTGTGGACCGCGGGCCACTGCGTGCACGCGGGGGCCAAGGGCGGCTGGTACCGCAACATCGCCTTCGTGCCCTCGTACAACAACGCCGCCCTGCCCACGGCCCAGTTGCAGAAGGCCACCCGGCAGCAGATCGCCCCCTACGGCGTGTACTGGGCGGACTGGGCGCAGACCTCGCAGCAGTGGATCGAGGGCGGCGGCCCGACCGGCGGGCAGGGCGCGCCCTACGACTTCGCGGTGCTGCACGTGACGCCGGAGAAGGGCTCGAACGGCAAGTCCCTGGAGGAGACGGTCGGCGGGGCGCTCCCGGTCGACTTCAACGCCCCGGCCGTGCCGAAGATCAGCGCGATGTCGGCCAACGGCTTCCCGGCGGCGCCTCCCTACGACGGCCAGAAGCTGTTCCAGTGCAAGGACAAGCCGGGCCGGCTCTCGCTCGCCGCGAGCCTGCCCACGATGTACCGCATCGGCTGCACCATGACCGGCGGCTCCTCCGGCGGCGGCTGGATCGCCACGGGTTCGGACGGCAAGCCCTCGCTCGTCTCCAACACCTCGATCGGCCCGGTCACCGCGGGCTGGCTGGCCGGCCCGCGCCTGGGCAAGGAGGCCAAGGGCGTCTACGACTCGGTGAGCACCAAGTACGCCGGGCGTTAGCGCTGTGCGGGGGTCCTGTTAACGCCGGGGCCCCCGTTCGTCCCGTCCCCGCCGAGCAGGCATAGTAGGGCCCGCGGTGGGCGGCCCGGGAACCGGTCCGCCCACCGCCATGACAAGTACATGGCAACACCTGCCCGTAGGGGCAGGCACATCAGGGGGAATCGTTCTCATGCGATCCATACGTCCGCTGCTCGCCGCCTCCGGCCTGGCCGCGGCCCTCGCACTGACCGCCACCGCGTGCGGCCCGGGCGGCGACGGCGCGGACAGCAAACCGTCCGCCTCCGGCTCCGCCCGGGCGGGCGGCGAATCCACGAGCCCGTCCAACCTCGCCGACGCCCTCAAGAAGCACGGCGTCGACCTGGACAAGTACAAGAACGGCGGCTGGCGGAACTGGGACAGGAGCACCTGGCTGCGCGACGCCAAGGACTTCGTCAACCCGGTCATCGACGGCCTGTGGAAGCCCGACCGGATGAAGTCCGCCAAGGACCCGCAGAAGACCATGGCCGCCGGTGACGCGAGCGGCGGCACCGGCATCTCCGACCCGGAGCCCGCGCCCGTCCGGGCCGTCCAGGAGAAGCTGCCCTACCACAACTACGCGGCCCCGGTCGGCAAGGTCTTCTTCGACTCCCCCCAGGGCCCCATGGTCTGCTCGGGCACCGTCGTCAAGGACCCCGCCCACCCCGGCAGGTCCAACCTGGTATGGACCGCCGGCCACTGCGTCCACCAGGGCGGCTCCGGTGGCTGGTACCGCAACATCGCCTTCGTGCCCTCCTACAACGACCAGGGCAGGTCGGCGGCGGCGCTCAACAACGCCCAGCCCCAGCAGATCGCGCCCTACGGCGTCTTCTGGGCCGACTGGGCCTCCACCTCCGGCGAGTGGATCAAGGACGGCGGTCCGACCGGCGGCACCGGCGCACCCTACGACTACGCGGTCCTCCACGTGAAGGCGGAGAACGGCGCCAAGTCCCTGGAGGAGACCGTCGGCAACGCCCTGACCGTCAACTTCTCCGCCCCCAGGGCGCACTCCGTCGCCTCCATGGGCGCCTGGGGCTACCCGGCCGCGCCCCCGTACGACGGCCTCCAGATGTTCAAGTGCGTCGACCGCCCCGGCCAGCTCTCCCTCAGCCCCGGCACGCCCGCGATGTACCGCATCGGCTGCACCATGACCGGCGGCTCCTCCGGCGGCGGCTGGTTCATGAACGGCCCCGACGGCAAGGCCCAGCTGGTCTCCAACACCTCGATCGGCCCGGTCACTTCGGGCTGGCTGGCCGGCCCCCAGCTCGGCGCCGGCGCGAAGGCCCTCTTCGACTCGATGAGCGCGAAGTACGGCGGCCGGTAACCCCCACCGCGGGCAACCGCACACGGCACGAGGCCCGCCCCTCATCAGAAAGGGGCGGGCCTCGTGTCCCGCACTACCGCCTTGCCTGCGCTCAGTGCGCGGCCGGCACATAGGGGGCGAGCTCCGCGGCGAGCACCTCGTGCACCCGCGCCTTGAGCACGGTGCCCTCCGCGACGTGCTCCTCGGAGATCACCTCGCCCTCGGCGTGCGCCCGGGCGACCAACTGCCCGTGCGTATAGGGCACCAGCGCCTCGATCTCGATCTGCGGACGCGGCAGTTCGGCGTCGATGAGCGCCAGCAGCTCCTCGATGCCCTCCCCGGTACGCGCCGAGACCGCGATCGAATGCCGCTCGATCCGCAGCAGCCGCTGAAGGACCAACGGGTCCGCCGCGTCCGCCTTGTTGATCACGACGATCTCCGGCACGTCCACCGCGCCCACGTCACGGATCACCTCGCGCACGGCCGCCAGCTGCTCCTCCGGGTCGGGATGCGCGCCGTCCACCACGTGCAGGATCAGGTCGGAGTCGCCGACCTCCTCCATCGTGGAGCGGAACGCCTCGACCAGGTGGTGCGGCAGGTGCCGGACGAACCCGACCGTGTCCGCCAGCGTGTACAGCCGCCCGCCGGGCGTCTCGGCCCGGCGCACGGTCGGGTCGAGGGTGGCGAACAGAGCGTTCTCCACCAGCACACCCGCACCCGTCAGCCGGTTGAGCAGCGAGGACTTGCCGGCGTTCGTGTACCCCGCGATCGCCACCGAGGGCACCTTGTTGCGACGCCGCTCCTGGCGCTTGATCTCGCGGCCCGTCTTCATCTCCGCGATCTCCCGGCGCATCTTCGCCATCTTCTCGCGGATCCGCCGCCGGTCCGTCTCGATCTTGGTTTCACCGGGACCACGCGTCGCCATGCCACCGCCGCCGCTGGACCCGCCGCCGCCCATCTGACGCGACAGCGACTGACCCCAGCCACGCAGCCGCGGCAGCATGTACTGCATCTGCGCCAGGGACACCTGCGCCTTGCCCTCGCGGGACTTGGCGTGCTGGGCGAAGATGTCGAGGATCAGCGCGGTCCGGTCGACCACCTTCACCTTGACGACGTCTTCCAGGTGGATCAGCTGCCCGGGACTCAGCTCACCGTCGCACACCACCGTGTCCGCGCCGGTCTCAAGAACGATGTCCCGCAGCTCCTGCGCCTTGCCGGAGCCGATGTAGGTGGCCGGGTCGGGCTTGTCACGGCGCTGGTAGACGCCGTCGAGCACCAGGGCACCCGCCGTCTCGGCGAGGGCCGCGAGCTCCGCGAGCGAGTTCTCCGCGTCCTTGAGCGTCCCCGTGGTCCAGACGCCGACCAGCACCACGCGCTCCAGGCGCAGCTGCCGGTACTCGACCTCGGTGACGTCTTCGAGCTCGGTGGAGAGGCCCGCCACGCGCCGCAGGGCGGCACGCTCGGAGCGGTCCAGCTGTTCGCCGTCCCGCGCTCCGTCGATCTCGTGGCTCCAGGCGACGTCCTCTTCCATCAGGGCATCGGCCCGAAGGCTCTCGGTGCGGTGCGTGTCCGCGAAGCTCTGCTCGTCCTGGGAAGGGGATGAAGAGGAGGTCATTGGATCCTTTACGTCGTTGGAATTCCGGACCGGAGCCCCCAAGGGAATTCCGGCTGTGTCGGTCACAACGCGTAATGAGCCCCGATGATTCCCGGACGGAATCGGCCCCGGCAGCGCCGCCGACGACAACGATGGTCGCACGGTGCCTCCGGGGCCGTCATCCCGGTTTTCCGGCCCTCCGGGCCTTTCCCTGCCGGTACGGCCCCCCGTGACCGGCCGGCCCCCGTGACCGGTCAGGCGCGCCGAGGCGCCCGGCTGTGCCAGTCGGGGTGCCCAGGCATCGCCGGCGTCTTCTCCCCGTACAGCCACGCCCGGAAGAAGCCGGCCAGATCACGGCCCGCGACCTGCGAGGCCAGCGCGGAGAAGTCGGCCGTGGAAGCCGTCGAGTCGCGGTGGTCGCGCACCCAGCGCCGCTCAAGACGGTCGAACGCCCTCGGCCCGATCTCCTCCCGCAGCGCGTACAGGACCAGCGCACTGCCGTCGTAGACGATCGGCCGGAAGATGCCGATCTTCTGGCCCGGCGCCGCCGCCCTCGGCGCCGCCGGCGGGCCGCCCGCCGCCCGCCAGCCGTCCGACAGGGCGTAGGCGTTCTTCATCCGCTGCTCCACGGGGTGCTTGCCGAACTCCTCGGCGTACCGCGCCTCGTACCAGGTGGCGTGCCCCTCGTTCAGCCACAGGTCCGACCACGAGCGGGGCGTGACACTGTCCCCGAACCAGTGGTGGGCCAGCTCGTGCACCATCACCGAGTCGACGTACCAGGCGGGGAACTCGGGCCGTACGAACAGCGACCGCTCGAACAGCGACAGGGTCTGCGTCTCCAGCTCGAACCCGGTCTCGGCGCCCGCGATGAGCACCCCGTACGTCTCGAACGGGTACGGCCCGACCTGCCGCTCCATCCACGCGATGTGCCCGGGCGTCTTCCTCAGCCACGGCTCCAGACGGTCCCGGTCCACGGCCGGGACCACATCGCGGACCGGCAGCCCGTGCGGCCCCTCGCGGTGCAGCACCGCCGAGCGCCCGATCGACACCTGCGCCAGCTCCGTCGCCATGGGGTGGCTGCTGCGGTACGTCGACACGATCCGCCCGCCGTGGCGCTCCCGCGCGGCCGGCACCCCGTTGGCAACGACCGTCACGTCCGCGGGCGCGGACACGTGGAAGGTGAAGTACGCCTTGTCGGAGGGGTGGTCGTTGCAGGGGAACACCCGGTGGGCGGCGTCGGCCTGGTTGGCCATCACCAGACCGTCGGTGGTGCGCACCCAGCCGCCGTCCGTGGCCGCCTTCGGGTCGCTGGTGTGCCGCACGGTGATCCGCAGCCGCTCGCCGGCGCGGACGGGCTCCTGCGGAGTGATCACGAGGTCCTCGTCGGCGCTCGCGAACTCGGCGGCCCGGCCGTTGACCTCGACACCGTGCACCGTGCCCCGCGCGAAGTCGAGGTTGATCCGCTCCAGGCCGTCGGTCGCGACGGCGTCGATGGTGGTGACCGCCTCCAGGGGGGTGCTGTTGTTCCCCGGATAGGACAGCCCGATGTCGTACGCGAGGACGTCGTAGCCGGGGTTGCCCAGGTGCGGGAACAGCGGGTCCCCGATGCCCAGCGGCACCGGGGCGGGCAGCGCCGCGGCGACGACGGACGCCGCGGCGGCGGCAAGCAGCACGGCACGCAGACGGCGGGAACGGGGGCGGCGGGGGGTGAGCGGCATGGACTACCGCTACCAGCGGCAGGGACCCCCGCAGGGCCGACTCGCATGAGGGCCACCCGAACGGGGGGTTCCGGGGGGCGGGGCGGCGACGGGGGCGCGTATGGCGGCGCGGTGCCGGCGGGAGACGGCGGGAGACGGCGGGAGACGGCGGGAGACGGCGGACAGGGCTGAGGGATGGGGGCCGCGGGACGCGGAATGTCAGATGGTGCCGGGCAGATGTCAGATGGTGTGCGCCCGAATCTCAGACCGCGCCGGGCGGACGTCAGCGGATGTCAGATGATGAAAGCTGTCATCCCTCAACTGCCCGCCAATGATCGTCAGCCCGCCGCCGCCGGATGCTGCGCCCGGCTCACGTCGTACACCCCGGCCACGTCCCGCATGGCCCGCATGAGCGCGGGAAGGCCTGCCGCGTCGGGGAGTTGGAGGGTGTAGGTGTGGCGGACCCGTTGTTCGCTGGGGGGTTCCACGGTGGCCGATACGACGGCCACGTCGGCGGCGGCGATGGCCTCCGTGAGGTCGGCGAGCAGCCGCGGGCGGCCGAAGGCCTCGGCGACCAGGGTGACCCGGCATGCGGCGGCCTCTCCCCAGCGCACTTCCACGGGCGCCCGCCCCACCGCCTTCATCCGGGCGACGGCCGGACACTCCTGGCGGTGGACGGTGACGGCGGCGCCGCGGACCGAGAACCCGGTGACGGTGTCCGGCGGCACGGGGGTGCAGCAGCCGGCGAGACGGACCGTCACATCGGGCAGGTCGGTCACCGCGTTCCCGGCCGAGCGCCGGTCGGCGGGGACGTTGACCTGGGGCCGGGGGGCCGCGGCCGGGATCTTGACGCCTTCCGGGTTGACCGCGAGCCAGCCGCTGATCGCGATCCGCGCGGCCGGGGTCCTCGCGTGGTCGAGCCAGTCGGCGGAGGGCCCGGACGTGGGGTCCTGGGCGAGCAGGAGCTGCACCGTGTCCCCGTCGCGCAGGACCGTACTGAGCGTCGCCAGGCGGCCGTTGACGCGGGCGCCGATGCAGCCGTGGGCGACCGCCCCGTACTGTGCGTACGCCGCGTCCACACAGCTCGCGCCGGCCGGCAGGACGAGGGTGTGGCCGTCGGCGCAGAACACCGTGATCTCGCTGTCGCCGGCGAGCTCCTCGCGCAGCGAGGACCAGAAGGTGTCGGGGTCGGGGGCGTTCTGCTGCCAGTCCAGGAGGCGGGAGAGCCAGCCCGGCCGGGTCGGGTCCTGCCGCTCGTCGCCGTTCGGCTGCGCGCCGTCGCCGAGGCCGCCCGCGTAGGGGTTGCCGAGCGCGATGACGCCGGCCTCGGCGACCTTGTGCATCTGGTGCGTGCGGATGAGGACTTCGGCGACCTCGCCGCCCGGCCCGACGACCGCGGTGTGCAGCGACTGGTACAGGTTGAACTTGGGTGCGGCGATGAAGTCCTTGAACTCGGAGACGACCGGCGTGAAGCAGGTGTGCAGTTCGCCGAGGACCGCGTAGCAGTCGGCGTCCTCGCCGACCAGGACGAGCAGCCGGCCGAAGTCGCTGCCGCGCAGTTCGCCGCGCTTGAGCTGTACCCGGTGCACGGAGACGAAGTGCCGTGGCCGGATGAGGACTTCGGCGTTGATCCCGGCCTCGCGGAGCACCGCTCGCACCCCGTCGGCGATGCCGGTGAGGGGGTCGAGGGTGCCGGAGTTGGCCGCGATCAGCAGCCGGGTGCGTTCGTACTCGTCGGGGTGCAGGATCGCGAAGACGAGGTCCTCAAGTTCGGACTTGAGGGCCTGCACGCCCAGGCGTTCGGCGAGCGGGATCAGGACGTCCCGGGTCACCTTGGCGATCCGGGCCTGCTTCTCGGGCCGCATCACGCCGAGGGTGCGCATGTTGTGCAGCCGGTCGGCGAGTTTGATCGACATCACGCGTACGTCGTCGCCGGTGGCGACCAGCATCTTGCGGAAGGTCTCGGGTTCGGCGGCGGCCCCGTAGTCGACCTTCTCCAGTTTGGTGACGCCGTCGACGAGATAGGCGACCTCCTCGCCGAACTCGGCCCGTACCTGATCGAGCGTCACCTCGGTGTCCTCGACGGTGTCGTGGAGCAGCGAGGCGGTCAACGTCGTTGTCTCCGCGCCCAGTTCGGCGAGGATCAGGGTCACGGCGAGGGGGTGGGTGATGTAGGGCTCGCCGCTCTTGCGGAACTGGCCGCGGTGGGACGTTTCCGCGAGGACGTACGCCCGGTGCAGCACGGCCAGGTCGGCGTCGGGGTGGTGGGCCCGGTGGGCGTCGGCCACGTGCCCGATGGCGTCGGGCAGCCGGTCGCGGGAGACGGGGCCGAGCAGGGCGGCTCGGCCGAGGCGGCGGAGGTCGATCCGGGGGCGGCCGCGGCGGCGGCCGGGAGCACCAGGATGTGGGGCCTCTGCTGCACTCATGGGGGCACCTCCGGCGGCATCGACCGGTGGTGAGGGACCGGCGTGCCCCTTCGGACCGGTGCTTGATGCTACCGACCCCACCACGTGGCGCAGTCCCGCTCTCGCCGAGCGTGAACCGGATCACCCATTCGAGCGAAGGTTTCGGCCATCGCCGTTTCGAATCCGACCGGTCCGGTCAGGGCGGGGCGCCTGCCCCGCCCGGCCGGTCAGCGTGCCAGGAGCGAGGGGTCGATGACGCCCTCGGCGACGATCGCCGCGGCGCCGGTCATCTCGATCTCGCCGTCCGGGTGCTCGGTGATGACGAGCGTTCCGCCCGGAAGGTCGACGGTGTAGGTCACCGGGGTGCCGGTGAGCGCCGGGTCCGTGCCGTCCCGGCGGGCGGCGGCGACGGCGACCGCGCAGGCGCCGGTGCCGCACGACAGGGTCTCGCCCGCGCCGCGCTCGTGGACCCGCATCGCCACGTGGCGCGGGCCGCGGTCCACGACGAACTCGACGTTCACCCCGTCCGGGTAGACGCCCGCGGGGCTGAAGGGGGGCGCCGAGCGCAGGTCGCCGGCGTGGGCGAGCGCGTCCACGAACGCCACCGCGTGCGGGTTGCCCATGTTCACGTTGCGGGCGGGCCAGCTGCGGCCGTCCACGGTGACCGTGACACCGGCCTCGGGGAGCAGGGCGCGGCCCATGGAGACGGTGACGTCGCCTCCCTTGGCGACGTGTGCCTGCTTGACGCCGCCGCGCGTGGCGATGGCCAGGTCGCCCGCTTCGACGAGCCCGGCGCGCACCAGGTACCAGGCGAAGACGCGGACGCCGTTGCCGCACATTTCGGCGATCGAGCCGTCGCCGTTGCGGTAGTCCATGAACCATTCGGCCTGGTCGGCCAGGGCCTTCGCCTCGGGGTGGGCGGCGCTGCGCACCACGTGGAGCAGCCCGTCGCCGCCGATTCCGGCCCGGCGGTCGCAGAGCCGGGCGACCGCGTCGGCGGGCAGGTCGAGCGTGTTGTCCGCGTCGGGGACGATCACGAAGTCGTTCTGGGTGCCGTGGCCCTTGAGGAAGGCGATGGGTGCGGTGTTCACGCGTCAATCGTACGGGGGTGCGCCGTCGGTCGGCCGGTTCGGCCGCCCGCACCGGCTGCCGGGTCAGCGCAGCCGTGCCACGCGCCAGACGGCGAGCGTGACGAGAACCGCGGCGAGGCCCACGTACAGGGCGAGGACCCGCCAGTTGGGGCGCTCGCGCGAGCCCCGGCCGGGCAGTCCGGGCCAGGTGTGGCCGACGCGGCGGGCGGCCATCATGCCCCAGCCGGCGGCGCAGCAGCTGATGAGCAGTCCGAGCATGGCCACGACCGGTCCGCCGTCGCCGAATTCGAAGGCGAGGGGGAAGGCGAACATGAGCGAGCCGAGGGCGGCGAGCATGACGATGGGGGCGAGCTGCCAGATTCTCAGGCGGCGCTGGGGGCGCAGTTCGACCTCGACCTCGCCGCCGTCGGGGACCGCTCCGACGGAGCCGTCCTCCGGGCCGTCCGGGCTCAGGCCCGAGGCGCCGAGCACCGCGGAACCCAGGGTCGGTGGCGCGCTCCCCGGAGCCCGCCCGCCGTCGGCGGCGTCATCGGCGGATTCCGCTTGTGCGGGGTGCGGCACCGGCGCATCGGGGCCCGTCGAGCCGGGGCGCGCGGTGTCCTGCCGCGATCCCTGCTCTCTGTCGCGAGGGCCGGCCTCCATCGCCACGCGCCCTCCCAACTCGGACTCCACTGGTCGATCGACGTTTGATGATGGCACGGGCAACAGCGCCGCGATGACCGGCGGGGCGTCCCGATGCCATCACGTGATCAGGCTGTGACCGCTCGTTCGACCAACGCCAGCGCCCGGCGCGGGAGTTCCGCCCGGTCCGCCATCGCTCCGCTGAGCCAGTGGACGCGCGGATCGCGCCGGAACCAGGAGTTCTGACGGCGGGCGAAGCGCTTGGTGGCGCGGACCGTTTCGGCGCGCGCCGCCTCCTCGGTGCACTCGCCGGCGAGCGCGTCGAGCACCTGCTGGTAGCCGAGGGCCCGCGACGCGGTGCGTCCCGCGCGCAGCCCGCGCTCCTCCAGGGCGCGCACCTCGTCGACGAGCCCGGCCTCCCACATCCGGTCGACGCGCAGGGCGATGCGTTCGTCGAGTTCCGGGCGGCCGACGTCCACGCCGATCTGCACGGTGTCGTAGACCGATTCGTGGGTGGGCAGGTTGGCCGTGAAGGGGCGGCCGGTGATCTCGATCACTTCGAGTGCGCGGACGATCCTGCGGCCGTTGCCGGGGAGGATCGCGCGGGCCGCTTCCGGGTCGGCGGCGGCGAGGCGGGCGTGCAGGGCGCCGGGGCCCCGCTCCGCCAGTTCGCCCTCCAGGCGGGCGCGTACGTCGGGGTCGGTGCCGGGGAATTCGAGCACGTCGATCGCGCCGCGTACGTAGAGTCCGGATCCGCCGACGAGGACGGGGGTGCGGCCCGCGGCGAGCAGCCGGTCGATCTCGGCGCGGGCGAGCTTCTGGTAGGTGGCCACGTTGGCCGGTTCCGTCACGTCCCAGATGTCGAGGAGGTGGTGCGGGATGCCGCCGCGCTCGTCGAGCGTCAGCTTGGCCGTACCGATGTCCATCCCCCGGTAGAGCTGCATGGAGTCGGCGTTGACGACCTCGCCGCCCAGTTGCTGGGCGAGGTGGACGCCCAGATCGGACTTACCGGCCGCTGTCGGGCCGACGACGGCGATGACCCGCGGTGCGGGAGCTGCGCTTCTCACCGACACAGTCTCGCAAACCTCACGGCCTCTCCCCGAACGAGCTACGTGACGGCACACGGCCGGGTTCGTTGCCTGTTGCGAGGTTCCGAACGCCGGTTTGCCGACCGGTGCCGCCGGGCGACGCAATGAGGCGCTCCGGTCGGCGCGGGATTTCGCCCACACGAGTACGTTTTGGAGTAGATATGGGCGTTTTTTCAAGGTTTCGCCGTAAGGCCGCCGAGGCTTCGACCGAGGAGGCCGCGGGGTCGACGCCGACGGCCGGGCCGGAGGCCGGGGCAGGCTCCGACGCCGCCGAAGCGCCGGCGGCCGAGGCCCGTGAGGTGTCCGAGGGCGCCGAGGAGTCCGGCGTGGCGGAGCCCGCCGGGACCGCCGCCGAGGGCGTCGAGATCCCCAAGCAGCAGTCGGCGGAGGCGGCGGCGGACAACGAGGCCGGCGAGGGCGTCCGCAAGTAGTCACCCCGCGTTCCGTTCCGCACGGAGTCACCCCGCGTCCTTCACGCACGCGCGCCGGAGGGCCGTGGAGCTGCCCGCTCCACGGCCCTCCGGCGTGTCCACGGCGGGCAGGGGCCTCACCCGGGGGGCGGGGGTGTCAGGACCAGACGCCGACGAAGTAGCCGACTCCGTAGGGCGCGTCCTCGTAGAGGAGCCGTCCGGCGAGGCCGGCATCGCGGCCCGCACCGGCCAGTACCTGCCAGGGCGCGCGTCCGGCCGCCTTCAGCTCACGCGCGAGGCCCTCGTCGAGGCCCATCAGGGTGGTGGTGTCGGCGGTGCCGAGCGCGGTCGCCGCGCTCCCGTCGAAACCGGCGGCCCGCGCGTCGAGATAGCCGGGCGCCTTGAGCGTGCGGCAGGCACTGCCGTCGCCCATGACGAGCAGGGCGACCCGGTCGGCCCGGGCCGCGAGTTCCTCCCCGGCGCCGGCGCAGGCCTCGGCTGCGAGGTCCTCGGCGACGGCGAGGGCCTCGACCGGCGCGTCCGTCCAGCCCGCGCGCTCCAGGAGCCAGGCACCCACCGCGAGCGACACCGGCAGCCGCCCGGCACCGGCCGGCCCGCCGCGGCCCAGGCGCACGGAGACGTCCACGCCGTACCCGGCGAACGAACCCTGCGCCCCCTGCCGGAACGCGCCCCCCTGCTCGGCCGGTCCGACCACGACGAGGAGGTCGGGCCGGGACGCGGCAAGGAGGCCCACGGCATCCGCGCAGGCGTCGCGGGCCGCGTCGAGTTCCGGCGCGGCACCGGCGGCCACCTCGGGGACCAGGAGAGGCGGACAGGGGCAGACAGCGGCGGCTACGAGCATGATCCGCAGCCTAGCCCCGCTCCGGCGCAGCGGCCCGGCCACCGTCACGCGTATCCGGCCCAACGACCGGTCCGGAGACGGCGATCCGGCTACGCGAATGCGGCGGACGGCGGGAATCCGGCTACGGGAACGCGGCCGGGCGACGGGCGCCCGGCCACGGGATGCGGCTACAGGACCGAGCAGCCGCCGCCCGTGGGCTCCGGCAGCGGGGCCGGAGCGCCGATCGACGGCAGACCGAGCATCACACCGGCCGGCTTCGCCGCGGGCTCCGCGTTGCGCTTCTCCCAGGCGTCCCCCGCACGGGTGCGGCGCACGCCGGTCGTCGGGCCCTCGGCGAGCAGGTGGTGCGGGGCCGCGTAGGTGATCTCGACGGTCACCACATCGCCCGGGCGCACCTCCTGGTCCGGCTTGGTGAAGTGGACCAGACGGTTGTCGGGGGCCCGTCCGGACAGCCGCTGCGTCGAACCGTCCTTGCGGCCCTCGCCCTCGGCGACCATGACCTCAAGCACCCGGCCGACCTGCTTCTTGTTCTCCTCCCAGGAGATCTCCTCCTGAAGGGCCGACAGACGCATGTAGCGGTCCTGCACGACCTCCTTGGGGATCTGCCCGTCCATCGTCGCCGCCGGCGTACCGGGGCGCTTGGAGTACTGGAAGGTGAACGCGTTCGCGAAGCGGGCCTCGCGGACCGTGTGCATGGTCTGCTCGAAGTCCTCCTCGGTCTCGCCGGGGAAGCCCACGATGATGTCGGTGGAGATCGCGGCGTGCGGAATCGCGGCCCGCACCTTCTCGATGATCCCGAGGAAACGCTCCTGCCGGTAGGAGCGGCGCATCGCCTTGAGCACCGTGTCCGAGCCCGACTGCAGCGGCATGTGCAGCTGCGGCATCACGTTCGGGGTCTCGGCCATCGCCGCGATCACGTCGTCCGTGAAGTCCCGCGGATGCGGCGAGGTGAAGCGGACCCGCTCCAGACCCTCGATGGTCCCGCAGGCGCGCAGCAGCTTGCTGAACGCCTCACGGTCACCGATGTCCGAGCCGTACGCGTTCACGTTCTGCCCCAGCAGCGTGATCTCGGAGACGCCCTCGGCGACCAGCGCCTCGATCTCGGCCAGGATGTCGCCGGGCCGGCGGTCCTTCTCCTTGCCGCGCAGCGCCGGGACGATGCAGAACGTGCACGTGTTGTTGCAGCCCACCGAGATGGACACCCAGGCCGCGTACGCGGACTCGCGCCGGGTCGGCAGCGTGGAGGGGAACGCCTCCAGGGACTCGGCGATCTCGACCTGCGCCTCCTCCTGGATGCGGGCCCGCTCCAGGAGCACCGGCAGCTTGCCGATGTTGTGCGTACCGAAGACGACGTCGACCCACGGGGCCCGCCGCACGATCGTGTCCCGGTCCTTCTGCGCCAGGCAGCCGCCCACGGCGATCTGCATGCCGGGGCGCTTCGTCTTCATCGGGGCGAGCCGGCCGAGGTTGCCGTACAGCTTGTTGTCCGCGTTCTCCCGCACCGCGCACGTGTTGAAGACGACGACATCGGCGTCGCCGTCGGCGCCCTCGGGCGCACGGACATAGCCGGCCCCTTCGAGGAGGCCGGACAGCCGCTCGGAGTCGTGGACGTTCATCTGGCACCCGTAGGTGCGCACCTCGTACGTTTTGAAACCGTCCACCGCTC
The DNA here is from genome assembly GCF_042869955.1 of Streptomyces sp. NPDC006691. Taxonomy (NCBI): domain Bacteria; kingdom Bacillati; phylum Actinomycetota; class Actinomycetes; order Kitasatosporales; family Streptomycetaceae; genus Streptomyces; species Streptomyces sp. NPDC006691. The sequence continues at coordinate 277,153 of NZ_JBIAGW010000009.1, forward strand.
CGCCTGCCACGTCGATACCGCTCACCCGTCCAGGGTAAGCGCTCCGATCAAGCGGCAAGCGCGGCGGCGACCGCGTGCGGAAGCCGCGCCGGGCACCGACCGGGTGCCCACCGGTGTTCACGGCCCGCCACCCCTGGTCCTCGCGGGCGGGGAACTGGCAGGATCCAGCCATGCTCCCCGCCCCGCCCCGGCTCAACCACCGCCGCGTCCTGACCGCGGCCGCGGCCATCGCGGCCGTTCTCGGGCTGCTCCTGTGGTGGCTGCTGCCGCTCGGCGGACGCTCCCCCGCCGGGAAGATCGACTTCAGTACGGGGGTACGCACCGGGGTCTACCAGCGCTACGGCGAACTGCTGCAACAAGCACTGGCCTCCGATCTCCCCAAGGTCCAGGTCAACCTCCGCACCAGCCAGGGCTCCCAGGAGAACCTGGCACGCCTGGCCGACGGCACCTCCGACTTCACCATCGCCACCGCCGACTCGGTCGACAAGTTCCGCAAGGACAACAAGCCCGGCGCGGACCTGCTGCGCGGCTGCGCCCGCCTGTACGACGACTACGTGCAGCTGGTGGTGCCCCAGGACTCCCCCGTACGGTCGGTGGCCGACCTGCGCGGCAAGCGGGTCGCCGTCGGGCAGGCGGGCTCCGGCGTACGGCTGCTCGCCGACCGGCTGCTGCCCGCCGCCGGACTGGACCCGGACCACGACATCACCCCCGTCCCCGCCGGGATCGACACCATGCCCGACCTGCTGCGACAGCACCGGATCGACGCGTTCTTCTGGTCCGGGGGCCTGCCGACCACGGCCGTCCTCAGACTCTCCGAGACGTACCCGATCCGGCTCGTGCCGCTCGCCGAACTGGTGTCGGCCCTGCACAAGGCGGACGGCAGCACCGGCTACTACCGGGCGGCGACGATGCCCGCCGACGCGTACCCCAAGGCCCAGCGGGGCGTTCCCGTGCCGACGATCGCCGTGGCGAACCTTCTGGTCACCACGGATCGCACGAACGCGGCACTCACCGAGGGGTTCACCCGTACCGTGATAAACAGCCGCGACCGGATCGGACGGGAAGTGCACGCGGCCCAGTTGGTGGACCTGCGCACAGCGATCTACACGGCGCCGCTGCCCCTGCACGACGGGGCACGGGACTACTACCGGTCGGTCAAGCCGTGATGGTGGTCGTGGGCCGGGTCCGGCCGACGACCGGGTAGGGACCGACGACATCTGAAATCTGTCAGTCACCGTCCCCTCTCCGCCGCTCCTCTTCCACCCCTCACTCACCCCTCACCCCTCACCCCTCCGGCTGCGTACGCGGCACCGTGACCGTCACGCTCAGGCCGTTCGGCTCGTGGTGGGCGTAGGCGATCGTTCCGCCGCCCGCCGCGAGCAGGGTGCGGGCGATGGAGAGGCCGAGGCCGGAGCCCTTGACGTTCTGGTGGCGGCCCGCGCGCCAGAAACGGTCGCCGACGCGGCCCAGTTCCTCGTCGGTGAGGCCGGGCCCGCGGTCGGTCACCGTCACGCTGACCCGAGGGCCCCCCACCCCTACGGCGACCTTGACGTCCTCGCCCTCGGGTGTGAACTTGAGCGCGTTGTCGATCACCGCGTCGAGGGCGCTGGACAGCGCCACCGGGTCCGCCCAGCCGGTCGCGGCGGCCGCGCCGTCCGCGAGCAGCCGTACGCCCTTGTCCTCGGCGAGTGGCCGCCAGGCGGCGACCCGCTCCCCCGCCAGCGCCCCGATGTCGATGAGCCGGAGGTCGGCTGCCGCGTGCTCCGCGAGGGCGAGCCCCAGCAGGTCGTCGAGTACCTGGGCCAGGCGCTTGCCCTCGGTGCGCACCGAGGCGATCTCCTCGTTGCCCTCGGGGAGTTCGAGGGCGAGGAGCTCGATGCGGAGCAGCAGCGCGGACAGCGGGTTGCGCAATTGGTGGGAGGCGTCGGCGACGAACGCGCGCTGCTGCTCCAGGACTTCCTCGACGTTGTCGGCCATCTCGTTGAACGAGTGCGCCAGTCTGCGGAGTTCGGGAGGGCCGCCGGCGGCGGCGACGCGGGAGTTCATGCGTCCGGTGGCGATGTCGTGGGTGACGGCGTCGAGGACGCGTACGGGCCTGAGCACCCAGCCGGTGAGGCGGACCGCCGCGCCGAAGGCCAGCAGCATCGCCGCCAACTCGCCCGCCCCGATGAGCAGCCAGCCGCGCAGGGTGTTGGAGCGCATGCTTCCGGTGGGCGAGTCGGTGACCACGACCGCGATGACGTCACCCTCCCGCACCACCGGCGAGGCCACGACGAGGCGGCCGCTCTGCCACGGCCAGACCTGGGCCGGGTCGTGGCTGCGACGGCCGGCGAGTGCCTCGTGGAAGGCGAGGTATCCCTGGCCCTTGGCCGGTGCCTGCCAGCCCTGGGGGGCGCTCGCCATGGCGCTGCCGTTGCGGAAGAAGACGCCGGCCTTGATCCCGTACAGGGTCGAGTAGCGCGACAGTTCCTCCTCCAGGGTGGTCAGCCGTTCCGCGCTGTTGGTGTCGTTGCCGTCGGGGGCGGTGACGAACTGGGCGAGGGCGGCGAAGCGCGCGGTGTCGTCGATGCGGTCGATGACCACCGCCTGCTGTTGTGCGTGGGCCACGCTCAGGGCGAGCGGAAAGCCGAAGGCGACCAGGACGAGGGCGAGCAGGAAGATGAGGAGCGGGAGAAGTCGGGTGCGCACCGGGCTTCTCGGGGCTCAGAGGGCGGCCGGCTCGACGAGCCGGTAGCCGACGCCGCGCACCGTCTCGATCAGTGCGGGCATGTGCAGTTTGGAGCGCAGGGACGCGACGTGCACTTCGAGGGTGCGGCCGGTCCCCTCCCAACTGGTGCGCCACACCTCGCTGATGATCTGTTCCCGGCGGAAGACGACGCCGGGGCGCTGGGCGAGGAGGGCGAGCAGGTCGAACTCCTTGCGGGTCAGCTGGACGCCCTCGCCGTCGACACTGACGCGGCGGGTGGGCAGTTCGATCTGGACGCGGCCGAAGCGCAGTGCGGTGTCGGCCGCCTCGGGCCGGGCGCCGGGCGGGGGGCGCCGGATGACGGCGTGGATGCGGGCGATGAGTTCGCCGGTGTCGTAGGGCTTGACCACGTAGTCGTCTGCGCCGAGGTTCAGCCCGTGGATACGGGAGCGGACGTCGGCGCGCGCGGTCACCATGATCACCGGGATGGAGGTGCGCTTGCGGATCTTGCCGCAGACCTCGTAGCCGTCCTGGTCGGGCAGTCCGAGGTCGAGCAGGACCACGCCGAAGGGAGGTTTGGCGCAGTGCTCGTCAGGAAGGAGCGCCTGGAGCGCCTCTTCGCCGTTGCGGGCGTGCTTCACCTCGAAGCCGTGCTTGGCGAGGACGGCGGACAGGGCGGCGGCGACGTGGTCGTCGTCCTCGACGAGCAGCAGTCTCATGGCCCCCCTCCCTGGCTGCGCCGCGGCCCGTCGCGGCCCGCGCACGAAATGTTCATCGGCATGTTCATCGGCCGCATCGCGGCACGTACCCCCGAATCCATGCCCATGGTCGCCACTTCGGTCAAGGGGGCGCCCGCCCCTTCGCATCATCCGTTACGCAGCCGGTATTCGCCGGAGGGTGCGCTCACCCAGAGTGCTGCCGCGCAACCAGATCGTTATCCTCAAGTTCCGCTCAGATGTAATGACGCTGGTCACAACTCACCACTACGGTCCTCCCCAACCGAGTGGGACGGAGCAAGAAGCCGATGAGCGGAGTATCAGTGGCCGAGGGGACCGAGGACGCGGTACCCGCGTCGGGTGACCTGGTCGTGCTGAACAACGTCAACAAGCACTTCGGCGCGCTGCATGTGCTCCAGGACATCGACCTGACCATCGCCCGGGGCGAGGTCGTCGTCGTCATCGGGCCCTCCGGGTCCGGGAAGTCCACGCTGTGCCGCACCATCAACCGCCTGGAGACGATCGACTCCGGGGCGATCTCGATCGACGGCAGGCCGCTGCCCCAGGAGGGCCGGGAACTGGCGCGGCTGCGGGCCGATGTCGGCATGGTCTTCCAGTCGTTCAACCTGTTCGCGCACAAGACGGTCCTTGAGAACGTCATGCTGGGCCAGGTGAAGGTGCGCAAGGCCGACAAGCGGAGCGCCGAGCAGAAGGCGCGGACGCTGCTCGACCGGGTCGGCGTCGGGACGCAGGCCGACAAGTACCCGGCGCAGCTGTCGGGCGGTCAGCAGCAACGCGTGGCGATCGCACGGGCGTTGGCGATGGACCCGAAGGTGATGCTCTTCGACGAGCCCACCTCGGCGCTGGACCCGGAGATGATCAACGAGGTCCTTGAGGTCATGCAGCAGTTGGCGCGGGACGGGATGACGATGGTCGTGGTCACGCACGAGATGGGCTTCGCCCGCTCCGCGGCCAACCGGGTCGTCTTCATGGCCGACGGCAAGATCGTCGAGGAGGCCACGCCCGACCAGTTCTTCAGCAACCCGCGCAGCGACCGGGCGAAGGACTTCCTCTCGAAGATCCTGCACCACTGACGCCTGACGCCTGATGCCTGACGAGTACTGACTGACGAGTACTGACTACTGATCGCTGACTACTGACCGCCGGCTACCGACGGCCGGTCCTCGTCAGCCGTCGGCCGACGACTGGGGCCGACGGCCCTCGGGCGGCAGTCGGGAGTCGGCAGCCGACGGGTGGCAGCCGACAGATGACGGATGACAGATGACGGAAGCTTAACGTCAACTGACTCTCGATACGGGGCAGTTACGGGGCAGTCGCGGAACGGCCGACCCGACCGGCCGCCGGCCCACCGATGACGACCAACGACCAACTACACAAGGAATGTTCGCCATGATGCTCCGCAAGTCCGCCGCCGTCGCGGCGATCGCCGTGTTCGCCCTGACCGCGACCGCCTGTGGCGGCAAGTCCGGCTCCGCCGGTGACAAGCAGTCCGCCCAGCCCGGTTCCAGCGGCGCCCCGCAGCTGCCGACGTACACCGTCGCCTCGAACGTCACGCTCGACTCGTCCACCCTCAAGGCGGCCAAGGCGCGCGGCAAGCTCGTCATCGGCTCCAAGGCCGACCAGCCCTACCTCGGCTTCGAGGACCAGTCGACCAAGGAGCGTTCCGGCTTCGACGTCGAGATCGCCAAGATGATCGCCGCCGATCTGGGCTTCAAGGCCGACCAGATCGAGTGGAAGACCGTCGACTCCGGTGTGCGTGAGACGGCGATCTCCAAGGGCCAGGTCGACTACTACGTCGGCACGTACACGATCAACGACAAGCGTAAGCAGCAGGTCGGGTTCGCGGGGCCGTACTACAAGGCCGGCGCCGACCTTCTGGTGCGCCAGGGCGACACCTCGATCACCGGCAAGGACGCGGTGAAGGGCAAGAAGGTCTGCTCGATCGTCGGCTCCACGCCGCTCCAGGAGATCAAGAAGCCCGAGTACGGCGCGTCCGTGGTCGAGCTGTCGAAGTACTCGGACTGCGTGCAGCAGCTCCTGTCCAAGCAGGTCGACGCGGTCACCACGGACGACGCGATCCTGAAGGGCTACGCCGCGAAGAACTCCGGCAAGCTGCACGTCGTCGGCAAGCCGTTCACCGAGGAGCCGTACGGCATCGGCATGAACAAGGACGACAAGGCGCTGCGCGACTTCATCGACAGCGCGCTGGAGAAGCACGAGAAGGACGGCACGTACAAGAAGATCTACGACGCCACGCTCGGCCTGTCGGGTTCGACGTACCAGGCTCCGCCGGCCGTCGCCCGCTACTGAGTGACGCGGCCCGCAGCGCCCCGTACCGCGGTACGGGGCGCCGGGCCCCGTCGCGCGCCCCGCTGAACCGGATGCACCCGCTGTACCCGCCGTACCCGCCGTACCCGCCGTACCCGCTGAATCCGTTGCACGCGTCGCACGCGTCGCACCCGTTGTCCCGATCGATGCCCCAGCCGCTGCCCGCCGACGCGGAGACCTCATGAACGTACTGCTCGACCATTTCGCGGAGTTCCGCGACGGCTTCATAGGCACCGTGGAGATCACCGCCGTCAGTTCGGTCATCGCCCTGGTCCTTGGCCTGCTGCTCGCCGGTTTCCGGGTGTCGCCCGTGCCGCCGCTGCGGTTCTTCGGCACGGCCTGGGTGACGTTGCTGCGCAACACGCCGCTGACGCTGCTCTTCCTGGTCTTCTTCTTCGTCGTGCCGGAGATCTGCTTTCCGGGTATGAGCCCGTTCCTGCTGGGTTCGCTGGCGCTGGGTTTCTACACGGCGTCGTTCGTGTGCGAGGCGGTGCGGTCCGGCATCAGTACGGTGCCGCTGGGGCAGGCGGAGGCGGCTCGTTCGATCGGGATGAGTTTCACGCAGACCTTGAGTGTGATCGTGCTGCCGCAGGCCACCCGGACGGTCATCCCGCCCCTGAGTTCGATCTTCATCGCGCTGACGAAGAACTCGGCGATCGCGGGGGCGTTCAGCGTGACCGAGCTGTTCGGCTGGCAGAAGCTGATGAGTGATCAGGGCTACGACATCGTGCCGGTCTTCCTGTGGGTGGCTCTGGGCTATCTGATCGTCACCTTCGCGATGAGCGGTCTCTTCCGTCTTCTGGAGCGCCGCATGGAGGTCGCCCGATGAGTGCCAGCGTTCTGTACGACGCCCCCGGCCCGAAGGCCGTCATCCGCAACCGCGTGTACGCGGTGGTGGGTTCGCTCGCTCTGCTGGCGCTGGTCGTGGTGGCCGTGGTGCGGCTCTCGGCGAAGGGCGATCTCGCCTACGGCATGTGGGACATCTTCAACTACGCGGGGATCCGGCAGAACATCGCCGAGGCGGTGCTCGCCACGTTGAAGGCGTTCGGTCTGGCGGCGGTCGGTTCGCTGGTGCTGGGGGTGGTGCTGGCGGTGGGCCGGCTCTCGGACCACAAGCCGGTGCGGTGGGTGGCGACGGCGTTCATCGAGCTGTTCCGTTCGATCCCGCTTTTGATCACGATCTACGCGGTGTGGATCGGTTTCCTCACCGACTACTCGATGTGGGCGCTGGCGCTCGGCCTGTCGATCTACAACGGCTGTGTGCAGGCGGAGGTGCTGCGTGCGGGGGTGAACTCGGTTCCCCGGGGGCAGCGTGAGGCGGCGTACGCGCTGGGGATGAGCAAGACGCAGGTCATGGTCAGTGTGCTGATGCCGCAGGCGGTGCGTGCGATGCTGCCGACGATCATCAGCCAGCTGGTGGTGACCCTGAAGGACACGTCGCTGGGCTTCATCATCCTGTATCCGGAGCTGTTGCAGACGGCTCGTCTGATCGCGAGCAACACGCAGGTCAACGGCCAGTATCCGTATGTGTCGACGATCGTGGTGATCGGCACGATCTATGTGGCGATGTGTCTGCTGCTTTCGGCGCTGGCCACGTGGATCGAGAAGCGGGGCCGTCGGGCGAAGACGGGTATCGCGATGGCGGCCGCGGCTCCGGTCACCGGGGACGGGTCCGGTCCGGCTCTGGCCGGTGACGGGGCCGATGGGCCGGATGTGGCGCCTGCCGCGACGAACTGACGGCATATGAGGCAGTGGCGTTCGCGTCGCTGCCTCCGTCACTTGACGCAAGCACGCGCAGTGGGTTGCATACGTTCTGTGATCGTGCACCGGGTTCCCCGCGCCACCTGCAAGCCGTCCCGCCGTGTCCTGGGAGTCGCGCCGTGGACCCGGTGATCGTCGTCGGGGCGGGTCCGGTGGGGCTGGCGCTCGCTCTGTCGCTGGCCGCGCAGGGCGTGCCGTCCGTCGTGCTTGACGAGGGGCCGGGCAAGGAGGAGCCCCGTGGGGTGCGGACGGTCGTGCTGCGGCCGGACATCGCGTCGTTCGTGGCGGGTCTGGGGTGCGCGGCGGTGCGGGACGAGGGGGCCCGCTGGGTGGCCTGGCGGTCGATGCGGCGTGGTCGGTTGCTGCGTCATGTGGAGTTCGGTGAGGGGCGGGCCGGGGGGCCGTCGCCGGTGCATGTGCCGCAGCATGCGTTGACCCGGGGGTTGCGGGACGCGGTGACGGCGTCGGGTCTGGTGCGGATCGTCACGCACAGCCGTCTGGACGCGTTGGAGCAGGACGCGGAGGGGGTGTCGGCGCATACGTCGGGGCCGGGCGGGACGTGGTGGCGGGGGAGTTTCGCGGTCGGCTGTGACGGTGCGCGCTCGACGGTGCGCAAGCTGCTGGATGTGCGGTTCACGGGACGGACGGCGGTGGAGCGTCAGGCGGTCGTGGCGCTGCGTACGGAACTCCCGTGGCCGGGTGAGGCGTTGTCCCATCGGTTGCCGCCGTGGCGGGCGGGGGGTGACGAGGTGACGGCGCGGCCGCTGCTCAATGGTGTGTGGCGGTTGGACTGGTTGCTTCCGCCGCGTGCGGAGCTGGTCACGCCGGATGCGTTGGTGGGCCGGATCCGGGACACGCTGGCGGGCTGGTGCGGTGAGACGGGGCCGTACGAGTTGTTGGACACGGGTGTTCACACGGTGCATCACCGGCTGGCGCGGCGTTGGCGGGTGCGGCGGGCGTTCTTGGCGGGGGATGCGGCGCATCTGCTGGGTGCGCTGGGCACGCAGGCTCTGGACGAGGGTCTGCGGGACGTGCAGAACCTGGCGTGGAAGCTGGCCCGGGTGTGGCATCACGGGGCGGCGGAGGGGCTCCTGGACAGCTATCAGGCGGAGCGGCGTTCGGCGGTCGCGGCCCGGTTGCGTGCGGCGGACCAGTCGTTGCCGATTCTTCGGGGCGGGGCGGGGTTGCGGGGCTGGGTGCCGGGGACGGCGCGGGGGCATGACGCGCTGGTGACGGACGGCCATCTGGGGCGTGGGCCGTTGGGCGCTCCGCCGGCCTATCCGGATTCGCCGCTGGCGCCGGGGCCGGCCGAGTCGCATCTTGTGGTGGGTACGGAGTCGGGTGGGCCGGTGGCTGATGTGCCGGTGATGGCGCCCGACGGGGCGACGGGGCCGCTGCGGGACCGGTTGGGCCGGGGCAGGCTGCTGGTGGTGCTGGTGGCGCCGGGTACGGGTGTGTGGGATCGCCGTCACTGGTTGACGGCGGGGGTGATGCCGGCGCTGGACGCCGCGGTGGGTGCTCTTCCGCTGGATGCGGAGCTGCTGGTGGCGGAGGACTATCCGGGGGCTCCGGCCCACGCCGTGCTCCTGGTGCGGCCCGACGGTCATCTGGTCGCGGCGTTCAACGGGGTGCAGCCCGAGGAGTTGTTCGCGGCGGCGGATGCGGTACGGGGTGGGGCTGGGCGCGGTGCGCGTACGGGTTCGGGTTCGGGTTCTGCCGGGGGTGCTGGGGCCGGTGCCGGTGGTGCCGGTGATGGTGTGGGCGGGGCTGGGGCTGGGGTGGCCGGGGTGTCGGGGGTGGGAGAGGCGGGGCGGACGGCGGACGTCAAGTGACAGTTGTCGTTTGTTGTCAACGGTGATCTGTTGTCGCTGAGCTGTCATCGGTGAACGGTCATCGGTAAGCCGCGTCCGGGCTCTGCCATCCGCCATCCGAACACTGATTGACCGACGCAGGCGTCCATGGTCTACTCCGAAACGTGACCGACACCGATGTGCGCCTGTGGCGGAGGGTCCATATGGACCTCGTCCGCTATGCGGGCTGCGTGTGTCGTCCGTCCTGCTGAGTCGCCTTTCCCTTCGCGCCGTTCCGCCGAGCCCCCGTGGTGCCGTCGGCCGTACGCGCGCATTCGCGAACTTCCCCAGGACGGTCCTTCGTGTCGCTCTCCGTCAACACCCCTGTCCGTACGCCCGTGCCCGCCCCCTCCCCCGTGGCGGCGCCCGATCCGGGTTCTGATGCCCCCGACGGTTCCGGTTCCGCGCCGAGTGCGGCGGAGTTGCTCGACTTCGCCCGCCGTACCGCGGCGGATGCCGCTCTGATCGCCTCGCTGCCCCTCGATGAGCAGGGCCGGACGTGGGTTCGGCTCGATGGGCCGGGTGGCAGTGAGGCGTGGCTGATCGGCTGGCCGCCGGGTACCGGGACGGGCTGGCACGATCATGGCGGTTCCCATGGGGCGTTCGCCACGGCGGCCGGTGCTCTGCGTGAGGATTCGCTCGCGGCGCGGTTGCCCACCGAGGGCTGGAAGACGTTGGAGCTGGCCGAAGGGGTGGACCGCTCAAGGGAGTTGGGGGCGGGCGGGGGCCGGGCTTTCGGGCCGCATCATGTGCATGAGGTGCGCAACGAGTCGCGGACCGAGCATGCGATTTCGGTGCACGCCTATTTTCCGCCGCTGCCGCTGATCCGGCGGTACAGCCGTACGGGTGCGGTGCTGCGGGTCGAGCAGGTCGAGCGTCCGGAGGACTGGAGTTGAGCGCGCGGCGTCCGGAACCGGTGGGGATCGACGCTCTGCTGGAGCGGGTCAGGGCGGACCTGGACCGGGTGACGGCGCGGGAGGCGTTCGCGGAGGCGGCCGGCGGGGCGCTGCTGGTGGACATCCGGTATGCGGCGCTGCGGGAGAGGGACGGGCTGATTCCGGGGGCGCTGGTCGTGGAGCGCAATGAGCTGGAGTGGCGGCTCGATCCGCAGGGCAGCCACCGTGCGGCGGAGGCGACGGGGCACGATCTGCGGGTGGTGGTGGTCTGCAACGAGGGGTATGCGTCGTCTCTCGCGGCGGTGTCGCTGCGGCAGTTGGGGCTGTACCGGGCGACGGATCTGATCGGCGGTTTCCAGGCGTGGCGCGCGGCGGGCCTGCCGCTCACTCCCCCGTCGGGCGGCGTCTAGCCGCGCGGGCGGGCCGCTGCCCGCGGGCCGAGGGAGGCCGGCCCGGCACGCGGCGTGCGGCCGGGTCCGGGTCGGCGGCCGGCTGGCTCGGGGGCCGGGACGGGCGGGCGGGCGGCTTGCCCGAGGCCGGCTCGTGGGCGGCTTGCCCGAGGCCGGCTTGCCCGGGTCGTGGCCCGTACGCGTCGGGCCCCCGTGGCTCGGGTCGCGTACGCGTCACGGCTCGTACAGGTCGTCCGCGTCGTCGCCCTCTTCTTGGAGTGCCTGGCGGACCACCCTGAGGGCCATGCCTTCGGGGTAGCCCTTGCGGGCGAGCATTCCGGCGAGGCGGCGCAGGCGACGGTCGCGGTCGAGGCCTCGGGTGGAGCGGAGTTTGCGCGCCACCAGGTCGCGGGCCCTGTCCTCTTCCTGGTCGGAGTCGAGCCGGGCCACGGCTTCGTCGATGACGGTGGTGTCGACGCCCTTGGTGCGCAGTTCGCGGGCGAGGGCGCGGCGGGCGAGGCCGCGCCCGTGGTGGCGGGATTCCACCCAGGCGTCGGCGAACGCGGCGTCGTTGATCAGGCCGACTTCTTCGAAGCGGGAGAGGACTTCTTCGGCTACGTCGTCGGGGATCTCCCGTTTCTTGAGGGCGTCGGCGAGTTGTTTGCGGGTGCGGGGGGTCCCGGTGAGCAGGCGCAGGCAGATGGCTCGCGCCCGCTCGGCCGGGTCTTGTGGCGATGGCGGTGTGTCGGCTTTGGCCGTGTGGGTGGCGTCGGCCGTGCCGCCGGGGCCGGCCCGTCGGGAGCGGCCCCTGGGGGGGCTGGGCTCCTCGGGGTCGGCCCACTCGGTCCTGCGGGTCACCGTTAGCTCTTGGCGGCGGTGGCCTTGGCCGTCTTGGCCTTGGTGGCGGGGGCGGGCACCGTGGTGGTGTCGGCTGCCGGGGCGGTCTCGCCCGCGGCGTCCTTGGTGTCCTTGCCGTCCTTGGCGGTGTCGGTGGCCGGCTCTTCCGGCCTGACGCCGACGCCGAGCTTCTCCTTGATCTTCCGCTCGATCTCGTTGGCGAGGTCGGGGTTGTCCTTGAGGAAGTTGCGGGCGTTCTCCTTGCCCTGGCCGAGCTGGTCGCCCTCGTACGTGTACCAGGCGCCGGCCTTGCGGACGAAGCCGTGCTCGACGCCCATGTCGATCAGGCCGCCTTCGCGGCTGATGCCCTGGCCGTAGAGGATGTCGAACTCGGCCTGCTTGAAGGGCGGCGCGACCTTGTTCTTGACGACCTTGACGCGGGTGCGGTTGCCGACCGCGTCGGTGCCGTCCTTCAGCGTTTCGATGCGGCGGATGTCGAGGCGTACGGAGGCGTAGAACTTCAGGGCCCGGCCACCGGTGGTGGTTTCGGGGGAGCCGAACATCACGCCGATCTTCTCGCGGAGCTGGTTGATGAAGATGGCGGTGGTCTTGGACTGGTTGAGCGCGCTGGTGATCTTCCGCAGGGCCTGGCTCATCAGTCGGGCCTGGAGGCCGACGTGCGAGTCACCCATCTCGCCTTCGATTTCGGCGCGCGGCACGAGGGCAGCGACGGAGTCGATGACGATGAGGTCGAGGGCGCCGGAGCGGACCAGCATGTCGACGATTTCCAGGGCCTGCTCGCCGTTGTCCGGCTGGGACAGGATCAGGTTGTCGATGTCGACGCCGAGCTTCTTGGCGTACTCGGGGTCCAGAGCGTGCTCGGCGTCGACGAACGCCACGGCGCCGCCGGCCTTCTGGGCGTTGGCCACGGCGTGCAGCGTGAGGGTCGTCTTGCCGGAGGATTCCGGGCCGTAGACCTCGACCACGCGGCCGCGCGGCAGTCCGCCGACGCCGAGGGCGACGTCGAGCGCGGTCGACCCGGTGGGGATGACCTCGATGGGCTCATTCGGCCGCTCGCCCAGGCGCATCACCGCGCCCTTTCCGAATTGCCGTTCAATCTGTGCGAGCGCGGCGTCGAGCGCCTTCTCGCGGTCGGTTCCTGCCATGGGTTCCACCCGATTTGCTTGAGTCGATCGCTTCACGTCAAAGACGCTAACCCCTGCCACTGACAATGGGCCCCGACGTCCTTCCAGCCTGTGGACAACTCCACCGGAAACGCGGTGGAACCCTTGCAAACACAGGGCCGGACTCTCATCAGAATGGATGTTCGATTTTGATGTCAAGCGCACCACGCCGTCCGGAGCACCCCGCTCCGGACGCGCGCCACGCCTGCTCCGCCCCACCCCGGACGTGCCCCGCGCCCGCTCAGGACATCCCGCGGGCCTGGTGTCTGCCGTGGACGCGGGGGTCGTCCGTGACGTCGTACCGCTTCACGTAGGCGCCGAGGAAGGCCTGGAGGGTCGCGACGGCGGGGATGGCGATGAGGGCGCCGACCGCGCCCATGAGGGCGGTGCCCGCGATCACCGAGCCGAAGGCGACGGCGGGGTGGATGTCCACCGTCCTGGCGGTGAGCTTGGGCTGGAGCATGTAGTTCTCGAACTGCTGGTAGACGACCACGAACCCGAGCACCCACACCGCGTACCACGGGTTCACCGTGAACGCGATCAGCATGGGCAGGGCGCCGGCCAGGTAGGTGCCGATGGTGGGGATGAACTGGGAGACCAGGCCCACCCACACCGCGAGCGCCGGGGCGTAGGGGACGCCCAGGACCTCCAGCAGGATGTAGTGGGCGATGCCGGAGATGAGTGCCATGAGGCCGCGTGAGTAGAGGTAGCCGCCGGTCTTGTCGACCGCGATCTCCCACGCCCGCAGCACCTCGGCCTGGCGGGCGGGCGGCAGGACGGAGCAGATGGTCCGGCGCAGCCGGGGTCCGTCGGCGGCGAAGTAGAACGAGAACAGGAAGATCGTGAGCAGCCGGAAGAGGCCGCCGAGCACGGTCGCGGAGACGTCGAGCACTCCGGTCGCGCTGTTCTGGACGTATTTCTGCAGCCAGTCGGAGTGGAGCAGGCTGTCCTGCACCTCGACGCGGGAGAGCTCGGTGTGGAAGGTGTGGTTGACCCAGTTGATCACCGAGTCGAGGTACTTGGGGAACTGCTCGACCATGTCGACGATCTGGCCCGCCAGCATCGAGCCGAGCAGCACGACGAAGCCGACCGTGGCGATCGCCAGGGCGAGGAAGACGAGGAAGGTGGCGAGTCCTCGGCGCATGCCGCGGCCCGCCATCCGGCCGACGGCGGGTTCCATGGCGAGCGCGACGAAGAACGCGATCAGGATGTTGATCAGCAGGCCGATGAGCTGGTGGAAGGCCCAGCTGCCCAGCTGGAAACAGGCGTACAGGGCCAGGACGAGTACGACGGCGCGCGGCAGCCAGCGGGGCATGCGGGCGGGGCCGCCCGCCCCGAGGGGGTGCGCCGGTGGCTTTCCGGCGGCGGGCGGCTCGTCCGCCGGGCCGCCGGTCGGGCCGGTTCCGGCGCTGTCCGCCCGGTCGCCCGCCAGGGTGGTTTCGCCGTCGGCCGTCGGGCCGGTTCCGGCGCCGCCGTCAGCGGGCCGGCCGGTTCCGCCGTCGGCTGCCCGGCCGCCCGCCGGGATGGTTTCGCGGTCGGCGGTGCGGTCGTCGGGGGTGATCTCATCAGTCGGTGCCACGGGGCAAGTCTCGCCCATGGGTCCGACAGCCGGTCGCCACCGCCCGTCCGGGCCGGGGAGCGCGGGCCGGGCCGGCGTATCGGGCCGTTCGGGCCGCGCGGGCCGGGGCGTCAGCCGTGGTCGTGCCGTTCACCCGAAGGCGGTCGCCCCGGCGCGGTGCCGGCCGGCGCGGTGCCGGCCGGCACCGCGCCGGTAACGGCGGACCGCACCGCGCGGGCGCGGAGGGGCGGCTATCAGCGTCGTTCGGCGGGTACGTCCATGGCCGCGCAGACCGCACGCCAGACGTCCTTCGCTTCCCAGCCCGCGTCGAGCGCCTCGTGCACGGTGCGCCCGCCCAGTTCCGTCATCACGTGGTCACGCGCGAAGGAGTCCGCGTAGGCGGCGCCGAAGTGGTCGGCCATCCGCTCCCAGAAAATCGTCAACCGCATGAGTCAAGTATCGCGCCCCTGAGAGTGCAGCCCCGTCCGTGGGGCTTGTCCGCGGCGCTGGGGGCCCTACCGTCTCCAGCATGGCTGGTTCCGGGGCATCCCCCCACTCCCTCGACTCCCCGCTGGCGCGTGCCGAGCACTTCGTCTGGCTGACGGCCAGGGTGCTCGAACAGCGCCGGTTCGCCTACCACTTCCTCGGCGGGGACGCCGACGCCGTCGAGGCGGCACTCACCGCCTATCAGGGTGACGACGGCGGCTACGGTCACGCGCTGGAGCCCGATCTGCGCGGCCCGGTCAGTCAGCCCCTGCACACCGCGCACGCGCTGCGGGTCCTGGACTCGGTCGGCCGGCTGGGCGGGCAGCGCGTGGAGCGGATGTGCCGCTATCTGACGGAGGTGTCCACCAGGGACGGGGCGCTGCCCGCGCTGCACCCCTCGCAGCGCGGCTACCCGGCGGCGCCGTTCGTGCCGGTGGTCGACGATCCGCCGAGTGCGCTGCTGACCACGGGTCCCGTGGTGGGGCTGCTGCACCGCAACCAGGTGTGGCACGCCTGGCTCTTCCGGGCCACCGACTTCTGCTGGGCCGCGGTCGACGCGCTGGAGAGCTCGCATCCGTACGAGGTGGAGGCGGCGGTCGCCTTCCTGGACGGCGCGCCGGACCGTTCGCGGGCGGAGGCGGCCGCCGACCGGCTCGGCCGGCTCGTGCGGGAGCAGGGTCTCGCGGTGCTCGATCCGGCGCGGACCGCCGAGTATCCGGTCGCGGAGGGGTACGCGCCGGGCGAGCACCACTTTCCGCACGACTACGCGCGCGAGCCCCGGTCGCTGGCGCGGCGCTGGTTCACCGACGAGGAGATGGGGCGCTCGCTCGACCACTTGGCGGCGGAGCAGCGCGCGGACGGGGGCTGGCCGATCCGCTGGCGGGCGTGGGCGCCGGGCACGGAGCTGGAGTGCCGGCCGATGGTGACCATCGAGGCGCTGCGTACGCTGCGCGCCCACGGCCGTGCCATCGAGTGAGGCGGGGCCGGGGCCGGGATGGGGGCCGGTGTCCCGCGGGAAGGGCGGTGGGAGCGCCGTGGCGGCCCGGCCGGCGGTCCCCCGGCACAGGTCCGCCCGTGCCGCCGCCCGTGCGGCCGTGCGCCCGCTCAGCCGTCCGGGGTCCGTATGCCCGGCCGGCCGTCCGGAGTCCGTGGCCCGCTCAGCCTCCCAGGGCCCGTACGCCCGCGGTGGCGAGCACGGCGGCCGCGACGATCACGAGGAACGGGGCGCGCAGCAGCAGGGCGACGGCCGCGGCGGCGAGTCCGGCGGCGCGGGCGTCGATCAGTACCTGGTGGCCGGTGCTGAAGGTCTGCTGCGCGGTGAGTGCGGCGAGCAGGGCGACCGGCAGGAGCGCGGCCAGCCGTTTGACCAGGGGGCGGTCCAGCGCGCCGGCGGGGACGAGCAGGCCGAGGAGCTTGGCGAGGTAGCAGCCGAGGGCGGTGGCGGCTATGGCGATCCAGACGTTCAACGTGCTTGTCCCTTCGGGGAGTTCCCGAGCTCGCCGGTTCCACCCGGATCGGTGATGTCGTCTCCGGCGGGGCCCGCGGCGGTGGCAGGGGCGTCGCCCGGGGCGGGCTCCGGGGCGGTGGCGTTGGCTCCGCGTCCCTTCAGGAAGAGCACGAGGGGGGCGGCGAGGGCGGCGCCGAGGACGGGGACGCCGGCGGGCAGGACGGGCAGCAGGGCGAGGACGAGGACGACGGCGAGGGCGGCGGTGGCGCGCTCGGTGGTGGTCTTGAGCATGGGGGCGAGGAGGGCGAGGAAGACGGCGGGGCTGGCGGCGTCGAGTCCCCAGGCGTCGGTGTCGCCGAGGGCGCGTGCGCCGAGGGCTCCGGCGAGCGTGGTCAGGTTCCACAGCGCGTAGAGGGTGGCGCCGGTGACGGTGAAGCCGATGCGGGCGGCGCGTCGGGTCGGCTGGGCGAGGGTGACGGCGGTGGTCTCGTCGATGACCCAGTGGGCGGCGAGGGGGCGCAACGCCCTGGGGAGCGCGAGCAGTTGGGACAGGCGCAGCCCGTAGAAGGCGTTGCGGGTGCCGAGGAAGAAGGCGCCGGCGGCCGCGGTGAGGGGGTTGCCGCCGGCGGCGAGGGCGCCGACGAGGGCGAACTGGGAGGCGCCGGTGAAGACGAGGAGGCTGAGCGCGCACGTCTGGAGGAGGCTCAGTCCCGAGCCGGCGGAGGTCACGCCGAAGGCGAAGCCGGAGAGTCCTACGGCGACGCCGACGCCCAGCGCGTCGCGGACGACGGCCGCGTCGGCCTTGCCGCCGGCGCGGGCGCCGGGCGGTATCTCCGGGGGTGCCTGTGGGGGTGCTGTCTGTTCTGTTGCCACGTCGTGGACGTTAGAAGAGGGTGCCGTTCTGGTTCTTGTACGTTCTTGCGCTGCCCGGTGCCTGCGGCTGCCCGCATGGCTGTGCCCGTCCCTACGGCTGTGGCTGTGCCCGTCCCTACCGCTGTGGCTGTGCCCGTCCCTACGGCTGTGGCTGCGCCCGTCCCTGTGGTGGCGTCCGGGCCGCGTTGCGTTCGCGGCGGTAGGCGCCCGGTGTGACGCCGACGATGCGGGTGAAGTGGCGGTTGAGGTGCGGCTGGTCGCTGAAGCCCACGGCGAGGGCGGCCTGCGCGGGCGGTGTTCCCTCGTCCAGGAGGCGGCGGGCCCGGCGTACGCGCTCGCCGGTCAGCCAGGCGTGCGGGGGCAGTCCGTACTCCGCCTTGAAGGCGCGCAGCAGGGCGAAGGGGCTGGTGCCGAGTTCGGTGGCGAGCTGTTCGAGGGAGGGCGGCTCGGCGAGGCGCTCGATGAGCAGGAGGCGGGCGGTGGCGGCGGCGCGGGCGCCGGCTGATCTCGGGGTGCGCGGGGGCAGGTCGTGGCCGTGGCGCCGGAGGAGGCGGGCGACGGCGACGCGGAAGACGGTGTCGGCGGCCAGCGCGTTGCCCTGTTCGGCGGCACGGTGGACGTCGCGGATGAGGAGGGCGGTGTCGGGGTCCTCGACGATGGTTTCGGCGAACCCGGGGGTGCCGGCCAGGCTGGTGGTCTCCGCGGCTATGTCGGCGATCAGCCGGGCCGAGGGGTAGAGGGTGGCGTACGTCCAGCCTTCGGGGGTTCCGGCGTGGGCGGCGTGCGGCACCTCGGGGTTGATCATGACGACGGTGCCGGGGCGGGCCCGGACGGTCTCGCCGGGCAGCACGACGTTCTCGATGCCGGTGCGTACGGCGCCGAGGACGAATCCCTCGTGGGCGTGGCGCGGGAAGGTGTGGTGGATGTAGCGGGCGTGGAGCAGGTCGAGGCCGGGCAGTTCGTGGTGCTGCCAGTGCCGTGCCCATTCCTCGACGCCGTTCACCCTGTCATTCTCGCAGCTCCGGGCCATTGTCAGTGGGTGGGTGCACGATGGGGACCATGGCACGGACAGCGCTGGATTCCTTCTCGCCCGCGACGCGCGGCTGGTTCTCGGGGGCCTTCACCGCGCCCACCGCGGCGCAGGAGGGCGCCTGGCGGGCGATCGGTGAGGGGTCGGACGTCCTGGTGGTCGCTCCGACGGGGTCCGGCAAGACGCTCGCGGCGTTCCTGGCCGCGTTGGACCGGCTGGCGGCGGTGCCGCCGCCCGCCGAGGCGGTCAAGCGCTGCCGGGTGCTGTACGTGTCGCCGCTGAAGGCTTTGGCGGTGGATGTCGAGCGCAATCTGCGGTCTCCGTTGACGGGGATCCGGCAGGAGTCGGTGCGTCTGGGGCTGCCGGAGCCCGAGGTGCGGGTCGGTATCCGCTCGGGGGACACTCCGCAGGCGGAGCGGCGTGCGTTGACGACGCGGCCGCCGGACATTTTGATCACGACACCGGAGTCGTTGTTCCTGATGCTGACGTCGGCGGCGCGTGAGGCGCTGGCGGGTGTCGAGACGGTGATCCTGGATGAGGTGCACGCGGTGGCGGGCACCAAGCGGGGTGCTCATCTGGCGTTGTCGCTGGAGCGTCTTGACGAGCTGCTCGCGAAGCCGGCCCGCCGGATCGGTCTTTCGGCGACGGTGCGTCCGGTGGACGAGGTGGCGCGTTATCTGTCTCCGCAGCGCAAGGTGGAGATCGTGCAGCCGCCGTCCACCAAGGAGTTCGATCTGTCGGTGGTGGTGCCGGTGGAGGATCTGGGCGAGCTGGGGGGATCGCCTGCCTCCGATGCCCGTCCCGATGGTCAGGAGGGCGCGGAGAAGCCGTCGATCTGGCCGCATGTGGAGGAGCGGATCGTCGATCTGGTGCAGGCCCACCGTTCGACGATCGTGTTCGCGAACTCGCGTCGGCTGGCGGAGCGGCTCTGCAACCGGCTCAATGAGATCGCGTACGAGCGGGCGACGGGGGCGCCGCTTCCGGAGCATCATGCGCCGGCCGATCTGATGGGCGGCTCGGGTGCGGCGACGGGGGCTCCGGCGCTGTTGGCGAAGGCGCACCACGGTTCGGTGTCCAAGGAGCAGCGGGCGGTGGTGGAGGAGGATTTGAAGGCGGGCCGGATTCCGGCGGTGGTGGCCACCTCCAGTCTTGAGCTGGGCATCGACATGGGTGCGGTGGATCTGGTGGTGCAAGTGGAGTCGCCGCCGTCGGTGGCTTCGGGCTTGCAGCGGGTGGGGCGGGCGGGGCATCAGGTGGGTGCGGTGTCCACGGGGGTGGTCTTCCCGAAGTACCGGGGCGATCTGGTGCAGTCGGCGGTGGTCACCGAGCGGATGCGGTCGGGGGCGATCGAGTCGCTGCGCGTTCCGTCGAATCCGCTGGACGTGCTGGCCCAGCAGTTGGTGGCGATGACGGCGCTCGACAGCTGGCAGGTGGACGATCTGCTGGCGCTGGTGCGCCGGGCCGCGCCGTTCGCGGCGCTGCCGGAGTCGGCGTTCACGGCGGTCCTGGACATGCTGGCGGGCCGCTATCCCTCGGACGCGTTCGCGGAGCTGCGTCCCCGGGTGGTGTGGGACCGGGTGGCGGGTACGGTCACGGGCCGGCCGGGCGCGCAGCGCCTGGCGGTCACCTCGGGCGGCACGATTCCCGACCGGGGTCTGTTCGGTGTGTTCCTGGCCGGGGCCGATCCGAAGAAGGGCGGGGGGCGGGTCGGTGAGCTCGACGAGGAGATGGTGTACGAGTCGCGGGTGGGTGATGTCTTCACGCTGGGCACCACGTCGTGGCGGATCGAGGACATCACGCGGGACCGGGTGCTGGTGTCGCCGGCGCCGGGGGTGCCGGGCCGGCTGCCGTTCTGGAAGGGCGATCAGCTGGGGCGTCCGCTGGAGCTGGGCCGTGCGCTCGGCGCGTTCTTGCGGGAGGTCGGTTCGCTCGCGCCCGAGGATGCCCGGCTGCGGCTGCTGAGCGCGGGGCTCGACGCGTGGGCGGCGGACAATCTGATCGGTTATCTCGATGAGCAGCGCCGGGCCTGCGGTCACATCCCGGATGACCGGACGATCCTGGTGGAGCGGTTCCGGGACGAGCTGGGTGACTGGCGGGTGGTGATCCATTCGCCGTTCGGTGCGCAGGTGCACGCGCCGTGGGCGCTGGCGCTGGGGGCGCGGCTTGCCGAGCGATACGGCATGGACGCGCAGGTCATGCACGCGGACGACGGCATTGTGCTGCGGCTGCCGGACGCGGATCTGATGGGATTGGATCTGCTGGACCAGGATCCGGCGCGGGCGGATGCGGCGGGGGCGGATGCGGCGTACGACAGTGAGCAGGCGCCGGTGGGGGCGGCGGACACGGTCTTCGACAAGGGCGAGATCGAGCAGATCGTCACGGATCAGGTCGGCAGTTCGGCGCTGTTCGCCTCGCGGTTCCGTGAGTGTGCGGCGCGCGCCCTGCTGCTGCCGCGGCGCTCCCCCGGCAAGCGCACGCCGCTGTGGCAGCAGCGTCAGCGAGCGGCTCAACTGTTGCAGGTGGCAAGCGAGTTCGGGTCGTTCCCGATCGTGTTGGAGGCGGTCCGTGAGTGCCTCCAGGATGTGTTCGACGTGCCGGGGCTCACCGAGCTGATGGGTGATCTGGAGGCACGCCGGGTGCGTTTGGTGGAGGTGACGACGCCCGAGCCGTCGCCGTTCGCCCGTTCCCTCCTGTTCGGTTATGTCGCGCAGTTCCTGTACGAGGGGGACTCGCCGCTCGCGGAGCGGCGGGCGGCGGCGCTGTCGCTGGACTCGCGGCTGCTGTCGGAGCTGCTGGGTCAGGCCGAGCTGCGTGAGCTGCTCGACGCCGATGTGCTGGCCGAGCTGGAGCGGGAGCTCCAGTGGCTGACCGAGGAGCGCCGCATCAAGGACGGCGAGGGGATCGCCGACCTGTTGCGGGTGCTGGGGCCGCTCACGGACGCGGAGTTGGCGGAGCGGGGCGCGGAGCCGGGCTGGGCGGTGGAGCTGGAGGCGGCACGCCGTGCCCTGCGGGTGCGGATCGCGGGCACCGATCACTGGGCGGCGATCGAGGACGCGGGCCGGTTGCGGGACGCGCTGGGCACGGCTCTTCCGGTGGGGGTGCCGGAGGCGTTCACGGAGCCGGTGAAGGATCCGCTGGGCGATCTGCTGTCGCGGTACGCGCGTACGCACGGCCCGTTCACGTCGGCCGGCGCCGCGGCCCGGTTCGGGCTCGGTGCCGCCGTCACGGACGGGGCGCTGCACCGGCTGGCGGCGTCGGGCCGGGTGGTGCAGGGCGAGTTCCATCCGGCGGGCATCGGCCAGGAGTGGTGCGACGCGACGATTCTGCGCAGGCTGCGGCGCCGTTCGCTGGCCGCGTTGCGCCAAGAGCTGGAGCCGGTGCCGCCCGCCGCGCTCGCCACGTTCCTGCCGCAGTGGCAGCACTTGGGCGGCAATGGACTGCGCGGCATCGACGGCCTGGCGCGGGCCGTGGAGCAGTTGCAGGGCGCTGCCGTGCCCGCCTCCGCGCTGGAGAAGCTGGTCCTGCCGTCGCGGGTGTCGGACTACGGTGCGGCGCTGTTGGACGAGCTCACCACGACCGGCGAGGTGGTGTGGGCGGGGGCGGGCGCGCTGCCCGGCAAGGACGGCTGGATCTCCTTGTATGTGGCCGACGCGGCCCCGCTGCTCCTGCCGCCGCCGCATCCCCTGGAGCTGACCGCGCTCCACGAGTCGGTGCTGTCGGCGCTGGCCCCGGGTTACGGCCTGTTCTTCCGGCAGCTCGCCGACCAGGTGCGGGCGACCACGCATCCGGGGGTGACGGATCCTCAACTCGCGGATGCCGTATGGGATTTGGCGTGGTCGGGGCGGCTCACCAACGACACCCTGGCGCCGCTGAGGGCGCTGCTCGGCTCGGGTCGCACGGCGGGTTCGACGGCCCACCGCGCCAGACGGCCGGTGCCGCGCGGCCGGTACGGCACGTTGACGGCGTCGGCCCGCCCGGCCGCGCGCGGCGGCCCGCCGACCGTCTCGGGCCGCTGGTCGCTGCTTGCGCCCCGCGAGCCCGACCCCACGCATCGCGCCCACGCCCTGGCCCGCAGCCTGCTGGACCGGCACGGTGTGGTGACGCGGGGCGCGGTGCAGGCCGAGGGCGTCGAGGGCGGTTTCTCGGCGACGTATCGGATCCTTGCCGCGTTCGAGGACAGCGGGCAGGCCCGGCGCGGCTATGTGGTCGAGGGTCTGGGCGCGGCGCAGTTCGCGATGGACGGTGCGGTGGACCGGCTGCGGGCCGCGGCGACCGCCCGGGATCGAGGGGCGGACGCGCACACCGCCCCGCAGGCGCTCGTTCTGGCGGCGGCCGACCCCGCCAATGCCTACGGCGCCGCGCTGGCCTGGCCCGAGCCGCCGGGCGGTGCCGGGCACAAGCCGGGCCGCAAGGCGGGCTCCCTGGTGGTGCTGGTCGACGGGGAGCTGGTGCTGTATTTGGAGCGCGGCGGCAAATCGCTCCTCGCCTGGGCCGCGGAGCCGGACGATCCGGCGCTGACGGCGGCCTGCGGGGCACTGGCCGGCGCGGCCCGGGCAGGCCGGCTCGGCACGATCACGGTGGAGCGCGCCAACGGCGACCCCGCCCTGACATCCCCCCTGGCCCGCCCTCTGGAGGCGGCAGGCTTCGTCCCGACCCCGAGGGGGCTGCGCCTGAGGCCCTGAACGGGGGCGCATGGTGCCGGGGCGGGGCTGGGGCGCGCCACACGCGGCCGGGACGGGCCGGGCCCGTGTCCGGGACGGGCCGGGCCGAGCCCGTGTCGGGGCGGGCCGAGCCCGTGTCGGGGCGGGCCGAGCCCGTGTCGGGGCGGGCCTACGTCAGAACAGGGCTTCGCACCCCGCACCCCGCACCCCGCGCCTCACACCCACCACCCCGCACCCCGCGCTCCCTCGCCCTCGCCCTCGCCATCAAGCCCTCGCACCCCCGCCCCCTCACGCCCCGCCCTCGCCCGGCAGGAGCGGGCGCGCCGTGAGGGGGCGGGCCCGGCACAATGGAGCCATGCCCGAAGGCGACACCGTCTATCAAGCCGCGCGGCGGCTCAACACGGCGCTGGCCGGTGAGGTGCTCACGCGGTCCGATCTGCGGGTGCCCCGGTTCGCCACAGCGGATCTGACGGGCCGCACCGTCCTGGACGTGACACCGCGCGGGAAGCACCTTCTGACACGCATCGAGGGCGGCCTGACCCTGCACTCCCATCTGCGGATGGACGGGTCGTGGCGGATCTACCGGCCGGGCGAGCGCTGGAACGGCGGGCCCTCCCACCAGATCCGGGCGATCCTGGCGAACGCCGGGCACACGGCCGTCGGCTATCGGCTGCCCGTCCTCGAACTTCTGCGTACGAAGGACGAGTTGAAGGCGGTCGGTCACCTCGGTCCTGATCTGCTGGGCCCCGACTGGGACGCGGAGATCGCCCTGCGCAACCTCGTCCGCGACCCGGCCCGCACCATCGGTGACGCGCTGCTGGATCAGCGCAACCTCGCCGGGGTCGGCAACGTGTTCAAGTCGGAGATCTGCTTCGCGCTGCGGGTCGTGCCCTGGCTGGCGATCGGCGCGTTCCCGGCGCCCGAACGCCTGATCGCCACGTCCAAGCAGCTCCTGGAGGCCAACAAGGACCGTCCGGTCCGTCAGACCTACGTCTACGGCCGGGCGGGCCGGCCGTGTCCGCGCTGCCGGACCGCGATCCGTACCGCCGCGCAGCGTGACCCTTCGGGCCGGGAGCGCCCGACCTACTGGTGCCCCAAGTGCCAGCCCGCGCCCGCCCTTTGAGGCCGAGCTCCGGGCACCGGGCACCCAACACCGAGCAGCAAACGCCAGGCGCCAAGCGCCGGGCCCGCGCGCCAACACCTGGAGCCGAGTCGTCACGGCCCCTCCGAGGCCGCCGCGCACGGTTATTGACGACCCGTCAGGTCCGGTCGTACGGTCCGGGAATGCCCCTCATGGCGTACGACCTCAGCGACCGCAGCGCCTTCGTCAC
This sequence comes from Streptomyces sp. NPDC006691, assembly GCF_042869955.1. Classification (NCBI taxonomy): domain Bacteria; kingdom Bacillati; phylum Actinomycetota; class Actinomycetes; order Kitasatosporales; family Streptomycetaceae; genus Streptomyces; species Streptomyces sp. NPDC006691. The sequence goes on from NZ_JBIAGW010000009.1 coordinate 301,207, forward strand.
CGGCGCCGCGGGCGGGATCGGACGGGCCAGTGCCCTGCTGCTCGCTCAGGCGGGTGCCGCGGTGCACTGCGCGGATCTCGACGAGGCGGGCCTGGACCAGACGCGGGAACTGATCGTGAAGGCCGGCGGCACCGCGCACGTCCACCGGCTCGACGTGTCGGACCGTGCGCAGGTCAAGGCGGCGCTGGAGGTGGCCGGCCCGGTCCATGTGCTGGCGGCGATCGCGGGCGTCATGCACACCAGCTCGGTCCTGGACACCGAGGACGCCGACCTGGACCGGGTGCTCGCCGTCAACTTCCGGGGCGTGCTGCACGCCTGCCAGGAGGCGGCCCGCGTGATGATCGCGCACCGCATCCGGGGCTCGATCGTCACCATGGCGTCGGGTGCGGTGGACTCCTCGCGGCCCGGCCTGTTCTGCTACAGCGTCTCGAAGGTCGCCGTCGTGCAGCTCACCAGGACGCTCGCCACCGAGCTCGGCCCGCACGGGATCCGCGTCAACGCCGTCGCGCCCGGCTGGGTCCGTACTCCCATGACCGAGCAGCACGCCGCCGAACAGCAGGAGCAGATCGAGTCGATGATGCTGCGCCTTTCGCCGCTCGGCAGGCTCGGGCAGCCGGAGGACGTCGCCCAGACGGTGCTGCATCTCGCGGCGGACGCCTCGGCGTTCACGACGGGTCAGATCCTGCGTCCGAACGGCGGCGTCTCCATGCCCTGGTAGGCCGCTTCGTGGCGGATTCGCGGCGCGCGGCCGCCGCGGACGCCACATGGACGGGCAGCAGGCTCAGCCCCCAGCCGCCCGCGACCATCGCGCCCTCGACGAACCCGGTCTGTCCGGGCACCAGGGCCATGCGCAGCACGGCCCACCACCACAGCGCCGCTACCACCAGCGCGGGCACCCAACGCACCGCCACCGCCATGGGGTTGCCTCCTCGGGCCGACGCTAGACCGCCGCGGAAGGCGCCGGGAGGGCGCACCGGGTGCAGGCCCGGCGCGCTCCGCTGCCCCCGCGGCGCTTCACGGCGTACGACCCGGCCCGCGCGCGGCCTATTCGCGCGCGGCCTATTCGCGTGCGGCGGGTCGTGGTCGTCACCGTGGTGTCCTGGGCGTCCTGGGTGTCCATCGGGGCCGTCAGACGGTCTCGGCCTGGAACATCCAGGCGTGCTTCTCCAGGTCGGCGGTGAGGCCGATGAGGATGTCCTGGCTGATGGGGTCCGGGTCGGCGGTCGCGTCGATGCGCTCGCGCATCCGGGCGATGACCGCGCCGAGCCCGTCGACGAGGATCTTCACGGCGTCGGTGTCCTTGATCCAGCCGTCGGGGACGGTGCCGATCGCGCTGGACTTGGCGACGGTGGCAGCCCGCCCGTCCGCGCTGACGCCGACGGCGGAGGCCCGCTCGGCGACGGTGTCCGAGTGCAGTCGCGCGGTGTCGACGACCTCGTCGAGCTGGAGGTGGACGGACCGGAAGCGGGGGCCGACCACGTTCCAGTGGACCTGCTTGGAGACCAGGGCGAGGTCCACGAGGTCGACGAGAGCGCCCTGCAGCGCGTCGCCGACCGCCTTGAGGTCGGCGTCGGACAGCGGGCTCTTGATGTAGGACATGCGTTTCCTCCACGGGTCCACGGGCGGACCGCCCGCGGACTCGGCGCACGGGGGAACACCCGTACGACATATGCGGACGTATGCGCGATCACCTACCACCCTGCCACAGAAGCCCCGAATCGGGCGCGCCGGAAAAGGGCTGGGAAAGGGCTGAGAAGGGCCCCGAGACAGGGCTGAGCCCCGGTCGGTCGTGGAGACCGGCCGGGGCTCAGTACAAGCCTGGGTGCGCGCCCTGAAGATCAGGCCGCGACGACGTCCACCGCTTCCGCGGGCGCCTTGATCGTCACCCGCTCCGTCGGCACACCAGTCACCGACGACACGGAGATCGAATTGAGCATCGGACGTACCGGCGCACGCACCGGCACCGGGTCACTCGCCGCCGCCGAGGCAGCGAGCTCGGCAAGGGCCAGCTCGTCGCTCACTTCGCGCATGAGCTCGGACATCCGTACGTCAAGCGCGTCGCAGATCGCGGAGAGCAGCTCGGAGGATGCCTCCTTCTGCCCCCGCTCCACCTCGGAGAGATAGCCGAGTGAGACTCGGGCGGACGAGGAGACTTCGCGCAGAGTACGGCCCTGGCGCTGGCGCTGCCGACGCAGCACGTCACCCAGCAGGCGACGGAGCAGAATCATCGGTGGCTCCCTCCTCGGACCGCGTAGCCGCATCCTTCACGCCCCACCGTACCGCCTCGCGCCGCGGCCGTGCGGGGAGCGATGTCGTGTTCACTCAGGGCTGCAAACATCAAATCCCCCCGTTCTGTTCCGTATCCTGTGCCCGCCCGTCCTTGCGGAGTTCACTGGAGAGCAGTTCGAGCACGCTGCGTACACTCTCCCTACGAATTTCCGCCCGGTCGCCGTTCAACCTCAATGCGACGGTTTTCTTCGCTCCCGCCGGGCCAACGGCCGAAACGTATACCGTCCCGACGGACTGGCCGTCCTGGGGTTCGGGTCCGGCCACACCCGTGGTCGCGATCCCCCAGCTCGCTCCGAGAATCTCGCGCACCCCCGCCGCCATCTGCTGCGCGACCTCGGGATCGACCGCGCCGCGCTCCGCCAGAAGGGTCCCGTCGACGCCCAGGACGTCCCGCTTGAGCTCGGTGGCGTACGCCGTGACGGAGCCGCGGAAGACGCGTGAGGCGCCGGGCACCGACGTCAGCTCGGCGGCCACCAGGCCACCCGTCAGGGACTCCGCCACGGCGAGCGTCTCATCACGCTCCGTGAGCAGGCGCAGGAGCCGGGCCGCCTCGGTCACGACGCGGATCCCGCGGCCTCGCGCTGTGCGGCGAGCCCCTTGCGCCTCAGGACGACCGCCTGGCGCACGTAGTCGAGCCCCGTGACGACCGTGAGCACCACGGCGAGCGCCATCACCCAGAACCGCAGGGTGGCGAGCGGCCCGGTGAGCGCCAGGACGTACATGCCGGTCGCGGTGCCCTGGGCGAGGGTCTTGAGCTTGCCGCCGCGGCTGGCCGGAATCACTCCGTGCCGGATGACCCAGAAACGCATGAGCGTGATGCCGAGTTCCCGGAACAGGATGACGCCGGTGACCCACCACGGCAGGTCCCCGAGGAGCGAGAGGCAGACCAGCGCGGAGCCCATGATCGCCTTGTCGGCGATGGGGTCGGCGATCTTCCCGAAGTCGGTGACCAGGTTGTAGGTGCGGGCCAGGTGTCCGTCGAAGATGTCGGTGATCATGGCGACGGCGAAGGCCGCCCAGGCCCAGGCCCGCATCGCCGGGTCGTAGCCGCCGTCCGCGAGCAGCAGCACGACGAAGCCCGGCACGAGCACGAGCCGGATCATGGTGAGGATGTTGGCGATGTTCCAGAGGCTGGCCTGGTTGACGGCCGCAGCGCCCAGCTTGCCGCCGGGCGCCGGCGTCCGGCCGGTACCGCCCGCCGCCGATGCCGGGACTCCGGTCATCTGCCCGCCTCCTCAACCCCGCCGAGCAACTCGACCACGAGGTCGACGCCCTCGGTGGCGACGACCTTGGCCTCGACCATACGGCCGGGCGCGAGGCCCGCGCTCTCGGTGAAGGTCACCTGGCCGTCGGTCTCGGGTGCCTGGTGCTCGGCGCGGCCGACCGCCCCGTCCTCGTCGTCGACGCTCTCGACCAGGACGCGCACGGTGTCGCCGATGCGTTCCTCGGCGCGCTGCGCGGTGAGCTCCTCGGCCAGGCGCGACAGGTGGGCGAGGCGCTCGGCGATGGTGTCGGCGTCCAGCTTGTCCTCGTAGCCGACCGCTTCGGTGCCTTCCTCGTCGGAGTAGCCGAAGACGCCGATGGCGTCGAGGCGGGCCGCGGTGAGGAAGCGTTCCAGCTCCTTGAAGTCGGCCTCGGTCTCGCCGGGGAAGCCGACGATGAAGTTGGAGCGCACGCCGGCGGTGGGGGCCTTGGCGCGGATGGTGTCGAGCAGCTCCAGGAAGCGGTCGGTGTCGCCGAAGCGGCGCATCGCGCGCAGCACGCCGGGCGCCGAGTGCTGGAAGGACAGGTCGAAGTACGGCACGACCTTGTCGGTGGAGGTCAGCACGTCGATGAGGCCGGGGCGCATCTCGGCGGGCTGGAGGTAGCTGACCCGGACGCGCTCGATGCCGTCGACGGCGGCGAGCTCGGGCAGCAGCGTCTCCAGGAGCCGGATGTCGCCGAGGTCCTTGCCGTAGGAGGTGTTGTTCTCGGAGACCAGCATGACCTCCTTGACGCCCTGCTCGGCCAGCCAGCGGGTCTCGCCGAGCACGTCGCTGGGGCGGCGCGAGATGAACGAGCCGCGGAAGGAGGGGATGGCGCAGAACGAGCAGCGGCGGTCGCAGCCGGAGGCCAGCTTCACGGAGGCGACGGGGCTGGTGTCGAGCCGGCGGCGCAGCGGGGCGCGCGGCCCGGAGGCGGGCGCGAGGCCGTCGGGGAGGTCCTCGGGCGGGGTGTCCTGGGCGTGTCCGGGCAGGGCCACGTCGGGGGCGCTCTGGCGCTCGGCGGGGCTGATCGGCAGGAGCTTGCGCCGGTCGCGGGGGGTGTGCGAGGCGTGGATGCCGCCGTTGAGGATGGTCTGGAGGCGGTCGGAGATGTCGGCGTAGTCGTCGAAGCCGAGGACACCGTCGGCTTCGGGGAGCGCCTCGGCGAGGTCCTTGCCGTACCGCTCGGCCATGCAGCCGACCGCGACGACGGCCTGGGTCCTGCCGTGGTCCTTCAGATCGTTGGCTTCGAGGAGGGCGTCGACGGAGTCCTTCTTGGCGGCTTCGACGAAGCCGCAGGTGTTGACGACGGCGACGTCCGCGTCCGATGCGTCCTCGACGAGCTCCCAGCCGTCCGCTGCCAAGCGGCCTGCGAGCTCCTCCGAGTCCACCTCGTTACGGGCGCAGCCAAGAGTGACAAGGGCGACGGTGCGGCGTTCGGGCATGGACTCAAGACTACTTTGTCCTGGCCCACGCCCCCGCCGCGAGGGTCGTGGGCCGGGCGGGCTCAGCCGACCTGCGGGTCGCCCTTGGTGTAGCTCAGGCGCTCGACCTGGCCGTCCTCGAATTTGCTGTCGATCTTCTTGCCGTTGACGTACAGCTCGATCGCCCCGGCGTTGCCGAGGATCAGGTCGACCTGCTGGCCGTCCTGGAACGTCTGGGCCTCGCCCTTCTGGAGCAGGCCGTCGAAGAGCATCTTGCCGTTGTGGTCCTTGGCGGAGATCCAGCTCTTGTCGTTGACCGCGGTGACCTTGACGGTGACCTTGTCGGCGGGGACGGCGGCGATCGCGCTGTCGGAGGGGTTCGGGGTGGGCTTGGGGGCGGGCGGCTTGGAGGGGGCGGGTGCGGACGGCGACTTGGCCGGGGGCTTCTGCTGGGCGGGACCCTCGGCGACGGAGCTGCCGCTCTTCTTGTCGCTGCCGCCGCTGAACATGGTGAAGCCGACGAAGCCGACGACCACGACGATGGCGGCGACCATGGCGGCGGTCCAGTTGGGGCGGCGCGGTTCGGGGCGGATACGTTCCGCCTCGAACAGGGGGGCCGCGGGGGTGGGCGCGGGACGGCCGCCGTGGTCGGCGTCGTACTGGTCGACCAGGGGGGCCGGGTCGATGCCGACGGCCTGGGCGAACGTGCGGATGTGTCCGCGCGCGTACACATCGCCGCCGCAGCGCGAGAAGTCGTCCTCCTCGATCGCGTGCACGATGGGGATGCGCACCCGGGTGGCGGAACTGACCTCGTCGACCGTCAGTCCGGCGGCGATACGGGCCTGCTGGAGGACACGACCGATCGATGGCCCGTCGTCTTCGATCGAAGGCCGGTCGTCTTCGGGAGAGTTGCCGATGGACACGGGGGCGCCTTTCGAGCGTGAGCCACCTGCTGGGTGTTCAGTCTAGGGGGGGTACGAAAGAGTGGGGCAACCGGTGGAGCGGAGTTTGTACGCCATCGGTATGGCCGGCGCCCCTGGTGAACGGAACAGCGGCCACGCTTGCTTCCACGCTTCCCTCAACTTGACGTACGGCCAAGGGAAACGGTTGCTCGGGGATCCCGTACGAGTGCTGTTTGGGCCGGTCGGCCGACAGGCGACGGGTCGGGGGCGGGGCGCAGGGGGCTGCTGGGGCGGCGAGGGGGGCGGCTCGGGGTGGGGAGCGGGAGGCGGGGCGACGACAGAATCTGTCAGCTGACAGCGCGATGACAGTCGACGGATTCTGTCCGCCGACCGCCCGCGACCGCCGCGCCCGCGCTCCCGCACACTCAGGGAGCCTCCCCCCGGATCACCGCCAGCACTCCATCGAGTTCGTCCGGTTTGACCAGGACGTCACGCGCCTTGGAGCCTTCGCTGGGGCCGACGATGTTGCGGGATTCCATGAGGTCCATCAGCCGGCCGGCCTTGGCGAAGCCGACGCGCAGCTTGCGCTGGAGCATCGACGTGGAGCCGAACTGGGTGGAGACGACCAGCTCGGCGGCCTGGCACAGCAGGTCGAGGTCGTCGCCGATCTCCTCGTCGATCTCCTTCTTCTGCTTGGTGCCGACGGTGACGTCGTCCCGGAAGACCGGGGCCATCTGGTCCTTGCAGTGCTGGACGACGGCCGCGATCTCGTGCTCGGTGACGAAGGCGCCCTGGAGGCGGGTCGGTTTGTTCGCGCCCATCGGCAGGAAGAGGCCGTCGCCCTTGCCGATGAGCTTTTCGGCGCCCGGCTGGTCGAGGATGACGCGGCTGTCGGCGAGCGAGGACGTCGCGAACGCGAGCCGTGAGGGCACGTTCGCCTTGATCAGACCGGTGACGACGTCGACGGAGGGCCGCTGGGTGGCGAGCACCAGGTGGATGCCGGCGGCGCGGGCCAGCTGGGTGATGCGGACGATGGCGTCCTCGACGTCGCGCGGCGCGACCATCATCAGGTCGGCGAGCTCGTCGACGATCACCAGGAGGTACGGGTACGGCGTCAGCTCGCGCTCGCTGCCCTCGGGCAGTTTCACCTTGCCGTTGCGGATGGCCTCGTTGAAGTCGTCGATGTGGCGGAATCCGAACGCGGCGAGGTCGTCGTAGCGCAGGTCCATCTCGCGCACGACCCATTGCAGCGCCTCGGCGGCCCGTTTGGGGTTGGTGATGATCGGCGTGATGAGGTGCGGGATGCCCTCGTAGGCGGTCAGTTCCACCCGCTTGGGGTCGACGAGGACCATGCGGACGTCTTCGGGGGTGGCGCGGACCATCACGGAGGTGATGAGGCAGTTGATGCAGGAGGACTTTCCGGAGCCGGTGGCTCCGGCGACCAGGACGTGCGGCATCTTGGCGAGGTTGGCCATCACGTAGCCGCCCTCGACGTCCTTGCCGAGCGCGACCAGCATCGGGTGGTCGTCCTCGGCCGCGTCCGCGAGGCGCAGCACGTCGCCGAGGTTGACCATTTCGCGGTCGGTGTTGGGGATCTCGATGCCGACCGCGGATTTGCCGGGGATCGGCGAGATGATCCGTACGTCGGGGCTGGCGACTGCGTAGGCGATGTTCTTGGCGAGGGCGGTGATCCGCTCGACCTTGACGGCGGGGCCGAGTTCGATCTCGTAGCGGGTGACCGTGGGGCCGCGGGTGAAGCCGGTGACGTTGGCGTCGACCTTGAACTCCATGAAGACGTTCTGCAGCGAGGCGACGACGGCGTCGTTGGCGGCGCTGCGGGTCTTGCCGGGGCCGCCCTTCTCCAGGAGGTCGAGGGAGGGCAGCGCGTAGGTGATGTCCCCGGCGAGCTGGAGCTGTTCGGCGCGCGGGGGCAGGGCTTCGGTGGTGTCGCGCGGCGGCTTGGTCAGGTCGGGGACGACGGGGGGCGCGCCGGGTGTGGCCTTGGGTGCCGCCTTGGCGGGGGCCGCGGTTTCGGGGGTGGTGGTCTGGGCGGTCCGGGCGGTGGGCAGCGGGGTGGCTTCGCTTGGTTCCCTGTCGCGTTCGCCGGTGACGCCCTGGGTGAGGTCGGCGACGACGGGTGAGGGCGGCAGTCCGTTCATGACGGCGCCGTCGAGGGCCGCGGCCGCGGCGGCGGCCACGTCGACGGGGTCGAGTCCGTTCTCGAACGCCGGCTGTACGGAGCCTCGTCGGGGTCCGCGGCCCCGGCGGCGGGTGAGCGCTTCCTGCTCGGCCCATGCGGGGTCGTGCGCGGCGGGGGTGGCGGGGCGGCGCCGGGTGCGGGGGGCGGGTTCGTCGTCAAGCCATTCGTCGTCGTACGTCTCGTCCTCGGCGGCGTCGCCGGGCAGCGGTTCGAGGACGCCGAGTTTGACGCCGAGCAGGCGCAGCCGTTGGGGGATGGCGTTGACGGGGGTGGCGGTGACGACGAGCAGTCCGAAGACGGTGAGCAGGACGAGCATGGGGACGGCGAGGACGTCGCCGAGGGTGAATTCGAGGGGTTTGGAGGCGCTCCAGCCGATGAGGCCGCCGGCGTCCTGCATGGCGTCGGTGCCGTCGTTGCGGCCGGGTGAGCCGCAGGCGATGTGGACCTGGCCGAGGACGCCGAGGGTGAGGGCGGACAGTCCGATCACGATGCGCCCGTTGGCCTCGGGCTTTTCGGGATAGAGGATGAGGCGGATCGCGATGGCGCCGAGGAGCAGCGGTACGACGACGTCGAGGCGGCCGAAGGCGCCGGTGACCAGCATTTGTACGAGGTCGCCGACGGGGCCGCGCAGGTTGGACCAGGTGCCGGCGGCGACGATGAGTGCGAGGCCGAGGAGCAGGAGGGCGACGCCGTCCTTGCGGTGGGCGGGGTCGAGTCCTTTGGCTCCGCGTCCTATGCCGCGGAACATGGCTCCGACGGTGTGGGCGGCGCCGAGCCAGACGGCGCGGGCGAGGCGGTAGAGGCCGCCGGTCGGGGAGGGTGCGGCTTTGGGGGCGGGCCGGGGGGCGGCCGCTTTCCTCGCGGGTGCTTTTTTGGGCGCTGTCTTCTTGGCGGGCGCTTTGGGGGCGGTGGCTTTCTTCGCGGGCGCAGCCTTCTTCGCCGGGGTACGGCCGGTGCGCTTCGCGGTGCCCGCCGTGCCCTGGGAACCCTTGCCGGACGTACGTGAGGCCATGGTGCTGAGGTTACCTGGGTCGGCGGCGGTGGACACGTGTGCCTACGGCTTCACCCGTCCGTGTCGTACGCCGCACGGTTGCTGACGCCACGTCAGGGGGACGTGGCGTCAGGTGTCGGGCGGTCAGTTCTGGGAGGGGAGGGTGGGCGCGCCGCCGGTGCCGGGCTCCAGGGCGTCCAGTGCGCGGCGCAGCCCGGTGAGCTTGCGCTCCAGGTGGGCGGCGGTGGCGACGGCCGCGGCGTCGGCGGAGTCGTCGTCCAGTTGTTTGGAGAGCGCTTCGGCCTGTTCCTCAACTGCCGCGAGGCGCGCGGAGAGTTCGGCGAGCAGGCCGGCGGATTCCTTGGCGGCGCCGCTGCCGTGGGTGCCGCCTTCGAGTTGGAGGCGGAGCAGGGCGGCTTGTTCGCGCAGTTGGCAGTTCTTCATGTACAGCTCGACAAAGACCGACACCTTGGCGCGGAGCACCCAGGGGTCGAACGGCTTCGAGATGTAGTCCACGGCGCCTGCCGCGTATCCGCGGAAGGTGTGGTGGGGGCCGTGGTTGATGGCCGTGAGGAAGATGATCGGGATGTCTCGTGTGCGTTCGCGCCTTTTGATGTGCGCGGCGGTCTCGAACCCGTCCATTCCGGGCATCTGGACGTCCAGCAGAATGACCGCGAAATCGTCCGTCAGTAGCGCTTTGAGCGCTTCCTCCCCTGACGATGCCCGCACCAGTGTCTGATCGAGCGCAGAGAGGATGGCCTCCAGCGCCAGCAGATTCTCCGGCCGGTCATCGACCAGGAGGATCTTGGCCTTCTGCACCATGGCCCGTCCTCCTCGCCCCGGCAGTGCACCGGGCGCCGCCCCAGGGGACGACTCCCTTGCGTCGCCCGTCCTTGTGCCGGTCATGGTAGCCGCACCCCGCCTGTCGCCACACCCTGTCACTGCGATGTCACTGTGCACGTAGCAGAAACGTAGTGGGAGACCAGAAGGTTCCCCGAATACCGTCGCCTCACACGTCCTCGGCCACAGTGCGTCAGCAGCGCCCGGCCCCGCGGGCGGTGGGCGGTCACTTTCCTCGCATCCACTGCTCCATGACGGAGAGCAGATGGTCGGGGTCGACGGGCTTGGTCACGTAGTCGGAGGCGCCGGACTCGATGGCCTTCTCGCGGTCCCCCTTCATCGCCTTCGCGGTGAGGGCGACGATGGGCAGGCCCGCGAACTGGGGCATGCGCCGGATCGCGGACGTCGTCGCGTAGCCGTCCATCTCCGGCATCATGATGTCCATCAGGACGACCGCGGTGTCCTCGTGCTGTTCGAGGACCTCGATGCCCTCGCGCCCGTTCTCCGCGTACAGCACCGAAAGACCGTGCTGTTCCAGGACGCTGGTGAGCGCGAAGACGTTGCGTACGTCGTCGTCGACGATCAGGACCTTCTCGCCGCCGAAGTGGAACGCCTTGGCGGGCGTGCGCTCGGCCTCGTCCTCCTCCCAGCTCTGCGCCTGGGGCTGCCCGGTGGGCGCGGCCTCCTGGTGGCCGTCGCCGCCGAGTGCCTTGCGGCGCCTGCGGAACAGGCCGGCGGTCGCGGGCTGGGTGGTGCCGTGGCCGGTGCCGCCGGCGTCGTGGTGGGGCTCCGGCTCGGGGCGCGCGGCGGCTTCGATGGCGAGGCCGGCCGCGGCTTCCATGCCGCCGGGGGCGAGCTGCGGATAGCCCTGGGAGGGCAACTCGCTGAGGTGGAGCGGGAGATAGAGGGTGAAGGTGGAGCCGCGGCCCGGTTCGCTGGCCGCGTGGATCTCGCCGCCGAGCAGGCGGGCGATCTCGCGGCTGATGGACAGGCCGAGTCCGGTGCCGCCGTATTTGCGGCTGGTGGTGCCGTCGGCCTGTTTGAACGCTTCGAAGATGACGCGCATCTTGCTGGCCGCGATGCCGATGCCGGTGTCGGTGACGGAGAACGCGATGAGGTCGGAGTCGGCGTCGCGCAGCGAGCCGGCTTCCAGGAGCTGTTCGCGAATGGCGTTGGGTACGTCGGTTCCGGCGGGGCGGATGACGAGTTCGACGGCGCCGCTGTCGGTGAACTTGACCGCGTTGGACAGCAGGTTGCGCAGCACTTGCAGGAGGCGCTGTTCGTCGGTGTGGAGGGTGGCGGGCAGTTCGGGCGAGACCCGGACGGAGAAGTCGAGGCCCTTTTCCGCGGTGAGCGGGCGGAAGGTGGCTTCGACGTAGTCGACGAGCTGGACGAGCGCGATGCGGGTGGGTGAGACGTCCATCTTGCCGGCCTCGACCTTGGACAGGTCGAGGATGTCGTTGATCAGCTGGAGCAGGTCGGAACCCGCACCGTGGATCGTTTCGGCGAACTCGACCTGCTTGGGCGAGAGGTTGCCCTCGGCGTTGTCGGCGAGCAACTTGGCGAGGATCAGGAGGGAGTTGAGCGGGGTGCGCAGCTCGTGGGACATGTTGGCGAGGAACTCGGACTTGTAGCGCATGGAGACGGCGAGCTGTTCGGCGCGCTCCTCCAGGACCTGGCGGGCTTCCTCGATCTCGGTGTTCTTGACCTCGATGTCCCGGTTCTGCTGGGCCAACAGCTCGGCCTTCTCCTCCAGTTCGGCGTTGGATGCCTGGAGGGCGCGCTGGCGGTTCTCCAACTCGGCGCTGCGTTCGCGCAGTTGCTCGGTGAGTTCCTGGGACTGCTTGAGCAGGACCTCGGTCTTGGAGTTGACGGAGATGGTGTTGACGCTGGTCGCGATCATCTCGGCGATCTGGTTGAGGAAGTCCTTCTGGATGTGGGTGAACGGCTGGAACGAGGCCAGTTCGATCACGCCGAGGACCTTGCCCTCGAACAGGACGGGCAGCACGATCACATGGGCGGGCGGCGCTTCGCCGAGCCCGGAGGAGATCTTGAGGTAGCCGGGCGGGACGTTCTCGACCAGGATGGTCCGCTTCTCCTCGGCGGCGGTGCCGATGAGGGTCTCGCCGGGCCGGAAGGAGGTCGGCATGGAGCCGGCCGAGTATCCGTAACTCCCGCGCATCCGCAGCTCGTACGAGCCGTCGCCGGCCGCGCTGACCTCGGGGGCGCCCCCGGTCGGCATGGCGAGGAAGAACGCGCCGTGCTGCGCGGAGACGACCGGGGTGAGCTCGGTCATGATCAGGGAGGCGACGTCGTCGAGGTCGCGGCGGCCCTGCATGAGGCCGGAGATGCGGGCGAGGTTGCCCTTGAGCCAGTCCTGTTCCTTGTTGGCGACGGTGGTGTCGCGCAGGTTGGCGATCATCGTGTTGATGTTGTCCTGGAGGGCCTGGATCTCGCCGGCCGCGTCCACGTCGATCTTCAGGTTGAGGTCGCCGCGGGTCACCGCGGTCGCGACGGCCGCGATCGCGCGGACCTGCCGGGTCAGGTTCCCGGCCATCTCGTTCACCGACTCGGTGAGGTCGCGCCAGGTCCCGTCGACGTCGCGGACGCGGGCGTGGCCGCCCAACTGGCCCTCGGTGCCCACCTCGCGGGCGACCCGGGTGACTTCCTGGCCGAACGAGGACAGCTGGTCGACCATCGTGTTGATGGTGTTCTTGAGTTCCTGGATCTCACCGCGCGCATCGATGTCGATCTTCTTGGTGAGATCGCCCTGGGCGATGGCGGTGGTGACGGTGGCGATCTGGCGGACCTGGCCGGTGAGGTTGTCGGCCATGGAGTTCACCGACTCGGTGAGGTCCTTCCACGTGCCGGAGACGCCGGGTACGCGGGCCTGGCCGCCGAGGATGCCGTCGGTGCCCACCTCGCGGGCCACCTTGGTGACCTGCTCGGCGAACGAGGACAGCGTCGTGACCATCGTGTTGACGGTGTCGGCGAGTTCGGCGACCTCGCCGCGCGCCTCGACGGTCACCTTCTTGGTGAGGTCTCCGTTGGCGACGGCCGCCGAGACCCGGGAGATGTTGCGGACCTGGGTCGTCAGGTTCGCGGCCATCAGGTTGACGTTCTCGCTGAGGTCCTTCCAGATGCCGGTGACGCCCCGCACCCGGGCCTGCCCGCCGAGGATGCCCTCGGTGCCCACTTCGCGGGCGACGCGGGTGACCTCGTCGGCGAAGTTGGACAGCTGGTCGACCATGGTGTTGACGGTCGTGACCAGCTCCAGGATCTCGCCCTTGGAGTCGACGGTGATCTTCTTGGAGAGGTCGCCCTCGGCGACCGCGGTGGTCACCTCGGCGATGTTGCGTACCTGCGACGTCAGGTTGTTCGCCATGGAGTTGACGGACTGGGTGAGGTCCTTCCAGGTGCCGGACACGCCCTGCACCTCGGCCTGGCCGCCCAGGATGCCTTCGGTGCCGACCTCGCGGGCGACGCGGGTGACCTGCTCGGCGAAGTTGGACAGCTGGTCGACCATCGTGTTGAGCGTGTTCTTGAGCTCCAGGATCTCGCCGCGGGCGTCCACGTCGATCTTCTGGGAGAGGTCGCCGCGGGCGACGGCGGTGGCGACCTGGGCGATGTTGCGGACCTGGGCGGTGAGGTTGCCGGCCATGCCGTTCACGGAGTCGGTCAGGTCGCGCCACACACCGGCGACGCCGGGCACCTGGGCCTGGCCGCCGAGCCGACCGTCGGTGCCGACCTCGCGGGCGACGCGGGTGACCTGCTCGGCGAAGGCGGAGAGCTGGTCGACCATCGTGTTGATGGTGTTCTTCAGTTCCAGCATCTCGCCGCGGGCGTCCACGTCGATCTTCTGGGACAGGTCGCCGCGGGCCACGGCCGTGGTCACCTGGGCGATCTGACGCACCTGGGACGTCAGGTTGCCCGCCATGAAGTTGACGGAGTCGGTGAGCTCCTTCCAGGTGCCGGACACGCCGTCGACGCGCGCCTGCCCGCCGAGCCGGCCCTCGGTGCCCACGTCCCGCGCCATCCGCGTGACCTGGTCGGCGAACGAGGAGAGCTGCGCCACCATCGTGTTGACGGTGTTCTTCAGCTCCAGCATCTCGCCCGCGACGTCCACGGTGACCTTCTGCGACAGGTCGCCGTTGGCGACCGCGGTGGTCACCTGGGCGATGTCGCGGACCTGGCCGGTCAGGTTGCGGAAGGCGGTGTTGACGGAGTCGGTGAGGTCCTTCCACGTGCCGGCCGCGCCCGGCACCTCGGCCTGTCCGCCGAGGCGGCCCTCGATGCCGACCTCGCGGGCGACGCGGGTGACCTCGGAGCCGAACGACTGGAGCTGGTCGACCATCGTGTTGACGGTGTTCTTCAGCTCCAGCATCTCGCCGGCCACGTCGACCGTGACCTTCTGGCTCATGTCGCCGCTGGCGACGGCCGTCGTCACCTGCGCGATGTCCCGCACCTGCGTCGTCAGGTTGCGAAAGACGGTGTTGACGGAGTCCGTGAGGTCCTTCCACGTGCCGGCGGCCCCCGGTACCTGGGCCTGCCCGCCGAGCAGGCCCTCCGCGCCGACCTCGTTGGCGACCCGGGTGACCTCGTCCGCGAACGTGCGCAGCGTCTCGGTCATCTGGTTGATGGTCTCCGCGAGCTGCGCGACCTCGCCGCGCGCGTTCACGGTGACCTTCTGCGACAGGTCGCCGTTGGCGACGGCCGTGGTGACCTGGGCGATGCCGCGCACCTGCGCGGTCAGGTTCGTCGCCATCACGTTGACGGAGTCGGTGAGGTCCTTCCACACCCCGGCCACGCCCGGCACCTGCGCCTGCCCGCCGAGTTCGCCCTCGGTGCCGACCTCGCGAGCGACGCGGGTCACCTCCGAGGAGAAGGAGGACAGCTGGTCGACCATCGTGTTGACGGTGTTCTTCAGCTGGAGCATCTCGCCGGCCACGTGCACGGTGACCTTGCGGGAGAGATCACCCTTGGCGACGGCCGTGGTGACGAGAGCAATATCACGTACCTGGGCCGTCAGCCGGTACGCCATCGTGTTGACGGAATCCGTCAGATCCTTCCAGGAACCGGACATTCCGCGTACCTGGGCCTGGCCGCCGAGCTTGCCCTCCGTGCCCACTTCGAGGGCGACCCGGGTCACCTCGTCGGTGAACGCCGAGAGCTGGTCGACGAGGTTGTTGACGGTCCGGCCGACCTTGAGGAACTCGCCGCGCAGCGGCCGCTCGGCGCCGTCGCTGCCGTGCGAGCGCAGGTCCATGCGCTGTTCGAGATCGCCGTCGGCGACCGCGGAGAGGACCCGCCCGACCTCGGAGACGGGGCGCGCGAGGTCGTCGACGAGCGCGTTGGAGGCGTCGATCGCGGTCGCCCAGGAGCCCTCGCAGGCGCCGTTCTCCAGGCGCTCGGTCAGCTTCCCCTCGCGCCCCACCATCCTGCGCACCCGGGCGATCTCCCCGGTCAGATGCAGGTTGCGGTCCGCGACCTCGTTGAAGACGGCGGCGATCTCCGTCATCACCCCGTCGCCCGACACCGTCAGGCGTTTGCGGAAGTTTCCGTCCCGCATCGAGGCGAGGGCGACGAGCAGTCGTTGCAGGGCGGCCGTGTCGACCTCGGTGGTCCCGTTGCCTCCCCGCTGCTTGTGACTCCGGGCCTGTTGAGTCCGGGACTGATCGTCTTTCGCGCGCGTGCTTACGCCCCGCGCTGCTGCGCCAGACTCCACCGTGTCCCTCCCGCAAGGGTTGACCGCACTGCCCGGGCTGTCTCCCAAAGCATGCCCAGTGTTTCACCATGGCCGAACCAGGCCATAACAGTTCGGCAGCTTCGCATATCCGTCCCCGCCCACGGAGGGCGGAAACACCGGTGACCGGCATCCGTTCGGACAGCGAAGGTAAGTAACCTGGCTTCCGGCTGTCCAACCGCCCCGGTCCGCCCGGCAAGGGGTGGTTCGTCCCCTTTGCTCGGTAAAGCTTGGGGCGGGCGGCACAAAGGACGACCACGGGACACCGGAGGGGGCGGGCCGACGTGGGACTGTTGATTCCCGGAGGGCACGTTCCGGAGCCCCGGCAAGGAGATCCGGGCGTCGAGACGCGTACGAGGAGTTCTGTGATCACCGCGCGGGCGGCAGCCAGCTTCGACCCTGTCGGGCGGTCGGTCGCGACCGCCCGCGCCTTCGTCCGCGACACCCTCCAGGGCTGGGGGTACGCCGATGTCGTCGACGACGCGGTGGTCCTCACCAGTGAGCTCGTCACCAACGCGGTCGTCCACGCCGGCACCAAGGCCGATGTGCTGTGCCTGCGTTCGGACGACGGCGTACGCGTCGAAGTGGCCGACCGCTATCCCGAACGTGAGGTTCCGCTGCTCGGCTCGCCCGCCGACATCGCGGGCCCCGACCGCGAGAACGGCCGCGGCCTGCTGCTGTGCGCGGCCCTCGCCTCGCGCTGGGGCGTCGAGTACACGCCGACGAGGAAGACCGTCTGGTTCCAACTCGACCTCCCCAACCGCCCGGTCGGCACCCGCTCGGCCGGTCCCGCCCTGCCGACCGCGCTGCTGCCGGTCACCGACGGCAGGGTCCGCGTCGCCGTCGTGCAGATCGACCGCGCGGGTGCCGTACGCGCCTGGAACGAGGATGCCGAGGAGCTGTTCGGCTACCCCGCCGAGCAGGTCACCGGCAAGGCCCTCACCGACTTCGCGGCCTGGCCGCACACCCCCGGCACGTCCACCGGCATCGTCGAGGCCCTCCAACTCTCGCGCTGGGAAGGCACGTACGGGATAAGAGGGGCCGACGGGCGCGTGGTCCCGGTGTACGCCTCGCACCTGCGGGTCCGCGACACCGAGGGCGAGCCGTCCACCGTCTGTCTGCTCGTACGCGACGACGAGCGGGCCGTGTTGCAGACACCGGCGCGTCAACCCGCCGCCGATCCGGGCACGTTGGGGGACAGCCGCAACGTCGACCCGTTCGAGGTCTTCATCGGCTCCCCCGCCCCCGATGACCTCGACGGCCTGCTCCAGCGCACCGTGGAACGCGCCCGCGACATGCTGGACGGCGACTCGGCGTTCCTGCTGCTCGCCACCGACGACGAGACCGAGCTGGAGGTCCGCGCCACCACCGGCCTGCCCTCGGCGCGTCAGCGGTTCGCCCGCGTCCCCGTCGAAGCCGGCACCGGCCGCTACGGCTCGGCGCGGATGCCCGCCGTCCACGAGGACCTCGCGGCGGTGCCCGGCGCGGTGCCGCTCCTGGAGAGCACCGGGATGCGCTCGGTCGTCACCGTCCCCCTCAAGGTCGAGGGCCGCCTGACGGGGTCGCTCGGCGTCGCGGCCGAATCCCCCGGCCGGTACTCCAACGAGGAGGCGCTGCGCCTCCAGTTCGCCGCCGACCGCATCGCGCTCGCCGTCGAATCGGCCCGCCTGGGCGAGCTGGAACGCCTGCGCCGAGGCTCCCTGAGCTTCCTCGTCGAGGCCTCCGACCTCCTGGCCGGCACCCTGGACCGCGATCAGACGCTGGCCCTGATGGCCCAGATGACCGTGCCCACCCTGGCCACCTGGTGCGCCGTCTACACCATCGCCGACCAGGCATCGGATCCCTACCTCTCCTATGTCCTGCACGAGGACGAGGAACGCATCGACGGCCTCAAGGCCCTCCTGTCCAAGATCAGCCCGCCGGAGCCGGTGCCCACCCCCGGTGCCCGCGTCTGGACCGCGCCGGGCGAGGCCGCCCACCAGGCCGCGGTCCGCGTCTCGATGCGTGACTTCGGCCGCTCCGGCGGCCCGCTCACCGGCAGCAGCCTCGGCACCACGTTGTCGACGGCGGCCGCGGTCGGCGGCGAGACGGTCGTGTTGCCGCTGGTGGCCCGCAACCGCGTGATCGGCATGCTGACCCTGGGCAAGCCGTCGGACGACCACTTCCGCCAGGAGATCCTCGAACTCGCCGAGGACCTCTCGCGCCGGGCTGCCCTCGCCCTCGACAACGCACGCCTGTATTCGGAACGCATGGCGATCAGCCGCTCCCTCCAGCGCTCCCTGCTGCCGCCGGGCCTGCCGCAGATCCCGGGCGTCGAGGTCGAGGTGATCTACCGCGCGGCCGGCGAGGGCAACGAGGTGGGCGGCGACTTCTACGACCTGTTCCCGATCCGCGACGGCGCGTACGGCTTCGCCATCGGGGACGTGTGCGGTACGGGCCCGGAGGCCGCCGCGGTGACCGGCCTCGCCCGGCACGCCCTGCGCCTGCTGGCCCGTGAGGGCTTCGGCGGGCCCGCGGTCCTGGAACGCCTGAACGCGGCGATCCTCGACGAGGGCGCCCGCAGCCGCTTCCTCACCCTCCTCTACGGGGAGTTGTGGCCCCAGGAGGACGGCAGCGCCATCCTCAAGGTCGTCTGCGCCGGCCATCCGCTGCCCCTGCGCCTGCGCCAGAACGGCACGGTCGAGCCGGCCGCCGACCCGCAGCCGCTGCTAGGCGTGATGGAGGACCTGGAGCTGTACGAGCAGACGATCACCCTCGACCCGGGCGACGTCCTGCTCTGTGTGACCGACGGCATCACCGAACGCCGCGAGGGCACCCGCATGCTGGGCGACGACGGCCTCACCGACGTGCTGGCCACGTGTACGGGTCTGACGGCGGGCGCGGTCGCGGCACGGGTCCTGCGTGCGGTCGAGCGGTTCGCCGCCGAACCGGCATCCGATGACATGGCGATCCTGTCCCTGCGCATCCCCGAGCAGGCCAAGCGCTAGCCCCGGAGGGGCACCCGGGAACGCGAAAGGCCCCGCCCGGAGGGCGGGGCCTTTCGATGTTCTGAGCCCCCATGCGGAATCGAACCGCAGACCTTCTCCTTACCATGGAGACGCTCTACCGACTGAGCTATAGGGGCCTGTTGTCGTTTCGGGGTTTCCCCCTCACCAACGAGATAAAGCATACCCCGAATCAGACGGTGTTCCGAACCGCGCCCGGCGCTTGCCGCTAGGCGGGTTGCAGCAGCCCGCCCAGTGCGTTGCAGACGGAGACCAACCGCCGCAATTCCGCCGGGGAAAGCCCATCGAGCGAGGGCAGCGCCAGTGTCTCGTCCGCGGCCCGCTCGGTCGCGGCAAGGCTCAGCCCGTCTCGCCTGAACTCCCGCATCCGGTGGACGGGAATGGGCACGGGCACCTCGCACGCGACCCCGCGCCGCCGCAACATCCGCGCGAACGCGTCCCGATCGGGCCGGCCGTTGCCGGGTACCCGCACGACGTACCGCTGATAGCGATGCCCCTCGGCGGGCGCGGGCGTCTCCACTCCGATGAGCCGCCGGTCCAAATACCCCGCGTGCTCCCGGCGTTGGGCCACGTCCCCGCCGAGTCCCTCGTGGTCCTCGGCCTCGATGAGCAACACCCCGCGCCCTGCTGCCAGTTCGGCGAACCGCCCGCCATCTGCGGGATATCCGAAGCGGCGTACGAGTACGACAGCGGCGGTCCGTGATGTGACGGCCCGCCCGACGGCGTCCAGGTCCAGGCAGTACGTCGACGGGTCGATGTCGGCGAACACCGGAACGGCCCCGGCGGCGACGACGGCCAGGGCCGACTCGGCGGTGTCGTAGGCCGGCACGATCACCTCGTCGCCGGTCGCGACACCGGCAGACTTGAGCGCTCCTGTCATTCCCATGACAGCGGATCTTCCTCTTGCCACATGAACACCAGGTGAGCGGGCACAAAAAAACGCTGGCCCCTGAACCGAAGTTCAGGGACCAGCGTTGAAGATTTGTTCGGCGGCGTCCTACTCTCCCACAGGGTCCCCCCTGCAGTACCATCGGCGCTGAAAGGCTTAGCTTCCGGGTTCGGAATGTAACCGGGCGT